>NZ_MKVV01000055.1 GCF_001899645.1 Pseudonocardia sp. 73-21 | reverse complement strand
ACTTCCCGGACCCGCCACCACCGACTCTACAACCTGACCCAAGATCCACTTGACACAGAGAGGAGCCGTCTAGGGCGTCGTCTCCGTCCGCCGCGCCGACAGTGCCGCGCCCACCTGCTCGGCGAGGGTGATCGCGACGGCCAGCTGCTCGCGGTCGGGGCGCCGCACGGCCGTCGACGAGGTCAGCACGTAGTGGCCGTAGGAGGCCCCGCCGTACTCGACGGGGAGGCTGATCTCGTCCATCGTCGGCAGCCCCTCCCGCTCGACGTCCACCTCGTGGCCGCTCCACGTGACGGCACCGTCGCGGAACAGGCGGACGGCGCCGTCGACGGGGCCCGGGTCGAACCGGCAGGCGTCGAGGTCGAGGACGTCGGAGATCTGCCGGCCGACCCGCTCGACCAGCTCCGGCAGCGACGACTCGCCCGACGCCACCGTCCGGGCCACCGCGGTGACACCGGCGAGGTAGCCCTCGCGACGGCTCGACCGCGACTGCTGGCGGCGGCCCCACAGGGCGATCTCGGTGACCGCGAGCCCGACGAGCACCAGCAGCACCGCGGTCTCGATGTCGTCGCGGTTCGCGATCGCGAGCGTGCCGTAGGGGGCGGTGAGCAGGAGGTCGAACCACAGCGCGCCCGCCAGTGCCGCCCCCACGCCGGCGAGCCGGTTGCCCGTGGCGGCCACACCGACGACGACCAGCACGAGCAGCAGCGCGGCGTTCGTGCTCACCACGTCGGCCCGGAACGGTACGAGCAGCCCGCACAGCGCGAGAGGGGCGAGCACGGCGACGGTGATCATGACGGGCGTAGAGCTTCGCATCCCCGCATGAAGCGCGCCGCGGCGGCCGGCGTCAAGGCGGCTTGACGGCTCCTTGACGCCCGCGACCGTCCGGCGCGCCCGACGGTAGGGTCCGACCCACCTCGACAGACGGGAAGGACTGCACACGATGACCGCCGAGACGATCGAGTTCCAGGCCGAGGCGCGCCAGCTGCTCCAGCTGATGGTCCACTCGATCTATTCCAACCGCGACGTGTTCCTGCGGGAGCTGATCTCCAACGCCTCCGACGCGCTGGACAAGCTGCGGCTGGAGACCTACCGGGACAAGGACCTGCAGGTCGACGTCTCCGACCTGCACGTGGAGATCACCGCCGACGCCGACGCGCGCACGGTCACGGTGCGCGACAACGGGATCGGCATGACCCGCGACGAGGTGGTGGCGCTGATCGGCACCATCGCGAAGTCCGGCACCGCGGAGATGCTCGCGTCGCTGCGCGCGGCCAACGACTCCCAGGAGATCGGGGCCGCTCAGGAGCTGATCGGCAAGTTCGGCGTCGGGTTCTACTCGAGCTTCATGGTCGCCGACTCGGTCACCATGGTCACCCGCCGCGCCGGCTCCGACGCCGGGGTGCGCTGGGAGTCCGCCGGAGAGGGCAGCTACACCGTCGACGACGAGCCCGACGCCCCCCAGGGCACCTCGGTGACGTTGGCGCTCAAGCCGGCCGACGCCGAGGACGCCATGCCCGACTACACCGACCCGTCGACGATCCGGCGGATCGTCACCCGGTACTCGGACTTCATCACCTGGCCGATCCGCCTCTCCGGCGAGACCGAGCCGCTCAACCGCATGAAGGCGCTCTGGGCGCGCCCGAAGGACGACGTCTCCGCGGAGGAGTACGCCGAGTTCTACCGGCACGTCAGCCACGACTGGCAGGAGCCGCTGGAGACCATCCGGCTGCAGGCCGAGGGCACCTTCGAGTACCAGGCGCTGCTGTTCCTGCCGTCGCGGGCGCCGATGGACCTGTTCCTGCGCGAGAGCCGCCGCGGCGTGCAGCTCTACGTGCGCCGGGTGTTCATCATGGACGACTGCGAGGCGCTCGTCCCGGAGTACCTGCGCTTCGTCAAGGGCGTGGTCGACGCCGCCGACCTCTCGCTCAACGTCTCGCGCGAGATCCTCCAGCAGGACCGCCAGATCCAGCTGATCCGCAAGCGCCTGGTGCGCAAGGTGCTCTCGACGATCAAGGCCCTTCAGACCGACGACGCCGAGAAGTACGCCACCTTCTGGGGCGAGATGGGCCGCGCGGTCAAGGAGGGGCTGCTCGAGGACCCCGACAACCGCGCCGAGATCCTCGCGGTCTGCTCGTTCGCCAGCACCCACGATCCGGAGAAGCCGACGACGCTCGCCGCCTACAAGGAGCGGATGCCCGAGGGCCAGGAGCAGATCCTCTACGCCACCGGCGAGTCGCGCACCGCGATCGAGAACTCCCCGCACATGGAGGCCCTGCGCGCCAAGGGGCACGAGGTGCTGCTGCTCACCGACCCGATCGACGAGGTGTGGGTCGAGCAGGTCGGCGAGTTCGACGGCACCCCGCTGGCGTCGATCGCGAAGGGCGCCACCGAGGACGACGAGGTGGAGGGCGCCGAGCAGTTCGCCGGGCTCGTGTCGTGGATGGGGGAGGTGCTCGCCGACGACGTGCGGGAGGTGCGCCTCACCTCGCGGCTCACCACCTCGCCCGCGTGCCTCGTGGGCGACAGCACCGACATGACCCCGACCCTGGAGAAGATGTACCGGGCGATGGGCCAGGAGCTGCCGACGATCAAGCGGATCCTCGAGCTGAACCCCGGCCACCCGCTGGTGGCCGGCCTGCGCACGGCGCACGAGGAGCGGCCCGACGACGCGGCCCTGGCCGACACGGCCCGCCTCCTCGCGGGCATGGCCCTGCTGGCCGAGGGCGGGGACCTGACCGACCCGGCCGGCTTCGTCCAGATCCTGGCGCGGCGCCTGGAGGGCACGCTCTGACGGTGCCCGGGATCGGCGGGCGGGGTCAGGCGCTGCGGGCCTCGGCGAGCATGGTCCGGCAGAGCCGGGAGAGCGGGTGGCGGCTGCCGTAGCGGGCGTCGACGCTCACGAGCACCGACTCGAGCGGCTCGACCGCGGTGGTCGGCCGCCCGGCCGCGAACCGGGCCAGCGCGAGTTCGATGCGGGCGTTGTGGGTGGACGCGTGACCGTTGCCGAGCACCCGCTCGCGGTCGACGACCAGCGCGGCGAGCTCGGCGGCCGCCACCCCGCTCTGGCCCAGCGCCAGGCGCGCGGCCGCGAGGTTCCCGCGGACGACGAGGGTGTCGGGGTGGTCGTGGCCCAGCGCCCGCTCGCAGTCGGCGGCGAGCACCGTCAGCCGGTCCAGCGCGGCGCCCGGCTGGTCGTCGGCGAGGTCGGCCAGGGCCAGCTCGTTCTCCGCGGCGAGGGTGTCGAGGTGGTCCGGGCCCAGCGCGTGGCCGCGCTCCGCCGCGTGCTGCTCGAGGATCGGGCGCATCAGGCTCAGCCCCGCCTCGGTCGTCGCGAGCGCCTTCCGGGCCGCGTCCCGCAGCGCCCGGGCGGCGGCGCCGGGTCGCATCCAGACCCCGCGGCCGCGCCGCTCGTCCAGTGCCGTGCTGTGGACAGCCATCGATCCCCCGATCGGCCGTGTTCGACGGAACCCTGCCACGCAGAGTAGCCAGTATCGCGTCGGTTCGGGTGACCACTCACCGCTGACAGCCGACCTTTCGTCACCACATGTGCTCATTCTTCGGCGAACGGGTGATTATCATGCCGCCATTCGAGTACCGCGAAGGGACGCTCATGTCACTGCTCGCCGCGAGTCCCACCGTCGGGAACCCCGGCCTCAACCTGACGATCTTCGCCGGGTTCGTCCTGGCGACCTTCGCCATCATGATCGCCACCGCGCGCGGCGGGCGGGCCACCACCGACTACTACACCGGCGGCCAGGGTTTCACCGGCGCGCAGAACGGCATCGCGATCGCGGGGGACTACCTGTCCGCCGCGGCGTTCCTGGGCGTCGTCGGCGCGGTGGCGGTCTACGGCTACGACGGCGTCATGTTCGCGATCGGCTCGCTGACCGGCTGGGTGATCGCGCTGCTGTTCGTCGCCGAGCCGCTGCGCAACACCGGCCGCTACACGATGGCCGACGTGCTGAGCTACCGGCTGCGGGTGCGCCCGGTGCGGGCGGCCGCCGCCACGTCGACGCTGCTCGTGTCCATGCTCTACCTGGTGGCCCAGATCGCCGGGGCCGGCGGGCTCGTCTCCCTGCTGGTGGGCATCGGAAACTCCGACCGGTTCAGCCAGTCGGTCGTCATCGGCGGCGTGGGTGTGCTCATGCTCGTCTACGTGCTGGTCGGCGGCATGAAGGGCACCACGTGGGTGCAGATCCTCAAGGCGGCGCTGCTGGTCGTCGCGGGCGCGTCGCTCGCGGTGTGGGTGCTGGGCCGGTGGGGGTTCAACCTCTCCTCGCTGCTGGGCTCCACGATGCAGGCCAACCCGGGAGCCGGTGCGGCGCTGCTGCAGCCCGGCCCGCAGTACGGGCAGACGGGCCTGTCGAAGCTCGACTTCCTCTCGCTCGGGCTGGCGGGGCTGCTCGGCCCGGCGAGCCTCCCGCACGTGCTGATGCGCTTCTACACCGTGCCCGACGGCCGGGCCGCGCGTCGCTCGGCGGTGTGGGCGATCTGGCTCATCGGCGGGTTCTTCCTCGCCGCCATCGTCATCGGCTACGGCGCCGCCGCCCTCGTCGGGCCGGAGGCCATCACCGCGGCGGCGGGCGAGTCGAACGCCGCCGCGCCGCTGCTGGCCTACGAGCTGGGCGGGGAGATCCTGCTCGGCGTCGTCGCGGCGGTCGCGTTCGCCACGATCCTCGCCGTCGTCGCCGGCCTGACGATCACCGCGTCGGCCTCGTTCGCCCACGACGTCTACGCGGGGGTCCTCAAGGGCGGCCACGCCGAGCCCCGCAAGGAGGTGCGGGTGGCGCGCGGCACCGCCGTGGTGGTGGGGATCGCCGCCATCGCCGGCGGCATCGTGGCCAACGGTCAGAACATCGCCGTGCTGGTCGGGCTGACGTTCGCGGTGGCCGCGTCGGCCCACCTGCCGTCGCTGCTCTACACGCTGTACTGGCCGCGCTTCACCACCACGGGCGCGGTGCTGAGCATCTGGGGCGGCATGATCATCGCGCTCGGGCTGGTGGCGTTCTCCCCGGAGGTGTCCGGGCGCCCGACGTCGCTGTTCCCCGACGTCGACTTCGCCTGGTTCCCCTTCGCCAACCCGGGGATGGTGTCGATCCCGGCGTCGTTCCTGCTGGGTGCGGTCGGCACGTGGTGCAGCCGCCGCCCCGACCGCGACGCGCGGCGCCGGCAGGCCGAGATGGAGGTGCGGGCGCTGACGGGCGCGAGTGCCGACCGGGCGACGCGGCGCCGCAGCCCGGTGGCGGCGGTGCGCCGCCACCGGGTCTGATACCTCTCAGGCCGGGGTGATCCGGTCGAGCCAGGAGGAGTCGCTCATCGCGCCACCTCCGCCACGTGGCTCTCCCTGATCTTGTGCTTCTGCAGTTTTCCCGTGGCCGTGCGTGGCAGCTCGGCCACGAAGTCGATGCTGCGCGGCACCTTGAACCGCGCGATCCGTCCGCTGAGGAAGGCCAGCAGCTCCGCCTCCAGCTCGGGGCCGGGCTCGACGCCCTCGGCCGGCTGGACGACGGCCTTCACCACCTCGCCCATCTCCTCGTCGGGCACCCCGATCACGGCGAGGTCGAACACGGCCGGGTGCAGCGTCAGGGCGTTCTCCACCTCCTGCGGGTAGATGTTCACCCCGCCCGAGATGATCATGAACGCCTTGCGGTCGGTGAGGAAGAGGAAGCCGTCCTCGTCGACGTAGCCGACGTCGCCGGTGGTGCCCCACGTCGGATGGTCGGGGTGCTGCGCCCCGGCCGTCTTCTCCGGGTCGTTGTGGTAGGCGAACGGGAACTCCTCGCGCTCGAACCAGACGACGCCCACACTGCCCGTCGGCACCTCCAGTCCGTCGTCGTCGCAGATGTGGATGACGCCCAGGATCGAGCGCCCGACCGATCCCGGGTGCTCCAGCCAGGTGGCCGAGTCGATCACCGTGAGGCCGACCGCCTCCGTCGCGGCGTAGTACTCGTGAAGGGTGTCCTGCCCCCACCACTCGATCATCTTCTGCTTGACCTCCACGGGGCACGGCGCCCCCGCGTGGATGGCCACGCGCAGCGACGAGAGGTCGTGGCGCTCGCGGACCTCGGCCGGGAGCTTGAGCATCCGGACGAACATCGTGGGCACCCACTGGCTGTGCGTGGCGCCGAAGCGTTCGATCGCGGCCAGCGCGGCGGCCGGCTCGAACCGCGGCATGACGACCACGGTGCCGCCCACGGAGTGGATCATGCCGCCGAACCGGAGCGGGGCGGCGTGGTAGAGCGGCGCGGGGGAGAGGTAGACGGTGTCGCCGTCGAAGCCGTAGAGCGGGCCGAACAGGCCCAGCAGGGGGTCGGCGACCTCCGCCACCGACCCCTCGGGCAACGGCGCCTTCACGCCCTTCGGCCGGCCGGTGGTGCCCGAGGAGTAGAGCAGGTCCCGGCCCCGGGGCTGCTCCGCCAGCGGCTCGGCCGGGGCGGCGGCGAGCGTGTCGTCGTAGTCGTCGTACCCGGGCACGCCCCCGCCGACGGCCAGCCGCAGTGCCACATCGGGCGTGTCGGCCACGATGTCGACGGCCACGTCGCGCAGCGCCGAGGTGACCACGAGCGCCCGGGCGCCGCAGTCGCCCACGATGTAGGCGACCTCGGGCGCGGTGAGGTGCTGGTTGATGGCGGTGATGTAGAGCCCGCTGCGCATCGCGGCCCAGAACACCACGTAGTACTGCAGCGAGTTCTCCGACAGCAGTGCGACGTCGTCGCCGGGGCGCAGGCCGGCGGCGTGCAGCACCCGCGACAGCCGGATCGAGCGGTCGTCGAGCTCGGCGTAGGTCAGCGTGGCGCCGGAGTCCGCCATCACGACGGCGGGCTTGTCGGGGGTGGTCGCGGCGAACGTTCCCGGGTACACGGCTGTCTCCTCGCTGAGGCACCTGTCGGTCGGCGACCCCAGCGTGACACGCCGCGACCGCCACCGCGCTCGCCGACGCGTTCGACGGCCGGGCGGCGCGCCGTGCCGCTACCTCGCGGAAGGGGGGACAGGTAGGGCGTGCGGTGCTGCTCGCGCCGTCCTAACCTCACCGGCATGGCGCTGGCGCAGGGTCTGCTCGGCACGACGGGTGAGCCGGTCGAGTTCAGCTGGACCGTCGACGACGTTCTGCTCTACGCGCTCGCGGTGGGCGCAGGCCACGACGATCCCCTGGGGGAGCTGGCCTTCACCACCGACAACACCGACGGAGTGGGCCCCGCGGTGCTGCCCACCTACGCGAACATCATCACGCGCGGTTCCCGCATCCCGCTCGGTGACTTCGACCCGGCCCTGCTGGTGCACGCCGAGCAGGGCTTCCGGCTGCACGCACCCCTGCCGGTGGAGGGTCGCGCCACCACCACGTCCACCGTCACCGGGGTCTTCGACAAGGGCCGCGGCGCGTTGGTGCGCACCGAGGCCGAGGCGGTCGACGCCGCCACCGGGCAGCCGCTCGCCACCACCGTCCAGTCCGTGTTCATCGGCGGTGAGGGCGGCTTCGGCGGCCCGCGCGGGTCGTCCGGGCCGTCGCCGGTGCCCGAGTCCGCGCCCGACCACATCGTCGGCTACACCACCGCGCCCGGCCAGGCGCTGCTCTACCGGCTCACCGGTGACCGCAACCCGCTGCACACCGACCCCGCGTTCGCCCGGCGCGGTGGCTTCGACCGCCCGATCCTGCACGGCATGTGCACCTACGGCTTCACCGCGCGGGCGCTGCTCGCCACGGTCTGCGACGGTGACCCGGCCCGGTTCCGCGGCATGGACGCCCGGTTCACGCGCCCGGTGCTGCCCGGCGCCGAGCTGACCGTCTCGGTCTGGCGCGACGGCGCTGGCGCCTGGTTCCGCACCACCAGCGGCGGCGAGACGGTCCTGGACCGCGGCCGCCTGGACATCGGGTAGGAGAGCTCATGGGCGTGCTCGACGGACGGACCGCGGTCGTCACCGGAGGGGCGCGGGGCATCGGCGCCGCGATCTCCCGGCGCTTCGCCGCAGAGGGCGCGGCGGTGGTCGTCAACGACCTCGGCGGCGGCCCCGACGGGTCCGGGAGCGACGCGGGCGCCGCCGAGGCGATCGTCGCGGAGATCCGCGCGACGGGCGGCCGGGCCGTCGCCGACGGCGGCGACATCGCCGACACCGACACGGGGAAGCGGCTGGTCGCCACGGCGGTGGAGGAGTTCGGCGGGCTGGACGTGCTGGTGAACTCCGCGGGCGTGCTTCGCGACCGGATGATCTTCAACATGTCCGACGAGGAGTGGGACGTGGTGATCCGCGTGCACCTGCGTGGCCACTTCTCGGCCTCCCGCGCGGCGGCCGCGTACTTCCGCGAGCAGCGCAACCCGGACGGCCACTACCGGATCGTCAACTTCACCTCGCACTCCGGGCTGGAGGGTTCACCCGGCCAGGCCAACTACGCCACGGCGAAGATGGGCGTGGTCGGGCTGACCTACTCGCTGGCCCAGGGACTGGCCCGCTACGGCGTCACGGCCAACGCCATCGCGCCGGCCGCCGCCACCCGCCTGGTGGCCACCGTGCCGCAGGAGCGCAAGGCCATCCAGGACCGTCCCGCCGACGACGATCCCAGCCGCTCCCCGGACAACATCGCCGCCCTGGCGCTCTACCTGGCCAGCGACCGGTCGGGCTGGCTGACCGGCCGCGTGCTCGGCGCCGTCGGGTTCTCGGTCGGCGTCTACCAGAACCCGACGGTGATCGGCGAGGTCACCTCCGACGGGCCCTGGAGCTTCGACGACCTGGCCGCCCAGATGGAGCGCGACGTCCGCGAAGTGGCCGACGGCCTGCCGCCGAGCCTCTTCGCGGCCCAGGCCGCGAACCGGAAGGCCTGAGCCGGCCGTTCAGGTGGCGTCCGTGTCGACGGCCGGTCGCGCGGACGGGACCGGCCCGTTCGACGGCGGGGAGGGCTCGTCGAGCAGGTGCCGCATCAGCGCCGAGCGTGGATCGCGCAGCGACCGCAGGTCCTGCAGCGGCCCGCGCAACTGCTCGAGTGGTTCGCGCAGCTGGTCGAACTCGGGGCCGAGCTCGCTGCGGAGCTGTCGGTTGGCGTGGCCGGCGAACTCCCGGACCCTGCGGATGTTCTGGCCGACCCACGTCGCGGCGGCGGGCAGGCGCTCCGGACCCAGGACGAATAGTGCGATCACGGCCAACACGAACAATTTCTCATAGCTGATACCGAACATCGTCATCCCCTGTCGGGCCGGACCGTGCTCCCCAATGCGCACAACGACTTCATCTTCGCCATCCTCGGCGAGGAGCTGGGCTTCGTCGGTGCCTTCCTGGTGATCACGCTGTTCGGGGTACTGGTCAACGCCGCCCGGCACGAACCCGAGGCCGTCGCGGCCCTGCGCCGCCGCAACGGCCAGGGTCGTGCCTCACGCCTGCTGCGTCTGGGCGTCCCGGAGCCGTACCGGGCCAGCACTAGAAGCTCCGCTGGAGGATGAGCACCGAGCGCGAGGTGACCTCGATGGTGCTGCCCGGCGCGGGGAAGCGGCGGCGGTCGTCGGCCAGGAGCGGGTCGGCCGTGTCGAGCGCGGTCTTCCAGCCCTTGCCGTAGCTCTCGTCGGGCAGCACGAACGTCTGGTCCTCGTGGTGGGCGTTGAACAGCAGCATGAACGAGTCGTCGACGATCTGCATGCCCAGCTCGTCACGGTCGGGGATGCCGGCGCCGTTGAGGTAGACGGTGAGGGTCTGCGTCGCGGCGCCGTCCCAGTCGGCGTCGCTCATCGGCTGGCCGTCCTGGCGCAGCCAGGCGATGTCGTCGATGTTGCTCCCGCGCACCGGGCGGCCCTGGAAGAACCGCTGCCGGCGGAAGATCGGGTGCTCGGCACGCATCCGGGCGAGGCGGGCGGTGAAGTCGGTGAGCACGTCCTGGTAGCGGGCGGCCTCCCAGTCCACCCAGGACAGTTCGTTGTCCTGGCAGTAGACGTTGTTGTTGCCGTGCTGGGTGCGCCCCAGCTCGTCGCCGTGCGCGATCATCGGCACGCCCTGGCTCAGCAGCAGCGTGGTCATGATGTTGCGCTTCTGCCGCTCGCGCAGCGCGTAGATCGCGTCGTCGTCGGTGGGGCCCTCGGCGCCGCAGTTCCAGGACCGGTTGTGGCTCTCGCCGTCGTTGTTGTCCTCGCCGTTGGCCTCGTTGTGCTTCTCGTTGTAGGAGACGAGGTCCTGCAGCGTGAAGCCGTCGTGGGCGGTGACGAAGTTGATCGAGGCGATGGGGCGGCGGTTGTCGGCCTCGTAGAGGTCGGAGCTGCCGGTGAAGCGCGCCGCGAACTCGCCGAGGCTGGCCGGTTCGCCCCGCCAGAAGTCGCGGACGGTGTCGCGGTACTTGCCGTTCCACTCGGTCCACAGCGGCGGGAACCCGCCCACCTGGTAGCCGCCGTCGCCGACGTCCCAGGGCTCGGCGATGAGCTTGACCTGGCTGACGATCGGGTCCTGGTTGATCAGGTCGAAGAACGCCGAGAGCCGGTCGACGGCGTGGAACTCCCGCGCCAGCGACGAGGCGAGGTCGAACCGGAAGCCGTCGACGTGCATCTCGGTGACCCAGTAGCGCAGCGAGTCCATGAGCAGCCGCAGCGACTCGTGGTGGCGCACGTTGAGGCTGTTGCCGGTGCCGGTCGTGTCGAAGTAGTGCTTCTCGTCGCCCTCGACGAGCCGGTAGTAGGCCTGGTTGTCGATGCCGCGGAACGACAGCGTCGGGCCCATGTGGTTGCCTTCGGCGGTGTGGTTGTAGACCACGTCGAGGATCACCTCGATCCCCGCCTTGTGCAGGGTGCGCACCATCGACTTGAACTCGTAGACCTGCTCGCCGCGCGTGCCGAAGCTCGCGTACCTGTTGTGCGGGGCGAAGAAGCCGATGGAGTTGTAGCCCCAGTAGTTCGACAGGCCCTTGTCCACCAGCGTCGAGTCGTTGACGAACTGGTGCACCGGCATCAGTTCGATCGCCGTGACGCCCAGCTTCTTCAGGTGGGCGATCGTGGCCGGGTGCGCGATGGCGGCGTAGCTGCCGCGCACGTCCTCGGGGATGTCGGGGTGGCGCATCGTCATGCCCTTGACGTGGGCCTCGTAGATGATCGACTCGTTGTACGGCACGCGCGGCGGCTGGTCGCCCGCCCAGTCGAAGAAGGTGTTGATCACCACCGAGGTCATCGCCTGCGGCGCGGAGTCCTCCTCGTTGAACGAGTCGGGGTCGCCGAAGTCGTAGGAGAACAGCGACTGACCCCACTCGATCTCACCGTCGACGGCCTTCGCGTACGGGTCGAGCAGCAGCTTGGCCGGGTTGCAGCGCAGACCGGCGGCCGGCTCGTAGGGGCCGTGCACGCGGTAGCCGTAGCGCTGCCCGGGCCAGATGCGCGGCAGGTAGCCGTGCCAGACCAGCCCGTTGCGCTCCGGGAGGTCGACGCGGCTCTCGGTGCCGTCGTCGTCGAACAGGCAGAGCTCGATGCGCTCGCCGACCTCCGAGAAGATCGCGAAGTTCGTGCCCCCGCCGTCGAACGAGGACCCCAGCGGGTAGGGCGAGCCGGGCCAGATGTGCACAAGACCTCCGGGAGACGTGCTGCCGAAGCGGCAGCACGTCTTTCTAGAGCACGCGGGCCCGTCCGGCGACTCGGGGCGGCTCAGGTGCCGGGCGCGATGAAGAACTCGAGGGCGATGTTGTCGGGGTCGCGGAAGGAGATGCCGCTGCCGTAGTGGGCCTTCTTGATGCCGCCGTGGGGGATCCCGAGGGCGTTGAGCCTGCCCTCCCACAGCTGCAGCTCCACCGTGCCCGAGAGGGCGAATCCGATGTGGTCGAGGCCGGTGCGGTGCTCGTCGGCGCGGTCCTTCGTCTCGGCGCCCATGTGCGTGTGGAGCCCGAAGAGCATGCCGCCGTCGAGGGCGAAGACGGTGTGGTGGAACGCGCCGCCCTCCTCGTCCTCGTCGAGGACGGGCTCGGCGCCGAACAGCGTCGAGTACCACTGGGTGCTGCGCCTCAGATCCGAGACGGTGATGGCGACGTGCTGTAGACCGGGGAATGCCATGGGGAGGCTCCTTCGACTCGATGGCGGACCCCCACCCTCACGCGGAAAGGGGGACGGGGGCAACCCGGGACCGACGAACGGCCGTCCCGTCGCATAGGTTCCGACCGGAGTGCCGTTCATCTGACTGGAGGAGCCCGTGTCCGTCACCTACGAGGTTCGCGACCGGGTCGCGTGGATCACCATCGACCGGCCCGAGGCGCGCAACGCCCTCAACGCCGCCGTGCGGGCCGGGATCCTCACCGCCTACGAGCGGTTCGCCGCCGACGACGCCGCGGCCGTCGCCGTGCTGACCGGAGCGGGGGACAAGGCGTTCTGTGCGGGCGGCGACCTCAAGGAGATGGCCGACACCGCGCTGAAAGTTCCGGGCCGCGCGTTCGTGCCGCATCTGGGCCGCACCGTGCACGTCGACAAGCCGGTGATCGCCGCCGTCAACGGCGTGGCCTACGCGGGCGGTTTCCTGCTCGCGCAGTCGGTGGACCTCGTCGTGGCGGCCGACCACGCCCGGTTCGCGATCACCGAGGCGAAGATCGGCCGCGGCTCGCCGTGGGCGGCGCCGCTGCCGTGGCTCATCCCGCCGCGGGTGGCGATGGAGATGGTGCTCACCGGCGACCCGATCAGCGCGCAGCGGGCCTACGAGCTGGGGCTGGTCAACAAGGTGGTGCCGGCCGCCGACCTGGTGGCCGAGACGCAGCGGCTCGCCCTGACGATCGCCGGCAACGCGCCGCTGTCGGTGCGCGCGGGCAAGGCGATGGTCTACGCCAGCGCCGAGATGGGCTGGTCCGCCGCACTGGACACCGCGGACCGGATCTACGAGGGCGTCTACCTCTCCGAGGACGCTCAGGAGGGGCCGGCCTCGTTCCGCGACAAGCGTCCGCCGGTCTGGAAGGGCCGGTAGGGTCGCGGCGATGGCACGAGCACTCCGGGATCTCATGACCGTCCGCGTCGTCACCGTCCGCGCCGACGAACCGATCTCCGCAGCGGTCGACCGGATGACCCGCTTCGGCTTCAGCGCGCTGCCCGTGGTCACCGGTTCGTCCCGGCTCGTCGGCATGGTGAGCCTGCTCGACGTCCTGCGTTTCCGCGAGGTGCACCGCACCGAGGGCGTCGAGGCCGACGAGCGGACGTCGGTGGAGGAGATCATGACCCCCGACGTGCTGTCGATGTCGGCCACCGCCAACGCGGCCGCGGTCGCGGAGCGGCTGCGCAGCCACGGCCAGCTGCGCGTGCTGCCCGTCGTGCAGGGCGGCAGGCTGGTGGGCGTCGTCACCCGCAGCGACCTGCTCCGTCACCGTGCGGACGGCGGCTCCCGGCCGGGTCTGCGCCGGCTGTTCGGCGGCGGCCGCGACCGCACCGAGGACGACGCACTCGCCGCCATGGTGCGGGTCCGCCGCACCGGACCGGCGCCGTCGGCGGGAACGCCCGTGACGGCCGTGATGACCCGCGAGGTCGTCGCGGTCGCCGCACGCGAGCCCGTCGCCGTCGCGGCCCGGCTGATGCTGGAGCACCGCCACACCGCGCTCCCGGTGGTGGAGGGGGAGGGGCGGCTGGTGGGGATCATCAGCGAGGCCGACATCCTGGCCGACCCGCTCGCCGGCCGGAAGGCCCACTCCACGGTGTCGTCGGTGATGACGAGGACCCCGGTCACGGTGGACGCCCGCGCGACGGTGGGCGACGCGCAGGCCCTGGTGGCCGACCACGGGCTGCGCACGGTCCCGGTGGTGGACGGAGCGACCCTGGCCGGGGTCGTGAGCCGCAGCGACCTGATCTGACGAGCGGGGTCCGGAACATCGGCCCCGTGCAGGGCGTTCCATCGGCGGTACCAGCAACATCGAGGAGGCAACAGGATGACAACCGAGACCGCGATCCTCGCCGGGGGCTGCTTCTGGGGAGCGCAGGAGCTCGTGCGGCGGCGCCCCGGGGTGATCTCCACGCGCGTGGGGTACTCGGGCGGCGACACCCCGAACGCCACCTACCGCAACCACGGCGACCACGCCGAGGCCGTCGAGATCGTCTTCGACCCCTCCGTGATCACCTACCGCGAGCTGCTGGAGTTCTTCTTCCAGATCCACGACCCGTCGACGAAGGACCGCCAGGGCAACGACCTGGGCCGCAGCTACCGCTCGGCGATCTACTACACCTCCGACGAGCAGAAGGCGACGGCGATCGACACCATCGCCGACGTCGACGCGTCCGGCCTGTGGCCGGGCAAGGTCGTCACCGAGGTGGAGCCGGCCGGGCCGTTCTGGGAGGCCGAGCCCGAGCACCAGGACTACCTGCAGAAGTACCCCACCGGATACACGTGCCACTTCGTGCGGCCGGGCTGGGTCCTGCCGAAGCGCGAGGCGGAGACCGCGCGCTGAACCCGAGACCTCGGATGTCTGCCCGCGTCTGTCTTGTTGGTCGAGGCAGACGCGGGCTAGGGTCCTCCACACATCCGATGTCACGGAAGTCTGGTGCCCAGTGAGCTCTCCGCGCGTCACCGACGTCCGCGCCGTCGACGTCCGCTTCCCCACCTCCCGCGAGCTCGACGGTTCGGACGCGATGAACCCGGACCCGGACTACTCGGCCGCGTACGTCGTGATCACCACCGACGCCGGCGACGGGCACGAGGGCCACGGGTTCGCGTTCACGATCGGCCGGGGCAACGAGGTGCAGACCACCGCCATCACCTCGGTAGCGGCGCGGCTCGTCGGGCGCCCGGTGCCGGAGTTGCTGGCGAACCTGGGGCCGCTGTGGATCGAGCTCGTCCACGACTCGCAGCTTCGCTGGCTGGGCCCGGAGAAGGGCGTCATCCACATGGCGATCTCCGCCGTGGTCAACGCCCTGTGGGACCTGCGGGCCAAACGGGCCGGGCTGCCGCTGTGGAAGCTGCTCGCCGACCTCTCGCCCGAGGAGCTCGTCGAGCTCGTCGACTTCCGCTACCTCACCGACGCGCTCACCCGCGACGAGGCCCTCGACATCCTGCGCAAGGCCGAGCCGGGCCGCGCGGAGCGGGAGAGGCGCCTGCGGGCCGAGGGCTACCCCGCCTACACGACCAGCGCGGGCTGGCTCGGCTACGACGACGAGAAGCTGGCGCGGCTGTGCCGGGAGGCCGTGGCCGACGGGTTCGGCCAGATCAAGCTGAAGGTCGGTGCCGACCTCGACGACGACCGGCGCCGCCTGCGCATCGCGCGCGACACCGTGGGCCCGGACATCCGCATCGCGATCGACGCCAACCAGCGCTGGGACGTCGCGGACGCCATCGACTGGGTGCGGGCGCTGGCGCAGTACGAACCGTGGTGGGTGGAGGAGCCGACGAGCCCCGACGACGTGCTGGGGCTGGCCGCGATCGCCGAGGGCATCGCCCCGATCCGGGTCGCCGCCGGTGAGCACGTCGCCAACCGCGTGGTGTTCAAACAGCTGCTGCAGACCGGCGCGCTGTCGTACCTGCAGATCGACGCCGCGCGCGTCGGCGGGGTGAACGAGAACATCGCGATCCTGCTGCTGGCCGCGAAGTTCGGCGTGCCGGTGTGCCCGCACGCCGGTGGGGTGGGGCTCTGCGAGCTGGTGCAGCACCTCTCGATGCTCGACGTCGTGGCGATCTCCGGGTCGTGGGACGACCGGGTGATCGAGTACGTCGACCACCTGCACGAGCACTTCGTCACCCCCGTCGACGTGCACGCGGGCCGCTACTGGCCGCCCACGGCGCCCGGCGGCGGCGGCGAGATGCACGCCTCCACCCTGACCGCCTTCCGCTTCCCCGACGGTGCCGTCTGGAAGGAGACCCCATGAGCGAGTTCGACGGGCTGGTCGCCGTGGTCACGGGGGGCGGGTCGGGCATCGGCCTGGCCACCGCCCGCCTGCTGGCCGACCGCGGCGCGCGCGTGGCGTGCCTGGACCTCGACCCCTCGGGCGTGCCGGAGCCGCTGCTCGCGCTCACCGCCGACGTCACCGACGACGCGTCGGTGGACGCCGCCGTCGCGGGTGTCGTCGAACGGCTCGGCGGCATCGACGTCCTGGTCAACAACGCCGGCATCGGCGCGCAGGGCACCGTCGAGACCAACCCGCTCGACGAGTGGCGGCGCGTGCTGGACGTCAACGTGCTGGGCATCGTGCGGCTCAGCCGCGCCGCGCTGCCGCACCTGCGCCGTTCGTCGCACCCGGCCATCGTCAACACGTGCTCGATCGCGGCCACCGCCGGCCTGCCGCAGCGGGCGCTCTACTGCGCGTCCAAGGGCGCCGTGCAGTCGCTCACCCTGGCGATGGCCGCCGACCACGTGGCCGAGGGCATCCGCGTGAACTGCGTGAACCCCGGCACCGCCGACACCCCGTGGGTGGGGCGGCTGCTGGACTCGGCCACCGACCCGGAGGCCGAGCGGGCCGCGCTGAACGCCCGCCAGCCGATGGGCCGGCTCGTCACCGCCGACGAGGTGGCCGCGGCGATCGCCTACCTGGCGAGCCCGCTCGCGTCGTCCACCACCGGAGCGGCGCTGGCGGTCGACGGCGGCATGCAGGGCCTACGGGTGCGTCCGCGCTCCTAGAGGTCCCTGGTCGAGGAGCGCACTGCGCAACCACTGCTCCACCCCGGCCACGTGCACGGTGGCCCACGAGCGGGCGACCTCGGGCTGGCGGGCGGCGATGGCGTCGCAGATGGCCTCGTGCTGCTCGATCGTGCGGGCCACCGCGCCCTCCTGCGTGAGGCCGCGCCAGATCCGCGCGCGGGTGGTGGGGCCCGAGAGGCCGTCGATCAGCGAGCACAGCACCGAGTTGCCGCTGCCGGCCGCGATGCGCCGGTGGAACTCCAGGTCGTTGGCCACCAGCGCCTCGGCGTCGGGGTCGGGGCCCAGCGCCGCCAGCACCTCGCGCAGCCCGACGATCTCCTCGTCGCTCATGGCGAGTGCCGCCATCGCGGTGGCCGCGGGCTCCAGGATGCGGCGCACCTCGAGGAACTCCAGCACGGTGTCGTCGCGGTGGAAGTCGACGACGAAGCTCATGGCGTCGAGGAGCAGGTCGGGGTCGAGGCTGGTGACGTAGGTGCCGTCGCCCTGCCGCACGTCGAGCACGCGGATCAGCGACAACGCCTTGACCGCCTCGCGCAGCGAGTTGCGCGACAGGCCCAGCCGCACGGCGAGGTCGGCCTCGCGCGGTAGCCGCGCCCCGGGGCCCAGCTCACCGGAGACGATCATCGCCTTGATCTTCTCGATGGCGTCGTCGGTGACCGGCATCCGCCCATCCTTCCCCATGTCCTCCGAGCGGCCGCGGCTCAGAGCTCGATGCGGGAACCCATGACGACGGTGCGGTCGACCGGCAGGTGGAAGTAGGCGGCCGGGGAGGCGGCGTTGTGCGACAGCCCGATGAACAGCCGCTTGCGCCAGGAGTGCATGCCCGGCCGCCTGCTGCGCTCGATCGTGATGCGGGACAGGAAGAACGACGCCCCGGCGGGGTCCAGGTCGAGGTCGGGGGACAGGCCGCGGGCCTGGCGCAGCACGGCGGGCAGGTCCTGGTCGTCCTGGAACCCGAAGCGGGCGCACAGGTGCACGATGCCGTCGTGGACGTGACCGAGCTCGTCGACGGTGAGCCGCTCGTCGGGTGGCACGTGCGGCACGTTCTCCGACTCCACGGAGATGATCACGACGCGCTCGTGCAGCACGTGGTTGAACTCCACGTTGGCGCGCAGGGCCAGCGGCGCGGTGCGGTTGGTGGGGTGCGGGAAGACGGCGAGCCCCGGCACCCGGGTGATGCCCTTGCCGTGCATCGTGTCCACGAATTCCGGCAGCGGGCCCTCCAGCTCGGTGCGCCGCGCGGTGACGATCCGCCGCCCCCGTTGCCAGGTGGTCATGACGGTGACGACGATCGCGGCGATCAGCAACGGCAGCCATCCGCCGTGGGCGATCTTGGTGAGGTTGGCGCCCAGGTAGAGCAGCTCGACGCCGCCGAAGACCACCGCCACCCCCACGAGCTTCCAGCGCTCCCAGTGCCACGCCGTGGCCGCGTACATGAGGAACAGGGTGGTGGTGAGCAGCAGCGTGCCCGTCACCGCGAGCCCGTAGGCGGTGGCGAGGCTCGCCGACGACCGGAAGGTCACGATGAGCACCAGCACGCCGCCGAACAGCAGCCAGTTCACCGCGGGCACGTAGATCTGGCCGCTCTCCTGCGTGGAGGTCTGGCGCACGGTCAGGTGGGGCAGGAAGCCCAACCGCACGGCCTGCCGGGACACCGAGAACGCGCCGGAGATCACCGCCTGGGACGCGATGACCGTGGCGAACGTGGCCAGCACGACGAGCGGCAGCCGCGCCCAGTCCGGCGCGAGCAGGTAGAACGGGTTGACGATCGCCTTCGGGTCGTCCAGGACCAGCGCGGCCTGGCCCAGATAGTTGAGGATCAGCGCCGGGAACACCACGGCGAACCAGGACAGGCGGATCGGGCGCCTGCCGAAGTGGCCCATGTCGGCGTAGAGCGCCTCGGCGCCGGTGATCACCAGCACGACCGCGCCCATCGCGACGAACGCCGTGAAGGGGTGGTCGGCCACGAACGAGACGATGTAGGTGGGGGAGAGGCCCCGCAGCACGCCCGGGTGGCCGATGATGTGCGGGATCCCGAGCACGGCGAGCGTCACGAACCAGATCACCATGACCGGCCCGAACAGCCGCCCCACGCGGTGGGTGCCGAACCGCTGGGCGGTGAACAGCAGCGCGAGGATCGCGATGCCGATCGGCAGGATGGCGTCGGCGAGCCCGGGATCGGCCACCTCCAGGCCCTCCACGGCCGAGAGCACCGAGATCGCCGGGGTGATCAGGGAGTCGCCGTAGAACAGCGACGCGCCGAGCACCCCCAGCGCCAGGGCCAGCCCGGCCCGGCGCGCGTGCGAGCCCGTCACCCCGCGGACCAGCGCCGCGAGCGCCATGATGCCGCCCTCGCCGTCGTTGTCGGCGCGCAGGATGAAGGTGACGTACTTGAGGGTGACGACGAGCGTGACCGACCAGAAGATCAGCGACACGACGCCGTAGATGTCGTCGGGCGTGGGCTTCACCGCGCCGTCGTCGATCGAGAACACGGTCTGCACGGCGTAGAGCGGGCTGGTGCCGATGTCGCCGAACACGATGCCGAGCGCGCCGAGGGCGAGCCCGTAGAGCCCGCCGCTGTGGGCGGCGGGATGGTCGGGGTTCCCCCCGTTCGCGCGGGGTGTGGGGAGCGGGGCCACCGGGGCGTCGGTCACGCGCCCAGTGTGCCCCGCTCACCCCGCCTCGATCCCCCCGGTGGCGGCGTACCGCACCGAGGCCGTGACGATCTCGGTCACGGTCTCCAGCTCGTCCTCGTCGCGGGGGCCCGGCACCAGCACCATCCCGGGGCTCAGCCGCACCCCGGCCAGCGGATGCGGCAGCGCCCAGCCCTTCGCGAGCGCGTCGTAGGCCAGCGCGTCGGGCAGCGCGACGTGCAGGCTCCCGTCCGGGGCGGGGTGCAGGTGGGCGACCTCGCCGAGGGCCGGCAGCAGGTAGGCGGTGTCCGGGCCCCTGGCGGCCGCGCGGTCGAGCAGCAGGGCCCGGGTGCCCTCGACGCCCACCGTGGTCGGGCCCGTCGCGACCCCGTCGAGGGCGGCGAGCCGCTCCCACAGCCGTTCCTGCAGCTCCGCGGGCCCGTTCTGCGACGTCTGGTGCTGCGGGATACCGGACGTCGTGTCGGGGACCGGGCCCGTGCGGCGGGGGAGCGGCCGGCCGTTCCAGTCCGGCTCCGTCCCGTCGGGCAGCGGGTTCTCGCCGTGCGCGCGCAGGTGGTCGAGCCGGTCGGCCAGCCAGGTGCCCAGGTCGCCGACGACCTTCCCGGCCAGCTGGTCGCCGCCGGGCACGCGCTCGGCCCACAGCGGGGCGCCGCTGTCGTGGGCCAGCCAGTCCCACGTGCGGGCGAGCAGCTCGGGCGGGGTGCGGGGATCGTCCTCGGCGTGGGCGAGGAACACCGGCATCCCGGCGAGCGGGGCGGGACCCGCGGTGCCCGCCGGCGGGAGCGCGCCGTAGAGCAGCGCGGCCCCGGAGAACCGGTGCGGCGCGTCGAGCATCAGGGCGCCCGCCACCGTGACGCCGTCGCGGAACGCCAGGAGCAGCACGGGCCGGTCCGGGTCGCCCTCGGTGTCGAGCCACTCGAGCAGCCACGCGGCGGACTCCGGCAGGTCACCCGGCTCCAGGAACCACGAGTACCCGGTGCCGTGCTCGAACGGCGCCCGCACGGAGACGTAGGCGACCGGCCCGTGCGGCAGCCACGGTGAGATCTCGATCATCGAGTGCTCGCTGGTGCCGTTGCCGTGCAGGGCGACGACCAGCGGCACCGCCGGGTGCTCGCTGCCCCAGCGCGCCACCATCGGCATGCCGTCGGCGTCGGTGGACCAGCCCTCGCGCGACGCCATCGCCAGATCGTGGTCCCCGGTGGACGACGGTGGCGGTGCCGTCTCAGTTCGAGACGCGCCACGGCCTGGCAGGCTGCGGGCATGCGCAGCTCCCCTGTGACCCGGGCCGTGGCCGTGTGCGCGCTGCTGGGTGCGGCCGCCTGCTCGTCCCCGGCGCCCGCCCCGGCCCCGGTCCCGGTGCCCACCCGCGCCTCGGCCGCGCCCGTGGCGCCGGGGGCGTCGGACTGCCCGACCACCGCGGCCGCCCGCCTGGGCTGGGGTGCGCCGACCCGCTCGTCGGACTTCACCGGCACGGCCCTCCCGTCCGACTGGCACCCCTACGGCCCCGAGCCGGGCCACCAGCGCTCCGGGCTGCGCACGCCGGCCGCGATCACGGTGAAGGACGGGGTCGTCACCATCGCCGGCACCGCCGACGGCACGACGGGTGCGATGAGCTGGCATCCCGGCCAGCGCTACGGGCGGTGGGAGGCCTGCGTGCGGGCGGACGCGGGCGATCTGCACCCGGTCCTGCTGCTCTGGCCGGGAGCGGAGGACTGGCCCGTCGGCGGCGAGGTCGACTGGATGGAGATCTCCGACCCCACCCGTCAGGAGACCGGGTTCTTCCTGCACTTCGGGGAGGACAACGGGCAGGAGGCCGCGTCCGTCACCCGCGACGCCACGCGGTGGACGGCCTGGGCGCTGGAGTGGACGCCCGAGAAGATGACGGCCTTCGTGAACGGGGAGGAGTGGTACTCCACCACCGAGACCAGCCACTTCCCGCCCCGGCCGATGAACATGACGATGCAGCTCGACTGGTTCGGCGCCGCCGACACCCCCACCGCGATGCAGATGGACTGGGCCCGCCAGTGGGCGCTGCCCGAGAGCGAGCCCGCCACGCTGTCGCTGGCCCCGGGGGACCCGGCCACCGGTCAGCCGGAGCTGTTCCCGGACCGCACCCCGCGTCCGGTGGGCGGCTGATCGGCCACCCACGGCGTCCGGCGAGCACCGCAGGAGCGACGGAGACCAACAGCGTGGACGTACGCCGACGGGACGCCGCCACCAGCAGCAGCACCCCGACCGCGGCCGCCGTCGCACCGGTGCCGGCGACGTCGACGGCCAGCACCCGCACGTCGTCGGAGGTCGGGACGCCCACCCACCCCACGACGGACGCCGGGACGAGGCCCAGCCGGCGCCGGGCCAGCTCCGCGGCCAGGCCGACGGTGGCCACGGCGCACACCGGGGACAGCGACCGCACCACGATCTCGGAACGTCCGAACAGCAGCACGACGTGCAGCAGCAGGTCGTAGCAGCCGTGGACGACGTCGATCCGGCCGAGCGCCGTCAGGAGGGCGGGCAGCGGCCGGGACGCGATCTCCACGCTCGCGATCTCGTCGCGCCACAGCGGCAGCCGCCCGAGCGCGTGGCCCTGCACGAGCACCGCGACCGCGCAGACCAGCACGAGCCGGCCGCGCCCCGACCTCGTGACGGTCGGGGGCGCGGCGAGCATCCGTCCATCTTCCGCGTCCTGCCCGGGAACGGGCTGTGCTCAGCTCCGGGCGCGCCGGCAGGGCCGAGCCACCCGCCGCCGTCGCCGAGGCCGCGACCACGCAGGCGCGGGCCGGTCGGTGCGGTGCGGCGGGACACCGCGTGAGGGGTCAGACCGAGCCGAGGAACATGACGGCCATGAGTCCGCACATCACGACGTGCGCGCCGACCACGATCCGGGTGCCGGTGGCCAGGGCGGGAGCCGCCACCGCCACCGTTCCCCCACCGGACGCGGTGGGAGCCGCAGGCCGGAGCCGGCCGGCGAGGATCCACGCGTACCAGACGAAGTAGCCCGTCAGCCCGAGCGCGACGGCCGAGAGCCACGGCGACCCGCCGCCTCCGCCCATCGTCATGGTGTGGCCCGCGTGCGCGGGATCGACCACCGTCGTGTCCGTCGGCGCGTGGCCCATCGGGACCAGGTACATGAGCACCATGGCGGCCGGTCCGACGACGAGGTGGGTCGACTCGGTGAGCCCCACCCGGCCGGTGCGCAGCAACGCCGCCGCGAACCAGGCCGCGACCACCACGAAGACGAGCGCCCCGGCGACGGGCGGCACCGGGTCGCCCCACGGCGAGAACATCCCCGCCATCCCCAGCCCCATCAGCGCATGGGCGAGGCACCCGGGGCGCTGCGCGGGGCGCCGGGCCGCGGCCAGCAGGAAGACCGCGCCCGCGCCGAGGCCGATCCCGGCGAGCAGAGCGTTCACCCAGGTGGAACCCATGTGGATCACTCCGATGCGTCGCGGGCGGCGGCTCCGTCAACTGTAGGCAGACGCAACGGCGTTATCCATACGGCCACGGGGTACCGGTTTCAGGTGAGCGCGGCCCGGCAGGAGTTGAGGTGGTGGCGCAGTGCGGCGCGCTCCCCGGCGTCGAGGCCGGCGACCATGCGGGCCTCCAGGGCGGCGACGTCGTCGGCCACCTCGGCGAGCCGGGCCCGTCCGGCGGGGGTGAGGCCGATCAGTCGTCGCCGCCCGTGTGCGGGATCGGTGCTCCGGGTGACGAGCTCCCGGCGTTCCAGGGCGGCGACGATGTCCGACATCGCCTGCGGCGTGACGAACGAGGTGCGGGCCAGTTCGGCGGTGGTGCGACCCTCGCGTCGCTCCAGCACGGTCAGGGCCGTGTAGGTCGAGGTGGTCAACCCGTGCGGGCGCAGCAGCTCGTCGAGGTGGGCGCGCACCGCGAGCTCGACCTGCTTGACGGCGTAGAGCAGCGAGGGCACAGTGGGCATGAGTGACAGGTTTCCTGTTATCGATTCCCGCGTCAATGGTGCGACAGGAGTGTGGAGCATGGCACCAGGTCCCGACGGCCTCGGCAGCTGGCCCGCCCGCCGGGCCCGGATCGCCTCCGACCGTCCGGCGCTCGTCGGCCCACGCGGCCCGGTGTCCTACGGTGAGCTGGCGCAGCGCGTCGACCGGCTCGCGGGTGCCCTGGCCGCGGCGGGTGTCGGTCCCGGCGACCGCGTCGCGCAGCTGGGCGTCAACAGCGTCGAGGTGCTGGAGACGTTCTTCGCGGTGTGGCGCCTCGGCGCGATCGCGATGCCGCTCAACCACCGCCTGGCCGGCCCCGAGATCCGCTTCATGCTCGACGACGCGGGCGCCACGTTCCTCGTGGCCGGCCCGGACGCCGTGGCGCCCTTCGGCGGCGCGCGGCTGGAGGTCGGGCCCGACTACGAGAGCGCGATCGCGTCGAGCCCGGGCCTGGGCGAGCCGCCCGTCGTCGGCCTCGACGATCCCGCGCTGCTGCTCTACACCTCCGGCACCACCGGCCGTCCCAAGGGCGCGCTGCTCACCCACGGCAACCTGACCTGGAACACCGTCAACCAGCTCGCGCACGTCGACGTGCTGTCCACCGACCGGGCCCTGTGCATCGCACCGCTGTTCCACTGCGTCGGGATCGGGCAGATCACGCTGCCCACGCTGTTCAAGGGCGGAAGCGTCGAGCCCGTGCCGAAGGTCGACCCCGGTGCGATCCTGCACCGCATCGGCGAGGCCGGCATCACCAGCTTCTCCGGCGTGCCGACGATGCTGCAGATGATGTGCGAGCACCCCTCGTTCGCGGGCGCCGACCTGTCGTCGCTGCGCGTCGTCCAGTACGGCGGATCGCCGGTGCCCGCGCGGGTGGCGCAGGCGTGGATGGACCGCGGCGTCACGCTGCAGCAGGGGTTCGGGATGACCGAGGCGTCGCCCGGGGTCCTCATGGCCACCCGGGAGGGATCGCCGGACCACCCGGTCTCGGTGGGCGTGCCGCACTTCTACACCGACGTGGCCATGATCGACGGCGACGAGCGCGTGCCGCTGCACGCCGGGCCCGCCGAGGTGGCCGTGCGCGGGCCCAATGTGTTCGCCGGCTACTGGGGGCGCACCGAGCCCGCGCTCGACGACGGCTGGTTCCGCACCGGCGACGTCCTGACCGTCGCCGAGGACGGCTGGGCCACGGTCGTCGACCGGGTCAAGGACATGTACATCTCCGGCGGCGAGAACGTCTATCCGGCCGAGGTCGAGGCCGTCCTGATGCGGCTGCCCGAGGTGGCGGGCGCCGCCGTGGTCGGGGTGCCCGACGAGAAATGGGGCGAGGCCGGCATCGGCTTCGTCCAGCCCGCCGACGGCGCCCGTCTCGACCTCGACGCCCTGCACGCACACCTGCAGGAACACCTGGCCCGCTACAAGGTGCCGCGGCGGCTGGTGGTCACCGACCAGCTGCCCCGCACCGCGACGGGCAAGATCGCCAAACCCGCGCTGCGGGCCATCGCCGAGGAGCAGAGATGACCCTGCCGGAGACCGTCGACGTCGAGGAGCGCGGGGAGGTCGCCGTCGTGCGGCTCAACCGCGCGGCCAAGCGCAACGCCCTCGACGACGCCACCGTCCTCGGGCTGGAGGAGGTCTTCACCTCCCCGCCCGCCGGGGCCCGCGCGATCGTCCTCGACGCCGTGGGGGACCACTTCTCAGCGGGGCTGGACCTCGGCGAGCTCGCCGAGCGCGACGCCTTCGAGGGCATGGCGCACTCCCGGATGTGGCACCGCGTGTTCGAGCGGATCGAGCGCGGCGACCTGCCCGTCGTCGCGGTGCTCAAGGGCGCCGTCGTCGGGGGCGGGCTCGAGCTGGCCTGCGCCGCACACATCCGGGTGGCCGAGCCGAGCACGTTCTACGCCCTGCCCGAGGGCCAGCGCGGCCTGTTCGTCGGCGGCGGGGCGTCGGTGCGGGTGCCGAAGCTGATCGGCGTGCACCGGATGGCCGACATGATGCTGACGGGCCGCGTGCTCGACGCCGACGAGGGCGCGGCGCTGGGCCTGTCGCAGTACCGGGTGGAGGCGGGCGAGGGGCTGGCCCGCGCGCTGGGCCTGGCCGAGAAGATCGCCGCCAACTCGCCCGTCACGAACTTCGCCGTGCTGCAGGCGCTGCCCCGCATCGCGGCGGCCGATCCCGACCAGGGCTACCTCCTGGAGTCGCTGATGGCGGCGGTGGCGTCGAGCAGCGGGGAGGCCAAGGAACGGATGAAGGCGTTCATGGAGGGCCGGGGGGCCAAGGTGGCGACGTCGTGACGATCATCGACCGCTTCGCCGAGCGGGCCGGGTACGCCGACTACGCGTCGTTGCACCGCTGGTCGGTCACCGATCTCGACGGCTTCTGGTCGTCCGTCGCGGAGTTCTTCGACGTCCGGTTCACCACGCCTCCCACCGCGGTGCTGGGCCGGCGCGAGATGCCCGGAGCCGAGTGGTTCCCGGGTGCCACGCTGAACTACGCCGAGCACGCGCTGCGGGGCACCGGGGTCGCCGCCGACGACATCGCGGTCGTCGCCTACTCCCAGACGCGGCCGACCTCGGAGCTCACCTGGGCGCAGCTGCGCGACCAGGTCGCCCGGGCCCGGGACGGGCTGGTCCGGCTGGGGGTGGGCCGTGGCGACCGGGTGGTGGCGTACGCGCCCAACATCCCCGAGACCCTCGTGGCGTTCCTGGCGGCGGCGAGCCTCGGCGCGGTGTGGGCGAGCTGCGCGCCGGAGTTCGGGGCCCGCAGCGTGGTGGACCGCTTCGCCCAGATCGAGCCGGCCGTGCTGCTCACGGTGCCCGGCTACACCTACGGGGCCAAGCCCGTCGACCGCCGCGCCGAGGTGGCGGCCCTGCGCGCGGGCCTGCCCACGCTGCGGCACGTGGTGGCGATCGGGCACGGCGACGGCGCGATCCCGGACGCCGTGACCTGGGACGACCTGCTCGCCACAGGCTCTGCACACACCGGCGCTACAGCCCCGGTTTTCGATCCGGTTCCCTTCGACCACCCTCTGTACGTGCTGTTCTCCTCCGGCACCACCGGCCGGCCGAAGGCGATCGTGCACGGCCACGGCGGCATCCTGCTGGAACACCTGAAGAACCACGCGCTGTCGTGGGACCTCGGTCCCGGCGACCGGATCCTGTGGTTCTCCACCACGGCCTGGATGATGTGGAACGCACTGGTCTCCGGCCTGCTCGCGGGCGCGTCGGTGGTGCTGATCGACGGCAACCCGCTGCACCCCGACCTCGGCTGGCAGTGGCGGATCGCCGCCGAGACCCGGGCCACGATCATGGGTGCGTCGCCCGGCTTCCTCATGGCGTGCCGCGAGCAGGACGTCGCGCCGGGCGAGCTGCCGGCGCTGCGCCAGCTCGGTGCGGCCGGCAGCCCGCTGCCGCCGGAGGGCTTCCGCTGGGTGGCCGAGCAGTTCGGCGAGCGCGTGCTGCTCAACGTCGGCAGCGGCGGCACCGACGTGTGCACCGGCATCGTGCAGGGCAGCCCGTGGCAGCCGGTGGTGGTCGGCGAGATCTCCGGGCCCGCGCTCGGCGTGGCCGCGGAGGCGTTCGACCCCGACGGCAAACCGGTCGTCGGGGAGCTGGGGGAGCTGGTGATCACCGCCCCGATGCCGTCGATGCCCGTCGGGTTCTGGGGCGACCCGGACGGCACCCGCTACCGCGACACCTACTTCGACGTCTACCCCGGCGTCTGGCGCCACGGCGATTGGGTGCGCTTCTCCGAGTCCGGCAGCTGCGTGATCGCCGGGCGCTCGGACGCCACGCTCAACCGCGGTGGTGTGCGGCTGGGCACCGCGGAGTTCTACGCGGTGGTGGAGGAGCTGCCCGAGGTGGCCGACAGCCTGGTGGTGCACCTGGAGGACCCGGCGGGCGGCAACGGTGAGCTGCTGCTGTTCGTCCAGCTCACCGGCGGGGTGGTGCTCGACGACGCGCTGCGCGAGCGGATCGGCGGTGAGCTGCGCTCCGCCCTGAGCCCACGGCACGTGCCCGACCGGATCGAGGCGGTCCCGGCGGTGCCCCGCAACCGCACCGGCAAGAAGCTGGAGCTGCCGGCCAAGAAGATCCTGCTCGGCGCGGCGCCGGACGACGTGGCGAGCCGCGACGTCCTCGCGGATGCCACGTCCCTGGACGCCTTCGTGGGCTTCGCCCGATGAGGGTCGCGGTGGTGGGTACCGGCGTCATCGGCACCAGCTGGGCCGCCCACTTCCTCGCCCACGGCCTCGATGTCGTGGCCACAGACCCGGCCCCCGACGCCGAGGAGCGGCTGCGCGCCGGGGTCGCCGCGATCGGTCCGGGCTCCCTCGACCGGCTCACCTTCACCGGTGATCCGGGCGAGGCGGTGGCCTCCGCCGACTTCGTGCAGGAGAACGGACCCGAGCGCGAGGACGTCAAGCACACGCTGTTCGCCGTGCTCGACGAGGCCGCCCGCCCCGACGTGGTGCTGGCCAGCAGTTCGTCGGGGATGCTGCCCAGCGTCATCGCGAAGGGCTGCGCCCACCATCCCGAGCGCCTGGTGGTCGGGCACCCGTTCAACCCGCCGCACGTCATCCCGCTCGTGGAGGTCGTGCCGGGCGAGCGCACCTCGGACGCCGCCGTCGAGGCGGCGATGGCCTTCTACACGTCGGTGGGCAGGAAGCCGATCCGGCTGCGCCGGGAGCTGCCCGGGCACATCGCCAACCGGCTGCAGGCCGCGCTCTGGCAGGAGGCGTACTCGCTGGTGGAACGTGGTGTCGCGAGTGTGGCCGACATCGACACGGCCATCGCGCAGGGCCCGGGACTGCGCTGGGCACTTCTCGGCCCGTTCGTTAACCAGCACCTCTCCGGCGGCCCCGGCGGCATCGCCCACATCCTCGAGCACCTCGGCCCGCCCACCGAGGCCTGGTGGCGCGACCTGGGCCGGGTGCACATGACCCCCGAGCTGGAACAGAAGATCATCGCCGGGGTCGACGAGGAGCTGGCCGGTGTCGACCCGGCCGACCTCGCCGGCCGCCGCGACGCCGTCCTGCGCACGCTGCTGGCGGCCAAGACCGAAGGAGACCTGCCGTGATCGATCCCTCCACAGTGGACGCCATCGACGTCCACGTCCACGTCGAGCAGGACGGCCACGGCTGCTTCTCGCTGGACCAGGAGCTCAACGACGCCTCGGCGGCCTACTTCAAGGCCGACGCCAACCGCACGCCCACGGTCGCCGACATCGCCGCCCACTACCGGGAGCGCCGGATGGCCGCGGTGGTCTTCACCGTCGACTCCACCTCGGGCACCGGGCACCCGGCCCTGTCGAGCGAGGAGATCGCCGACACCGCCGCCGAGTACGCCGACGTGCTCATCCCGTTCGGCTCGGTGGACCCGCACGGGGGCAAGGCCGCGGTCCGGCGCATCCACAGCCTCGTGAACGACCACGGCGTGCGCGGGTTCAAGTTCCACCCCAGCCTGCAGGCCTTCGAGCCCAACTCGGTGGCGTTCTACCCGCTGTACGCGGCCATCGAGGAGCTCGGCGTGCCCGCGCTGTTCCACACCGGCCAGACGGGCATCGGCGCCGGGCTGCCCGGTGGGCGCGGCATCAAGCTGCGCTACTCCGACCCGATGCTCATCGACGACGTCGCCGCCGACTTCCCGCAGCTGACGATCGTGCTCGCCCACCCGTCGGTGCCGTGGCAGGACTCCGCGATCTCCATGGCCACCCACAAGGCCAACGTCTACATCGACCTCTCCGGCTGGTCGCCGACGTACTTCCCGCCGCAACTGGTGCGCGCCGCGAACGGCCTGCTCAAGCGCAAGGTGCTGTTCGGCTCCGACTTCCCGGTGCTGCAGCCCGACCGCTGGCTGGCGGACTTCGCGAAGCTGGAGATCAAGGATGAGGTCCGCCCCCTGATCCTCAAGGAGAACGCGGTGAGGATGCTCGGACTGGGATAGCACTCTGATCATGACCTGCCGGACGACCCAGAGCTCGGCACGGGCGCGGGGGTCGTCGAGCGAATGGCCCGTGAGTTCTTCGATCCGGCGTAATCGGCGGCGGACGGTGTTGCGGTGCGCCCCGATGGCCGCCGCCACCAGCGTGAGCTGGCCGTGGCAGGCGTGGAACTGCTCGAGTGTGGCGTGCAGGTCGTCGTGTCCCGGGTCGGCCAGCGGACCCAGTACCTCACGGGCGAACGCCTCTCCGGCGGCCGGCTCTCGGCGGCGCCGAGGGCATCTGCCCCGCGCACGCGCTGCACAGGGAAGCGGCCCTCGTGCGAGACCGGTCCGGTCGCGGCGGCGCGCAGACCGAGCAGCGCGACGGCCGAGTCCGCGGCGCCGGCGAGAAACAGAGCCCAGGCACCCGCCCGGATCTCCCGCGCCGCGGCCTGGGCGTCGGCCCGCCGCTCGGCGTCCAGGGACAGCAGCGCGACCGCGGTGGCCACGGCGCCGTGGTGCGCCGCGTCCCACGGGTGGGGGCCCGTCACCAGCAGGTAGCCGCGCGGGGAACCGGCCAGCCCCAGCGGCTGGACGAGCGTGCTCCCCTCCGGCCCCGACGCGCTGTGCGACCCGCGCAGCCCGGCCCGGCGAAACCGCGCGAACACCTCCGGATCGAGCCCGGCCCCGTCCGGCCCGCAGACCCGTGCCGACCCGTGCCGACCCGTCGACGATCGCGCCGAGGGTGCGCAGGATCGCCGCGGGCCCGTCCGGGGCCACCGCGGCCCGGGTGAGGCGGCGCTGCAGCGCGACCGCTGTCCTTGATGGGCGCGACGCGCTCAGCGGGCAGGGGTGCGCCCGTAGGTGATGGCGTGCATGGGGGTGAGGGTGACCGAGCCGAGGTCGGTGAAGCCGTGGCGGGTCAGGAGGTCGTCGTAGGCGGCGCGTGGGAGGAGTTGGTCGTCGATCTGCGCCTCGAAGAACTGGATCCCGCACATGATTCGGCCGGGTGCGGTGCGCAGCGCGGCGTCGGTGTTCGGGAAGGGAAAGTCGGAGATTACGAACCAACCGCCGGGCTCTAGCCCAGCGCGCACGTTGTCGGCAACCCGGTCGATGTCGCGGCATTCGTGCATCGAAATGTTGTTGATCACGACGGTGGCGGATTCGTCGAGCGCCAGGTCCTCCAGCGGGCTGTGCACCAGGGTCACCCGGTCCCCGAGACCGGTCTCGGTGATGCGGACCCGGGCCTGCTCCAGCGAGTGCACGTCACCGTCGACGCCGACCACCGAGCAGTCGGGGTAGGCGGTGGCGAGGCGGATCAGGCCGGTGCCCGCGCCGCAGGCTGTGTCGACGACCCGGCACCCGGCGTCCAGTCGGTCCGCCAAGCCGGGGATCTGGGCGAGGCCGCCCGGCACGAGGCGGGTGTAGAACGGGGCCCCGGTGCTGGAGACCCCGGTGATCCACTCGGGGGTGGTGTCGTCCCACCACATCCGTGCACCGGTGGCCAGGCTGGTCTCGAAGCGGTCGAACATCTCCGGGGCCTCGAAAACCAGGAACACCCCGCCGAGATAGGCCGGGGAGGCGGTGTCGAGCAGGAGCGTGGCCAGGTGCGGGGCGAGCCGGTACCGGCAGGGCTGGGCATCGTCGCGGTCGAGGACACCGGTTGCCAGCGCGGCGCGACACCACACCGAGACGTAGAAGTGGTCGAGCCCGAGCGCAGCGGCGAGCTCGTCCGGGTCGGCCCCGGGCCGGTCGGCGAGCGCCTGAACCAGCCCGCAGCGCAGTCCTATGGCGACGGTGCGATGGCCTACGTATCCGGCGATCTGGCCCAACAGCACCGATGCCTGCTCGGACATGGCCGGGGTCGCAGTGGCGTCGGGGGTGGTGCTGTCGGGGGTGGCGGTCGCGGTCATCGGACTCTCCCGTCGGTGGTCGGCACCAGCTCACGATCCGGTGCCGCTATCCGAGTGCCCCAGTCCCGGATCTGTACCGATCCGCTTCAGATTCTGTACTTCTCGGCACCCGCAGCGGCTGCCTATCCTGGCCGCGTCACCCAGCTTGGGAGGGCTCGGATGCCTGGTAGCTACGGTCAGTTCTGCCCGGTGTCCAAGGCGATGGAGCTGCTCGACGAGCGTTGGACGTTGCTGGTCGTGCGCGAGCTGATGATGGGCAGCCGGCACTTCAATGCCGTGCGCCGGGGTGTGCCTCGCATGTCACCGGCACTGCTGTCCAAGCGGCTGCACACCCTGATCCGGGCCGGGGTCGTCGAGCGTTACCGCGAAGGCAACAGGGTCACCTACCACCTGACCCCGGCCGGCCGGGAGCTCGAACCGATCGTGGAAGCCATCGGCCGGTGGGGCACCCGCTGGATCTCCGAACTCGGTGACGGCGACCTCGATCCGCACCTGCTCATGTGGGATGTGCACCGCAACATCGATCTGGAGGCCGTACCCGACGGCCGCACCACCCTGCAGTTCCGTTTCACCGACATCGATCCCGGCGCGCGGGACTGGTGGATCGTCGTCGGCAACGACGGCGTCGATGTCTGCCACGACGATCCCGGCTTCCCGGTCCAGGTTGCCGTGGAGACGACGCTGCGCGCGCTCACCCTCGTCTGGCGCGGCGACCTGTCCTGGGCCGGCGCGCTGCGCTCCGGTGACATGGTGCTGCGCGGCGAACCGGCAGCGCGGCGTGCACTACCGCGCTGGCTCAAGCTCTCACCACTGGCATCGACACCGCGTCCAGCCCTGAAACCGGTCGAGCACCAACGTTCCTCTCTGCATGGCTCGACCTCCCGTCACAGCCGGGCCGGGTAAGGCTGTTCACCTGGAACTCCAGCCGTAGATCGTGCTCGGCTCCGGCATCGCGGTCACCGGCGTCGGCAACAGCGCCCCCGCCGTGGTCGACGCCGTGTCCGACCACGCCTACCACGGCCGCACGTCGCTCACGATGGCGATGACCGCGAAGAACGTGCCCTACGAGGACGGCTTCGGCCCGTTCGCCCCCGAGGTGCACCGCGCGCCGATGTCGTACCCGTTCCTCGACGGCCTCGACGGGCCCGCTGCTGGGCCGGCTCCGCACGGTGCAGGCCGCCGACCCCCGCATCGGCGACGTCCGCTGGCCCGGTGCCATGGTGGCCGTCGAGATCGTCGACCCGACCACCGGCGCGCCCGACGCGGCCACGACGAAGGCCGTCGCGTCCGCCGCCCACGCGGCCGGGCTGATCGTGCTGACCTGCGGCAGCCACGGCAACGTGCTGCGCCTGCTCCCGCCGCTGGCCATTCCGGGCCTGCTGCTGGACGAGGCCCTCGACGTGCTGGCCGAGGTGATCGCCTCCACGCGGTGACTACGGCCAGGTGAGCGCCGCGGCCCCCCACGTGGCCCCGCCCCCGAACGCGGCGAGCACGACGCGGTCACCGGTGCGCAGCCGGCCCTCGTCGGAGGCCTCGCTCAGCGCGATCGGGATGGAGGCGGCCGCGGTGTTGCCGACGGTGGCCAGGTTGCTGACCACGCACGCGGGATCCATCTTCAGGCGGCCGGCCACGGCGTCGAGGATGCGCTGGTTGGCCTGGTGGCCGACGAAGTGGTCGACGTCGGCGACGGACCAGCCCACGCGCTCGAGGATGGACCGGGTGCTGCTGGCCATCCGCGCCACCGCGTGCCGGTAGACCGTCTGGCCCTGCATCGTGTACGGCGACTTGGCGTCCTCGACGAGGATGAGGTTCTCCATCTCGCCGTCGCTGCCCAGCTCCACGGCCAGCACCGATCCCGCCTCGCCGGGCTCGCCCGCCCGCAGGACCATGGCGCCGGCGCCGTCGCCGAACAGGAAGGCGGTGGAACGGTCGTCGGGGTCGATGAACGACGAGAAGATGTCGGCCCCGATCACCAGCGCGGTGTCGTAGAGGCCCGAGGTCAGCATGCTGTCGGCCGTGGCGAGCGCGTAGAGGAAGCCGCTGCACACCGCGTTGACGTCGAAGGCGGGGGCCTCGACCAGCCCCAGCCGGGTGGCGACGACGGGCGCGGTGGCGGGGCAGGGATGGTCGGGGGTGGTGGTGGCGACGATGACCACCCCGACGCTCGTGAGCCCCGCCGCGGCCAGCGCCCGCCGGCCCGCCCCGACCGCGAGATCGGACGTGCTGGTGCCCGTGTCGACGATGTGGCGCTGGCGGATGCCGGTGCGGGTGCGGATCCACTCGTCGGAGGTGTCGAGGCGGGCGGCCAGGTCGTCGTTGGTGACGATCCGTTCGGGCAGGCAGTGCCCGAGGCCCGTCACAACAGCGGAGCGCAGGCTCATGTCACTCCTCGGTTGTCCAGCGGGTACCCGGGTGGGTTCGGGGTTCGGGTCCCCACTGGTTCGACCGTACTTTGTTACTCACGGGTCAGCTCGGGACCCGCGTCACACGTGTCCCGCCGCGCCGCACACCTCAGGGGCGCAGGGAGTGCAGCACCATCGACTGCGCCGTGCGGATGACGTCGTCGAGCGGGCCGCCCGCAGGGTCCCACCACTCCGCGGCCCAGTTCAAGGCGCCCAGCACCATCATCCGGCCGACGGCCGGGTCGACGTCGGCGCGCAGCTCCCCGGCGGCGGCGAGCTCGGCCACCAGCACCCGCCACACGTCGTTGTAGGCGGCCACCTCGGCGAGGGCGCGGCGGCTGACCGGCTCCGGCAGCTGGTTGGCGTTGCGGATGATCGCCGTGGAGTAGGCGGAGATCTCCAGCTCGTGACGCAGGTGGGCCTCGACGGCGGCGCCGATGCGCTCGACCGGGCCCGCCGAAGGCGGCAGCGCCTCCAGGGCCGCGACCAGGTGGGTGCGCATCGCCGCGGCCCCGACGTACATGACCTCCTCGATGAGGTCCTCGCGCGACGGGTAGTAGTAGTAGATCGCCGGTGCCTGGACGTGGGCCTGCTCGGCGATGTCCGAGAGCCGGGTGCCCGCGAAGCCCTTGCGGCTCAGCACGGTGGCGGCGGCGTCGAGCAGTCGCCGCCGCGTGCGGGCCGACTTCGCACTCGCGTCCTCGTGGACGGCCACGGGCTCGGCGGCGGGGGACTTGCGGGGCACGCGGGAGATCGTAGGCGCCCGCCGCGGCACGGTCTTGCCACGCGCGCCGGCACCTCACTAATCTATCCCTGATTAAACTCTGCCCGAGGAGAGGTCCATGACCGGCAGCATCGACGCCCGGCGCGCGGCCCTCGCGGCCCGCTACCCGACGTGGGAGCCCACCACCCTCGACGGCTTCCTGGACCGCCGGGCGGCGGAGTTCCCGGACCGCCCGCTCGTGCTCACCGACGACCGCACGCTGACCTACGCGGAGACCGTGGCGTGGTCGCGGCGCCTCGCCGACGGGCTGGCGGCGCTCGGGATCCGCCGCGGCGACCGGGTCGGCGTGCTGATGGCCAACTACCTCGAGTTCGTGCCGCTCAAGTTCGCGATCGCCCGGGCCGGGGCGGTGGCGATCCCGTTCAACTTCCTCTACCGCCGCGACGAGCTCGGCTACGTGCTGGCGCAGTCGCGCTGCAACGTGCTGGTGACGATGACGGGCTTCGCCGGGCTCGACCAGCCCGCGATGCTCGACGAGATCGCCCCCGGATGGGAGCAGGGCGCCACCGGGGCGCTGCCGGACCTGCACGCGGTCGTGCTGCTGTCCACCGACGGACGCACGCGCGCCGGCGTGCGCACGCTCGACGACCTCGCCGCGCTCGGCGACGAGCACCCCGGGGCGGCCGACGGTGCCACCGCCGCCCCCGACGACCTCGGCGACATCCTCTACACGTCCGGCACCACCGGCTCGCCCAAGGGCGTGATGGTCACCCACGACGCCGTGCTGCGCACCGGGTACGCCTCGGCCCTGACCCGGGCGTTCGAGGACGGGCGGCGGATCCTGTTCTCGCTGCCCTGCTACCACATGTTCGGCTACGTGGAGGGCCTGCTGGCGGCGATGGTCGTCGGCGGCGCGATCGTCCCGCGCACGGCGTTCACCCCGGCCGACTACGTCGCCGGCGTCGAGCGGCACCGGGCCACGGAGATCCTCTGCGTCCCGACGATGTCGGTCGCGATCCTCGAGCACCAGCACTCGCGCGACCTGTCGTCGCTGTTCGCGGTGCTGTCGGGCGCCGCGCCCGCTCCGGTGTGGCTGTGGGAGAAGATCCGCGACCAGCTCGGTGTCACCGAGATGACCACGGGCTACGGCATGACCGAGTGCGGCGGAGCGATGACCATGTCGCTGCCCGAGGACCCCCTGGAGCGCCACTCGGCCACCGTCGGGCGGCCCAAGCTCGCCGGTGTGGCGGGGGTGCCGGGCTCGGGCGACCTGTGCACCTACCGCACCATCGACCCGCTGACCGGCGACGACCTTCCGGTGGGCGCCGAGGGGGAGCTCGTCTCCTCGGGCCCCACCCACATGCTCGGGTACTGGGACAAGCCCGACGAGACCGCGGCCACCCTGCGCGGCGGCCGGGTGCACTCCGGCGACCTGGGCCGCGTCCGTCCCGACGGCTACGTCCAGCTGACCGGCCGCAGCAAGGAGCTCTACAAGAGCGGCGGCGAGCTGGTCATGCCCAAGGAGATCGAGGACCTGCTCACCCGGCACCCAGGCATCAGCCAGGCGTACGCGGTGGGGGTGCCCGACGAGCGGTGGGGCGAGGTCGGGTGCGTGTGGGTGGTGCCCGAGCCCGGCTCGGTCGTCGATCCCGACGCGCTGATCGCGCTGTGCAAGGAGAAGCTCGCGCGGTTCAAGGTGCCGAAGCACGTACTGGTGCTGGCCGCCGACGAGCTGCCGACGACGCCGACGGGCAAGGTGCAGAAGTTCCGCCTCGCGCAGCGCGCGGCCGAGCGCCTCGGCTAGGTGCTCAACAGGGGCAGCGTCGAGCGGCCCGGGCCGAGCACCTGCGCCGGGTCGCTGCCCAGCACACCGCTGAGCATCGTGGCGTAGACGTCGCGGAAGTCGGTGGTGGGCTTGAGGTCGCCGTCGTCGAGGTCGGTGAGGCTCGGCTGCTCGCCGACGAACCCGCCCTTCACCCCGGCGCCGGCCACCAGCACCGGGCCGGCGGTGCCGTGGTCGGTGCCCTCGTTGGCGTTGGCGGCCACCCGGCGGCCGAACTCCGAGTAGGCCATCAGCACGACGTGGCGGCCCCGGTCGGTGCCGGCCATGCGCGTGAGGAACCCGGAGACCGCGGCGTCCACCTCGGTGAGCAGACGCTGCTGGGTGCTCCGCTCGTCGGCGTGGGTGTCGAAGCCGCCGACGCTCGCGGAGTACACGCGGCTGGGCGCGCCCATCTCCACGCACCGGGCGACGACGTCGAGCTGGGCGGCGAGCTGGCTCGTGGCCGCCTTCTTCCCACCGGCCCCGGGCGCTGCGGTCGTGGCGTCGACCGCGGGTCCGAGCGTCGCGACCGTCCGATGCAGGTCCGTGATCGACCGGGCCGCGACGGCCTGTGGGCCCGGCTCGCCGTCCGACGCCCCGCCCATCGCCGCGAACGCGGTGCCCAGCGCCCCTTTCGTCAGCGCGAGCCCGCTCAACGGCAGGGCGGCACCCGCGGTGGTGGCGCCGGCGAGCATCGGAGGCAGGACCGGGTCCAGCGAGATCGCCTTCAGCGGGTCGCGCCCGTTCCCGTCGAGCCAGCGGCCGATCCAGCCGGTGTTGACGGGGTGGTCGGGGGTGGCGGTCTGCCAGATGTCCATGGACCGGAAGTGGCTGTGGTCGGGTTGTGGATAGCTCACCCCGCGGACGACGGCGAGCGTGCCGGCGTCCCAGCTCGCCTTGAGCCCGGCCATGCCGGGGTTGAGCCCGAGGCCCTCGCCGAGGTCGAGCACCTCGTGCTCGGCGTAGGCGAGGTCGGGACGCGCGGACTGGTAGGCCGGGTCGGCGGCCGGGACCACGGTGTTGAGGCCGTCGTTGCCGCCGTAGAGCGTGACGGTCACGAGCACGCCCGTGCCGGGGGGCAGGGGATCGGTGCGGGTGCGGTCGGCGAGCTCCTTCCAGCCGATCCCGCCCGCCGCGGCCACGGCGGCGGCCGCTCCCGAGTACGTGAGGAACCGGCGGCGGGACAGGGTCAGGGCGTTCATGCGCTCACCGCGTTCTCCGGGGACGCCAGTGCGGCGGCCACCAGCTGTGGGGGTGTGCCGGCCAGGGGTGCGAGTGCGGCGGCCGTGCGGGAGGTGAAGGCGGGCAGGCCGAGCAGCGCCGCGGTGGCCTCCACCCGTGATCCCGCCGCGACGTCGGTGACCGGTGAGAGGTCCGCGGCGGCCACGAGCGCCTGGGCGAGCTTGAGCCGCGCCAGCGCGGCGGCCGTGGTGAGCCACGGGGTGCCGGCGGGCCAGCCGCCGACGTTGGGCGGGTGGAAGGGGGTCTGACCCAGCCCGGTGAGGCCGGCCCGCAGTGCGGCCGGGGCGACCTTCGACGCCGGCAGCTTCAGCGCCCGCAGCGCCGCCACCAGCCACTCGACGGGCTGGCGCACGAGCACCGACGCCGGGTCGCGGAATGCCGGCGCGGTGACGGCGGCCCGTAGCACCGCCGTGACGTCGTGGTTCGCGCCGTAGGCGGCCACCAGGGTGTCCATCGTCGCGGGATCGGGCGGGGTGTCGGAGACGAAGCGCGTCCAGATCCGGCCGGCCACGAACCGTGGTGACGCGGGCCGGGTCACCAGCAGGTCCACGAGGCCGTCCGCGTCGTAGGCGCCGGTGGTGCCCAGCACCGTCTCGGGGCCCGGGTCGTGGTTGCGGGCGTTGACCGAGGACGTGTCGCCTCCCGCGTCGATGCGCCAGCCGGTCAGCGCGCGGGCGGCCTCACGCACGTCGGTCTCGGTGTAGTTGCCCACGCCGAGGGTGAACAGCTCCATGAACTCGCGGGCCAGGTTCTCGTTGGGCTTCCCGACCCGGTTCCCCGTGCCGTCGAGCCACACCAGCATCGCCGGGTCGACGATCATGGCGCGGGCCAGCGCGCGGAAGTCGCCGCCGCCCAGCCGCCGCTGCGTGGCGTTCTGCCCGTACATCAGCGCCGCGGACTTCACCTTCTGCACGCTCGTGGCGAAGTGGCCGTGCCAGAACCATGTCATCCGCTCCGGGTACGGGGCGTCGGCGGCGGCCATCCGGTCGAGCCACCAGACCACGAGCGTCCGGGCCTGGGCGGCCTCGGCCTGCTCCCGGGCCTTCCGGGCCGCGACATCGGTGCGGGCCGCCGGGGCGGGCGGGGCCGGGAACGCCGGTGGTGGCGTCGCGGTGGCGCCGGCGTCCGGTCCCGGGGCGGTCAGGGCGGCCAGCGTGGCGTCGAACCCCCCGGTCGTCGCCCGCGCGAGCTCACCGGGCCGCGGGCCGAGTCCCACCCGCTGCAGCAGCCGGCGTATCGCGTCCGCGTCGGTCATGGGTCCACCCTCGGCGGCCGGGGTGAGCACGCCGTGCGGGGATTGTTCGGGTCGGGTAAACCCGCCGTCAGCTCCGTCCGGTGACGGCGTCGCCCGCGGTGCGCGGGAGCCTCAGCCCCTCCGCCGCCGGCACCACCAGGATCACCGCGAGCATCACGAACGCCACCCGGAACGGCCCGTCGACGCCGCCGAGGCCGACGGCGCCGGCCACGGGCCCGCCGAGCGCCACCAGCACCGCGCCGGTCGCGACCCCCAGCCCGGCGCCGAGCTCCTGCAGCGTGGACATCAGGGTGTTGGCCGAGGACATCCGCGGCGGGTCGACGTCGGCGAACGCGACGCTGATGTAGGCGGTGAAGCCGATCGAGCGGGCATCCCGCTCAGCACCAGCAGGCCCAGGAGCAGCGGCAACGGCGTCGTGGGCTGCACGAGAGCGATACCGACCAGGCACGCCGCCGACGCCGCGACCGCTCCCAGCAGCACCGTCCGGATACCGAACCGGCGCATCAGCGGCGCGCAGCACCCGCAGGTCCAGCAGCGGCCGCTCGGCGTGCAGCAGGTGGCGGACGGCGAGGACCAGGGCCACGACGGCCACGCCCAGCCCGACGCCGACGACCACCCCACTGCGGGTCGGGCGCCCCGAGCGACTCCATGCCGACCACGAGCGCGCCCACCCCGAGCGCGGTGAGCAGGAAGCCCCGCCGGTCCAGCGCGGTGGGCCCGCTGCCGCGGACGTCGGGCACGAGCCGTCGCGCCAGGAGGACAGCGCCGATCCCGAGCGGAACGTTGATCACGAAGATCCACCGCCACGACGCGTACGTGCTCAGGATCCCGCCCGGTGCCGGCGCGACGACGGGGGCGACGGGCGCCGGCCACGTCAGGTAGGCGATGGCCCGTACCAGCTCGGACTTGGCCGTGGTGCGCAGCACGACGAGCCGCCTGACCGGCACCATCATCGCCCCGCCGACGCCCGCCACCGACAGGTTGCTCACCGCGCTGGAGGAGCTCGTCCGCCGCCATCGCGCGCTGCCCGTCGACGACGAGCACGACGGCCTGCGGGCCGAGCTCATCGCCGCCGAGGTAGCCCACGAGCTGTCGATCACGCGCAGCGCGTTGCTGCGGCACCGGCCCCTGCCTAGGCTGGCCGGGTAACGGATCGACAACCACGAGTGACTGCGAGGGTCTCCCGATGCGCCACATCGCTACGTTCTGCGGCAACTGCAACTGCGGTTGCCCCGAGCTCTACGTCGACGACGCGGCCACCCCGGAGCGCCGCGTGGTGATCACCGATGATTTCGGCCAGCGCATCCAGATGAGCCTGGAGCAGCTCGCCGACCTTGTCGCCGACGTCCGCAAGGGCGTGCTCGACGAGGTGCTGGCGCCGGCGGGCGCCTGAGCGGTCACCCGGTGGCCAGGTCGTGGACGGTCTGGCCGCCGACGGTGGTCGCCGTGGGTGCTGCCGCACCCGCGCCGCGATCCGGCCACCCGCGCCGCGGCCCAGGCCCCGCCGGCCCGCACCGGGCTCAGCTGTGCCTGCACCCCGACCAGGTGAGCCTCACTTGTCTGGAATCATTCCAGAAAACGTGCTGGGATGGACCCATGGCGGAGATGCTGGAGACCGAACCCCACGGCGGCGCGCTCGGCGCCCGTCTGAACTGGCTGCGCGCCGGCGTCCTGGGCGCCAACGACGGCATCGTCTCTGTGGCGGGCATCGTCGTCGGTGTCGCCGGGGCCACCCTCGAGAGCGGGCCGATCCTCACCGCCGGCGTCGCGGGCCTCGTGGCCGGCGCGGTGTCCATGGCGCTGGGTGAGTACGTGTCGGTCAGCAGCCAGCGCGACACGGAGATGGCCCAGCTGCGCGAGGAGAAGCGCGAGCTGCGGGAGTTCCCCGAGGCGGAGCTGGCCGAGCTGGCCGCGATCTACCGGGCGAAGGGGCTCAGCGAGGAGACCGCGCACACCGTCGCCGTCGAGCTCACCGCCCACGACCCGCTGGCCGCGCACCTCGACGCCGAGCTGAACCTCGACCCCGACGAGCTGACCAGCCCCTGGCAGGCGGCGTTCGCCTCGGCCGTGTCGTTCACGGTGGGGGCCCTGCTCCCGCTGCTGGCCGTGCTGCTGCCCCCGCCCGCCCTGCGCGTCCCGGTCACCGTCGTGGCGGTGCTGATCGCGCTCGCGCTGACCGGCGTCGTGAGTGCCCGGATCGGCGGCGGTGACCCCCGGCGTGCGGTGCTGAGGGTCGTGGTCGGCGGGGCGCTGGGCCTCGCGGTGACCTACGGCATCGGCCACCTCGTGGGCGTGGCGATCGGGTAGCTATCCCGCCGGGGTGGTGGTCGGGGCGGCCGCCGCCGAGGCGTTCACCGCCGACTGCATCGCCTTCAGCCCGGCCTGGATCTTCTGCAGGTCCGGGCCACAGGTGGCCACGGACGGGGCCGGCTCGCTCGGCGAGGCCACGCAGCCGTCGCGGATGAAGGCCGACACCGCGTCGCCGACAGCGGTGGCCGAGGACTCCAGGGCGGCCGCGTCGGGCCGCCCCGGCGCGGCCCCCCTGACGGCGACGGCGACGTTGCCGACCTCGGTGATGAACCGGGGGCAGTTCGGGAAGATCGTGGCGGCGGGCTCGGTGGCGCACTCGTCGAGCGCGATGGAATCGATCTTGTCGGTGAGGGAGGAGAGCGAGCCGTCGACGCCCGTGCGGACCGGCGTGGTCGGCGCGCCGTCCGGTGTGGTGGCGCCGCAGCCCGCGAGCGTCAGGGCGAGGGCGGCGATGAGGACGGGGTAGCGCAGTGCGGGCACCCGACTACCGTATGCCCGCCCGGGGAACGGCGCCCTCAGAGCCCCACGACCAGCGTCCGCAGGATCAGGACCAGCACGAACACGACGATGAAGGCGAGGTCGATCCCGATCCCGCCGGCGCGGATCGGCGGCAGCACCCGGCGCACCGGCGCCAGCACCGGCTCCGTGGCCGCGTGCGTGACGCGCACGGCCCGGCGGCGCCACTCGGGCTCGGGACCCGGCGACAGCACCCCGACCCAGTCGACCACGACGCGGGCGATCAGTACGAGCTCGAACAGCAGGAGAAGCAGCCCCAGCAACGACCCGATGGCGGACATACCCGCCTAACGAGCGGGGCCCCCGCTGCGTGCCCGCCGCCGCGGCGGGATCGCGTCGAGCCCGAGCAGCCGGTCCAGGACGCGCAGGCGGTAGGCCGCCGTCAGGGCCACGAACCAGACCACCAGCGCGGGCAGCACCGCGATGAGCAGCAGCCGGTTGGGCCCGGTCAGGCCGAAGTAGTCCGACAGCAGCGGCGTGTAGAGCACCCCGACGAACGCGACGAGCAGCGCCAGGACCAGCAACGACGGCTTGCGGTCGGGGTTGGGCGTGGTCCATGCGGCGAAGAACCGGGTGCGGGGCTCCAGGAACAGGATGAGCCCGAACGACGCCAGCGTGACGAACGTCGACAGTCCCGTCTGGGCCCCGATCGTGGCCGACGCGGTGGTGAAGCCCGCGTCGGTGACGGTGAGCCCGGTGTAGCGCTGGAACGCCTCGAGCACCCGCTCGGGCACGTCGGGGTTGGTCAGGCCCTTCATCACGCGGGTGTAGATGAACGTGTACACCCCGGCCCCGCACGCCGCCGTGATCACCGCCGCGGGGATGACGAACCGGGCCAGCGAACCGAGCAGGTTGGGGTCCGGGGGCCTGGGCCGCGCCCACAGCGTCAGGAAGAACGTCGGGACCCCGACGGTGAGCAGCGTGAGCCCGACCTGCGTCGGCTCGTAGGGGAAACCCAGGCCCAGCATGGTGACGGTGAGGATCACCAGGGCCTGCGTGCCGACGCGGGCCAGGAACACGTACATCGACGTGGCGATGCCGTCGATGATGCGACGGCCCTCCAGCCGGGCCGGCAGCAGTGCGGCGAACGAGTCGTCGACGAGCACGATGTCGGCCACGTCACGGGTGACGGGGCTGCCGCTGCGCATCGCGACGCCGACGTGGGCGTGCTTGAGTGCGCGGGCGTCGTTGACGCCGTCGCCGATCATGGCGACGTGGCGTCCCTGGCGGCGCAGCGACTCCACCACCCGTTCCTTGTCCTCCGGGGAGACGCGGCCGAACACGGTGGTCCCCGCCACCACGGCGTCGAGCTCGTCGTCGGTGAGCGCGTCGAGGTCGTGGCCCGACACCGGCGTGCCCGCGTCGATGCCGGCCTGCGCGGCCAGCACGGCGACGGTGTGGGGGTCGTCGCCGGAGAGCACCTTGAGCTCGACGCCGGCGTCGAGCAGCCCGGCCACGGTCTCGGTGACGTCGTCGCGCAGCTCGTCGGCGAGGGCGACGACGGCGAGCGGTTCCAGCTCGGGCAGGGTGGGCCGGTCGCCGGTGCGCAGCGGGGCGGCCGGGTCGAGCGCGCGGGCGAAGACGATCACGCGCAGGCCGCGGGCGGTGCGCTCGGCCACCAGCCGGCCCAGGTCGACACCGCCCAGCCAGGGGGCCAGCGCCTCGGCCGCGCCCAGCACCCACACGCCCTCGTCGGTGGTGACGGCGCTCCAGCGCAGCGAGGAGGTGAACGCCACCTCCTCGCGCACCTCCCACGTCTCGCCGGGAAGGGCGGCGGCGAGCGCCGCACCGGTGACGTTGGCATCGGCGGCGCTGCGGGCCGTGGAGCCGAGCCAGCGCTCCACGTCGGTGACCTCGTGCCCGCCGAACACCTCGACACCGGTGACGGTGAGCCGTCCGCTGGTCAGGGTGCCGGTCTTGTCGGTGCACAGCACGTCGACGTTGCTGATGGACTCCACGGCGTTGGTCTGCTGGATCAGCGCGCCCTGCGTCGCGATCCGGGTGGCGCCGACGGTGTAGGCCACGGCGATGAGGAAGAACAGCCCGTAGGGCACCAGGCCGGAGAGCACCGCGGAGATCTGCACGATCCGCAGCAGCGTGAGGCCCTCCAGGGCGGCCTGGGCGAGGATCGCGGCGCTCATCAGCGCCACCAGCACCATGACCAGGCGGATGACGAACTCGATGCGCCGCTGCAGTGGCGTCTTGTCCACGGTCGGGCGGCGGGCCTCCGCGGTGACCCGCTGGGCGTAGCTGGCCTCGCCGACGTCGCGGGCCTGCTGGAACCCGCGCCCGGCCACGCAGAAGCTGCCCGAGAGCACGTCGTCGCCCTCGCGCTTGACCACCGCGTCCGGCTCGCCGGTGAGCAGCGACTCGTCGATCTCGAGCACGGTGTCACCGGATGAGGGGTCCCCGTGCACCGGCCCGTCCACGACGATCTGGTCGCCGGGCCGGATCACCAGGACGTCGCCGCGTACGACCCCCTCGGGGTAGACCGCGGTCTCGGTGCCGTCGCGCAGGACGGCGACCCGGGTGCGGCCCAGCAGCTGCAGCTGGTCGAGCTTGCGCTTGGCCCGGATCACCTGCACCGAGCTGAGCACCGCGTTGACCAGGCCCAGGCCGACGCTGACGAACGCGTCGTTGTAGCGGCCCAGCACCAGCAGCGCGATGCCGATGACGAACAGGATGTTGTTGTAGAAGGTGAAGACCTGCGTGCGGAGGATCCGCGCGTAGCTCGCGGTGCCCCCGGACACGGCGGCGTTCGACTCGCCGCGACGGTGCCGGGCCTCGGCCTCGACCTGGGTGAGCCCGGGGGATGGCATGAGCGGAGTTTAGGGCCGCCTAGACGGCGCTGCCCTTCAACCACTGGGCCCAGGTGAGCTCCCAGTCGCCGTAGGTGTCGGTCAGCGGCAGCTGCGGGCCGCCCGAGTTGGTGATCTCCACGACGTCCCCGATGCCGAAGTGGTCGAAGAACCACTGGGCGTTGGCGGGGGAGAGGTTCACGCAGCCGTGGGAGACGTTCTGGCCGCCCTGCGACGCCACCGACCACGGGGCCGAGTGCACGAACTCGCCGTCGTCGGAGATGCGCTCGTCGAGGTCGACCTGCTCCTTGTAGTAGCCGGGCTGGCCCTGGCACACGCCGTAGGTGCAGGAGTCCATGGTGATCGACGGCTGTTTGTCGGAGATCACGTGCGGCCCGACGTGCGACGGGTGGCCGGGGGAACCGAGGCTGATCGGCATCGTCTTGACCAGCGCGCCGTTGTCGAAGATCTGCATCTGCTCGGTGGCGCCGTCGGCCTTCGCGACCCACGCGTCGTGGACGTGGATGGTCTCGGTGCGGTCGGTCTCGCCGAACGTGCCGCCGCCCAGGTCGACGCCGAACATGGACGCCTTCAGCGTGATCGTCGAGTTCGCGGTCCAGTAGGTCTGCGGGCGGTAGTGCGCCTCGGTGTCCGAGAGCCAGTACCAGGAACCGGTCTGCCCGGCGCTGGAGGTGACCGACAGCGCCTTCTGGGCGGCGACGCGGTCCTTCACGGGGTGGTTGAAGCGCACGACGACGGGCTGGCCGACGCCGACGGTGGTCTGGCCGGGCGGCGGGATGAACGAGGGGTAGGCCTGGACCCTCGGGTCGACGGTGGACACGCTGAGGTCCTGGTGGCCGGGGGCGCCGCTCGGGTCGAGGGTGTCGACCCCGACGGCGTAGGTGGTGCCGTAGGCGAGGTCGCCCTTCGAGGTCCACGTGGTGCCCGCGGCGTCGAGGGTGCCCGACACGGTCTTGCCGTTCGGGGTCTTCACAGTGACGGCCTTGGCGGTGCCCTGCGCGACCGTGACCACGATGGGCCGGGTCGGGTTGAGCGGCGTGGTGGCGTCCGGGGTGATGGACACGACCGGGCGGACGGCCTGGCTGACGGCCTGACCGCCCGCGTCCGGGCCGGACGCGGAGCTCCCGGCGACGCTCATGGTCTGGGCGTTGGCCGACGGTGGGTGGGTGGCGAGGGCGACGCCCGAGCCCAGCCCGACGAGGACGGCCACGCCGAGGCCCAGCGACAGCCACTGCCGCCCCGGCCCCGAACCGGAGAACGCCGATTCACCCCAAGCCATCCGGGCTGCTCCATCCCGCCGGGGCGCCGCCGGCCGCCCTGACCGGTTCCCCCTGCGTCCCCCGATTCTGGACCTGTCCGATTGATCACCGGCCGGTCGGGGTCCCTTTTCCCGCTGACGGTGATCGTCCTGTCCGGTATCTGCGTTCCGGTGTTCCCACAGGCGCCCCGGATGTCGTACCGTATCGGTAGTAAAACCTTTGATCATCACGGAAGGGGTTCGGAATGGCAGCGAAGCCGTTCGCGTCGTCGGGAGATCTGGCGGAGAAGCAGCAGACCCTGGAGGTGCTCGCCGACGGCGTGTACGCGCTCACCGCGGAGGGGGACCCGAACGTCGGGGCCGTCGAGGGGGAGGACTTCCTCGTCTGCTTCGAGGCGCTCGCCACGCCCGTCGCGGCCCGCCGCTGGCTGGACCGGCTGCGCGAGCACACCGACAAGCCCGTGCGCTACCTGGTGCTCAGCCACTACCACGCCGTGCGCGTGCTGGGCGCCAGCGCGTTCGACGCGGAGGTGATCGTGGCCCACGAGAAGACCCGCGAGCTGGTGGCCGAGCGGGGCCGGCAGGACTGGGAGTCGGAGTTCGCGCGCATGCCGCGCCTGGCCGAGCAGGCCGACTCGGTGCCCGGGCTGACCTGGCCCACGGCCACGTTCTCCGACCGGATGACCATCGACCTGGGCGGCGACCGCGGTGACCTGGTCCTGCAGTACTGCGGGCGCGGGCACACCGAGGGCGACATCGTCGCGTGGCTCCCGCAGCAGAAGGTGCTGTTCGCGGGCGACCTCGTGGAGGCCGAGGCGGCGCTGTACACCGGTGACGCCTTCCACCGCGACTGGTCCACCACCACCCTCGACGCGGTGGCGGCCATCGGGGCCGAGGCGCTGGTCGGCGGGCGGGGTGCCGTGAGCCGCGGGCGCGCCGAGGTCGACGCGGCCATCGCCCAGACCCGCCGCTTCCTGCAGGTCATGATCGCCGAGGTGTCGGCGGTGCAGGGGCGGGGCGGCTCGTTGAAGGACGCGTTCGAGGCGTGCCATGCGGCGCTGCACGAGCAGTACGGGCGCTGGCCGATCTTCGAGCACTGCCTGCCGTTCGACGTCTCCCGGCTCTGGGACGAGCTGTCGGGGATCGAGCGGCCCGTCATCTGGACGGGGGAGCGCGACCGCGAGGTCTGGGCGCAGCTGCAGGGGGCCTGATGGACCCCGTGGTGGTGGTCGGCGCCGGTCCCGTGGGCCAGACCACGGCGCTGCTGCTGGCGAAGTGGGGCGTGCCCAGCGTGCTGCTCGACCGCCGCCCCGGCCGCGACGTCGTCGGGTCGCGCGCGATCTGCCAGCAGCGCGACGTGCTCGACGTGTGGGCGTCGGTCGGGGCGGGCGAGCAGATCGCCGCCGAGGGCGTCACCTGGACCACGGCGCGCACGTTCCACGGAGACCGCGAGCTGTTCGACCAGACCTTCGCCGATGCCGGCCGCTCACCGTTCCCGCCGTTCGTCAACCTGTCGCAGGCGCGCACCGAGGAGATCCTCGACGAGCGGATCGCCGCCGAGCCGCTCGTCGACCTGCGCTGGGACAGCGAGGTGCTCGACGTGGGCCCGGACGGGACGGTGCGGCTCGCACGGGGCGAGCTGCGCGCGCCGTTCGTCGTGCTCTGCTCGGGCTCGGGCGGCGGCCTGCGGGAGCGCCTGGGGGTGGCGTTCGAGGGTCGCTCGTTCGACGACCGGTTCCTCATCTGCGACATCCGCGTGGATCTGCCCGGGTGGGCCACCGAGCGCCGCTTCTTCTTCGACCCGGTCTGGAACCCCGGCCGGCAGGTGCTGATCCACCCCTGCCCCGACTCCACGTTCCGCATCGACTGGCAGGTGCCGCCGGACGCCGACCTGTCGCCCGAAGCCGTCGACGCGCGGATCCGGGCCATCGTGGGGGACCGGCCCTACGAGCTGGTGTGGACCTCCGTCTACCGCTTCCACTCCCGGTGCGCCGACCGCTTCCGGGTCGGTCGGGTGCTGCTGGCCGGCGACGCCGCGCACCTCGTGTCGCCGTTCGGGGCGCGCGGGCTCAACTCCGGGGTGGCCGACGCGGAGAACGCCGCCTGGAAGATCGCGCATGTCGGCCGGGGGTGGGCGGGCGAGGGGCTCCTGGAGAGCTACCACCACGAGCGGCACGCGGCCGCGCGCGAGAACATCGCGGTCACCACGGCCACCATGGACTTCCTGGTGCCCCCCGACGCCGCCCGTGCGGCCCGCCGGGCGGACGTGCTGGCCCGTGCGGTGGACGACCTGTCCGCCCGCGCGGAGGTCGACTCGGGGCGGCTGGCGGAACCGTTCTGGTACGCCGACTCGCCCCTGACCACCCCGGATCCGACCCGCTCGTTCGCCGGCCGCCCGCCCCGCGGGGCCCTCCCCGCCCCCGGGCCCGGCGTCCTGCTGCCCGACGTGAGCGTGCGCCTCCGGCGCCCGTGCGCGGATAACGGTGTTCCCACACCGTTATCCGCGCACGACCCCGTGCGGCTGCGGCAGCTGGCCCGGGCCGGGGTGCTGGTGCTGGTCCTGCCCGCTGCGGACCTGGCGGCCGCCCACCGTGCCGCCGACGCCGTCGACGCGCCGGTGCAGGTGCACCGCACCGCCGAGCTCGACCCCGACGGCGGACTGGTCGCCGCACTCGCCGCCCGTCCGGGGGAGGTGTGGGTCGTGCGTCCCGACGCGCACGTGGCCGCGGTGCTCACCGGACCCGACGCGGAGACGCTGGCCACCGCGCTGCGCCGCGCGCTGGGAGACGGCCGCGCGCTGGGAGACGTCGGAGGGCGAGAGGGTGTGCCGGACGACGCCGTGCCGGGAGAGGATCGGCGTACACCGCACGACAGCGCCCCCGCCGGGGCCGTACCGCACCACCCGCAGCGATCACCATCGGTCACGGCCGATCGAGGAGGAGCCTGATGGCGTACTACCGCAGCGTCGGTGACGTCCCGCCCAAGCGCCACACCCAGCACCGGCGCCCCGACGGTGGCCTGTACTCCGAGGAGCTGATGGGCGAGGAGGGGTTCTCCTCCGACTCGTCGCTGCTCTACCACGCCCATGTGCCGTCCGCGCTGGTCGACGCCACGCCGTGGGAGCTGCCCGACCAGTCCACCACCGAGAACCGCCCGCTGCTGCCGCGCCACCTGAAGCTGCACACGCTCTTCGCCGGCCAGGAGTGGAAGGCGTGCGACGCCGTCACCGGCAGGCGGCTGGTGCTCGGCAACGCCGACGTCCGCATCTCCTACGTCGTGGCCGGCGAGGCCAGCCCGCTCTACCGCAACGCCGTGGGCGACGAGTGCGTGTTCGTCGAGTCCGGCGCCGCCACGGTGGAGACCGTGTTCGGCGCGCTCCCCGCGTCGGCGGGCGACTACGTGGTGCTGCCCCGGTCCACCACCCACCGCTGGGTGCCCACCGGCGACGAGCCGCTGCGCCTCTACGCGATCGAGGCGAACTCCCACATCGCCCCGCCGAAGCGCTACCTCTCGCGGTTCGGCCAGCTCCTGGAGCACGCCCCCTACTGCGAGCGCGACCTGCACGGCCCGGACGAGCCGCTGGTGGTCGACGGCACGGACGTGGAGGTGCTGGTCAAGCACCGCGGCTCGCGGGGCGTCACCGGCACCCGCTACGTCCACCCCTCGCACCCGTTCGACGTCGTCGGCTGGGACGGCTGCCTCTACCCCTACACGTTCGACGTGGCCGACTTCGAGCCGATCACCGGCCGGGTGCACCAGCCCCCGCCCGTGCACCAGGTGTTCGAGGGCGCCAACTTCGTGATCTGCAACTTCGTGCCGCGCAAGGTCGACTACCATCCCCTGTCGATCCCCGTGCCCTACTACCACTCCAATGTGGACTCCGACGAGGTGATGTTCTACGTGGGCGGCGACTACGAGGCGCGCAAGGGCTCGGGCATCGCGAAAGGGTCGGTGAGCCTGCACCCCGGTGGCCACAGCCACGGCCCGCAGCCCGGTGCCGTCGAGCGCAGCCTGGGTGCGGAGTTCTTCGACGAGCTGGCCGTCATGGTCGACACGTTCCGGCCGCTGGAGCTCGGCGAGGGCGCCGCGGCGAGCGAGGACCCCGGCTACGCCTGGACCTGGTCGGGACGGGGGCCCGGAGCATGACCTGGATGGAGCTGCCCGCCGGCACCGCGTTCGGCCTCGACAACCTGCCCTACGGCGTCTTCAGCCCGGGCGACGGCCCGCGCCGGGTCGGCGTCGCGGTCGGCGACCGGGTGCTCGACGTCGGCGCCGTCGCCTCCGCGGCCGCCGCCCCGTTCGCGTCGCTGCTGTCCGGGCCCGTGCTCAACCCGCTGCTGGCCGCGGGCCGGGCGCGCTGGGCGCAGGTGCGCGCCACGATCCGAGACTGGCTCACCGAGGCGTCCTCGGCCGACCGGGTCCGGCCCCACCTGTACCCGCTGGCCGACGTCACCCTGCACCTGCCGATCGAGGTCGGCGACTACGTCGACTTCTACTCCAACGAGTTCCACGCCACCAACGCCGGCCACATCTTCCGGCCCGACGTCGCCGATGCGTTGCCGCCCAACTGGAAGCACCTGCCGATCGGCTACCACGGCCGCTCGTCCTCGGTGGTGGTCTCCGGCACGCCGATCGTCCGTCCCGTCGGCCAGCGCCGGGGGAAGGAGACGCCCGGGTTCGGCCCGTCGAAGCGCCTCGACGTCGAGACCGAGGTCGGGTTCGTCGTCGGCGTCGGGTCCGAGATGGGCACGCGCATCGGCGTCGCCGACTTCGCCGACCACGTGTTCGGGGTCTTCCTGCTCAACGACTGGTCCGCCCGCGACATCCAGGCCTGGGAGACCGCGCCGCTCGGACCGTTCCTGGGCAAGTCGTTCGCCACGTCGATCTCGCCGTGGATCGTGCCCCTGGACGCGCTGCAGGACGCTCGCGTCGCGCCGCCCGCCCGCGACCCCGAGCCCCTGCCGTATCTGCGCGACGTCGACCACTGGGGCCTCGACCTGGACCTGGAGCTGTCGATCAACGGGCACACCGTCTCGCGGCCGCACTTCTCCACGATGTACTGGACGCCGGCCCAGCAGCTGGCCCACATGACGGTCAACGGCGCACCGACGCGCACCGGCGACGTCTACGGGTCCGGCACCGTCAGCGGTCCGGTGAAGGGGGAGCGCGGCTGCCTGCTGGAGCTCTCCTGGGGCGGCACCGAGCCGTTCGCCCTCCCCGACGGCGGCACGCGCACGTTCCTCGAGGACGGCGACGAGGTGGCCATCACCGCCACGGCCCCCGGCCCCGGCGGCGCCCGCATCGGATTCGGCGAGGTGTACGGAAAGGTTGTCCCGAGCATTGTCGACTGATTGTCCGTCTCCGTTGCTCTGTTCAGCGGATTCGTCCACCCGCCATTAACCTTCCGGCGCGTGGACGACAGCGGGATCACCATCACCGACGAACAGACGATGAGACGTGCGGTGGCAGCGGCGGCCATCGGCAACGTGACGGAGTGGTACGACTTCGGCGTCTACTCCTACCTCGCGGTCGTCATCACGAAGGTGTTCTTCTCGAACCTGCCCCCGGCCACGGCCACGGTCTACACGTTCGGCGTGTTCGCGGTGTCGTTCATCGTCCGTCCCATCGGTGGGCTGATCTTCGGCCCGCTGGGCGACCGGATCGGCCGGACCAAGGTGCTCGCCATCACGGTGATCATGATGGCGGCGGGCACCACGGTGCTGGGCCTGATCCCGGGCTACGCGAGCATCGGCGTCGCCGCGCCGCTGCTCGTGCTGCTCGTGCGCGTCGTGCAGGGCCTGTCCACGGGCGGTGAGTACGGCGGCGCAATGACGTTCATCGCCGAGTACTCCGCCGACCGGCGGCGCGGGTTCTTCGGCAGCTGGCTGGAGTTCGGCACGCTCACCGGGTACGCGATGGGGGCCACGTTCTCCGCCGTCCTGATCGCCGTGCTCCCGCCGGAGCAGATGGAGAGCTGGGGCTGGCGCATCCCGTTCCTGCTCGCGTTCCCGCTCGGCGTGGTCGGGCTCTACCTGCGCTCGCGGCTGGAGGAGACCCCGGCGTTCCAGGTGATGGTGGCCCGGTCGGAGACCCACGAGGGCACCTCCACCCAGGACGCCTTCCGGCTGATCTTCACCAGGCACTGGCGCGCGATGCTGCTCGCCGGCGGGCTCGTCGTGGGGTGGAACGTCACGAACTATGTGCTCACCGCCTACATCCCCACCTACCTGACCTCGACGCTGCCGGCCGCGGGGGAGGCCGGCACGTCGGAGTCGGCGTCGAACATCCTGCAGATCGTGGTGCTGCTGATCCTGATGGTGATCATCACGTTCATCGGGCGGCTCTCCGACCGGGTGGGCCGCAAGCCGATCCTCTACACGGGCTGCATGGCGCTGATCGTCCTGGGCCTGCCCACGATCCTGCTGCTGCGCGTCGGCGGCCTCGGGGCCACGTTCGGCGGCCTGATGATCATGGGGCTGACGCTGGTGCTGTTCTCGGCCGTCTCGCCGTCCACGCTCCCGGCGCTGTTCCCGACGGAGATCCGCTACAGCGGCCTGTCCATCGCGTTCAACATCTTCGTCTCGGCGTTCTGCGGGACGGCGGCCACGGTCATCGCGGCGCTCGTGCTGGTCAGCGGGGATCTCAACTGGCCCGGTTACTATCTGATCGCCGCCGGCGTCGTGGGCCTGATCAGCGTGTACCTCATACAAGAGACAGCCGGCCGCCCCCTGGACGGCTCCCCGCCCGCGGTGGCCACCGAGCAGGAGGCACGTGATCTGGTGGCGGCCCGGGACGCGCCCGCCTGATCACCGGGCGGTGGTTCCGAGTGCGCGCTCGGCGTCGGCGTTCATGATCAGCGCGCACTCGTTCTCGTGTGGCGGCGACCAGGAACCCGGCGGCGTCGAGCGCCATCGCCGTGACGTAGGCGGCGGGGGTGTCGATCGCCAGTGCCACCCGCCCAGCGCGGCGCCGAGCCCGGCGTCGGCCGTGGCCTGGATCCGCCCGCACCGCCGTGCGTTCGGCGGGCGGCACCGGCGCCGCGAGCAGGGCCTGCCGCGCGGCCCGGATCCGGTCTGCGCGCAGGCGTACACGCAGCAGACCAGCACGAACGCGACCAGCCCCGGCGCGGCCCCGACCAGGACGAACCCGCCGATGCGGCCGCGGTGGGCACGGCGAGCAGCACCGCGACCCCGCGGGGCCGCGTCGGTCGGCCAGCGTCCCGAGCGGGACCCGGCCAGCAGGCCGCTGGTCCAGCCGATCGTGAGGCCGAGGCCGATCCCGTCCGCCGAGAGCCCGAGCACTACTGCGCCGGTGTACCGCAGGCCGGGCTCGTCATCGGCTTCGGAACGGTCTCCCGGCACCGGATCGCGAAGGGTCTGCTCCGGTTGGCCGATTCGTCCCGGGGGTGATCCAACCCGGAGGTGCCGGGGTGCCGCCGGTGGGATAGAACGCAGGCATGACCGAACCGATCACAGCCCAGACGATCACAGCCGGGCCGATCACGATCTCCGGCCACGGTGGCGACCAGATCGAGGCCTACCTCGCCCGCCCCACGGGCACCACCCCGCGCGGCGGCGTCGTGCTGATCCACCACATGCCCGGCTACGACGAGGCCACCCTCGAGATGGCGCGGAAGTTCGCCGTGCACGGCTACTCCGCGCTGTGCCCCAACCTCTACTCCCGCGAGGCGCCCGGCGCGGCTCCGGACGACGCGGCCGCGGCCGTCCGTGCCGCGGGCGGCGTGCCCGACGAGCGGCTGGTCGGCGACGTCGCCGGTGCTGCGGCGCACCTGAAGTCCCTCGACAACGCCAACGGCAAGGTCGGCGTCATCGGGCACTGCTCGGGTGGGCGCCAGACGTTCCTCTCGGCCTGCTCGCTCGACATCGATGCGGCGGTGGACTGCTACGGCGCGTTCGTCGTCAACGAGGTGCCCGCCGGGTTCCCGATCAGCATGAAGCCGATCATCGGGCTCGCCCCGGACCTGTCCTGCCCGCTGCTGGGCCTGTTCGGCGCCGAGGACCAGAACCCCGCGCCCGACGAGACCGCGGCGCTCTCGGCCGAGCTCGACCGGCTGGGCAAGGCCCACGAGTTCCACACCTACCCCGACGCGGGCCACTCGTTCTTCGCCGTGGACCGCCCCGCCTACCGCGTCGCGGCGGCCGTCGACGGCTGGCAGAAGATCTTCGCGTTCTTCGGCACCCACCTGGCGGCCTGACCGTGTGCACCTACCAGACCGAGAAGGTCGCGGTCGACGGCAGCGGCAAGGGTGCGCAGGGGTGGTTCCCGGTCAGCGACGCCACCGTCTACGTCGACCATCCCGTGCACGCGCCGTACGGGCACACCGTCAACATCGACTTCCTGAACCCGGCGCTGGGCCCGTCGTCGCGGGTGGCGCTGGAGCTCACCGAGGAGGCCGCGCTCGCGCTGGCCGATGCGATCCGCGCGTCGGTGGTGTCGGCTCCGGCCGGGATCGCGTCGGCTAACCAGAAGGTGTGAGACCGGACGTCGTCAGGAAGGCCCACATCTGCGCCGACACCGACGTCGGCCAGGTGTGGCCCGAGCGCGGGTAGAGCACGAACGTCACGCCGGAGCCCGGACGGCAGGTGCTCCAGCGCTGGACCGTCGACGCCCCGGCCGTCGGGGAGGTGGGGGTGCCCGTGCAGCCGTCCTGCGCCCGCAACCACCCGACGGCGGTGCGCACGGGGGGCAGCGGCGGCCGGTCGTGTGCCGCTCCGCCGAACGGGAGGATCGGGTCCAGGGCGCCCGCGGCCAGCAGGAACGGTCGCGGCGTCCCGTACCGACACGGCGCGAGCGGCACCGATCCGTACGTGGCGACGGCGGCGTACAGCGACGGCTCAGCGCACGCGGCGGCGTAGGCGAGCTTCCCGCCGTTGCTGTAGCCCACGAGGTAGACCCGCGCCGCGTCGACGGGCAGGTCGCGCAGTGACGCGGCCACCACCGCCCCGACGAACGCCGTGTCGGCGGAGCCCCGCGCGCCCGCCACCCCGCAGCAGCCTCCGCCGGCATTCCAGGAGCGGCCGATGCCGTCCGGGTAGACGACGGCGGCCCGGTCCTGCTGCGCCAGGCTCGCGAAGCCGGTCTGCTGGATCGCGGTCCGCGGCGACTGGCCGCGGCCGTGCAGGACCACGAGCAGCGGCAGATCGTGGCCGGTCGCGGGGGCGAACGTCCGGTAGGTCCGCCGGACGCCCGCGACCGTCAGCACGTGCTCGACGCCGGCCAGCGGCGGCTGGGCCTGGGCGGCCGCCGCCACCACGGGCGTGGTCGTACCGAGCCCGCCCGTGACACCCACCGCGAGGGCGACCGCCGCCACCACGAGCAGCCCGATCTGCGCCCCGCGCCACCACCTCACGCCCGTGAGTATGCGCCTCCCGCCACCGTCGTCCGGGAGTTCACACGGCACTCTCAGCGAGCCCACAGCTCAATGGTCCACCCTGGGGCCCCATGGCTTCCTGCATGCGTGAATGGGTCCGTATTCGCAGGTCAGCGGCTCCGGACGGTCGATTCGTCGCCGACGCCCGCAGCGCCCGCTACGTCGACTACGCCGCTCTCGACACCGCCTGCGAGGTATGGGCGGGCGAGCTCGACGCCCGGGGTGTCCCGGCGGGCGCGCGGGTGCTCGTCGACGTCGACGACCCCCTCGCGTTCGCGGTCGTACACCTCGCCGTGATCGCGGCCGGCCGGTGCTCCGCGCCCGTCGATCCGGACGCCCCGCCGGCCGAGCGAGAGCGGTACCGCGTTGCTCTGGCCCCGGCGCTCGTGGTGTCGGACCGGCCCGGGCGGGGCGGCGTGCTCGTCACGGACGGCGGGCTGCCCGGCGCGCCGTCGCGCCGCGGCCCGTCGACGCGGCCGGGGCCGGGCTCCGTCGTCCTGCTCACGTCGGGCTCCACCGGCGCCCCGAAGGCCGTGGAGCTCACCGAGGCGCAGCTGCTGCACACGGCGGGCGCCGTCGCGCGGCACAACGGGCTCACCACGGCCGACCGCGGCTACAACCCGCTCCCGCTGTTCCACATCAACGCGCAGGTCGTGGGCCTGCTGGCCACGCTGGTCGCCGGTGCGGAGCTGGTGCTGGAGCGCCGCTTCCACCGCACCGGGTTCTGGCCGATGCTCGTCGAGCGCGAGGTGACGTGGGTGAACGCGGTGCCCGCGGTCCTCACGATCCTGTCCCGGGCCGACGTGCCCGTCGTGCCGCCCGGGCTGCGGTTCCTGCGCTCGGCGTCGGCGCCGCTGCCGCTCGTGGTGCGCGAGCTGGTCACGGCGCGCACCGGGGTGCCGGTGATCGAGAGCTACGGGATGACCGAGGCCGCCAGCCAGATCACCGCCATGCCGCTGGACGCGCCCGTCCGGCCGGGCTCGGTGGGGCGGCCCGTCGACGTCGAGCTGCAGGTGGTCGACGACGCGGGCGGGCCGTGCCCCGTCGGCGTGGTCGGGCGCGTGCGGATCCGCGGGGGCGGTGTCATCCGCGGATATGCGGGCGGCGCCGCGGCCGACCGCTTCGACGCCGACGGCTGGCTCGACACCTCCGACGTCGGCCACCTCGACGCCGACGGCTACCTCTACCTGGCCGGGCGCGCCGACGACGTCGTCAACCGGGGCGGCGAGCTCGTCTACCCGCGCGAGGTCGAGGAGGTGCTGCTCGGCGAGCCGGACGTGGTCGGGGCCGTGGTCGTCGGGCGGCCCGACGACGTGCTGGGCGAGGTCCCGGTCGCGTTCGTGCGCGGTGCGGGGGCCGATCTGGTCGAGCGGCTCACGGTCCGGTGCGCCGAGCGGCTGGCGCGGTTCAAGCGGCCCGCCGAGATCCGCGTCGTGGAGTCGTTCCCGCTCGGGCCGACGGGCAAGGTGCGCCGGGTGGCCCTGCGCGAGGCACTGGTCGCGTCGTGAGCAGGCACGTCTACCCCGCCGACATGGTCCGTGTGCTCACGTTCGCCTGCGTGATCGCCGTGCACACCGTATCGACGGTGAACGACATCGCGAGCGTCCGCTTCGGGGCGCTGACGATGCTGCTGCACTTCACGCGCGAGGCGTTCTTCGTGCTCACCGCGTTCGTGCTGATGCACCGCTACCGCGAGCACGCCCCGGCCGCGCTGCCGTTCTGGCGCCGGCGGTTCCTGCTGGTGGGCGTGCCGTACGTGGTCTGGTCGGTGCTCTACACGGGACTGCAGCTGGTGAGCGTGCCGCAGGCCGACCCGGTGCGGTTCCTGCTGGTCAACATCCTGACCGGCACGGCGTGGTTCCACCTGTACTTCCTGCTCGTCTCGATGCAGTTCTACCTGCTGTTCCCCGCGTTCCGGTGGCTGCTGCGCGCCACGCGCGGGCACCACGGGCTGCTCCTGGTGACCAGCCTCGCGCTGCAGGTGGTGACGGACCTCTGGCTGCACGACTCCGCGCCGGCCGCGCTCCAGCCCTACGCCGGCTCGATCTTCCTGAGCTACCAGTTCTTCCTGGTCCTGGGCGGGGTGGTGGCGCTGCACCTCGACGCCGTCGACGCCTGGATCCGCGGCCACACCGGTGTCGTCGTCGCGGCGTTCGTCGTCACGGGGGTGGCGGCCGAGGCCGGGTACCAGGTCACGGTGCCGACGGTCGGGGCGATCGTCGCCACCGACGTCTTCCAGCCCGTGATGATCCCGTGGGTCGTGGCGGTGGTCGCCGCGTTCTGGGCGATCGGTGCGGCGTGGACGGACCGTCGGGGCGGCGGCCTCGCGACGCGCTTCCTCGACCGCGCGTCGGACCGTTCGTTCGGGGTGTTCCTGGTGCACCCGGTGATCCTCTGGGTGCTGACCATCGGCGGTCCCGACTCGACGGCCGCGGCGCTCCCGGCGCCCTGGTCGAGCGTCGCGGTCTACCTGGTGGCGGTCGTCGGCTCACTGCTGATCGTCGAGGTGCTCCGGGCCACGCCGCTGAGCCTCGTGCTCACCGGGAAACACCGTTCCACCAGATCTTCACAGCTCACTCCCAGGCGGCCCGGGGGGTTCCGCCCAGCTTCGCCCGCAACCGTGGGTGGCGACCGGACACGAGGAGACTGACATGATCGACACACGGCTCACCCTTCCCGAGCGCGACTGCGCCCCGCGGCAGCGCGGCCTCACGATGGTGATCGATCCCGGCCTGCACACGGGCCGCTTCGAGGACGCCATCGACAGCGTCGGCGAGTACATCGACATGGTGAAGTTCGGCTGGGGCACCGCCCTCGTCACGCACGACATCAAGCGCAAGATCGACATCCTGCGCTGGGCGGGCATCGACTTCTACTTCGGTGGCACGCTGTTCGAGCGCTTCGCGGTCGACGGGATGGTCGACGACTGGAGGGAACTCTGTCGCAGCCTCGGCGCGAGCTGCGTCGAGGTCTCCAACGGCACCATCGCGATGGGCAACGACGAGAAGGCCGGCTGGGTGGCGCGGCTGTCGGACGAGTTCACGGTGATCAGCGAGGTCGGGTTCAAGGACGCGGCGCGCTCCGAGGCGCTGTCGTCGCCCGAGTGGATCTCCTCGATCCGCCAGGACCTCGCCGCCGGCGCGAAGCTCGTCACCACGGAGGCGCGCGAGAGCGGCCGCAGCGGCATCTGCACCCCCGACGGGCAGCCGCGCGACGAGCTGATCGAGGCCATCCTCGACTCCGGCGTCGACGTCGACCGGCTGCTGTTCGAGGCGCCGAACAAGGAGCTGCAGACGTACTTCGTGCGCCGGCTGGGGCCCTCGGTGAACGTCGGCAACATCCACGCCGAGGACGTGATCCCGCTGGAGACCCTCCGGCTGGGCCTGCGCTCGGACACGCTGGGGCTGGTGTGAGGACCACCGGCGACGTCTTCCACCTGGCGATCCCGGCCGCGGACCTCGACGAGGCCTACGAGTTCTACGTGACGGGGCTGGGATGCAAGCTGGCCCGCCGCTACGCCGACCGGATCACGCTGGACTTCTTCGGCGACCAGGTGGTGTGCCACCTGCACGAGGTGATCGAGGAGGAGCCGCAGCTCTACCCGCGCCACTTCGGCGTCACGTTCCGGGCGAAGGAGGACTGGGAGCGGCTGCTGCGGCTGGCCCGCAACCGCCGGCTCGAGTTCTTCGCGGAGCCGTTCCGCCGGTTCGAGGGGCGCTCGGAGGAGCACGAGACGTTCGTACTGGCCGACCCGTCGCACAACCTGCTGGAGTTCAAGTACTACGACGATCCGCGAATGATGTACTGATGGGGCTGGTGCACTGATGTCCCTCGTGGCCGTGCGGCACGCGGAGACGGCGTGGAACCGCTACCGGATCTTCATGGGCGGGCTCGACGTCGAGCCCGACCCCGCCGCCCTGGCCCGGATCGTCCCCGGCCCCACCGCCGACCGCGTCTACGCGTCACCGCTGCGCCGTGCCGCGCTCACCGCGGCGGCGCTCTTCCCGGGCGCCGACGTGATCATCGACGACCGGCTGCGCGAGCGGGCCATGGGGGAGTGGGAGGGGAGGCCGAAGGACGACGTCCGCCGCGAGCGGCCCGTCGACTTCCCGGGCGGGCACCTCGACGTGACCGTCACCCCGCCCGGTGGGGAGGAGCTCGACGCGCTGGTCGCGCGGGTCGGCGGCTTCCTCGCCGAGGTCCCGCCCGACGAGCACGTGGTCGTCGTCTCGCACAACGGCTGGATCCGCACGGCCCAGTACCTCGCCGGGGAGGCCACGCTCGCCGACTTCCACGCCCACCCCGTGCCGCAGCTCGTGCCGACGCCCCTGGCCGTCGGGGATCAGCGGATCGTGGTGCTCTCGTCGTCGGGCGCCTCGAAGGCGCGCAGGTAGGCGTCGAGGAGATCGTCGGTGATCGGGAAGGCGGCGTTCGCGTCGAACCTCGCGCTGCGTTCGTCGGGGCGCCGCCGAAGGGTGGCCCGGTCCCGGGCGGAGGACGATGAGCCACGGTCGACCGTGGGCCTCGATGACCGCCGTGCGGCGGTCGCGACCACGAGCGCGGGCATCTCGCCGCGACGTGACCGGGTGCGCGGGGTCCCTGGCGGTGGAGCAGGTATCCGGCCTGTTCCCGCTCGGACAGGTGCGGTACTGCCAGGTCTGGGGGCCGGTGGGGTGTGACCCACCGACGCGTTCGACCTCAGGCCGTCCCCGACCGTCGACGAGCCGCAGCGGCTCAGGGCAGCGACGGGGGCAGTCCGAACGCCGCGAAGTGCTCCGCGCCGATGAACGACGTGACCTCGGCGATCCGGTCGCCCCGCATCGTCAGGACGTTGATCGACCACGCGTCGTGGGCGCCCGTGTCGCCCGGGCGCAGGTAGGCGGCCACGGCCGGCTGCCCGTTCGCGCTGGTGGGGACGTGCCGCCAGGCCCCGCAGCTCCCCAGCGGCACCGCCACGACGAAGTCCATGACGGCGTCGATGCCCCGGTACCAGCGCGGCAGCGGGGGCATCGACCACGTGACGTCCTCGGTGAGCAGCGCGACCAGAGCCTGCGCGTCCCCGCTCTCCAGTGCCGCCGTGTAGCCGCTGACGACCTCCCGGGTGCGGGCGTCGCGGGCCGCGGGCTGCTCCTCGCGGGACGGCACCCGCTCCGCGACGATCTTCCGGGCGCGCTGGAGGGCGCTGTTCACCGACGCGGTGGACGTGTCCATGATCGTGGCGATCTCGGCGGCGGAGAAGCCGAGCACCTCGAACAGCAGCAGCGCCGCGCGCTGGTTGCCCGGCAGGTGCTGGCAGGCGGCCACGAACGCCAGCTCGACGGACGCGCGCTGCTCGGGATCAGCGTCGGGGTACGGGCCGAGCCACGCGACGTCGGACAGCGGCGTGTCGCCGGCCACCACCGCCGCGCTCGACGGGCCCAGGTCCATCGGCAGGGCGCGGCGGCCCCGGCTCGTGATGCTGTCGAGACAGGTGCGGGTGGCCACGGTGTAGAGCCACGAGCGCAGGGAACTGCGGCCCTCGAAGCGGTCGATCCCGCGCCACGCCCGCACGAGCGCCTCCTGCAGCGCGTCGTCGGCGTCGTGGACGGAGCCGAGCATGCCGTAGCAGTGGGCGTGCAGCTGGCGGCGCAGCGGCGCGACGAGCCGGCCGAACGCCGCGTCGTCACCGGCCCGCGCGCGGGCCAGATCCGGGTCCAGCACAGAAACATCACCCATGCCCGATGATTCTGCCCGACATCCGGCGGTCCCTACTCGTATGACCATGACCCAGAAGGAATCCGTGCTCGACGTCCCCGACGGCTGCCTCCACTACGAGGTGCGAGGTGTGTCCGGCCCGCTCGTCGTGCTCGTCGGTGCCCCGATGGGCGCCGACGCGTTCGCGCCGCTGGCCGAGCTGCTCGCCGTCGACCACACCGTGCTCACCACCGACCCGCGCGGCATCCACCGCAGCCCGCTGCACGATCCCGAGCAGGACTCCACCCCGGACCTGCGCGCCGACGACCTCGCCCGGCTGATCACGCACCTGGACGCCGGGCCGGCGACGATCCTGGGCTCCAGCGGCGGGGCGGTCACCGCACTCGCCCTGGCCCAGACCCGCCCGGAGCTGGTGCGCGCCGTGATCGCGCACGAGCCACCGCTGGAGCAACTGCTCGACGACCGCGACGAGCTCCGCGCCCACCGGGAGGCCATGATCGCCACCTACCTCACGGGTGACCGGGTGGGGGCGTGGGCACAGTTCCTGGCCGGGGCCGGCATCGCCATGCCGGCCGAGGTGCTGGTCGCGCACGGGGAACAGGCGGAGGCGGACGAGCGCCGGTGGTTCGCACACGAGATGCGCGGCACCTGCGACTGGCTGCCCGATCCGGCCGCGCTCACGGCCGCGCACGTCGTGCCGGGCATCGGGGCGGACTCGGCCGGGCAGATGTGTGACCGCACCACGCGCGCGCTCGCCGCGCAGCTCGGCGTCGAGCCCACCGTCTTCCCGGGCGGTCACGCGGGCTTCGTCGAGGATCCTCCCGCGTTCGCCACCCGCCTGCGTGCGCTGCTCGACCAGAGGGGACGTGCCGCAGGGTGACCCGGTCCTGGAGGACTTCTGGATCAGCGCGGCCGCGCAGGAGGACGGGCGCGTGTACCTCGAGGACGGGCTGCGCCGCGCGGGCCTCGGCCGGGCGCTCTACGGGGAGCTGAGCACCTGCCTGTCCGCCCGCGGGTTCCGGACCGCCGTCGCCGGCACGACCCTGCCCGACGAGGCGAGCGCCGGGCTGCACCGGGCGATGGGGTTCGAGCCCGTCGGGGTCCACCGGCGGATCGGCTGGGAGGACGGCGCCTGGCACGACGTGGCGTGGGTGCAGCGCGACCTCGCCGACGCCGCGGACCCCCCGGGCGAGCCCCGCTGTGGCGTCAGTGGGGATCGGCCCGGCGCGACAGGCGGGCGAACAGGGCCGGTGCCGCGCCGTGCACCCGGGCGCCGAGCGTGAGCCAGCCGGGCACGAACATCTCGGTGCGTCGTCGCCGCACCCCGTCGACGAGGGCGGCGGCCACGCGTTCGGGGCTCACCGGGCGCGGGAACCGCCGGTGGTAGGGCCGGCCCCGGCGGGCGAAGTAGGGCGTGTCCACGGCACCGGGCAGCACCGTCGTGACGCCGATGCCGGCCTCCAGCCGCAGGGCGTCGGCGAAACCGCGCAGGCCGGCCTTGGTGGCGGAGTAGACCACCTCGTCGGCCACGCCGATCGCGGCGATCGAGGCCACGAACGCGACATGGCCCCGCTGCGCCACCAGGGTGGGCAGCAGGGCCCGGGTGAGCTGGACCGGCGCCACGAGGTTGACCTGCATCAGCTCGTCGACGCACGCCGCGGACGTGTCCGCGAGCGGCCCGGCGGCGCCGAGTCCCGCGGCGTGCACGAGCAGCGTCACCCGGCCGTCCGCGGCGGCGCGGACGGCCTCCACCCCGTCGGGTCCGGCGAGGTCGGCGACGAGCGACCGGCCCCCGGTGCGGTCCGCGACGGCGGCGAGCCGGGCCTCGTCGCGGCCGACGAGCAACAGGTCCCAGGATCCGGCGAGGCGTTCGGCGACGGCGGCGCCGATGCCGGACGACGCCCCCGTGACCACGGCGGTCCTCATCCCGGCGCGGTCCGGGTCTCGCGCTCGTCGAGGCGGTGCAGCAGCGCCGAGCCGCGCAGCGTGATGAACGCGATGCCCGCGATCACCACGACGGCCGCGGCGCACTCCCCGGCCAGTGCCGCGGGGGAGGTGTCGAGCTGCTCGCCGAGCCAGCCGACGCCGATCAGCACGGCGATCACCGGGTCGACGCTCGTGATCACGGCGACGGCGGGGGAGATCATCCGTCCCTGCTGGAACGTGTTCTGGCTCAACAGGAACCCCATCGGGCCGACGATGCAGACCACGTAGAGGGTGACGTGCTGGAAGGGCTCGTCGATGCCCAGGCGCAGCTGGCCGACCACCACCTTCATCAGGCCCGCCGTGACGCCGTAGAGGACTCCCGTGGCCAGGGCGAGGGCCAGTACCCGCGACGAGTGGGTGACGACGGCGGAGTAGCCGAGACAGGCGGCGACCAGGGCCGCGAGCGCGATGGCGAGCGGCAGGCCGGAGACGAGGTCGATGTGCTCGTCGGCGCCCACCGACACCGGACGGGCCAGCAGCAGGAACGCCGAGAGCCCGGCGGCGCAGAACAGCGCTCCGATGAGGATCAGGGGGTCGGGCCGGCGGCGGGCCATCAGCGCCGAGAAGCCCGCGGCGAACGCCACCCCCGTGACCAGCAGCGGCTGGACCACCGTGATCGGCCCGAAGGCCAGCGCGACGAGCTGCATGAGCAGCGCCAGGATCGTGGCCACGAGCCCGATCAGCCACATCGGCCGCGCGAACAGCTCCACCAGCAGCCGCGGGCTCAGCGTGGGCGCGACCTCGACCTCCTTGGTCGCGCGCTGCTGGGCCGCCGACGCCAACCCGAAGCCGGCTGCACCGATCACCGCGGCGGGCACGGCGATCAGCAGCGACGTGCCGGCGTCCATACGCGGTCCCTCCCTGTGACGGCCCTACATCCGGTCCAACGACGCCGCGAGTCCAGCGGGTATTCCCACGATCCCGGGAACGAGGGCCGGATCGGCGGTGATACCGACCGTCGTCGCGCGTCCCCAGTGCATGACCCCCACCGCGAGCCCGACGCCGTCGGCCAGCGGCAGCACCGGGTGGACCTCGCGAACCAGGCATCCGGCGATGCGGGTCGGGCGCCGCACCCCGGGCATCACCGAGGCGAGCACGTGGAAGAACCGCCGCCCGTAGATCCGGCGGACGATGACGGCCTGGACGCGGCCCGGCAGCAGCCCCAGCAGCCCCAGGACGGCGGCCGCCCCCTCGGGTTCACCGCTGGCCGTGCCGCGGGCGACGGCCCGCGCCACCCGCGCCACGCGTTCGGCCCCCGACATCGGCCCGAGCGGCAGCGCCACGGACACGGCTGCGGTGCGGTTGCCGGGGGCGTCGCTGGCCACGTCCGCGCTGGTCCGGGTCGTCATCGGGACCATCGCGCGCAGGTGCTCGGTCGGGGCCCCGTGCCGTTCCAGCAGCTCGCCCAGGGCGTCGGCGACCACGGCCAGCACCAGCACCGTCGTCCCGACGCCCTGGGCGCGGGCCGCGGAGCGGACGCGGGCGCCGTCGAAGCTCACCCCGACGTGGCGGTGGCCCGGTCCGCTGCTGCGGCCCGTGACCGGTGACCGGCCCGCCGTGCCGGCGAGGGCGAGCGCGCCGATGCCCCGGACGACCGTGGCGGCCCGGCGGACGCGGTCGGTGGGCGTCGGCGCGACGGGCGGGGCCGGGTCCCGGGGCCGGCCCGCGTCGGTCAGCAGGCGGGTCAGCGCCTCGGTGACGGCCAGCCCGTCGCCCAGGGCGTGGTGCACCTTGGCCAGCACGGTGATCCCGCCCGCCTCCCGGTCGCGCGTGACCTGGAGCTCCCAACCGGTGGTGGCCGGGTCGACGGGGGCGGCGAAGAACGCGTCCACGACGTCCGGGGCGTCGTCGAGCACCTCCCGGTGCACGTGCCCCTCCGGCGAGGCGTCGGTGCCCCACCGCAGCGGCCGGCCCGGCCGGGGAGGGGCGATGCGCCGGTGCAGCAGGGGTACCGACGGCAGCCGCTCGCGGACGAGCCCGGTGATCACCTCCGGCCAGTCCGGACGCCCATCCGGGTCCTCGACGACGATGCGCGCGCCCACCTGCTGGGGCACCTCCGGGGTGGCGGCGTAGAAGAACAGGGCGTCCTGGGCACGGACACGGGTGCCGTGACCGTGTCGCGCGCCCCGGCCGGTCGTGCCGTCGCGGCCCGGCAACAGCCCGGCCAGGTCGGCGACGGCGGTCGGGAACACCCCCGGGCCGTGCCCGGTGCGGTCCACGTGGTGGCCGGCTCCGAGGTCGGCCACCGCCGCCCGCAGGTCCGCGGGCCGCGCGCAGACGCGAGCCAGGCCCTCGGCCTCCAGCACGGCCGCGTTGGCCCGGCCGTGGCCGGGTATCGGCGCGAACAGCAGCAGCCGGCGCCCGCAGGCCAGCGCCTCCAGCGCCGTGGCGCCACCGGCGTTGGTGACGACGGCGTCGCAGTCGCGGGTGGCGGCGGCCGGATCGTCGATCCAGTCCTCCACCCGCAGCGCCGCCCCGCGGGGGTGCGCGCGGGCCAGCGCGTCGAGCCGGCGCCGGGCCGCCGGGTCGCGGCTGCAGCTGACGAGCACGTCGGCTCCGCCGTCGAGGGCGGCGGCGCAGGCGGCCGCGACGTCGCCGAAGGCCAGCGAGCCGCAGGAGACGTAGACGAGCGGCCGGGCGCGGCGCGACGGCCCGGCGGGCGGGGCGAACCGGCCCGCGACGGGCAGGCCCGCGACCCGCACGGACGCACCGGGCGCGATGCGGCGCAGCCGGTCGGCGCCGGTGGGGGTGGAGACGAGGTGCAGGTCGAGCGCCGCGTCGGCCCACAGCGGGTGCGGCGCGGGATCGGCCACCAGTGCGACGGCCGCAGGCGCGAGCCGGCCGCGGCGACGCAGCCACCCGAGGCCCGTGATGCCCTCGGGGAAGGTCGCCACCACCAGGTCGGGGTCGTGGCGCTCCAGGAGGGGGGCGAGCCCGCGTCCGCTCCACGCCCCGATCACCGCCCGCGTCCCCGCCCGGAACGGTGCGACGTGCGTCAGCAGCCAGAAGTAGAGGGCGTAGAGCCAGGGGAGGTGGCGCAGGCAGCCGGCGTAGATCCCCCGGAACGCCCCGCCGGTGGCGGCGCCCATCCCGTCGAGGGTGTCGGTCCAGGTCACCTCGACCTCCGGCCACGCGCCCCTGGCCGCCTCCTCGACGGCCCGGGCGGCGGCGTGGTGGCCCTCGCCCATGCTGCCGGTGACGAGCAGGAGCCGGCGGGGGTGATGTCCGGGCGTCGGGGCGGCGGGACGGTGCTCGGTGCGGGCGTCAACGGTCACGGGGTCGTCCCTGTCGTCCTTCGGGGGTGTCGTGATCCTGGCCGTACCCGATCGGGCGGCGCGCCGCGGGGGCTAGCGTGCTGCCGTGCAGGAGGGTGGGCCCCGGAGGGTCCTGGTGCTGTCGGCCCCGGTCGGGGAGGGGCACGTGGCGGCGGCGCGGGTGCTCGCCGCGCGGATGCGCGAGCTGTGGCCCGCGGCGGAGGTGCGGGAGGTGGAGGGCACCGGCGGCCCGGGGCGCGACCGCCTGCTGCGCAGCTCCTACGCGGTGACCATGCGGATCGCCCCGCGGCTCTACGGGCTGGGCTACGACCTGCTGGTGGCCCACCCGCGTGTGGCGGAGTTCTTCAAGGCGGTGGCCGCGGCCCGGCTCGGTCGCGCGCTCGCCCCGCTGGTGGCCGACGGACCCGACCTCGTGGTCTCCACCTACCCGATGACCTCCGGCGGGCTGGCGTGGCTGCGCCGCCGCGGCCGCCTGCCGGGGCGCAGCGTCGCCGTCGTCACCGACGTGGCGGTGCACCCGTTCTGGGTGTGGGCCGACGTCGACCAGACCTGGACGCTGTTGCCCGCCTCCCGCGACCAGGCCCGGGCGATCGCGCCGGCGGCCGACGTGCGGGTGGCGCCCCCGGCCGTCGACCGGCGGTTCCGGCCGGGTGACCGCGCCGCCGCCCGGGCCGCCACCGGGCTCGCCCCCGATGCGTTCGTCGTGCTCGTGACCGGGGGCTCGCTGGGCTTCGGCGGCCTGGAGCGGGTGGTGGACGCGGTGCTGGCCGGGGGTGCGCAGGCGGTGGTGCTGGCGGGCCGCAACGACCGGTTGCGCCGCCGCCTGGAGGCCCGCGGGCTGCCGGCCGAGCGGCTCGTGGTGCACGGCTGGACCGACCGCGTCCCCGAGCTGGTCACCGCGTCCGACGTCGTGCTGACCACCGCCGGCGGCATGATCGCCACCGAGGCCCTGGCCGCGGGCCGTCCGGTGCTGTTCGCGACGCCGGTCCCCGGCCACGGGCGCGCCGGTGCGGAGATGACGGCGGCGGCCGGGCTGGCGCTGGTCTGCCCGACCCGCACCGACGTGACGACCACGATCCGCGGGCTCATCCGGGACCCGGCCGGGATGGCCCGCCTGGCGGCCGCGGCGGTCGACTTCGGCGTCGCCGACCTCGACGCGGCGCTGAGGGACCTCGCGGCCCGCTGAGGCGGCGATGACCGCCGCCCGTGCGCCGAGCCGGTGATCATGGCGGATCAGGCGGGGCGGGCGCCCATCCGCAGGTGGATGCCCTGGCCCGCCATGCAGCGGCGGAACCAGACCAGCGACGCCACGATGCCGAGCGCCACCACCGAGTACGAGCCCGCCGTGGAGACCATCAGGTAGTTGCCCACCGTCTGCGTGGCCAGCACGACCAGCGTGGTGACGCCGTTGACGATGAACACCGTGGCCCACAGCAGCGACACGCGCTTGAAGAACCGCTTCATCTGCGGGTGGCCGGTGAGCGAGGCCGGGAACGCGCAGAAGTCGTCGGCGAGCTTGGCCAGCAGCGGTCGGTCCAGGCCGAGGGTGACCAGCAGTGCCGCCGCGAACACGAAGTTCTGCACCGTCGGTTGCAGGAAGTACAGGAACGCGCTGCCGGTGAACAGGCCCACCAGCGTGCGGGCGAGCAGCAGCAGCGTGCTGATCACCAGGATGGCCGGCACGGGTCTGCGCAGCACCAGCCGCCGCCCGATGGCCAGCCCCGACCAGCTCAGCGCGGCGATCAGCCCAGCGTCGAACCCGACGCGGGTGAACAGCACCCAGAACAGCGCCAGCGGGATCAGCGTGGACTCCAGCAGCGGACGCCCGGCGTTGCGCAGCAACGACCCGATCGACGGGAGGTGGATCGTGGTGCGGTGGCTGAGCATCAGGTGGAGTGACCTCTCCGGTTGCTACTGCGGTGGAGGCACTGTATCGGGCCGTGTAACGCGGAGATAACGGCCCGGTTGACCGGTTCAGCTCCCCACCGCGGCCCGGAGCGACTGGCGCAGCGAGCCCATCGTCGCGAAGACCGCCGACGGCTCGTACCCGCAGTGTGCCATGCAGTTGTCGCACCGTGGGTCGTTCCCGCGGCCGAAAGCGTTCCAGTCGGTGTCCTCGATGAGCTCCTTGTAGGTCTGCACGTAGCCGTCGTCGAGCAGGTAGCAGGGCCGCTGCCAGCCCAGCAGTGAGTACGACGGGATCGCCCACGCGGTGCACGAGAGGTCGACCCTGCCCTCGAGGAAGTCGAGGAACACCGGGGAGTGGTTGAGCCGCCACTTCTTGCGCCGCCCGCCGTCGAACGCCTTGCGGAACAGCTCGCGCGTCTGCTCGACGCCCAGCCAGTGCTCCTGGTCGGGGGCCTTCTCGTAGGCGTAACCGGGGGAGATCTGCATGTTGTCGACGCCGAGCTCGTCGTTGAGGTAGTCGAGGACGTCGATCACGTCCTGCGGGGTGTCGGTGTCGAAGAACGTGGTGTTGGTGTTGACCCGGAACCCGGCCGCCTGGGCCTGCTTGATCGCCGCGACGGCGGTGTCGAACACGCCGTCCTTGCAGACCGACTGGTCGTGGCGCTCGCGCAGGCCGTCGATGTGGACCATCCACGCGAAGTTCTTGTGCGGGGTGAAGCGGTGCAGGTGCTTGGGCAGCAGCACCGCGTTCGTGCACAGGAACACGATCTTGTTGAGATCCAGCAGGCGCGAGACGATGACGTCGATCTCCTTGTGCATCAGCGGCTCGCCGCCCGCGATGGAGACCATCGGCGCGCCGCTCTCGACGATGGCGTTCACGGCCTGCTCGACGGGCATGCGCTGCTTGAGCAGGTGGGCGGGCTGCTCGATCTTGCCGCAGCCGGCGCACTTGAGGTTGCAGGCGAACAGCGGCTCCAGCTCCACGAGCAGCGGGAACTTCTCCACCCGCTTGATCTTCTGCTTCATCAGGTAGGCACCCAGGCGGATCGACTGCCTCATGGGCATGCTGATGGCTCTACCTTCCCTTCGCACGGTGGATCCCG
>NZ_MKVV01000054.1 GCF_001899645.1 Pseudonocardia sp. 73-21 | reverse complement strand
CGACCGCGGGCGGTCACGGTCGATCACCGGCTCGCGGCCACCGGGGTGCGGCGCAGCGCCGCGTAGGCGAGGGCGTCGACCAGCGCCAGCCAGCTCGCCTCCACCACGTTGCCGTGCACGCCGACCGTGCTCCAGGAACCGGCGTGGTCCGTCGACTCCAGCAGCACCCGCGTCACCGCCGCCGTGCCGCGCGTCAGGATGCGCACCTTGTAGTCCGAGAGCTCGACGTCGGCCAGCCACGGGCACGACGGGGTGAGCGCGGCCCGCAGCGCCGCGTCGAGCGCGTTGACCGGGCCGTTGCCCTCGGCCGTCGCGATGAGCCGCTCGCCGTCGACGAGGATCTTGACGGTCGCCTCGGCGACCACCTGGCCGTCCTGGCGGCGTTCGGTGATCACGCGGTAGGACTCGAGGGTGAACGGGGCCTGCTGCGACGACCCCAGCGCCGAGCGCATGAGCAGCTCCAGCGAGGCGTCGGACGCCTCGTAGGACCAGCCCTTCGCCTCGCGTTCCTTCACGGTCGCCACGACGGACGACACCGCGTCGGGATGGCCGGCCAGGTCGAGGCCGAGCTCGGAGCCCTTGAGCTCGACGCTGGCCCGGCCGGCCATCTCGGTGACCAGCACCCGCTGCCCGTTGCCGACGTCCACAGGGTCCATGTGGTTGTACAGCTCGGGGTCCACCTTGATCGCACTCGCGTGCAGGCCCGCCTTGTGGGCGAACGCTGACGTCCCGACATACGCTTGGTGGCGCTCGGGTGCGATGTTGGCGATCGCAGCCAACGCGTGCGAGGTGCGGGTCAGCTCGCTGAAGCGGCCGTCCGGTAGGACGGGCATGCCCAGCTTGGTCACCAGGTTCCCGACCACGGCGAACAGGTCGGCGTTGCCGGCCCGCTCCCCGTAGCCGTTGGCGGTGCACTGCACGTGCGTGGCACCGGCCTGGACGGCGGCGACGGAGTTGGCCACGGCGCACCCGGTGTCGTCCTGGCAGTGGATGCCCAGACGGAACCCGGTGCGGGCGGCCACCTCCGTCACCACCTCGGCGATGCCCAGGGGGAGCATGCCGCCGTTGGTGTCGCACAGCACCGCGACGTCGGCGCCCGCGTTCACGGCCGCCTCCAGCACGCGCAGTGCCGTGTCGGGGTCGAACGCGTAGCCGTCGAAGAAGTGCTCGGCGTCGACGAACACGCGGCGGCCCTCGCCGCGCAGGAACGCGACGGTGTCGGTCACCATCGCGCAGTTCTCGGCCACGTCGGTGCGCAGGGCGCGCTCGATGTGGCGGCGGTCGGACTTGGCCACCAGCGTGACGACGGGCGCGGCGCTGTCGAGCAGCGCACGGACCTGCGGGTCGTGGTCGGCCGCGAGCCCGGGTCGGCGGGTGGCCCCGAACGCGACCAGGGCCGCGTGCCGCAGGTCGAGCTCCCGGGCACGGGCGAAGAACTCCGTGTCCTTCGGCATCGCACCCGGCCAGCCGCCTTCGATGAAGCCCACGCCCAGCGCGTCGAGGTGGCGGGCGACCGCCAGCTTGTCGGCCACCGAGTAGGAGATGCCCTCGCGCTGGGCGCCGTCGCGCAGCGTCGTGTCGAAGACGTGGAACGCGTCGCCGAGCGGCGTTCCGACGGGGGCGGTGCGGGACATCTCGAGCCTCTCGTGGTGGTTCGGGCAACAAAAAAGACCCCCCGCGAATGCGAGAGGTCTGCGCGTCGGCCGTGGTGCTGTCAGCCGACGCGCCCGTCGATAATGATCACGCTGGTGGTGGACACGTCACGGAGCATGGCACGGGGCGTCCCGCGGTGTCACACCGATGTTCCACATGCTGGGACGGGCGTGTCCGCGGCCACTCGGATCGACTAAAGATGTCGGCGGAGTCCGCGTGCACCGCCGCGCGCGGGCCCGCCCACCCGGAGGTGCCCCCTTGTACCAGCTCACCGCGCTCTACAACCAGCCCGAGGACCCCGAGGCGTTCGACAAGCACTACGACACCGTGCACGCCCCCCTCGCGAAGAAGCTGCCCGGACTGCGGCGCTACACGATCTCCCACCCGGGCCCGGACCCCGAGGGCAACGCCCCCGCCTACTACCTCATCGCCGTCCTGGAGTTCGACGACGAGGCGTCCTTCGGCGCCGGCATGAGCGGCGAGGTGGGCCAGGCCGCGGTGGCGGACCTGCCGAACTTCGCCGGCGCCGGTGTCACGCTGGTGAGCGGCGAGGCGCGCGAGGCCTAGAGGCACCTGCCCCGACGTTCAGGAAAGCCACTTTGCTGTCGCCAGAGGACCTGAAAGTGGCTTTCCTGAACCGGGTTGTCCGAATCGGCCACGGGCCGAGGGCCGTGCCGTCACCATTTCTGCGTGACTCGCGCTCTTCCTCGACACACCGACGTCCGGGCGACGTTCCCGCTGGGCGTCGCCACCGCTCGACAGCTCGTGGAGTTCGGGTTCTCCGAGCGCACCGTCTACCGACGATGCCTCGACGGTGGCCCCTGGCAGCGCATCCTGCCCGGCGTGATCCTGCTGTTCACCGGACGGCCCACGCGCACACAGCAGGTCCACGCAGCCCTGCTGCTGTGCGGTCCGGATGCGGTCGTCACCGGACTCGAGGTCTGCCGGCGTCACGGCGTCCGACGCGGGCCGGCCCGGCCGGTCGTCGACAGTGGTGAGTACGCCGAGGTACAGGTCCTGATCCCCGACGACCGCCAGGTGCGTTCCGTCGGATTCGTGCACGTCACACGCACCAAACGGCTGCCCGGCGGGCCGACGCGTGATGGGGTGCCGCTCGCCGCCGTACCCCGGGCGTGTGCGGACGCCGTCCAGCGTGGGGTGTGCACGATCTCGTCACTGGCGGAGGAGCTCGACTCGGGGTCCCGCCGGGGTATCGCCGCGCCCACGGCCGTGCTCAAGGAGTTGCGGGCCGGCGTGCGGTCGGCAGCCGAGCTCGCCGCCAAGCGGCTGTGGCCGAAGACCGGCCTGCCGGAGCCGTGGTGGAACGCCACTGTTCGCGACGCCGAGGGACGGTTCCTCGGCATCGCCGACTGCTGGCTCGACGAGGTGGCCGTGGTGTGGGAGATCGAGTCGTCCGAGTGGCATCTGAGCCCCGAGGACCACGACCTCACCGTCGAACGGGCGGCAGGCTTCACCGCGGCCGGGGCGGTCCACACCGCGACCAAGCCCACGAAGCTGGAGACGGACGCCCCTTACGTCATCGGGCAGCTACGGGCGACCTACGAGCAGGCGAGCAACCGTGCGAGGCCCACCCTCACAGCAGAGAGAGCACGAGCCACGTGAGCCGGCGGGTGATCCGCGGCGGGTTCAGGAAAGCCACTTTCCTGTCGTGAGATGACCTGAAAGTGGCTTTCCTGAACCGCGGACGGGCTGGTGGCTTACGCCGACGGGGACGTCGCGTGCGCGCTCACCAGGGCCGCCAGGCGGTCGCCGATGCTGCGCGTGTGGCCCGTCGCGCTGTGGTCCCTCGTCGCCAGGTCGAAGGCCACCGCGGCCTCGATGCGGCCCGCCGACGCGCTGTCGCCCAGGTGGTCGAGCAGCAGCGCCACCGACAGCACCGCGGCCGTCGGGTCGGCGATGCCCTGGCCGGCGATGTCGGGCGCGCTGCCGTGCACCGGCTCGAACATGCTGGGGTTGCGGCGGCTGACGTCGAGGTTGCCGCTGGCCGCGAGGCCGATGCCACCGGTGACGGCGCCGGCGAGGTCGGTGAGGATGTCGCCGAACAGGTTGTCGGTGACGATCACGTCGAAGCGGCCCGGGTCCTGCACGAGGTGGACCATCGTGGCGTCGACGTGCTGGTAGGCGACCGAGACCTCCGGGTGCTCCAGCGACACCTCCTCCACGATGCGCGACCACAGCCGGCCGGAGAACGTCAGCACGTTGGTCTTGTGCACGAGCGTGAGGTGCTTGCGGGGGCGGCGCTCGGCCCGGCCGAACGCGTCGCGCACGACGCGCTCCACGCCGAAGGCCGTGTTGACGCTGACCTCGGTGGCGATCTCGTGCGGCGTGTCCTTGCGCAGCAGGCCGCCGGTGCCGACGTAAGGGCCCTCGGTGCCCTCGCGCACGACGACCATGTCGATCTCCTGGTTGCCCGCCAGGGGGCCCCGCACGCCGGGGTAGAGCCGGGACGGGCGCAGGTTGACGTGGTGGTCGAGCTCGAATCGCAGGCGCAGCAGCAGGCCGCGCTCCAGGATGCCGCTGGGCACCGAGGGGTCGCCGACCGCGCCGAGCAGGATCGCGTCGTGCTGCTGGAGCTCCGTGAGCACCGACTCCGGGAGCAGCTCGCCCGTGGAGTGCCAGCGCGCGGCGCCGAGGTCGTACTCCGTGGTCTCCGCGCCCGGCGCGACCTCGTTGAGGACCTTCAGCGCCTCGTCGATGACCTCCGGCCCGATGCCGTCGCCCGGTATGACCGCAAGGCGCATGCCTGATGTCCTCTCTTCAAGTGTGGCCCCGAAATCAGCCCGGCCGAACGCTACCGGCTGCAACAGGACCACCCGTTCGCCCGCCACCCGAACGTGGTCGCCCTGTCGGGTGAAACCGGGCACTTCGACGCCCGGTCCGGGCCCGGCCCGGACGCGACACGCCCCCGAGCGGGCCATTGTGCCCGCACGTCGGTTCGGCGGGGCATCCAGGTCACCCCGACGCCGCCCCGGTGCGGGTCGCCGCGCTCGGTGGGGACGGGGTCGACCGGGACGACGGGGACAACGGGGACAACGGGGTCGGACGCGACGGTGCCGCCGTGGGTTCCGGCTCGACCGGCGCCGCGGCGGGCGCCACCGGCGCGCCCGGCCCGGGCACCGGGCGGCCCTGTGGGACCACGGCGCCGGGTGCGGTGGCCGGTGGGGCCGCGGTGGGCGCGGGCACCGCACCCAGGGCCGTCACGCGGTGGCCCGGGCCGTTCTGCCCCACGACGACGAGCAGCGGACCCCGGCCCGCCACGGGGACGGTGGTGCCGTCGTCGGCCGGGACGAGCACCGTCGCCGCACCGACCGCACCCGGTGCCAGCGGGTCGAACCGCGCCGTCCCGTCCATCTCGTCGACGACCCCGTTCCTCGACGCCGGCGGTCCGTACTCGCCGTGCACGACGACGTGCACGCCGATCGGCGCGGACGTCCCGGCCGGGTCGATGCCGAGCGCGGCGAGCCGCACGGGCAGCACCCACGCGTCGGTGTCGAACACGCCGGTGTCGGTGGCGCCGTCGAACCCGTTGACGGGCTGCACGTCCACCTGGCGGGCGGGCAGGGCGTGCAGGTCGACGGTGGTGGCGACCAGCACGTCGGTGTCGGTGATGGTCGCCAGCGTCGTCGAGTAGTCGGGGCGGCCGTCGCCGTTCACGTCGATCAGCGCCTCGGGCACGGTCATGGTGCCCACGTCGTACAGGTCGGCCCACGTCGTGACGGCGATGCCGAGCACCGGGTCGCGGGAGCGGCCCGCCGTCGACGCCAGGCCGACGTAGCGCAGGTCGCCGCCGCGGCCGGTGTCGTTCGCGACGCACCCGGCCGTCGCGGCGGTCACGGCGCACACCGGCAGTTCGGGGCTGGTGGCGGCGAGCGCGAACACACCGACGCGGGAGCGGTAGGCCTCCCGGCCGGTGCCCTGGTCGACGCCCGTGCCGCGCAGGGTCACACCGGTCCCGGAACGGGCCGGGGTCAGCGTCGAGACGGGCTTCGGGGACACCGAGACCGGCACCCGCAGCGCCGGGGCCTGCCCGCCCGCGGGGGTGAGGACGAGGTGCCCGGAGGCGTCGGCGAGGTAGTCGCGCGGGCGGCCCTCCTGTTCGAGGGCGAGCGTCGGGTCGGCGGTGCGGCGCAGCGCGGCGGGGTCGTCGATCCGCATCGTGACCTCGACGAACGCGTCGACGCCCGGCATCACCGTCACCCGGGACGGCGCCACGTCGATGCGCACACCGGGCACCCGGGTGACCGGCTCGTAGCCGACGGACAGCCCGGCCGGGAACGCCCCCGTGTCGCGCACGCGCACGCGCTCCCGGCGCACCAGCGGCCGGCCCGGCGGCACGTCCACCGTCCCGAACGTGACGCTGACGGCGCCCGGCTCGTCGGCGTTCCCGGCCAGCACCGACGTGGCGAGCGCCGCGGCGGCGTCGATCCGGCCCGACCCGACGCGCATCGGCGGCAGCCGCAGGCCCGTGCGGTTCTCGCCCGTCCAGACGTCGGCGGCGGCGGTGTTCATGACCGCGGTCTTGACCTCGGCCGGGTCCCACGACCGGTGGGCCTCGCGCACGAGCGCGGCCACGCCCGCCACGAACGGGCTGGCCATCGACGTGCCCGACTCGCTGATCCGGTCGTTGCCCGACCCCGACTCGGCCGACGCGATCGACTCCCCCGGGGCCGCCACGTCGGGCTTGACGACGGGTCCGCGCGAGCCGCGGGCGCTGAAGTCGCTGATGGTGTCCTCGATCTGCGGGCTGCGCACCACCTGCGACTTCCGCAGCGCGCCCGCGAACCGGACGCGCGGCTGGGCGGCGAGCTGCGGGCGCAGGGCCGCCGTCGCCGGGCCGGTGAGCTGGAACATCGGGATGCCCGCGTCGCCGGAGATCCGGACGGAGCCGAAGTCGGGCTGTCCGGAGGTCAGGAGCACGCCCACGGCGCCGGCGGCCAGCGCGTTGTCGGCGCGGGTCGTCGAACCGCACCCGCGGGCCGCCGGGTCGTCGTCCCACTCCAGCCAGACGATCTTCCCCCGGACGCCGTCGAACGGCGAGCACCCGTCGCCCCGGAGATCGACGACGGGGGCCGCCACGTCGAGCGTGTCGTAGCGTCCGTACTCCTGGCTGTACTGGCCGGCCAGCGGCCCGCCCGGGCCCTCGACGCCGTCGAGCACCGCATCCGCGTCGCGGACGCTGGCCACCCCGATCGCGTCCGGGCTGTTGCCGGGCGAACCGCCGGCGTCGTAGAGGTCGCCGGAGTTGCCGGCCGCGGCCACGACGAGCACCCCGTTCTGTGTCAGGACGTGCACGAAGTCGTTGACGGGATCGTCGACGGCCCCGAAGGACGAGCCCAGCGAGAGGTTGACGACGTCGAGGCGGTCGGAGAAGTCGCCGTCGTCGTTCGGGTCCAGCGCGCGGTCGAGCCCCAGCGCCGTGAGCTCCGTGGAGCCGGTGCAGCCGAAGACCCGGATGGCGTAGAGCGACGCGCCGGGCGCGGCGCCGGGGCCGATGCGCATGTGGTCGAGCGCCGCGGGGGTGAGCCGGGAGTAGTCGCCCCGGAACGTCGAGCCGTCCGCGCCCACGCCGTAGCCGGCCGCGGTGCCCGCGACGTGGGAGCCGTGTCCCTCGCAGTCGAGCGGGTTGCCGTCGGGGCGCGGGATGGCGCGGGCGGGGTCGCCTGAGTCGGCGTCGTAGTCGTCGCCGGCGAGGTCGACGCCGCCGACGACCTTCGCCGTCGGGAACGTGGCGGGATCCACCCGCGTCGGGTCGACGGCCGTGAAGGCGGCGACCGTGCCGGGCCCGCCGAAGTCGGCGTGGGTGTAGTCGATGCCCGTGTCGATGATCCCGATGCGCACGCCGGTGCCGAGCCGCCCGGTCTGCTGCCAGGCGTTCACGGCGCGGCCGAGCTGGTCGCCGTCGGCGCCGGAGATGCGGGCGGGGGTGATCCGGCGGACCGAGCGCACCCCCGGGCGTTCCGCGATCTCGCGCGTCATCTGCGGGGTGGCCTCGACCGCGACCCCGGCGATCGCGTTGCTCGTCCGGAAGATCTCGCTCGAGTCCTCGGCACCACGGAAGAAGTCGGAGAGCAGCTCGTTGGTGATCTCGGCGATGAGGCTGCGCGCCGCCCGGGCCGCCCCCTGCGCGAGCGCGGCGCCCTGGCCCCGGCGCTCCGCGTACTCCTGCAGGGCCGAGGGCTGGTCGAACTCGACGAACACCGCCGACGCCGGGCCCGCCGGAACCGGGTCCGCCGCCGCCGGGACCGCGAGCGACACCAGCAGCGTCCCGACCAGCCCGACCAGCCCGACCATCCCGACCAGCATGGTCACCGTGCGCCACCGCGGTCGCGCCACCGTTCACCCCCGTCGCGCACCGGGAGGTCCGGCGTCGTCCGGGGAACCTAGAGCGATGAGCCGCCGGTGAGCGGGTGCCGGGCGGGCGGCCAACCGATCAGGTGACCGCGTCCACCCGACGGTCGGGGGACGGCGGGGTCGTGCGCGGATATCAGTGCGGGAACACTGTTATCCGCGCACGGGCGGCGCAGCCGCTCTCAGTCGAACGAGATCAGCCGGGTGGTCGACGCGCCGACCGACGCCCCGATGGGCCCCAGCACCCCCGGGTCGATCGCCCGGTCCACGCGCAGCAGCATGATCGCGTCCGAGCCGTCGTTGGTCTGGCTGATCTGGGCGGCCTCGATGTTGACCGCGGCCTCCCCCAGCAGCGAGCCGACGCGCCCCATCACACCGGGCCGGTCGGCGTACTCCAGCAGCACGACGTCGCCCTCGGCCCGCAGGTCGAAGTGGCGGCCGTTGACCTCCACGAGCTTGTGGGTCTGCGAGCGGCCGGACAGCGTGCCCGACACCGTGACGGCCTGGCCGTCGGGCATCGCGGCGCGCAGCTGGACGACGCTGCGGAAGTTCTCGCTCTCCGGCGCGGTGGTCAGCTCGACGGTGACGCCGCGATCGGCCGCGAGGGCGGGCGCGTTGACGAACGTGACCTGGTCCTCGACGACGTGGGTGAACAGCCCGCGCAGGGCGGCGAGCTGCAGCACCGACACCTCCTCGGCGGCGAGCTCGCCCGAGATGTCGACGGTGACAGCGCTGGGCACCGCACCCGCGACGGCGTGCAGCACGGTGCCGAGCTTCTGCACCAGCGGCAGCCACGGCGCCACCTCCTCGCCCACGGCCCCGCCGACCTGCACGTTGACCGCGTCGGGCACGAACTCCCCGGCCAGCGCCAGCAGCACCGAGCGGGCGACGTCGGTGCCCGCGCGGTCCTGGGCCTCCTCGGTGGACGCGCCCAGGTGCGGCGTGACCACGATCTGCGGGATCTCGAAGAGCGGGCTGGACGTGGTGGGCTCGGTGACGTAGACGTCCACGCCCGCGCCGCCGACGTGGCCGCTGCGCACGGCCTCGGCCAGCGCGTCCTCGTCCACCAGGCCCCCGCGGGCGGCGTTCACGATGATCACACCCGGCTTGGTGACCGCGAGCTGGTCCTTGCCGATGAGCCCGAGCGTCTCCGGGGTCTTCGGCAGGTGGATGGAGATCAGCTCGGCGCGCTCCAGCAGCTCGTCGAGGCCCACGAGCTCGATGCCCAGCTGCCCGGCGCGGGCCGGCGAGACGTACGGGTCGTACGCGATGAGCTCGACGCCGAACGCGGCGAGGCGCTGCGCCACCAGCTGGCCGATCTTGCCCAGGCCCACGATGCCGGCGATCTTGCCGTTGATCTCGGTGCCGGTGAGCGCGCTGCGCGCCCACTTGCCCGCGCGCAGGCTCGCGTCGGCGGCGGGGATGTGCCGGGCCGCGGCCAGCAGCAGCGCGACGGCGTGCTCGGCGGCGCTCACGATGTTGGACGTCGGTGCGTTGACCACCATCACGCCGCGCGCGGTGGCCGCGGGGACGTCGACGTTGTCGAGGCCGACCCCGGCGCGGGCCACGACCTTGAGCCGGCGCGACGCGGCGAGGGCCTCGGCGTCGACGCGGGTGGCGGAGCGGACCAGCAGCGCGTCGGCGTCGGCCAGTGCGGCGAGGAACGCGGGGCGGTCGGTGCCGTCGACCTCACGGATCTCGACGTCGTCACCCAGCACGGCGACGGCGGACGGGGCGAGCTTCTCGGCGAGCAGGACGACAGGACGGGTGGCGACGGTGCTCACGCTGTGACTGCTCCCGGATAGACGGCTGGTACTCACCCGATCGTAGTTCCGCGCCCACCGACGACGAACGGCACTCCCGTCGCACTGGTGGCGACGGAGGTGCCGTTCGTCGGGGCAACGGGCTCAGGTGGCCTTGCTGCCCACCCAGCTCATCAGGCCGCGGAGCTTCTCGCCCACCTCTTCGATGGGGTGCGCCGCACCCTCGGCCTGCAGCTTCGTGAAGTTCGGGCGCCCGGCCTCGTCCTCGGCCACCCACTCGGCGGCGAAGCGGCCGTCCTGGATCTCGGCGAGGATCTTCTTCATCTCCTCCTTGGTCTGCGCGTTGACGACGCGCGGGCCGCGGGTGAGGTCGCCGTACTCGGCGGTGTCGGAGATGGAGAAGCGCTCGTTGGCGATGCCGCCCTCGTACATGAGGTCGACGATCAGCTTGAGCTCGTGGAGGCACTCGAAGTACGCGATCTCCGGGGCGTAGCCGGCCTCGGTGAGCACCTCGAAACCGGTCTGGACCAGCGCGGCCGCGCCACCGCAGAGGACGGCCTGCTCACCGAACAGGTCGGTCTCGGTCTCCTCCTTGAACGTGGTCTCGATGACGCCTGCCCGGGCGCCGCCGATCGCCGCCGCGTACGACAGGGCGAGCGCCTTCGCGTTGCCCGAGGCGTCCTGCTCGACCGCGATCAGGGCGGGCACGCCCTTGCCGTCGACGAACTGGCGGCGCACGAGGTGGCCGGGGCCCTTGGGGGCCACCATCGCGACGTCGACGTCCGCCGGCGGCGTGATGAGGTCGTAGCGGATGTTGAAGCCGTGGCCGAAGAAGATCGCGTCGCCGGCCTTCAGGTTGGGCGCGATGTCGTCGGCGTAGATGAAGCGCTGCTTGGTGTCCGGCGCCAGGATCATGATCAGGTCGGCCCAGGCGGAGACCTCGGCGGGCGTGCCCACCGTCAGGCCCTCGTCGGCGGCCTTGGCGCGGCTCTTCGAGCCCTCCGGGAGGCCGATGCGGACGTCGACGCCCGAGTCGCGCAGCGACAACGAGTGCGCGTGGCCCTGGCTGCCGTAGCCGATCACGGCGACCTTGCGGCCCTGGATGATCGACAGGTCGGCGTCGTCGTCGTAGTAGATGTTCACGCTCATGTCGGGTGTTCTCGTCCTTAACTCGTTGGGTCAGCGAACAGCTGTGGCGGTGATCGAACGCGGCCCGCGGCCGACGGCGATCGTCCCGGACTGCACCATCTCGCGGATGCCGTAGGGCTCCAGGTTCTTGAGCAGCGCGCCGATCTTCTCAGCCGTGCCGGTGGCCTCGATCGTGACGGCCTCGGGCGTGACGTCGACGGCACGGGCGCGGAAGAGGTTGACGATCTCCAGCACCTGGCTGCGCACGGCCGGGTCGGCCCGCACCTTCACCAGCAGCACCTCGCGCTGCACCGACGCGGCCGGCTCCAGCTCCACGATCTTGATGACGTGGATCAGCTTGTTGAGCTGCTTGGTGACCTGCTCGAGGGGGAAGTCGTCGACCTCCACCACGATGGTCATGCGGGAGACTCCCGCGTGCTCGGTGGGGCCGACGGCCAGCGAGACGATGTTGAACCCGCGCCGGGAGAACAGCCCCGACACGCGGGCGAGCACGCCGGGCTTGTCCTCGACCAGCACCGACAGGGTGTGACGCTCGATCATTCCGACTCCCCCTGTGCGGACTCCTGCTGGGCCTCGGCCGTGACCGCCGAGACCTCGTCGACGCCCGCGGCCAGCTCGTCACCGTCGAACAGCGGGCGGATGTTGCGCGCTGCCATGATCTCGGAGTTGCCGGTGCCCGCGGCCACCATCGGCCACACCTGCGCGTCGGCACCCACGACGAAGTCGATGACGACCGGCTGGTCGTTGATCTCCATGGCCTGCCGGATGACGCGGTCGACGTCCTCCTTGGACTCCGCGCGCAGCCCGACGCAGCCCATGGCCTCGGCGAGCAGCTTGAAGTCGGGAATGCGGTGCTTGTGCGTGCCGAGGTCGGTCTGGCTGTAGCGCCCGGAGTAGAACAGGTTCTGCCACTGCCGGACCATGCCCAGGTTGCCGTTGTTGATGACGGCCACCTTGATCGGGATGCCCTCGATGGCGCAGGTGGCGAGCTCCTGGTTGGTCATCTGGAAGCAGCCGTCGCCGTCGATGGCCCAGATGACGTCGTCGGGGCGGGCCATCTTGGCGCCCATCGCCGCCGGCACCGCGAAGCCCATCGTGCCCAGGCCCCCGGAGTTGAGCCACGAGCGCGGCTTCTCGTAGGAGATGAACTGCGCGGCCCACATCTGGTGCTGGCCGACGCCCGCGACGTACACGGCGTCGGGGCCGGCGATCTGACCGATGCGCTCGATCACGTACTCGGGCGAGAGCGAGCCGTCGGCGGGCCAGTCGTAGCCCAGCGGGTAGGTGGCGCGCAGGTCGTCGAGCCGCGCCCACCACTCCTTCAGCTCGGCGTGGCCGCGCTCGGCCCGCTCGGCCGTGACGGCGTCGATCAGCTCGGTGATGACCTCCTTGCAGTCGCCCACGATCGGGACGTCCGCGCGGCGGTTCTTGGAGATCTCGGCCGGGTCGATGTCGGCGTGCACGACGGCGGCGTTCGGGGCGAAGCTCGACAGGACGCCGGTGACGCGGTCGTCGAAGCGCGAGCCCAGCGCCACCAGCAGGTCGGACTCCTGCATCGCCGCCACCGCCGCCACCGTGCCGTGCATGCCGGGCATGCCGACGTGCTGCGGGTGGCTGTCGGGGAACGCGCCCCGGGCCATCAGCGTGGTGACCACCGGGATGCCGGTGAGCTCGGCCAGCCGCAGCAGCTCCGCCGAGGCCTGCGCCTTGAGCACGCCGCCGCCGACGTAGAGCACCGGGTGCTTCGCCGAGCAGATGAGCTTGGCCGCCTCGCGGATCTGCTTGCCGTGCGGCCGCGTGGTGGGCCGGTAGCCGGGCAGCTTCATCTCCGCCGGCCAGGTGAAGGTCGTCATCTCCTGCAGGACGTCCTTGGGGATGTCCACCAGGACCGGCCCCGGACGCCCGGTGCTGGCCAGGTGGAACGCCTCCGTGATCGCGCGCGGGATGTCCTTCGCGTCGGTCACCAGCATGTTGTGCTTGGTGATCGGCATCGTGATGCCGGTGATGTCGGCTTCCTGGAAGGCGTCCGTGCCGATCAGCGGCCGGGACTGCTGGCCCGTGATCGCGACGATCGGGATCGAGTCCATGTGGGCGTCGGCGATCGGGGTGACGAGGTTCGTGGCCCCCGGGCCGGACGTGGCCATGCAGACGCCGACCTTGCCGGTGGCCTGCGCGTACCCCGTGGCCGCGTGGCCGCCGCCCTGCTCGTGGCGCACCAGCACGTGCCGCACCCGCGTGGAGTCGAGCAGCGGGTCGTAGGCCGGGAGGATCGTGCCGCCGGGGATCCCGAAGACGACCTCGCAGCCCACCTCCTCCAGGGACCGTACGAGCGACTGTGCGCCGGTCATGGGAACCGCGTCGAACCGCGGCTCGGACGCCGTGGCAGGGGTGGGTCGCGCCGGCGGGGGTGCCGGTCGCGGGCCCGCGGGACGGGGCGTTGCGGTGGTCATCTGGAGGTCAGCCTCGCTGTTTGACGATTGGCGAACACAAAAAAGCCCCCGACCGCCGGGAACGGCGGTGCGAGGGTGGCGCGTCGACGACCGAGAGCTCGCTCAGGCGTGGACGCGCCTGCGAAGTACGAGGACCCGGGACATGGGCCGAAGGTAACGGCCGGGCGGGCGGGGCGTCAACCCAGTGGGACGGGGGTACCAGATCGTGGGACCCGCCCGACGTCGCAGCCCGCCGGGCTCGTCGCAGGCCGCCGGCGGGCTGCGACGTGCACATACGGGCTGCGACGTCGGGGGATGTGGCCTCAGCCGACGGTGTGGGCCGCCTCGCGGGAGCCGGGCAACGTCACATCCTGGCGCAGCGTGCCCGCGGGCGGGACGTCCACGCGGTAGGTGGTGCTGCGGCCCTCCGGGGTCATCACCACGAGGTGGTGGTCCCCCGCGGCCACCCGGCTGAAGCGGAAGTCGCCGTCGGACGAGGCGCGCACGGCCGCGGCCATCCCACCGTCGCGGCCGATCAGCGTCAGCATCGCGGGCACCCCCGTGCCGTCGGCGGTGCGGACCCGGCCCGTCACGGACGCGGGGCCCTCCACCGCGATGTCGACGCGGATCGGCCCCATCGGCACGGTGGCCCGCACGGCCTCGGGCTGGTGCCCGTCGCTGCGGCCGACCAGCGTGTACTCCCCGGCGGCCGGCAGCGGCACCCGGAACCCGCCGTTCCCGTCGGCGACGGCGGCCCCGACCTGTGTCCCGGCCGCGTCGAGGACGAGGAGCGTCGCCCCCGGCAGCGGGACGCCGTCGCGGTCGGTGAGCAGACCCTGCACCGCGGGCCGGGCGGCCGGACCGGTCTCCGGAGTGGCCGGGGCGGCGGACCAGGTGGTCGGCGCCGGGTCCGGGCCGGCGGAGGCCGGGTCCGGCCGGGTGGCGGCTACAGGTCGGCCGGCCTGCGTGGTTCCGGAACCGGCCACCGGCTGCGGACCCGTCGACAGCGGACCCGTCGGCAGGTGGTCGGCGTGACCGTTGCGCGTCGCACCGACCGCCGACGCGCCTGCGCCGATCGCGGCCGCCGCGGCCCCGTCGCGGGCGGCGTCACGGTCGGGTGCCGCCCCGTTCCGCCCGGCCGGGGCCATCCCCCGGTCCGCGATCGCGCCGTCGGCCGGCACCGGGCCGCCGCGCCGCCGCTCCCGGCCCCGCTCGGCGAGCAGGTACAGCACCGGGACGAGCACGAGCGTCAGCAGCGTGGACGTCACCAGGCCGCCGATCACCACCACGGCCAGCGGCTGGGAGATGAACGCCCCGCCACCGGTCAGCCCGAGCGCCATCGGCAGCAGCGCGAAGATCGTGGCGGTGGCCGTCATGAGGATCGGACGCAGCCGTTGACCGGCCCCCTCCACGATCGCCTCGTACACCGGCCGGCCGCGCCGCCGGTACTGGTTGACCAGGTCGATCAGCACGATCGCGTTGGTCACGACGACCCCGACGAGCATCAGCATCCCGATGATCGCCGCGACCCCCAGCGGGGTGCCCGTGATCAGCAGCAGGCCGAGCGCACCGGTGGCCGCGAACGGGATCGACACGAGCAGCAGCAGCGGCTGGAGCAGGCTCTTGAAGGTCACCACCATCACCAGGTAGACCACCGCGATCGCGGCCAGCAGCGCGAGCCCGAGCTGGGCGAACGCGTCGGCCTGGTCGGCGCTGACGCCCCCGATGGTCGCCGTGGCGCCGGCGGGCAGCTTCAGGTCGGCGATGGTCGTGGTCAGCGTCGCGGTGACGGCGCCGAGGTCCTGGCCGTCGGGCCGGGCCGTGACCTGGGCACTGCGCGCGCCGTCGGTGTGCTCGATGCTCGGCGCGGTGGTGGTGCGGGCGACCGTCGCGACGTCGGTCAGGGCGACGTCACCGCGGGCGCCGGTGATCGTCAGGTTCTGCAGGGCCGCGAGGTCGGCGGGGGCCGCGCCGGTGCGCAGCAGCACCGACTGCGCGACGCCGTCGATCGTCAGGGTGCCCACGGTGGAACCCCGCAGGGCCGTGGCCACCGACTGGCCGATCTGGGCCTCGGTCAGCCCCTGCGCGGCCGCCTTCTGCCGGTCCACCGTCACGTCGACGACGGGCTGGGCGGCCGAGAGGTTGTTCCGCACGTCGCTGACGCCGGACACCCCGGCCACGGCCTTCTGCACCTGGTCCGCGGCCTGGGCGAGCACCGCGGGATCGTCGGCGCGGATGTCCACGGCCACGTTGCTGCTGCTGCCGCCCTGCCCCTCGGTGACCGTCAGCGTGCCGGCCTGGTCGCCGAGTGCCGTGAAGCGGGAGCGCAGGTCGTCGGCGATCTTCGTGGCGTCCGCCTTGTCGGCGAGCGTCACGGAGAACCGTGTCGGGGCGACGCCGCCGCCGGACCCCCGGGGCCGACCGAACGTCGCCGCGCCGGTGGTGCCCACCGTGGCCTGGTAGCTCTTGACCCCGTCGACCGTGCCGAGCACCGCCTCCACCTTCTTGGCCGCGTCGTCGGCCTGCGGCAGCGCGGTGCCGGGGGCGAGCTCCTGGCTGATCGACAGCGTGTTGCCCCCGGCGTTGCCGATGAAGCTCGTCTGCAGCAGCGGCACCAGCGCGACGGTGCCGCCCATCAGGCCGACCGCGACCAGCACGGCGATCACCGGCCGGGCCAGGGCCCAGCGCAGCACGGGCAGGTAGCCGCGTTGCAGGGCGGTGGGCTTCTGCTGCGGTTCGGGATCGGCGTGCGCGGGGGACGCCGGGCTGCGCATGACGAGCGACGCGAGCACCGGCACCACGGTCAGCGACACGAGCAGCGACGCCAGCAACGCGGCCGCGACGGCCACCGCGAACGGCCGGAACAGCTCCCCGACCTGTCCGCCGACCAGGCCGATCGGGGCGAACACGGCCACCGTCGTCACGGTCGAGGCGGTGATCGCGCCCGCGACCTCCCGGACGCCGGTGAGGATCGCCGCACGCCGGGGGCCGCCGTAGCCGATGTGTCTCTTGATGTTCTCGATCACGACGATCGAGTCGTCGACCACGCGTCCGACGGCCACCGTCAGCGCGGCGAGGGTCAGGATGTTGAGGGTGAACCCGCCGACGTAGAGGACGATCAGCGCGATCAGCAGCGACAGCGGGATCGACACCGCCGTCACCAGCGTGGCCCGCACCGACAGCAGGAACGCGAGGATCACCAGCACCGCGAACGCCAGGCCGAGCAGGCCTTCGGTGGTCAGGTCGGACACCGACTGCTGGATGAACGGGGCCTGGTCGAACACGACGGTGACGGCGGCGGCGCGCGCCGGGCCGCCCAGCAGGTCGGTCACCTGCGGCAGTGCGTCGTTGACGGCCTTGGAGACCGCGACGGTGTTGGCGTCGCCGGTCTTGGTGACGCCGATCCCGATGCTGTCGACGCCGTCGGTGCGGGTGTAACCGGTGGCGGGGGCCCGCTCGGCGGTGACCGTCGCGATGTCGCCGAGGCGCACCGGGTCGGCCGGTGCGGCGGCGGCCGCGGACCGGGCGGCAGCGGAGGGGGCGCCAGCGGACGGGGTGGCGGACGGGGAGCGACCGGCGCCCGCGGCGGCGGAGGCACCTGGTGTCAGGTAGAGGTTCCGCAGCTCGTCGACGGTCGTGATCGGGCTGCCGACCTGCACGGTCAGGGGCGCGGTGTCGGGCGAGAGCTGCCCCGCCGGCACGCGCACGCCGTTGGCCTGCAGCAGCGATTGCACGGCGGTGAGCGACACGCCCTTGCCCGCGGCCTTGGCGGTGTCGACGTCGATGGTGATGCGGGGGTCGCGGATGCCCGTCAGGCTCACGTCGCCGACCCCGGCGAGCCCGGCGAGCAGCGGCTGGACCTTGTCGCGCAGCACGGCGGCGAGCTGGTCGGGCGGCAGCGTCGAGGAGGCGGCGAGCTGCAGCACCGGGATGCTGTCGGTGCCGATCGTGCCGACCTTCGCCGTCACGCCCTCGGGGAGCGTCGCGCCCTGGATCGCGCGCTCGACCTGCGTGGTGGCGGTGTCGGTGTCGGTGCCGTACGCCAGGTTCAGCGTCACGACGGAGCTGCCGCCGGTGCTGCTCGACGAGGTCCCGGTGACACCGGTGACACCGGCCACCGCCGCCTCGATCGGGTCCGTGACCTGCTCGGCGACCACCTCCGGCGACGCCCCCGCGTAGGGCGTGAGGACCGTGACCGTCGGCACGCTGAACGAGGGCAGCAGCTCCTGCCGCAGCGAGCCGGTGGCCAGCAGTCCGAACGCGAGGAGCAGCACCGTCACCAGACCGACGACGGCGCGGTTGGCGAGGCTGAGGCGGGCGAGCCATGTCATGGGTTCGATTGAATACTACGGACCATCCGAAGCATCGTCGCGATGCTGAGACTTCCCTGAGCGGAGCCGCCGTGAGCAGCGCCGATGACGGTCAGCGCCGGGAAGGGACCGACTCCCGCGACGGCCGCAACGTCACGTCGCAGCGCAGGGCGCCCGGGTGGGACCGTGAGCCCGTAGGTCGGGGACTCCCCACCGGGGGAGGCCGAAGACGCCGTCATCGGAGGCGTGGGCGTCGATGGTGATGCGGGGGTCGCGGATGCCGCTCGGCGTCACGTCCAGGGTCGTGGCCGTGTCGGTGCCGTACCCGCGGGCGGCGTGACGACGGAGCCGCCGTCGGCGCTGCTCGACGACGTGCCGGTGACACCGGGGAGCCCGGTGGCCGCCGCCCCGATCGGAGCGGTGACGCTGAGGCGGGCGAGCCAGGTCATGCGAGCGATCGGATACCATGGGCCATGCGGAGTATCGCGGGAGTGCTCGGGCTCTCCGGGGCAAGGGTGACGTGACGGGCGACGACGAGCGCGCGGCGTTGTTCGCGGCCATCGAGAGCCACGGCACGGAGATCCGCCGGGTGATGTCGCGCGCCGGGGCCGACCACCTGCTCGGCAGCGGCCTCACGATGCAGCAGTTCCGCGTGGTCATGCTGCTCTCCCAGGACGGCCCGCTGCCCCACAGCGAGCTCGCCCACGCCCTCGGCGTGAGCCTCGCCAGCGTCACCGGGCTCGTCGACCGGCTCGCGGCCCGCGGCATCGTCGAGCGCACCCCCTCGCCCGCCGACGGCCGCGTCCGGCTGGCCGGGCTGACCGCGCAGGGACTGACCCTCGCCGAACAGGTGACCACCGAGGGCCGCACCCTGCTCCACACGCTGCTGCGGGCCGTCGACACCGAGGCGCTGCGCGGGCTCGAGCAGGGTCTCGCCGCCCTGCGCGGGGCGATCGGGCATGAGGGACCATGAGGACGTGAGTGCACCGCAGGCGATCTTCCGCACCAGTCCCCTGGCCGTCCTCGGCGCCGTCGCGATCGCGTTCTGCGCCACCCCGGTGGCGTTCGCGGTGCCGTTCGGCGAGCTGGTCTACCTCGTGCCGATCGCGATGGTCGTGTGGGTCCTGCGGGTGCGCACCACCGTCGACGACGAGGCGCTGACCGTTCGGAAGGTCGTCGGGCACCGGCGCGTACCGTGGTCGGAGATCAGCACGCTGCGGCTCGACAAGAACCGGGTCAGCGCGATGCTGAGCGACGGGGCCGAGCTACCGCTCCCCTCCGTCGGCCTGCGCGACCTGCCCCAGCTCGCCGCCGTCAGCGGTGGCCGGCTTCCCGACCCGGCCGGAGAAGAGAGCTAGATCAATGCCTGAACTGCGTTCCCGCGTCACCACCCACGGCCGCAACGCCGCCGGAGCGCGGTCGCTCTGGCGCGCCACCGGCATGACCGACGACGACTTCGGCAAGCCGATCGTCGCCATCGCCAACTCCTACACCCAGTTCGTGCCCGGCCACGTGCACCTCAAGGACATGGGCGACCTCGTCGCGGGCGCGATCCGTGAGGCGGGCGGGGTGGCGAAGGAGTTCCACACCATCGCCGTGGACGACGGCATCGCGATGGGCCACGGCGGGATGCTCTACTCGCTGCCCAGCCGCGAGGTGATCGCCGACGCGGTGGAGTACATGGTCAACGGTCACGCCGCCGACGCCCTGGTGTGCATCTCCAACTGCGACAAGATCACCCCCGGCATGCTCAACGCGGCCATGCGCCTCAACATCCCCACCGTGTTCGTCTCCGGCGGGCCGATGGAGGCCGGCAAGGCCGTCGTCGTCGACGGCGTGGCGCACGCGCCCACCGACCTGATCACGGCGATCTCGGCGTCGGCGTCCCCCGCGGTGGACGATGCCGGGCTCGCCGAGGTGGAGCGCTCCGCGTGCCCCACCTGCGGTTCCTGCTCCGGCATGTTCACCGCCAACTCGATGAACTGCCTCACCGAGGCGCTCGGGCTCGCGCTGCCGGGCAACGGCTCCACGCTGGCCACGCACGCCGCGCGCCGGGAGCTGTTCCTCGAGGCCGGCCGGACGGTCATGAAGCTCGCGCGTCGCTGGTACGAGGAGGACGACGCCACCGCGCTGCCCCGCAACATCGCCACCCGCGACGCGTTCGAGAACGCGATGGCGCTCGACGTCGCGATGGGCGGCTCCACCAACACGGTGCTGCACATCCTCGCCGCCGCGCAGGAGGGCGAGATCGACTTCGACCTCGCCGCGATCGACGCCGTGTCGCGCCGCGTGCCGTGCCTGTCGAAGGTGGCGCCGAACGGCGACTTCCACATGGAGGACGTGCACCGCGCCGGCGGCATCCCCGCGATCCTGGGCGAGCTGTGGCGGGCCGGGCTCCTGCACGAGGACGTCCACACGGTGCACTCCCCCTCCCTCTCGCAGTGGCTGTCGGAGTGGGACGTCCGCGCCGCCTCGCCGTCGGCCACCGCCGTCGAGCTGTTCCACGCCGCCCCCGGCGGGGTGCGCACCACCCAGGCGTTCTCCACGGAGAACCGCTGGAGCTCACTCGACACCGACGCGGCCGAGGGCTGCATCCACGACGTCGAGCACGCCTACACGGTCGAGGGCGGGCTGGCGGTGCTGCGCGGCAACATCGCCCCCGACGGCGCGGTGATCAAGTCGGCCGGCATCCCCGAGGAGCTGTGGCACTTCGAGGGCCCCGCGCGGGTCGTCGAGAGCCAGGAGGCCGCCGTCGAGGCGATCCTGTCCAAGCAGGTGCAGCCCGGTGACGTGCTGGTGATCCGCTACGAGGGCCCGTCCGGTGGGCCCGGCATGCAGGAGATGCTGCACCCCACGGCGTTCATGAAGGGCACGGGCCTGGGGAAGGTCTGCGCGCTGATCACCGACGGGCGGTTCTCCGGCGGCTCGTCGGGTATCTCGGTGGGCCACATCTCCCCCGAGGCCGCGGCCGGTGGCGTGATCGGCCTGATCGAGGACGGCGACCAGATCGTGCTCGACGTCCACCAGCGCGTGATCGAGCTGCAGGTGGACGAGGACGTGCTGACCGAGCGGCGCGCGAAGATGGAGGCGAGCGAGAACCCCTGGCAGCCGAAGCACCGCGACCGCCCGGTGAGCAAGGCCCTGCGCGCCTACGCGGCCCTGGCCACCAGCGCCCACACCGGTGCGGTCCGCAAGCTGCCCTGAGAGAGGTGCGCTACCGCGCCCGTGCGCGGATAACGGTGTTCCCGCACTGATATCCGCGCACGACCCCCCGGCGGCATGACCAGCCGGCGCACGACGCTCGTTTGCTACGGCTCCAGTCGGCCGAGGGCGGCCGCGGCGAGCTCGACCATCTCCGCGACGCGCTCCGGGCCGAGGTGGTCCGCGGCGAAGCCCAGGTACTGCACGTTGACGTGGACGTCGGCCCAGTCGCGCTCGCCGGGGGGCTCGGGGTGATCCGACGGCAGCTCCGCCCCCTGCGCGCGGAGCACCGCCAGGTCCAGGCCGGCGGGCGCGACGCGGGCGTTGCCCCAGTCGATCAGCACGTCCCCGAGGATGTTGCCGCGGTGCGGGTCGCCGTGGCAGAGCGTGCGGGGCAGGGTGGCCAGGGCCCGCAGGATCCTCGGGTCGTCGCGCCAGGACCGGAGAGCCTTCTCCGCGTCACCGAATGCGGTGTCACCCGTGCGCGCCAGGCCGCCGCGGACCGCGACCAGGGTCCGGTCGCAGAGCGCCGCCCACCACGGGCCGTCCACCACCGGGATGCCGCGGGGGCGTTTGCGGTGCCAGTGCGTGTGGACGCGGGCGAGGGTGTCCCAGACCGCGTCCGGGACGGGGCGGCCGTCGGCGGGGGGCGGCGCGTCCACGAACGGCGTGACGATCCAGTCCGGCCCGACGGCGACCGGCCGGGGCACCCCACCGACCACCGCCACCGCGCGCATCGCGGCCACCTCCACCGGCGATGCCGCCTTCAGCACCACCGCCACCGCGCGCCCGTCGACGTCCAGGTCGATCCGCTCCACCGCGTCGGACACGTAGCCGCCGCCCAGGGGGCTGCGCACGCGCACGCGCGCGGTTCCACCGAGTGCGCGGCCGACGGCCGCGAGCCAGGGATCACCGGCGGATCGCGGTCCCCCGGTGGGCGACGACGTCGTGTCGCGGGCACTCACGCGCGGTCCCGTCGTGGTCGTCGCCCGCCGCACCGGCACGCCCGGCCGCGGGCGTCGGCGTGCGGCGACGGGCGATCACATGCGGTCAGGGCGTCGGCTGGCGCAGCAGGATCCGCACCAGCACCGCGGCGGCCACGCCGATCACCAGCGCCAGCACTCCCCACGACGCGGGGCGACGGTGCCAGGCGCGGCCGTTGTCCAGCGCGATCCGGCCGGGACCGGTGAACACCAGCGCGGCCGAGGCGAGCCCCAGCACGACGTCGAACTCCAGCGCGTCCGAGCCGGACGGGCCGGTCACGAAGAACCCGTTGCCGAGCTTCACCAGCACGGCGTTGATCATGACGGCGAGCAGTCCGGCCGCCGCCAGCGGCGTGAGCACCCCCAGCACGACGAACGCGCCGGCCACCAGCTCCCCGATGCCCGTGACCCACGACAGCGTGTCGGCCTGCTGGTAGCCGTAGCCGGACAGCTGGCGGGCGAAGGCGGCCTGCCCGGCGCCGCCCCAGATCCCGAAGACCTTCTGGGCGCCGTGCGCGAAGAACACCCCGCCGACCGCGAACCGCAGGAGCAGCAGGCCGACGTCGGCGCCGCCGTTCCAGGTCAGGGGACGGCGGGTGGGGCGCGTCTTCGTCGGCTCGTCCGTGCCGTACCCCACCGACCCCGGGAACGTCGTCGTCGGCTGCTCGCTCATGGTCGGGGAGAGTAGCCCGGTCGCGCGGTCAGTACCCGTTCTCGACGAGGTTCGGCGGTTTGTCCCCGCGGGCGAAGGCCCCGATCTGCTCGGCGGCGATACGGTAGGCGCGGCGGAACGCCCCCGGGACGCTCCCCCCGACGTGCGGGGTGATCAGCAGGCCCGGTGCCTTCCAGAGCGGGTGGTCGGCGGGCAGCGGCTCCGGATCGGTGACGTCGACGGCCGCGAGCAGGCGGCCGCCGTTCAGCTCGGCGAGCAGCGCGTCGGTGTCGGCCACGGGCCCGCGCGCGGCGTTGACCAGCAGCGCACCGTCGGGCATCGCCGCGAGGAACGCCGCGTCGACGAGCCCGCGGGTGTCGTCGGTGAGGGGCACGATCACGACGCAGGCGTCGAAGTGGGGCAGCAGGTCGAGCACCTCGTCGATGCCGTGCACGCCGTCCCGGGCGCGCCGACCCACCAGCGTGGTCTCCACCTCGAACGGGGCGAGACGCCGCACGGTGTGCTCCGCGACGTCCCCGGCGCCGACGATCAGCACCTTCTTCCCGGCGAGCTCCCGGGTCTGGCGCTGGTCCCAGCGGGCCTCGTCCTGCCTGCGGACGAACGCGGGCAGGTCCCGGTACACCGCCAGCATCGCGGCCACGATCCACTCCGCGGTGGCGCCACCGTGCGCGCCGCGGCAGTCCGAGAGCGCGACACCGTCCGGGAGCTTGCCCACCCAGTTCTCCGCACCCGCGGTGAGCAGCTGCACCAGCCGCAGCCCCTCCACCCGCGGGGCGAGCCCGACGGCGTCGGCGTTGGCGAGGAACGGCGGCACCAGCACGTCCGCGGCCGGCAGCTCGCCGTCGACGTCGTAGCGGGTGGCTCGCACCCCGGGGACGTCGGCGAGCGCGGCGACGCCCTCGTCGTGGGGCACCAGTACGTGGATCTCGGCCATGCCCGGACCGTACTCACTGAACGCTCACCCCGCGGCACCTAACCTGTCCCCGTGGGGAGACGGCTGCGGCACGGCATGACCATCGCCGCGCTCGGCCTCCTGCTGGCCGGCTGCGCCACCTTCCCCGACGACGGCCCACGCGCCTGGCAGCCCAAGATCGAGGGGGTCGGCGAGCTCGGGGGCCCGCCGGCGATCGCCCAGCCGAGTGCGCCGAACTCACCGCCGTCCGGCGGGAACGGCGCCCCCTCGAGCGGCACCCCGGCCCCGGCGTCGGGCTGTACGGATGCCGACCCGCAGGTCGTGGCCACCTGTCTCAACCCGGTCGGCGCCATCGCCGTGCTGCCCGACCCCGAGCAGGCGCTGGTCGGCGAGCGCACCACCGGCCGTGTCCTGCAGGTGACGAAGGGCAAACCACCCGTCCTGGTCGCGACCGTCCCCGTCGACGGCACCGGCGGCGGCGGGCTGACGGGGCTCGTGCTCTCGCCGTCCTACGCCGAGGACCAGCTCCTCTACGCCTACGTCACCACGCCCACCGACAACCGGGTGGTCCGCATCGCCCGCGGCGAGCCCGCCAAGCCGGTGCTCGTCGGGATCCCCCGCGGCCCGGTCGACAACGGTGGTGCGCTCGCCGTCGACGTCGACGGTTCGCTGCTGGTGGCCACCGGCGACGCCGGGGGTGACCCGAGCGGGCCCGGTCTGGCCGGCAAGGTGCTGCGCATCGACACGCTCGGCCGCCCGGGCACGGGCAACCCGACCGCGGGTTCGCCGGTGCTGAGCTCGGGCCTGCACGCGCCCGGCGGCATCTGCGTCGACACGCAGTCCACGTTGACCTGGATCACCGACCGCGACGGCACCCGCGACGTGCTGCACAAGCTGGTCCCGGGACCGCTCCCCGCGCCGGCGTGGACCTGGCCCGACCGGCCCGGCGTGGCCGGGTGCATGGCCGCACCCGGTGTCGTGACGGTGGCCGAGACCGGCGGGGCGGCGCTGTTCGTGCTGCACCCGGGCGACGACGGCACGTTCACGGGCGACCCCGAGACGCTGCTGGTCGGCACCTACGGCCGGCTCTCGGCCGCCGCGCTGGCGTCGGACGGTCTGTTGTGGCTGGGCACCGTCAACAAGGCCGGGGGCAGGCCGGTGCCCAGCGACGACCGCGTGATCCGCATCCAGCCCCCCGCGGGCGGCGGGGCCAGCGCGGCCTGACAGGCTCGTCCACCGTGAACGACCGCCGACGACTCTCCCTGATCGTGACGCTGCTCGGCAGCGCCTTCATCATCGCCGCGGGCGTGCTGAACCTGCTCGGCCAGGGCGTGGCGTCGCTGGTGTGCGTGGTGCTCGGGCTCGTGGTGGGGCTGGTCGGCATCGGTCTGCGGCCCCGTCCGCAGCCGCACGCCGATCGCGCCGCCGTCATCGACCGGGACGCCCTCCGGGCCGAGCGCGACGAGAAGGGCGAGGTGGCGGCGGTCACTATGCTCCGCACCGCCAACCCCGCCCTGTCGCTCCTCGACGCCACGAAGATCGTCCGCGGCCTCTGAGACGATCAGGCCATCGTCGCCGCCGCGCTCTCGATCGTTTGCGGCTACCGCCGCCCGTGCGCGGATAACGGTGTTCCCACCCTGATTTCCGCTCACGACCTCGTGGGGCACCGCTCGCACCACACGAACTCCCCCGACCAGCCGTGTCTCCGCAGGACAGTCAGCACTTCGAGAGCACCTCCACAGGGGTCGGTCGACAGGTCGACCCATCCGAACGTGAGCCGGGACCGCCCCGCGAGCTCGGCGGCGTTGTCGCGGCGGCGGTCGCGGAAGGCGACGTCGTCGAGCAGGTGGGTGCGGCCGTCGAGGCGGACGGTGAGCGGCAGGCCGACGTCGTCGTACACGGCGTCCTCCCAGAGCGTGACGCCGTCGACGGCGAATCGGCAGCACCGTGCGCGCCGCGCGGACGTCGGGCTCCTCGACCGCGACGTCGAGAGCGGTGTCGGCCCGGGACGTCCGGGGCGGGTCGGCCGCCACCACGATGTGCCGGTACGCGCGGGACCGGTGCACCACGACCAGATCCGGTTGGGAGATCGCGGACGTCCCGTACGGAACCGTGATGTGCACCGGGCCGTCGACCCGGGGGACGAGGTGCCACTCCTCGGCCGCGGTGCGGTGGCTGAGCACGGCGGCCGGACCGCCGTAGAGCAGCGCGGCGGCGATGCGGGACTCGCGCGGCAACGGCCCGGTGGAGGTGGCGTACATACCGTGGACGACCCGCTGCCACCGGGCGGCGGCGACCTGCGCGTCGATCGTGTCCCACGTGACGCCCAGAGAGCGGAGCTGCGTGATGGGGACGATGCCGGCCTGACGGGCCAGCAGGGCGTTCCACGTGTCGAGCAGCCCGCGAGCCTTGATCTCGGCCGGAACCGCGCGGTGGACAAGGGTCATGCCCCGACGATGGGGCAGGTCCGCCTCGTCGTGGGGCCGAACGTCGAGCCTGTGGACGAAGGCCGGCCGATGTGGACAACTCGCGCCCGCGGGGTCGTGCGGCTGCGGGTCGTGCGGCTGCAGGTCGTGCGCGGATATCAGTGCTGGGACACCGTTATCCGCGCACGGGCGGCGGCGGCCGCTATCCGCAGCGTTCGATGATCAGCTCGCGCACGCGCTTGGCGTCGGCCTGGCCCTTGGTCGCCTTCATCACCGCACCCACGATCGCGCCCGCTGCGGCGACCTTGCCGTCGCGGATCTTCTGCGCCACGTCGGGCTGGGCCGCCAGGGCCTCGTCGACCGCGGCGATCAGGGCGCCGTCGTCGGACACCACGGCCAGGCCGCGGGCCGCGACGACCTCGTCGGGCGTGCCCTCGCCGTCCAGCACCCCGTCGACCACCTGCCGGGCGAGCTTGTTGTTCAGCTCCCCCGACGCCACCAGCTCGATCACGCGGGCGACCGCCGCCGGGGTGATCGGCAGCTCGTCGAGGGGGACCTCGCGGGTGTTGGCCTGCTGCGTCAGGTACGCCACCCACCAGCTGCGGGCCTCGCCCGCGGGCGCGCCCTCGGCGACGGTGGCCTCGATGAGGTCGAGCGCCCCGGCGTTCACCAGGTCGCGCAGCTCCTCGTCGGTGAGGCCCCACTCGGCGGAGATCCGGCGGCGACGCTCCCACGGCAGCTCCGGCAGGGTGCCGCGCAGCTCCTCGACCCACTCCCGGGGCGGCGCGATCGGGACGAGGTCGGGCTCCGGGAAGTACCGGTAGTCCTCGGAGGTCTCCTTGATCCGGCCCGACCGGGTGCTGGCCGTGTCCTCCTGGAAGTGCCGCGTCTCCTGCACCACCTTCTCGCCCGCGTCGAGCACGCCGGCGTGCCGGCTCATCTCGTAGCGGACGGCGCGCTCCACCGACCGCAGCGAGTTGACGTTCTTGGTCTCGCTGCGGGTGCCCAGCACGCCGGAGTCGCGCGGCGAGAGCGACAGGTTGACGTCGCAGCGCATCGAGCCCTGGTCCATGCGGACGTCGGAGACGCCGAGGGCCTTGATCAGGTCGCGCAGCGCCGTGACGTACGCGCGGGCCACCTCGGGAGCCCGCTCGCGGGTGCCGGGGATCATCTTCGTGACGATCTCGATCAGCGGGACGCCGGCGCGGTTGTAGTCGAGCAGCGAGTACTCGGCGCCGTGGATGCGGCCCGTCGCGCCGCCCACGTGCAGCGACTTGCCGGTGTCCTCCTCCATGTGCGCGCGCTCGATCTCCACGCGGAAGGTGGACCCGTCGTCCAGCTCGACGTCCAGGTACCCGTTGACGGCGATCGGCTCGTCGTACTGCGAGGTCTGGAAGTTCTTCGGCATGTCCGGGTAGAAGTAGTTCTTCCGCGCGAAGCGGCCCCACGGGGCGATGTCGCAGTTGAGCGCCAGCCCGATGCGGATGGCCGACTCGACGGCCGTGCGGTTGACCACCGGCAGCGCGCCGGGCAGGCCCAGGCAGATCGGGCAGACCTGCGTGTTGGGCTCGGCGCCGAACTCGGTGGGGCAGCCGCAGAACATCTTGGTGTTGGTGTTGAGCTCGACGTGCACCTCGAGCCCGAGCATGGGGTCGAAGCGCTCGACGACGTCGTCGAAGTCGACCAGCGTGGGCGCGGTCATGCCTTCACCTCCGGGGCGACGAGGGGCTCGCGGGTCGATTCGTAGGCCGCCGCCACCCGGTACATGACGGCCTCGCCGAGCGCGGGCGCCATGATCTGCAGGCCGACGGGCAGCCCGTCCGCCAGCCCGGACGGCACGGACATGCCCGCGGTACCCGCCAGGTTGGTGGGGATGGTGGCCAGGTCGTTGAGGTACATGGCCAGCGGGTCGTCGACCTTGTCACCGATCGGGAACGCCGTGGTGGGCGTCGTCGGCGACACGAGGACGTCGGCCTGCGCGAACGCGGCGGCGAAGTCGCGGCTGATCAGCGTGCGCACCTTCTGGGCCTGCCCGTAGTAGGCGTCGTAGTAGCCGCTCGACAGCGCGTAGGTGCCGAGGATGATGCGCCGCTTGACCTCGGGGCCGAACCCGGCCTCGCGGGTGGCGGCCATGACCGCCTCCGCGCTCGCGCCCTCGTCGACCCGCAGGCCGTAGCGCATGGCGTCGAAGCGGGCGAGGTTGGACGAGACCTCGCTGGGCAGGATCAGGTAGTACGCCGCCAGCCCGTACTCGAAGTGCGGGCAGCTGACCTCGACGATCTCGGCGCCCAGCTTCTCCAGCTGACGCAGCGCCCCGTCGAACGACGCCCGGACGCCGGGCTGGTAGCCCTCGCCCCCCATCTCGCGGACGACGCCGACGCGCAGCCCGGAGAGGTCGCCGTTGGCGCCCTCGCGGGCGGCGGCGACGACGGCCGGGACCGGCGCGTCGATCGAGGTGGAGTCGAGGGGGTCGTGGCCGCCGATCACCTCGTGCAGCAGCGCCGCGTCGAGGACTGTGCGGGCGCACGGGCCGCCCTGGTCCAACGACGACGCGCAGGCGATGAGGCCGTAGCGCGAGACGCCGCCGTAGGTGGGCTTGACGCCGACCGTGCCGGTGAACGCGGCCGGCTGGCGGATCGAGCCGCCGGTGTCGGTGCCGATCGACAGCGGGGCCTCGAACGCCGCGAGCGCCGCCGCCGAGCCGCCACCGGACCCGCCCGGGACGCGGGTGAGGTCCCACGGGTTGTGGGTGGCGCCGTAGGCCGAGTACTCGGTGGACGAGCCCATCGCGAACTCGTCCATGTTGGTCTTGCCGAGGATCGTGACGCCCGCGGCGCGCAGCCGCGCGGTGAGCGTGGCGTCATACGGCGGGCGCCAGCCCTCGAGGATCTTCGAGCCCGCGGTGGTGGGCATGTCGATCGTGGTGAACACGTCCTTGAGCGCCAGCGGCACGCCGGCCAGCGGCGACGCCGGGGCGGTGCCGACGGCGAGCGATGCGTCGACGAGCGACGCCGACTCCAGCGCCGCCTCGGACGCGACGTGCAGGAACGCGTGGACCCCGGGACCGTCAGCGGAGCCGTCGACGGCCTCGATGCGGTCGAGGTGGGCCTGGGCGACCTCGACGGCGGAGACCTCGCGCGAGTGGATCTTCTCGGCCAGTTCGGCGGCCGAGAGGCGGATGAGGTCGGTCACTGCTCCTCCCCCAGGATCTGCGGCACGCGGAAGCGGCCGTCCTCGGAGGCGGGCGCACCCGAGAGCGCCTGCTCCTGGCTCAGGCCGGGGCGCAGCTCGTCGGGGCGGAACACGTTCTGCAGCGGCACCGCGTGCGACGTGGGCGGGATGTCGTCGGCGGCGACCTCGCCGACGCGCGCGACCGCACCCAGGATGACGTCGAGCTGGCCCGCGAACAGGTCCAGCTCCGCGTCGGTGACGGCCAGCCGGGACAGCTTGGCGAGGTGCGCGACCTCGTCCCGGCTGATCTGATCTCTGGAACTCAACACGTCCTCCAGGACGACTTCTCGGGGCTGCTCGACGGAACCGGGCGGTGACGTCAGAACGGACGGCGGCGCGGGCGTCGGATGGGCCTGAGTTTAGGCCGAGACCGCCATCGAGTTCCCACGCGGGGACGCTCCGTCGCGGGGATGTGCCTGGAGGCGGTCGGCCTGACACAATCCACCGTCGGGCGGCACGCGGCGTCGCTGTGCGCGAGAACAGTCGACGAGAGGGCGTGTGGAGTGTCGTACCTGCTCCGGGTGGTGCTACCGGACAAGCCCGGCAGCCTGGGGGCCGTGGCCACGGCGCTGGGCAACGCGGGGGCCGACATCCTCGGCGTCACCGTCGTCGAGCGGTCCCCCGGCCACGCCGTCGACGACCTGGCGGTGGAGCTGCCGAACGGCCGGCCGCCCGACGTGCTGATCACGGCGGCCGAGTCGGTGCCGGGCGTCGAGGTGGAGTCGGTGCGGCCGCACTCGGGGCTGCTGGAGACCCACCACGAGCTGGAGCTCATCGAGGAGATCACCGGCGACCCGGCGCGCGGGCTGGAGCTGCTCGCCGCCGGGGTGCCGCGGATCTTCCGGGCCGGGTGGGCGATCATCGCCGTCCGCGAGGGCACCCGCTCCTACCGGGTGGCCCAGAGCTCCGCCGCCCCCGAGACGATCGCGGGCCACCTGCCGTGGCTCCCACTGACCAAGGCGATCGTCATCGATCCCGAGGTGCACTGGGTGCCCGAGCCGTGGAGCTGCCTCGACACCGAGCTGGCCGCGGCGCCGTTCGGATCGGCGGCGCAGGCGCAGGCGCTGGTCGTCGGGCGGCCGGGCGGCCCGGTGTTCCGGCCGTCGGAGCTGGCGCGGCTCACCCACCTCGCCGGGATCGTGACGACCGTCCTGGCCTCGTGAGCGGATATCGGTGCCCGGGCACCGCCATCCGCTCACGACCCAGCCGCGCACGGGCCGCGGAGCGGCCGTGACGGGCGGGCTGGACCGGCCCTGGGCCCGGGTGCCGGCCTGGGTCGGGGCCGCGCTGCGACCCGAGCTCGCCGGCTCGGCGGACGACATCATCACGGCGGTGCGCACCGACGTCACCGACTACGCACGGCCGCTCGTGGGGCGCTTCGGCTCACGGCTCACCGAGGGCGTCTCGGTGGCGCTGGGCCAGTTCCTCGACCTGCTCGGCTGCGACGTGCCGCTCGAGGACGTCCGCGTCTACCGCGCGCTGGGCCAGCTCGAGCACCGCGAGGGCCGGACGCTCGCGGCCCTGCAGTCGGCCTACCAGGTCGGCAGCCGCACGCTGTGGCGCCGGCTCGGGGAGAGCACCACCGCCCGGCAGCTGCCACCGGACGTCATCTTCCGGCTGGCGGAGGCCCTGTTCACCTACATCGAGGAGCTGTCGGCGGCATCGGTGGCGGGATGGGCCGCCGAGGAGTCCAGCCGGGCGGGCTCGCTGCAGACCCGGCGTCACGCGCTCGTCGAGCTGCTGGCCCGGCCGACCCCGGCCCCTCCGGCCGAGATGGAGCGGCTGGCCGCGGCGGCCGGCTGGCGGCCGCCCGCCCGGCTGGCGGCGCTCGTCGTCGAGGACGCGGTGGAGGTGGCCACCCGGCTCCCGTCCGCGATCGGCGCGGACCTCGACCCGGTCGGTGTCGCACTCGTCGCCGTGCCGGAACGGGACGGCTGGGTCGACCAGGTCCGCGCCGGGCTGCGGGGCCGGCCGGGGGTGCTGGGCCCCGTGGTGGAGCCCGCCCGGGCACCCCGGTCGATCGCCCGGGCGCAGGCCGCCTGGCCGCTGCACGTGGGCGGGATGCTCCCCACCGACACGGACGACCCCCTCGTGCGCGCCGACGAGCACCTGCTGGCCCTGCTGCTGGCTGCGCAGCCCGATCTCGCCGCCGACCTCTGCGAGCGGGCCCGGCACCCGCTCGCCGACCTCCCCGACGGTGCCGCCGCCCGGGCCGAGGAGACGCTGCGGGCCTGGCTCGACGCCCACGGCGACGTGACGGCCACCGCCGCGACCCTGCACGTGCATCCGCAGACCGTGCGCTACCGCCTCGCCGGGCTGCGCGAGACGTTCGGCGGGGCGCTCGACGACCCGCTCCGTCGACTGGAGCTGGCCATCGCGCTCCGCACGACCGACCCCGACCAGCACTGAGGACCGCTCGTCGCGCCGATGTCGCCGCTCGACGGAAACTGCCGTTCGTCGCGCAACCCGAACCGGGGTCACCCGTTCGTGGAAACGGACGGCCCGGTCGTCGCAGATCCGTGGAAGGTTGCTCCGCGGACGGTCACGAGGTGGTTACGGTCTCCTGGCCGGTCGACCGCTCCCCACTCTCGACCGGTGCGCCTGGTCGGTTCCGGGATCCTGCCCGCCGACGCTCCCCACGGGCGGCCCCCAGCACACCGGGCAGGAGTCCGCGGCCGCCGCGGACACCGGGTACGAGGATCGCTCCCGCATGTCCAGACACAGCCTGCCCAGCTCCGGCCTGCCCGATCGTGGAACGTCCCGGCACGGCCTGGCGGACACCGTCGCTGACGGGTCCCCCGCAGCCGACGCACCGGGCTCCGGCCGCCCGGCCATCCCGCGGCCCCGCACACCGAGCGAGTCCCGGCACGCGCCGAGCGACTCCCGGCACGCGCCGAGCAAGTCCCGGCACGCCGTCGGCACCGCCCGGCACGCCGCGGACGGCCTCGGGGCGGGGCCGGCACCGTCGCGACACGCGGCCGACGCTCCTCCCGCGGCCCGCAGCGACCGGCCGGCCGGCCGGCACGCGACGGCCGATGAGTCCGAGACGCAGCGCCCGATCCACGACCCCTCGACCGGGCGCCCGGCCGAGCCGCTCACCGCCCCTCTCCCGGTCGTCCGCGCGCAGTCCGCGCCGGAGCCGGTCGCCGACGAGACGCCGACGGCCGCGACCGACGACGACGACGACGACCCGGCCGGCGACCCGGCCGGCGACCCGGCCGGCGACCCGGGTGACGACCCGGCCCCGACCCGCACGGCCGGCCGCCACGCCGCTCCGACGCGCCACCGTCGCAGGACCGACGCCGACGCCTCCCGCCCCGACAAGGGCCGGCGCGCGCTGGCCGGGCTGGGTGGGAGCCGCCGCACCGCCGCGGTCCTGCTCACCGCCGCCGTCGCGCTCGTCACGCTGCCGACCGCCGGTTCCGCGGCCGTCGACCAGTGCCGCTGGCAGGTGGCCGCGCACGACCTCCTCGTGAGCCTCGACGGGCAGACCGACGCGCGGTCCGTCCAGCTGCGGAAGGCCCTGACCCGGGCCGGGGTGGGCGCCGAGCTCCCGGCCGAGTGCGCCGGGCAGGCGGCCGACGACGCCGCATCGCCCGCGCCGGCCACATCGGCGCCCCGTACCCGCACCCCGCGCACCACCGCCCCGAAGCCCGCGCCCGCCGCGACCACCCCGCCGAAGGCCACCGCCGCACCGAAGACCACCACGGCGGCGCCCGCTCCCGCGCCGGCCGCGGCGGGCACGGGCACCGGCAGCACCGCCGCACAGGCCCTGGGCTGGGGCACGCCCACCAAGTCCGACGACTTCTCCGCCGGCCTCGGCCAGTGGGGCGTCTACGACGGGAGCGGCCACGCCGGCAACGGCCGTCGCACGCCGTCCGCGATCACCACCGCCGACGGCATCATGACGATGACCGGCGACACGAACGGCAACACCGGCGGCATGGCCTGGGGCGACGGCCAGAAGTACGGCCGCTGGGAGGCCCGCGTCCGCTCCACCGCGGGTTCGTACCACCCCGTGATGCTGCTGTGGCCGTCGGCGGAGAACTGGCCGATCGGCGGTGAGGTCGACTGGATGGAGATCTCCGACCCCGCCCGCAAGGTGGCCGACACGTTCCTGCACTACGGCGCGAACAACAACCAGGTGCAGGGCGACGTGAACGTCGACGCCACGCAGTGGCACAACTGGGCCGTGGAGTGGACGCCCCAGGGCATCACGACCTACCTCGACGGCAAGGCGTGGTGGTCGACGAAGAACACGTCGATCCTGCCGCCCGGCCCGATGCACATGACGATCCAGCTCGACAACTTCGGGGGGCGGAACACGACCACCCAGATGCAGGTCGACTGGGTCAGGCAGTACGCGCTCTGACGCCTCGTGCGCGGAAATCAGTGCTCCCGCACTGATTTCCGCGCACGGGGGGTGGGTCAGGCGCCGCCGGGGAACGCCAGGCGGACGATCTTGCGGACCACCTTCGAGTACTGCTTCGGCAGCGAACCGGCGGTGTAGGGCAGGCCGTAGCGCTCGCAGATCTCCTGCACCTTGGGCGCGATCCGGGCGTAGTGGTTGCTCGGGACGTCCGGGAACAGGTGGTGCTCGATCTGGTGGCTGAGGTTGCCGGTCATGAGGTGGAACAGCTTCCCACCGGTGAGGTTGGCCGAGCCCAGCATCTGCCGGACGTACCACTGGCCCTGGGTCTCGCCCTCGAGCCGGTCCTCGTCGAAGGTCTCGGTGCCGTCCGGGAAGTGCCCGCAGAAGATCACGGCGTGGGACCAGACGTTGCGCAGGGTGTTGGCCGTGAGGTTCGCCAGCGCGGTCGGGACGAAGCCCGGCCCCGAGAGCAGCGGGAACAGGATGTAGTCCTTGGCGAGCTGCTTGCGCGCCTTGCGCCACAGCGTCATGAGCTCGGCCTTGGCCTCGTCCCACGGCTTGATGCCGGCCTGGACCTTCTCCAGCTCGACGTCGTAGATCGCGATGCCCCACTCGAAGATCAGCGACAGCACCACGTTGGTGAGCGGCTGGATCAGGTCGGCGGGCTTCCACTCCTGCTCCGGCGTGATCCGCATGATCGCGTAGCCGAGGTCGCGGTCCTTGCCGCGCACGTTCGTGAACGTGTGGTGCTCGTAGTTGTGCGACTTCTGCCAGGACGCGCTGGGCGAGGCGTGGTCCCACTCCCACGTGGTGGAGTGGATCTTCTCGTCACGCATCCAGTCCCACTGGCCGTGGAGGATGTTGTGGCCGAGCTCCATGTTGTCGAGGATCTTCGCCGCGGTCAGCGCGGCGGTGCCGGCGATCCAGGCGGGCGGGAGCAGCGAGAACAGCAGGGCGCCGCGGCCGCCGATCTCCAGGCCGCGCTGCAGCTTGATGATCCTGCGGATGTAGGCGGCGTCCTTCTCGCCGAGGTTCGCGACGACCTCGGCGCGGATGGCGTCGAGCTCCTTCGCGAGCTCGGCCACCTGGGCCTCGCTGAGATGCGCGGCGGCCGACGGCGGGGAGGGCACGGCCGGGTCGAAGACCTGCGCGGTGGTGGGCAGCTCCCGGCGGGCCGGGGCCTTCTTCGCTCGCGTGGTGGTGCGGGGGGTGTCGAGTGTGGCCGTCATGATTACTCCTAGAGCTCGATCTCGACGTCACCCGCGGCACCGGAGACACAGGTGCGCACGGACTCGCCGGGGGTGTCGTACAGGTCACCGGTGCGCAGGTCGCGGACGGCGCCGGAGCGCAGCGTCCCCACGCAGGTGTGGCAGATGCCCATGCGGCAGCCGCTGGGCAGCAGCGCGCCGGCCGCCTCGCCGGCCGCCATCAGCGGCTCGCCGGGGGCGGCGTCGGCGTCGATGCCGCTCGTGGTGAACGCGACGCGGCCGCCGGTGGCGCCGTCGGCGGCGAGGGTCGGCGGGGTGAAGCGCTCGATGTGCAGGGCGTCGGGGTCGCCGTGGCGGTCCCACTGCTCGGTCAACGCGTCGAGCAGCCCGGCCGGGCCGCAGGCCCACGCCTGCCGCGCCGTCCAGTCCGGGACGTCGTCGGTGAGGGCGTCCCCGGTGAGCCGTCCCTCGAGCGCGGTGTGCCGCTCGACGAGCCGCATGCCGGTGGAGGCGGCCATCGCGCGCAGTTCGAGTCCGAAGACCAGGTCGGCCGGGGTCCGGTCGCAGTGCACGACGACGGCGCCGTCCAGCGTCTCGGGTCGGGTGGAGTGCAGCTCGCGCAGCATCCCCATGATCGGGGTGATGCCGCTGCCGGCCGCCAGGAACAGCAGTTTCTCGGGGGTGGGCTCGGGCAGCACGAACTCGCCGGCGGGCGGGCCGATCCGCACCAACGCGCCGACCGGGGTGCGGTGGGCGAGCAGACCCGAGACGGCCCCACCGGGAACGGCCGTGACCGTGACCGCGAGGTGCTCGTCGCCGGGGCGCGACGTGACCGAGTAGGTGCGCCACTGCCACACGCCGTTGACCTGCACCCCGACGCCGACGAACTGCCCGGCCCGGTGCACCGGACGACGCACGCCCGGGCGCAGCAGCAGCGTGGTGGTGTCAGCGGTCTCGCGATGCAGCCCGACCACGCGCGCGTGCGGCTGTGTGGTGGACCACAACGGGTTCAGCGTGCCGAGCAGGTCGTCGGGCAGCAGCGGCTGGGTGAAGCGTGCCGCCGCGTCCCGCGCGAGCTGACCGATCGAGCTGAGAACTCCCATACACACGACAGTATTGCGCGGTTCGCACAAGCGGCCACGTGTCCGACCACGTCCGGGTCCTCAATACTGTTGCAGAAGCAAAAGACCGATCAGCCACGGATGGCGAGTGCAGCCTTGGCCAGATCGTCGTTGCCGGTGGCGAGCCAGCCGTCGGGGCGCACCAGCACGTCCTCGAACCCGATGCGGGTGTCGATGCGCATGCGCAGCGCGTACTCCAGGACCGGCCACGCGCCGTCCTCCTCGCCGTGCAGCAGCACCGGCGCCCCCAGCTCCGAACCCAGCGCACGCATGATGCGGATGGCCTCGGCCACCGCGGTCTCCGGATCGGAGACGGTGGACTCCGCCAGCACCCGAGTGGTGCCGTGGGGAACACCGTTCGTGCGCAGGGTGACGGCGTCGCCGCTGGTCCAGACCCCGAGCTCGACCCCGATGCCGACCGACGCCGCGGCGGCGCACACGTCGACCCAGCCCTTCTCGTGCACGTTGACCGAGCACACGTCGGGCTTGCCGACGCCCAGGTGCCCCCAGGCCAGGACAGCCTCGATGCGCAGGCGTGGGTCGGGCTGGATCCACCGGCCGGTGGTGACCCCGATCTCCATGCCGGGCACCTCCTGGCGGATGGCCGCGACCGCGTCGCCGACGTGCATCGGGTCGAGCGTCTCCTGCCCGTCCGGGCCCCGGGGGTGCACGTGCACGGCGGAGATCCCCAGCCGGCCGACGGCCCGGGCGTCGCGCGCGAGGTGCCGCGCGAGGACCGGCAGCGCCGGGTGCGCGTCCTCGGGCCGCGATCCGTTCAGAACCGCCTGCAGCACTGCGACAACTCCCCCGCTGGGACCGGACCGACATCGACGATCATACGGACACCGGTGGCGCCCCGATCGGGGCTCCTCCCGCGCCGGGTTCAGCCCGTGGTGGCCACCTCGCGCGCCGCGTCCGGACCGCGGTCGAGCAGCACCCGGAAGCCGGCCTCGTCGAGGATCGGGACCCCGATCTCGAGCGCCTTCTCGTACTTGGTCCCGGGAGCCTCGCCGGCGACCACGAACGAGGTCTTCTTCGACACCGACCCCGCGGCCCGGCCGCCCCGTGCGGTGATGGCCTCCTTGGCCTCGTCGCGCGAGTACCCGTCCATCGAGCCGGTGACCACGATGGACAGGCCGTCGAGCGTGCGGGGCACGGACTCGTCGACCTCGTCGACCATGCGCACGCCCGCGGCGCGCCACTTCGCGACGACCTCGCGGTGCCAGTCGACGGAGAACCAGTCGCGCACCGCGGCGGCGATGGTGGGACCCACCCCCTCCACGCCGGCGATGGGAGCCAGTGCCGCGGCCAGGGCCCTGGCCTGTGCGCGGGTGGCGGCCCTGGCCGCCTTTTCCGCGGCGAGGGCGCGTTCCTCGGCGGAGCGCTCCTCCGGCTCGGCCTCGGGATCCACGGGTACGACCGACTCGGGCTCGTCCCCGGCCGTGTCCTCGCCCGTGTCCTCGCCCGCGTCCTCGCCCGCGTCCTCGGCCGCGCTGCCGTCGGAGGTGATCGCGACGCCCGCGGCCTCCGTGTCGTGGGCCGCCTGCGCCGCGGCCGCCTCGATGGCGTCCATCGACGTGAACTCCCGCGCCAGCGCCTGGGCCGCGGTGGGACCGACGTGGCGGATCGAGAGCCCGACCAGCACCCGCCACAGCGGCCGCTCCTTCGCCGCCTCCAGGTTGGCGAGCAGCTTGGCGCCGTTGGCCGACAATCCCCCGTCCTTCTTGCGGAACAGCTCGACCTGCAGCAGATCGGCTTCGTCGAGCGCGAAGACGTCGCCCTCGTCCTGGACCACCCCCGAGGTCAGCAGCGCGGTGGCGGCCTCGTAGCCGAGGCCCTCGATGTCGAACGAGCCGCGGCCGGCCACGTGGAACAGCCGCTCCCGCAGCTGCGCGGGGCAGGAGCGGGCGTTGGGGCAGCGCTGGTCGATGTCGCCGGCCTTCTGCCGCACGAGGGCGGTGCCGCACTCCGGGCAGTGGGTGGGCATCACGAACGCGCGCTCGGAGCCGTCGCGCAGGTCGATGACCGGGCCGAGCACCTCCGGGATGACGTCGCCGGCCTTGCGGATGACGACGTGGTCGCCGATGAGCACGCCCTTGCGGCGCACCTCGTCGGCGTTGTGCAGCGTGGCCATCTCGACCGTGGACCCCGCGACCACCACCGGCTCCATCATCGCGAACGGCGTGACGCGCCCGGTGCGCCCGACGTTGACGCGGATGTCGAGCAGCCGGGTGGTGACCTCCTCGGGCGGGTACTTGAACGCGATGGCCCACCGGGGTGCGCGCGAGGTGGAGCCCAGTCGCCGCTGCAGCGCCACCTCGTCGACCTTGACGACGACGCCGTCGATCTCGTGCTCGATGTCGTGGCGGTGCTCGCCCCAGTACCGCGTGTGCTCGATGACCTCGTCGACGCCGGTGAGGACCACCGTGCGCTCCGAGACCGGCAGGCCCCAGGCCCGCAGCGCGTCGTAGCCCTGGGACTGGTGCTCCAGCGCGAACCCCGTGCGCTTGCCGAAGCCGTGGCAGATCAGCCGCAGGCGCCGGGACGCGGTGACGCGCGGGTCCTTCTGCCGAAGCGACCCGGCCGCGGTGTTGCGCGGGTTGGCGTAGACGGGCTTGCCGGCCTCCACCATGAGCGCGTTGAGCGCCTGGAAGTCCTCCAGCCGGAAGTAGACCTCGCCGCGCACCTCCACCAGCTCCGGCACCGGGAACTCGTCGGTGCCGGTGAGCTGGACCGGGACCTCCTCGAGCGTGCGCATGTTGAGCGTGATGTCCTCGCCGGTGCGCCCGTCGCCGCGGGTGAGCGCGCGGGTGAGCTTGCCGTTCTCGTAGAGCAGGTTGACGGCCAGCCCGTCGATCTTGAGCTCGCAGAGGTAGTGGACCTCCTCCGTTCCCACGTCCTTCGCCACCCGCTCCGCCCAGCCGCGCAGGTCGTCGTCGGAGAAGGCGTTGTCGAGGCTGAGCATGCGCTCGAGATGGTCGTGGGCCACGAAGTCGGTGTTGAACCGGCTGCCGACCTTCTGCGTGGGCGACTCCGGCGTGACCAGCTCCGGGTGCTCCTCCTCCAGCGCCAGCAGCTCGCGCCACAGCTCGTCGAACTGCCCGTCGGACAGGACGGGCGCGTCGAGCACGTAGTACCGGAACTGGTGCCCCGCGACCTCCTCGGCCAACCGGGCGTGCCGCTGCTGCGCAGTTTCTGGGCTCACGGGGGCGAGGTTACCGACGAACCCCGACAATCCCGGACGGGCGACCAGCCGCTTCCGGGAGCGGGACCCCCTCGGTGGGGCTCCGGCCGGCGCCCGCACCTCGTGACGCCGCGGGGATGCGCGGACGGTGCCGACGGGTGGCGGCGGGTGGCGGCGGTAACGCTGCTCGTCGTGGCCGCCTGCGGCACGCCGTCGGGGCCGAGCGCCCGGCGGTGGCTCGACCCGGCGCTGCCCAGGGTGATCGACGCGCCGGGCCACCACCGTCACCGTGCGGCTCGCGGCCACGCCCGGCGAGCGGTTATTCGGGCTCGGCGAGGGCTTCGGGCGGCTGGACCTGCGCGGGCAGGTGCTGCGGAGCCGGACGGCCGACGGCATGGGCTGGACGGCGCCGCGGTCGGGTCCGCGCTGCCCCCCGGACGCGCTGGGGCCCGGTCAGGTCTGCCCGTCCTCGATGCCGGCGAGCAGGGTGCGGACCAGACCGTCGAGGGTCTCCCGCTCCGCCCGGGTCAGCACCGCGAGCAGCCGTTCCTCGTTCGCCACGTGCTCGGTGACGGCCGCGTCGACGGTGGCCCGCCCGGACGCGGTCAGGGACACGAGCATGCTGCGCCGGTTGCCGGGGTCGAGCGTGCGGGTCACGTGACCGGCGCCCTCCAGGCGGTCGAGGCGGTTGGTCATGGCGGCGGGCGAAAGCATCATCGACCGCGCCAGCACCGACGGGGGGAGCGTGAACGGCTCGCCTGAACGCCGCAGCGCGGCCAGCACGTCGAACTCGCCGGTGGTGAGCCCGTGCCGCAGGAACACCGCCTCGATGGCGGGCCCGGCCGTCCCGAGCAGCCGGCCGAGCCGGCCGAACGTGGCCATGGCGTCGAGGGGGAGGTCCGGGCGCTGGGTGCGCCACTGCTCGATGTGCTGGTCGACCGCGTCCACGACGGAATCCTACTTGACACAGTATATTTCGACGTCGTACTTTTCGATGCATGCAGACCACCGTTCACCGGCTCTACGCCGCTCTCGCCGCGGGGGACGTCCCCGCGGCCGCCGCCGTCCTCCGGCCCGACGCCGTCCTCCACGTGCCCGGCACCCACCCGCTGGCCGGCGAGCACGCCGGGATCCCCGCGATCCTGGAGTTCCTCTCCGCGACCCGCGCCCGCTCCGACGCGGGTGAGCGCATCGACGTCCTCGACGTGCTGGACGGGCGCGACCACGTCGCCGTCTACTGCCGCGTGCGGGCCGAGCGGGGACCGGCCACGCTCGACAACCCGACGGTGCACCTGCTGCGCCTGGAGGACGACCGCGTCGCCGAGATCTGGTTCCACAACCGCGAGCAGGCGCCCGTCGACGCGTTCTGGTCCGGCCGGTGATCGGCATCGCGGTGGAGGTCGCGATCACGCGGCCCGCGGCGCAGGTGTGGAACGTCGTCGCCGACTACGCCCGCGACCCCGAGTGGCGCCGGGGCGTCACGGCGATGGAGCCGTCGGGGCCGCTGGCCGTCGGCACCACCACCGACGAGCGCATGCGGTTCGCCGGCAAGGGCTACCGCAACGGCGGCGTCGTCGAGACGGTCGGACCGGGTCCGACGTTCACGTGGCGCACCACGTCGGGGGTGACGGCGGCGGGGCGGCGGACGGTCGAGGCGCTCGGGCCGGACCGGTGCCGGGTGCGGCTGGAGACCACGGTGGAGCCGAGCGGGTTCGAGCGACTCCTCGCCCCGGTGCTCGGGCGGCTGCTGCAACGGAACCTCGCCGGTGACGCCGCGCGCCTCCGGGAGCTGGTGGAGCGGGGGCCCTGATCGCTGCCGGTCGCACCGGGACCCCGACCCGGACGCACGCAGGCCCCGACTCGCGCGCACCTGCGCCCCGACCCGCGGGCAGCGTGCGGTCAGTCCCTCGTGTCCGGATCCTGGGGGTCGGTGTCGGGCGGGTCGACGAAGGCCTGGCCCAGCTCGCGGGCCAGCTCCAGGGCGCGGCGGGCCCAGCGGGGGTCGGCGCCGGCGAGGCCGCACGTAGGGGTCGGGACGGAGAGCGTGCCGAGCCGGGCGCGGTCGAAGCCGAGCCGGTCGGCCAGGTCGAACGCGGGTCCGGCCAGCTGCCGGCTGGTGACGCGGCCCCGGGGAGCCGTCGAGGGCACGAGGCCCAGCAGGAGCGGGGTGCCGGCGTCCCAGATCTCGCCGATGCGGTCCAGTGACGCGGGCTCCGCGGTGCGGCCGGCGATCTCCGGTCGGGTGGCGTCGATGCCGACGGCCGCCGCGCCCACGTCGGCGAGCACCGCCATCGGCGGCCGCGACGCGCAGCAGTGCAGCACCACCGGCACGCCGACGGCGGTGATCAGGTCGCGCAGCACGGTCCCCGCCGCCGCCTCCGACACCGCGCGCACGGTGCCGTACCGCGATGGGGTGGGCACCAGGCCGTTGATCACCGCGCCGAGCGACGGCTCGTCGAGCTGCAGCACGACGTGTGCGCCCGTGCGGGCCGCCACCTCCGCGATGTGCTGCTTGAGGCCCTCGGTGAGGCTGGAGGCGAACTCGCGGACGGCACCGCGGTCCGACAGCACGGTGTGGCCCGTGCGCACCTCGACGGACGCGGCGAGCGTCCACGGCCCGGCGGACTGGACCTTCACCCAGCCGGGGTGCACGGGGTCGCAGGCCTCGTCGAAGGCGTCGAGGTCGCCGCGCAGCAGGTCGACGGCGGTGCGGTGGTCGCGGCCGGGCCGCGACGCCACCCGGTAGCCCGACGGCCGCACCTCCACCGCGATGTCGACGAGCAGCCCGGCGGTGCGCCCGATCATGTCCGCACCCACGCCGCGCGCAGGCAGCTCGGGCAGGAACGGCATCAGCGGCACCTCGCCGACGACGGTGGCCGCGGCCTCCCGCACGTCGTCACCGGGCATGGAGCCGACGCCGGTGGCCGCGCCCGCGGGCCAGTGCGGGGCCGGCTCGGCGGGCTCGTCCGGGGTGACGACCTCGATCACCGGGGACGGCGGGGGCGGCGGTGCGCCCGGCCGGACCCCGGCGAGGCCGGCGGCGGCGAGTGCGGCGGCCAGCGGATCGTCGGTGCTCACGGCGCCTGTCTACCAGCACCGGGGTCGTGCGCGCGCGTCAGCGCACCTCAGTGGGCCCCGGTGATCGTCGCGCTGCCCAGCACCACGTCGCCGGCGTAGAGGGCCACCGCCTGACCGGGGGCCACCCCGCGTAGCGGCTCGTCCAGCTCCACGCGCACGCCGTCGGCGCTGGGCTCCGCCGTCGCCCCGGCCAGGCCGCCGTGGGCCCGCACCTGCGCGACGCACCGGAACCGCGGGCCCGGCGCGCGGCCGCTGCCCCACACCGGACGGGCGGCGTCGATCGTGCGGACGTCCAGCGCGGCGGCCGGACCGACCCGCACCGTGCCGCTCACCGGCTCGATGCCCAGCACGTAACGTGGGCGGCCGTCCGCGGCGGGCGCGTCGACGCCGATGCCCTTGCGCTGGCCGACGGTGAAGCCGTGGACGCCGTCGTGGCGCGCCAGCTCCTCCCCCGTGGCGTGGTCGACGATCGCGCCCGGACGCACCCCGATCCGCTCCGTGAGGAAGGCCCGCGTGTCACCGGAGGGGATGAAGCAGATGTCGTGGGAGTCGGGCTTGTCGGCCACCCGCAGCCCTCGCCGCGCGGCCTCGGCCCGGACCTCGGACTTCGGGGTGTCGCCGATCGGGAACAGCGCGTGGGCGAGCTGGTGCGGGGTGAGCACCGACAGGACGTAGGACTGGTCCTTGTCCTCGTCGACGGCCCGCCTGAGTGCACCGTCCACGAGCTGCGCGTAGTGCCCCGTGCACACCGCGTCGAAGCCCAGCCCCAGCGCCCGGTCCAGCAGCGCCGCGAACTTGATCTTCTCATTGCAGCGCAGGCACGGGTTCGGGGTCTGGCCGGCGGCGTAGGAGGCCACGAAGTCGTCGACGACGTCCTCGGTGAACCGGGCCGCGAAGTCCCAGACGTAGAACGGGATGTCGAGCACGTCGGCGGCGCGGCGCGCGTCGCCCGCGTCCTCCTTGGAGCAGCAGCCGCGGGAGCCGCCCCGCAGGGCGGCCGGGGTCTCGGACAGCGCCAGGTGCACGCCGACGACGTCGTGCCCCGCGTCGACGGCCCGGGCGGCGGCCACGGCGGAGTCGACGCCGCCGCTCATGGCGGCGAGGACCTTCATCGGACCGGCTGCCCGGCGCGCCGGGCCCGGTCCACGACCTGCCCGATCACCGCCGCCACCGCGTCGACGTCGGCGGCCGTGGAGGTGTGGCCGAGGGAGAACCGCAGCGAGCCGCGGGCGGTGGCCTCGTCGGCCCCCATCGCGAGCAGCACGTGGCTGGGCTGCGCGACCCCGGCCGTGCACGCGGAGCCCGTCGAGCACTCGATGCCGTGCGCATCGAGCAGCATCAGCAGGCTGTCGCCCTCGCAGCCGGGGAACGACAGGTGCGCGTTGCCGGGCAGCCGCGACGGGCCGCCGTCGACGACGCCGGTGCCCGGATCGCCGTTGAGGACGGCGTCGTCCACGCTGGCCAGCACCTTGCCGATGAGGTCGTCGCGCAGCCCGGCGAGCAGCGCGGCGCGGCGCGGGGCGTCGGCCACCGACATCTCGACGGCCGTGGCCAGCCCGACGACGGCGGGGGTGTCCAGCGTGCCCGACCGCACGTCGCGCTCCTGGCCGCCACCGTGCAGCAGCGGGGTGAGCGCGACGCTGCGACCCAGCAGCAGCGCGCCGGCGCCGTAGGGACCGCCGAGCTTGTGGCCGGTGAGCGTGAGCGCGTCGACGCCGGACGCCGTGAAGTCGACGGGCAGGATCCCGACGGCCTGGACGGCGTCGGTGTGCAGCGGCACGTCGAACTCGTGGGCGATGGCGGCGAGCTCGCGGACCGGGTTGACCGTGCCGACCTCGTTGTTGGCCCACATCACCGACACGAGCGCGACGGACCCGGGCTCGCGGGCGAGAGCGGCGCGCAGCGTGTCGGGCCGGACGCGGCCGTGGGCGTCCACGGGCAGCAGCTCCACCGTGGCGCCCTCGTGCTCACCGAGCCACTCGGCGGCGTCGAGCACGGCGTGGTGCTCGATCGCGGAGACGAGCACCCGCTTCCGGCGCGGGTCGGCGGCGCGGCGCGCCCAGTAGAGACCCTTCACCGCGAGGTTGTCGCTCTCCGTGCCGCCGGTGGTGAGCACGACCTCCGACGGCCGGGCGCCCAGCGCCGCGGCGATGCGCTCCCGCGACTCCTCGACGTCGCGCCGCGACCGGCGACCGGCGGTGTGCAGCGACGACGCGTTTCCGGTGCGCGTGAGCGCCTCGGCCATCCGCGCCACCGACTCCGCGAACATCGGAGTGGTGGCGGCGTGGTCGAGGTACGTCGCCCTGGTGCTGGGAGTGCTCACGTCAACCGTCCGATCGAGTTCCTCCGGACGAGGGTAGTCGCCGCGCCCCGGTCAGGGCCCGTCGACCAGCACCCCGGGTCCACGACGTGCGCAGGTACCGGCGTGCGCCGCGGTCGGACTCGCCGCCGCAGGTGATCCACCGCGGTTCCTACTCCGCGTATCGGGCCGGTGAGTAGTACGGATACCCCGTTCGGCCGCTCGCTACCCCACGACAGGGCCGAGCGGCTCAGGCCGCGACACCGAGGGGTTCGGCGGCGACGCGCAGCGGGGACGATACGGGCGCCGTCCGCCCGGTGAGGTGCGCCACGCCCGTCGCCGACCCCACGGCCGTCGCCGCCCGGGCGGCGAGCCCGCGGCGGTCGTGACCGGCCGGGTCGATCGCGGGCAGCACGTTCACCTCGCACACCAGTCCCGGCAGCCGCAGGACGCGCAGGAGGGAGTCGAGCAGCGTCTGCTCCCCCACGAACGCCGCCCCGCGGGCCGGTGTGCCGTCGGACAGCCGGAAGCCGATCGCGACCGGGCGGACCGTCACCTCCGCGTCGATGGCCGCCTGGAACGCCGCCCGGCGGAACGAGCCCGCCGCCTCGCCGCACCACGTCGTGCCCTCCGGGAAGACGCCGACGGCGGCGCCCGACCGCAGCGCGTCGGCGGTGGCCGCCACGGTGGCCGGCAGGGCGCGGAGCCCGGCCCGGTCGACGAACAGCGCGCCGGTGCGGGCGGCGAGCCCGCCGATCACGGGCCAGCCCCGCACCTCGAGCTTGGCGAGCATCCGCACGGGCTCCACGGCGTCGAGGGCGAGCACGTCGATCCACGACATGTGGTTGGCCACCACGAGCGCCCCGTCACCGGCTCGGTAGCGGTCGGCGCCGGTGACCCGCAGCCGCACGCCGGCCGCCCGCAGCGCGGCCCGGCTGCAGCGGCGGACCCAGCGGTCGCGCAGGCCGGCCGTCAGCACGGGGGCACCGGCGACGGTGGCCAGCAACACGAGCACCAGCCCGGTCATCCGCGCCGCGACACGCAGCCGTCCGCAGCGGGGGCCACCGGCCGGCGGGAGGCACTCGGGCGTGCACGGGGAGGCCGGGGCCCAGCTCGGCTCCCGGAGCACCGGGTGGGCCATCACCGCTCCCCCAGGAAGAACCGCGCGTACCGGGCGTCCATGTGGTCCAGGCCGAGCAGGACGAGGAAGTCGGCGCAGTCGAAGTCGGGATCGAAGGCCGGGTCGCCGCAGACCCAGGCACCCAGCCGGACGTACCCCCGCAGCAACGGCGGCAGGGCGGCCTTCGCCGGCCGCGCGATCCCGGTCGGGTCCCACGGCCGCAGCGGACGCACCCGGTAGGCCCCGGACGCGAGGTGCCGTTCCGCCACCCGGTCTGCGACCCCGGCCGCGAGGTGACCACCGTCGGCCAGCGGCACGCTGGCGCAGCCGACGAGCCACTTGTTGCCGGTGAGCAGCATGTAGCGGGCGAGGCCGGCCCACACGAGGCTGACGACGGCGCCGTCGCGGTGGTCGGGGTGCACGCACGAGCGTCCCGTCTCGACCAGTGAGGAGCGCAGGGGCGCGAGCGCGTCGATCGCGAACTCGCTCTCGCAGTAGAGCGACCCCGCGGCCCGGGCGCGCTCGGGCGGCAGCACGCGGTAGGTGCCGACGATCTCCCCCGTGGCGTCCTCCCGGACGACGAGGTGGTCGCAGAAGGCGTCGAAGCGGTCGGCGTCGATCCCGGGCTCGGGGCTGTGCACGGTGGCCCCGAGCTCGTCGACGAACACGTGGTGGCGCAGCCGCTGGGCGGCCACCACCTCGTCGGAGTCGGTGGTCAGGAGCAGCGAGTACCGCGAGCCCGCGGCCTGCGGCGTCTGGACGAGTACCTGCGAGGACGTCACGGCCCACTGTGTACGGACCGCGGGCAACGCGCGGCCCCAGAAGGGCCGACGTGTCGATGGAACCCGGATGAACTCCCCGGATCGCCCCACGGACGGCACCGCGCCCCCGAACGGGAGGGCTCGGGGGCGCGGAGGGGACGAGATCAGCTCTTGCGCTTGGCGATCTCTTCCTTGAGCTGCGGGGCCACCTTGAACAGGTCACCCACCACACCGAAGTCGGCGATCTCGAAGATCGGCGCCTCGGTGTCCTTGTTCACCGCGATGATCGTCTTCGACGTCTGCATCCCGGCCCGGTGCTGGATGGCACCCGAGATGCCCAGCGCGATGTAGAGCTGCGGGGAGACCGTCTTCCCGGTCTGCCCCACCTGGAACTGGTGCGGGTAGTAGCCCGAGTCCACCGCGGCCCGCGAGGCGCCCACGGCCGCCCCGAGCGAGTCGGCCAGCACCTCCACGACCTGGAAGTCCTCGGCCGAACCCACGCCACGACCACCGGAGACGACCACCGAGGCCTCGGTGAGCTCCGGACGGTCACCGCCCACGATCGGCTCGCGGCTGGTGACGGTGGCCTGACGCCCGGTCGACGCGGGGACATCGACGGTCTCCTCGGCGCCCGCACCCGCGGCCTGCTCGATCTCGATCGAACCCGGGCGCACCGTGATCACCGGGTGCTCGGTGTTGGCCTTCGCCTCGGCGATGAACGCCCCACCGAACACGGAGTGCGTGACCGCTGCGGCATCCCCACCCACCCCGACCCCGACGACGTCGTTGAGCCACGCGGAGTTCGTGCGCACCGCGAGCCGGCCGGCGATCTCCTTGCCGTCGGCGGAGACGCCGATCAGCACCGCGGCCGGGGACTTGCCCTCGATCAGCGACGCGAGCACCGACACCTCGGGCGAGAGGAAGTCGCTCGAGTCGGTCTCGGCCACGTAGATCTTCTCGGCGCCGTGCGCCTTGAGGCCGTCGGCCAGCTTGCCGGCGGTGCCCGCGGCACCGACGACGACCGCGGACGGCTCACCCAGCGCGCGGGCGGCGGTCAGCAGCTCGAACGTGGACTTCTTGATCTCACCCTCGAGGTGGTCGACCAGGACCAGGACCTCAGCCATGTTGTCTCTCCCCTTCTCAGATGAGCTTCTGCGAAACCAGGAACGCGGCGATCTTCGCTCCGCCGTCGCCCTCGTCCTCGACCTTCTCGCCCGCGCTCTTCGGCGGCTTCGGCGAGCTGGAGGTGACGGTGGTCAGCGCGCCGGCCAGGCCCACCTCGGACGCGTCGATGCCGGCATCGGCCAGCGTGATCGTCGACACGGGCTTCTTCTTCGCCGCCATGATCCCCTTGAACGAGGGGTAGCGCGGCTCGTTGATCTTCTCCGACACGGAGATGACCGCCGGCAGCTGCGCCGAGAGGAACGTGACGCCGTCGTCAGTCTCGCGGCGGACCTTCACGTCCGTGCCCTCGATGGTGATCTCGCGGGCGTGGGTGAGCGCCGGGACGCCCAGCAGGTCGGCGACCATGGCCGCCATCGCCCCGCCGCGACCGTCGGACGCCTCGTTGCCGGCGAGCACCAGGTCGAACTCCCCCGCGGTGCCGATCGCCTTGACCAGCGCCTTCGCCGTGGACACCGCGTCGGAACCGGCCAACGCCTCGTCGGAGAGGTGCACGGCCTTGTCCGCGCCCATCGACAGGGCCTTGCGGATGGCGTCCGTGGCACGGTCCGGGCCCATCGTCAGGACCGTCACCTCGGAGCCGTCGTTGGCTTCCTTGAGCTGCAGCGCCGCCTCGACCGCACGCTCGTTGATCTCGTCGAGCACCGCGTCGGTCGCGTCACGGTCCAGCGAACCGTCGGACGACTTCAGTTTGCGCTCGGAGTAGGTGTCGGGCACCTGCTTGACCAGCACGACGATGTTCATCGGACCTCTTCGACCTCCTGCCGGTGCGGGCGCCCGGGGCGCGCGACGCCGCTGCTCTTCTTCGTCTAGTACTCGGGTCGACTCTGCCACCGTCGCCGCACGTAAGCGCGCCGGGGCGGCACCGAACCGATTGTTACCGGTGAGTAAGCAGTCGGCAAACGTCAGCGGGGTGAAACACCTCACCTGCGGCGCCGATAGGGTCCTTCCGTGAGAACCGGCCGGCGAACGCCGCGTGTCGTGGTCGTACTGGCGGCGGTTGCGGTGTCGCTCGTGCCGGCGGCGTGCGGCACCGGTGACTCGGTCTACGACCTCGCCCCTCCGGCCCGCCCCGGCCGGCCCGCGGGCACCGTGCTCGTCGCGTCGGGCGCCGACCTCGCGGCCACCGTCACCCGGGTCCAGGACGCGATCACCAAGGCCGGCGGCACGGTGACGGTCGTGGTCGACCACGCCGCCGACGCGAAGACCGCGGGTGTCGACCTCCCGCCCAGCCGTCTCGTCATCGGCGGATCGGCCACAGCGCAGGACCCGCTGCTCCGCGTCAACCAGGGCGCCGGGGCCAACCTCCCCACCCGTTACCTGGTGCGACAGGCCGCCGGCGGCGCCGTGACCATCACCTACGACAGCAGCGACTACGTCGCCGCCGTCTCCGGGATCGGCAACCCGGGGGTGTCCCGCGTGCTGCAGACCGAGATCGACACGGTCGCCGCCGCGGGCGCGGGCGTCACCGTCCTGCCGATGGCCGCACCCCTCGTCGGCGTCACCCCCACCGGTTACCTCGTGACCACAGCGGGCCGCTCCGCGGTCGCGGCCACCGTCACCCGGATCACGGCGAACGTGGACGGGCCGAGCAAGCTCGTGGCCACGATCGACCTCGCCGCCGGCTCGGCCACCACCGGGCCGGCGCTGCGCGACACCACCGAGCTGCTCGTGAGCACCCCCGCAGCCGAGGCGCCCCTGATCGCCGCGGCCCCGTCGTTCGGATTGGAGATGCCGATGCGCTTCGTGGTGTGGGACGACGACAAGGGAGTGACGCAGATCGCCTACCCGGACGTGAAGGTGCTGGCGGCCCGGCACGGTCTGCCCGTCGCCGACCCGAATGTCGTGCGGCTCGCCGCCGACGCCGACCGCCTGGCCAAGCTCGCTGCCGGATCGGCGGCCCAGTGATGGTGGTCACCGGGTACGACGACCGCAACGGCTGTGGCTACGTGCTGAGAACCGGCGCCGACGCCACGCCCACGCCGGGCGCCCAGACCGTCTCGCACGACGGGGTCACGGTGCTGGCCACCCCCGAGCTCGCCGCCACCCTGCGCGACGCGCTCACCTACCGCGCCGTGGCGCAGCTGAGCTGGACCGGCCCCGAGGTCGCCCTGACCCTCGACGACCGCACGGTGCTCGCGTGGCTGCGGTTCACGGTCGGCGGCGTGCTCACCGTCTCGGGCGCTCCCGGCCCCGACCCGCGGGTGGCGGGGCGCTGAACCCCGTCGTCCAGGATGGGGGCATGACCCTGCCTCTCACCGGCGAACGCACGGTGCCCGGCATCGCCGAGGAGAACTACTGGTTCTCAATCACCCGAACGGTGTACGAACAGGGCTTCTGCCAGGTCGGCCACAAACGCTGTGCGCATAGTTTCGTCGGCAAGAGTGGATCACCGGGCCGCATGACAACGCCTATGTCTGCTGACCCAGGTTGCAGGGCTGCGTGACGGCATCGGGTTGATCATCGATCCGGATGAGATTCCTGGCGACCACGTCGTCGTCCCGGCCGATGGCCTCCTCCACCACTCCGGGAGTCGGGCGTCTCTACCTGGCGTCGATGGGTCTTGGTGCGCGCTGGTTGACATGCACTCATTGGGCAGCAGCCCCTATGAGTCTGGCGGCCTCGCGCTCTGGATCTCGTCAGATGTAGAGCGTTCTCGACGATCCTGGTCCTTCGTGCGGGGCACATGACTTGGGCGGCAACCGTAGCACTGTGATCGACCTCGGCCGTATACCTCGCCGTCAGGTGCTGGCGTCGCGACTACGAACGGCGTCGGCGTCGGCCCTGGGCAGAACGCAGTGCCATGCGGGTGAAGTAGGCGGTGCGCAGGTTCTCCACCCGCTTCGACAGTTCGTCCGGTGGTAGGACGCCATCCGGATCGGCTTCGCGCTCGAACTTCCGCTCCAACGCGGCCCGTGCCGGGGCGGTCGCCGCAGCCCGATCGACGGTCTTCGCCCATCGCGTGTGAGCAGCTATGCGCGCTGCCATCGAACGATCGGTCTGCTCGGCCATGACTCGGAGCCTGCGAACACCGATGGTCGTTCGCGTGGGCGCCAGGTGCTCGCCCGCGTACCTGATCATGGTCGGCGTTGTCATGGCGTCTCCATGTAGAGGCTGGTGCTGCGGGCAGACTCGGGCTCCAGCTCGGCTCGCGTGTGGGCAGGCGCAGCGTTGGCGGACCGTGGATCGATCCGTGGTCCAGCGTGGTCGAGGCCGTCGCTGGACGTGGCCACCGCGTGGTCGAGCCCTGGTCAGGTGTGGCCGGTACCGGCACCCCGCGCTCGGCGGGATCGATGCGGCGTGGTCATCCGCCGCCTGGTTGACATGCTGAAATGCCGGGCCTCCGGCGATTTCCGGGCCGGGCCGGAGCACGTAGCCCGGCTGGTCGACGAGGTGTCCGGGCGACTGGACGGCCGCCGACGCGGCATGGCCGATCTGGTGTCACGGCGGGCCGCGGTTGCCGGAGCGACAGAGCTTTGGAGATCAGCCTCCGCCGTCCTCACGCAGCCGCCGCAGTTGTGCGCGGACGTCATCGAGCTTCCAGCGGTGGTGTCCACCGGGGGTGCTCAGCTCGGGCTGGATCTTGCCTTCGCGGGCCCACTTGACCACCGCGCCGCGCGAGACGCCGAGCTCGCGCGCGAGCTGTCCAGTGGTCAGCAGTTCCATGATCCGCCAACGGTAGTTGCTGACCATGCGCAATGTTACCCGCAGTATCCGTTGCAGACGATCGCGTCGTTGTACGCGTTTAATTCGCTATGCTCGTTCGGTGGGCAGAGACGGGTACGACCGATGGACCGGATTCGTGGCGGAGCTGGCTCGGATGCCGGACGTCATCGAGCGGCTGCTGGCCGATCACACCGACGACGGCGACGGGTTCTGCCGCCGCTGCCGCACCCCTGGGCGGGGAACACCGGGCACACGTCACCCTGCTCCCTCGCGACGCTCGCGGCCGAGGCCCGAAGTCGCCAGGTGGTCGTACCCTGGCCCGCGACCCGGCCGCCAGCCTTGCCAACCACGATCCCGGAGCGGCGGATCGTTCGGCGACAGCCCGGGCGGCGCACTCAGCGCCGCTCCTGAATCTCGCGGCAGGCTGCTTCCAGCACTCTCCCGTGTCACCGCCGGTATGGCTGATGCCCATCGCTTCCGAGCGTCATCAGTCGTCGTTCCCGCCGCTCCGCTGATGCTTGACCAGGACACGCCCGCCTGCCGCGCCAGTCGTACGGCCTCGCGGAGGCGCTCCTCGGTCTCGGCGAGGTCGCGGGCGAGGTCATGGACGGCGAGCAGGGGTACTGCGCGGTTGAGGTGGCGCGCCCATTCGGCGAACGCGGCCGTGCCGGTCTCCCAGCCGTCGACCGCCTCCGGTGCCAGGCCGCTGCTGCTGGGCCACTCGCTGCGCGGGTAGAACTGCGCCCCGCGCCACCCGCAGTCGCAGCCCGACCGCCAGCCGATGACGTCCTCACTGCCGGGTCCGGAGTGGCTGCCGGTCTCGGAGGCCGTCGAGCTGTACCGCGACGGGGTAGCCGGTGTGGTCGTAGGCCGGCGCGTAGCCGGTGTCGTGAATCCATGCCATCTGCCGACCCCTCCGCGGTGATCCCGGTTGGGACGGTCGCGCCACCGGTGGTCGAGCCGTGGTCGTCGCGTGGTCACCGACGACCGCCACCGCGACCACGCCGCCGGACACCCCGCGACCACCGCCGTGTGGATCGTCGACGTCGATCGACGAGCACAGGAGGCACGGTGTGGACGAGGACGAGATGAGCGCGATCATCCGGCGTGGCCTACCCGGCCGGCCGATGGTCGCGGGTGTCGCGGGCGGGGTCGGGACGACGACGGTCGCACGAGCGGTCGGCGGTATCGACCGCGGGGTGTTCACCGGGCGGATCGTGGACGTCCTGGTCTGCCGCGCGACCGGGGACTCGTTGATCCGCGCCGCGCGCGCCGCGCAGCTCGTCGTGGCCGCTGGCGGGGTCCGCCCGGTCCTCGCCGTCTGTGCGGCCGGTGCGTCCGGGCCGAGCCGGCCGACCGCGGCACGGATGCGTCTGTTGGAGCCGCACACCGCCGCTGTGGTGGTGCTGCCCTATGTGCGGCGGTGGCGCGACATGGCCGTCCCGCTCGATGACGTCACCGGGCTGCTCACCCGCCCGCTGACCGAGCTCCCCCGAACGCTGCGCCGCTACGCCGCCGCGGCCGGGCACCTGCATGGCGTCCTCGAGGGCGCGACACCACCCCGACGGGCCGCGGCACCACGCCACGTGTCGGCGGTCCGCATTCACCCATCCACGACGAGGAGCCAGCGATGACCATCCCGATCGCCCAGCCGCCCAACCCGGCCCCCATCGCCCCACCGGGGATGGCGAACATCGTCAACCAGCTGCTGGGCTGGATGAAGTGGGGAGTCGTCGCCGTCGGGGTGGCGGGGATCCTGATGTGCGCGTTCATGCTGATCATCGGGCGCCGGAACCGCTCAGCCACCGCCTACGAGGGCGTGGTCGGGTCGGTGTGGGTGCTGGCCGGGCTCGGACTGGCCTCGGTCGCCGCGCTTCTCGTCGGGGCGTTCCAGCTGTGAACGCCCTGATCGCGCAGGCCCCGGGTATCGGATGCACGTTCGATCTGGGCTGCCAGACCGGACAGGCCCTGCGGTCCGGGTTCGGCGTGCTGGTCGCCGAGATCGCGAAGGGCACCGCCGAGTTCGTCGTCGCCGCGACCGCGTGGTGGACCACGACCAGCAGCGTCAACCCGGCCGACCCCGCCGTCACCTCGGCCCAGCAGATGACCCGGCCACTGATCCTGGCGATCATGGTCGGGTCGGTTCTGGTCCAGTCGATCCGGATCATGATCTCCCGCAAGGGCGAGCCACTGGTCATGGTCGTGACGGGGCTGCTGCGCTACGCGATCGTGTCCGCGCTCGGGCTGGTGGTGCTGCAGGCCGCGCTGTCGGCGGGCGACGCGCTCGCCCAGGACGTGCTGCACGGCGCGGCCGGCAACTTCGCCTCCTTGATGTACACGATGTTGACCGCGACCCCGACCAACCTGTGGGCCACCCTGGTCCTGTCCGGTATCGCCGGGCTGCTGGGGATCATCCAGTGGGTGTTGATGGCGCTGCGCCAGGCCGGGTTGCTGGTGCTGGCCGCGATGCTGCCGCTGGCCGCGTCGGGGTCGCTGAGCCGCTCCACCCGCGGTTGGCTCGACCGGCTGATGGGCTGGTTGATCGCGATCGTCGTCTACAAGCCCGCCGCCGCGTTCGTCTACTACATCGGGTTCAGCTACCTCTCTACCCGCTCATCGAAGCCCGGTGACATCGCCACGCTGCTGACCGGGCTGCTCGTGCTCGGCCTGGCCGTGGTCGCGATGCCGGTGCTGCTGAAGTTCTTCTCCTGGTCGGGCACCGCGCTCGGCGGGTCGGGCGGCGGCGGGTCCGGGCTGCTGGCCGCCACCGGCGCGGTGACCATGGCCCGCGGCAGCCGTGTCGGCAGCGACCGCACCACGGCGATGGACACCACCGGCCCCGGCACCGGCCCACCCGGAGCCGCACCGAACGCCGGTCGCGCCACGACAGCGGCGGCCGCAGCCGCCGGTGGACCCGCGGCCGGCGCGGTCGCCGCCGCAGCGGCCGTGGCCGCCGCCGGGCGGGGCGCGGCAGGCAGGATGGCCGGCGGGCCACCCCCGGGAGGTGGCCCCGGATGAACGCGCCCACCGAACCGGCGCGGCGCGACGGTCCGCGGCTCTACGGGAACTGGCGCCCGGAGCGCGGCTGGGGCATCGGCGCCCTGTCCACCACCGCCACCGTAATCGTGTTCGCCGCGGTGCTCGCGCCGCTGCTCGCGGTCTCGACGGCCCCCGCGGTGGCGCTGCCGCTGTTCGCGGTCGGTGCGGTCGTGATCGCCGCGCTCGTGGTGCGGCTGGGTGGGGTGTCGGCCGCAGACGTCATCGCACGCCGGGTCCGGTTCCACCGCGCCCGCCGCGCCGGTTGGACCCGCCTCTCCGGCGGGGTACTCACCGACCATCCCCGCGCCGAGGACCTGCCCGGCGTGCTGGCCCCGCTGCGCGCGCTCGACGTCGAGGACGGCCGCGGATCCTGCCACGCCCTGCTGTGGAACCGGCGCACCGGCGCCCTGACCGCGGTCCTGCGCTGCTCCCCGATCGGGCTCGAGCTGACCGACGCCGACCAGGCCGACATCTGGGTCGCGGCGTGGGGCGGGTTCCTCGCCGACCTCGGCTACCAACCGCTGGTCCGCCACGTCGCGGTCACCGTGGACACGAACCCCGCGGCCGCCACGACCGTCGCCGATCACGTGCGCGCCCATCTCGACCCCGGCGCGCCCGCGCTGGCCCGCCGGGTCCTGACCGAGCTCGCCGACGCCACCCCGGACCGCAGCGCCACGATCGACGTGCGGCTGGCCGTGTGCCTGGACCCCAACCGGGCCGTGCCGAAACCCGGCGATCTCCTTGCCGCCGCCGTCGAGGTCGGGCGCTGGCTGCCCGGGCTGGAGACCGCGCTCGCCGGATGTGGAGTCGCTGTCCTCGGCCGGGCCGACGTCGGATGGCTGGCCGGGCGGATCCGCGGCGCGTTCGACCCGCACAGTCTTCCCGACTCCCACCGTGGCGGCGCCGCGCTGCCGGGGTGGGCCGACGCCGGACCGGTCGCCGCGGAGGAGGCCTGGGACCGCTACCGCCACGACGGTGCCGTCTCGGTGACGTGGGCGTTGCGCGAGGCACCGCGGCAGGCCGTCACCGCCACCGTCCTCGCGCCCCTGCTCGCGCCTGGCCCGTTCGCCCGCCGGGTCACCTGGCTGTATGAGCCCTACCCCGCCGAGCAGGCCGCCTCGAAAGTCGAAGCGCAGGTCACCGCAGGCCAGGTCCGGCAGGCCTGGTCGGCCCGCACCCGGCGCGACGACACCCAACGCGACCGCGACGACCGCCACCGCGCCCTGCAGTCCGCGCGCGAGGAAGCCGAGGGCGCCGGCGTCGGCCGCGTCACCGCCTACGTCACCACGACCGTCACCGACGAGCACCTCCTCGACGCCGCGGTCGCCGACGTCGAGCAGCGGGCCGGGCAGGCCATGCTTCGGTTGCGGCGATTGCGCGGAGCCCAGGCGGCCGGGTTCGCTGCCGCACTCGGGCTCGGGATCGACCCGGCCGAGTTGCTCGCCCACCGGGGCGGCCGGCGATGACCGCCGACGCACCGGTGCCGCGCCCGTGGGGATGGGCGCTGCCGCACGGCGGGCGGGCCGCGAACGTCGAAGCCGGAACCCGGTACGCGGGCACGACCAGCCAGCTGTGCGGGCTGTTCCCGTTCGCCGTCGCCTCCGGTGCCGACGTGCGCGGCGTGCCGATCGGCCGTCACCTGTACACCGCCGAAACCGTCGGGCTCGACCCCGCGCACTGGCTGCGCACCGGCCTGGTCTCCAACACCGGGGTGTGGGTGCAGGGCCAACCCGGTATCGGGAAGTCCTCGATCACGAAACGCCTGATCCTGGGCCTGGTCGGGTTCGGGCTGCGCGCCGTCGTCCCCGGCGATGTCAAGGGCGAATACACCCCGCTCATCGCCGCCCTCGGTGGCACGGTGTGGCGGATCGGGCGCGGGCGCCACACCCTCAACCCGCTCGATCCCGGCCCCTACCAACCCGCGATCGCCGCCGCCGTCGGCGCCGAACGGACTCGGCTCGCCGAGACGCTACGCGCCCGCCGGCTCGCGCTGCTCGACGCTCTGCTCACCGTCGTCGCCGGCCGCGATACCGACCCCACCGGACGGCGGCTGCTCGGCTCCGCCCTCGACCTGGTCACCCACACCACCGACGCCCCGCTGATCCCCGAGGTCCTGCACGTCCTGACCCGCGGCGGTGACCTGCTGCATCGGATCGCCGCCGCCACCGGGCCCGACGACTACGCCCGCACGACCCGCACGCTGGTCAACACCCTCGGGCTGCTGTGCGACGGCCCACTGCGCGGGCTGTTCGACCAACCCTCCACCGTCCGCCCGGACGCCGACTCGCCCGCGGTGTCGCTGGACATCAGCGCACTGGACGGAGACACCGACGACATAGTCGCCGCCGCGATGCTCTGCTCCTGGGCCTGGGCCGCCGCGCTCACCGACACCACCACCCGCAACGTCGTACAGGTCCAGGACGAGTTGTGGCGGGCACTGCGCGCGGCACCCGGGCTGGTGGAGAAGGCCGACCGCATCACCCGCCTGGGCCGCCACCACGGCGTCGTGTCCCTGCAGATCACCCACAGCCTCGACGACCTCGACGCCCTGGCCACCGACGCCGACCGGGCCAAAGCCCGCGGCCTCGCCTCCCGCACCGCGATCCTCGTCCTCGGAGGCATGCCCGAACGCGAGCTCGACCGGCTCCGCGGCATCGTCTCGCTCACAGACAGCGAACGGGCCCTCGTCGCGTCCTGGGCGGCACCCCCGACCTGGCACACCGGGCACCGCCATCCCGGACGCGGCAAATACCTGATCAAATCCGGGCAGCGGATCGGGCTGCCCGTCGCCCTCACCCTCTCCCCCGCCGAGATCGCGCTGCACGACACCGACACCGCCTTCCACGCGGGCGGTCCGCGATGACCCGCCCGCCCAGCGGGCTGCTGCGCGACGCGGCCGCACCACTGATCCTCCTGGCCGTGATCGCGACGAGCATCGTCGTGAGCAGCGCCGTCTGGGTCGCGGCCGCTGTGGCGTCGATGGCGGGTCATGCGCGCCCGCCGGCGTGGAGCCTCGCCCTGCTGCCCCGGCTGCTCACCGACGGGCCGAGCGCAGTCCTGCCCGTCGACGCACCGGTCGCCCTCTTCTGGACCGCGATAGCCGTCATATCCCTTGTCGCCGCAGCCATCCTGACCGCCGCGGCCGTCATCCACATGCAGCGCGTTCCCCGGGATCCGGTCCGCCGCTCGCTGCTGCGGCGCCACCACCTCGGCGACCTCGCCGGTGACGCCGCCGCACGCAAGGCCCGCCAGCTCCGCCCCGCCCTCGACGCGGACCCCGAGCCAGCCGACCGCGGGATCCGGCTGCTGCGCATCCACGGCCGCGACGTCTGGATGTCGTGGGAGGACGTCGCCCTCGTCATCATGGGCCCACGGTCGAACAAGACCAGCGCCGTCGCCGTCCCCGCCGTCCTGTCCGCCCCAGGCCTGGCCGTCGCCACCTCCAACAAGGCCGACCTCTGGGCGCTGACCTCCGGGTTGCGCGGCGAGACCGGCCCGGTGTGGACGTTCGACCCGCAGCAGATCGCCTTCGCCCCCCAACAGTGGTGGTGGGACCCGCTGCGCGCGATCCGCGACGCCCCCGACGCCGAACGCGTCGAGGCCGCAGCCCGGCTGGCCGGACACTTCATGGCCACCATCGGCGGCACCCGACGCGACCCGTTCTTCCACGCCGCCGGCGAGCAGGTCCTCATCGGCACCCTGCTCGCCGCCGCCCTCGACCAAGCGACGCTCCGCGACGTCGTCACCTGGCTCCAGAACGGCCGCCGCGACGCCATCGCCGCTCTCGACGCGGCAGGCGCCGACGCGGAAGCCGCCGACCTCCACTCCAGCCTCGGCGGCGCCGACGTCACCACCAAGGGCATCTTCCAGACCGCCCGCACCGCCACCAAGGCACTGACCTCCGAGCGGATCCTGCGCTGGGTCACCCCACCGGCCACCTGGCGCGACCCCGGCCCTGAGCTGCCCGAGCTCGACCCCTGGCAGATCCTCACCGCCGCCGGCCACGGCCCGGCCACCCTGCACCTGCTGTCCAAGGAAGGCGCCGCGACCGCCGCACCCGTCGTCGCCGCGATCGTCGACCGGCTCCTCGAGGTCGCCGAACTCGCCGCCCAGGCCCGCGGCGGCCGACTCGACCCACCCGTGGTCGCCGTCCTCGACGAGGCCGCGAACATCTGCCCCATCCGGACCCTGCCGCAGCTGTACTCCCACTACGGCTCCCGCGGCATCCAGGTCCTGACCATGCTGCAGAGCTACCAGCAGGGCGTCGGGGTCTGGGGCAGCCAGGGCATGGACGCCCTGTGGTCCGCGTCCACGATCAAGCTCGTCGGCGCCGGCGTCGACGAGCACGCTTTCCTGCAACGCCTGTCCGGGCTCATCGGCGATCACGACGTCGAACAGACCTCGATCAGCCACGCCCGCGGGCAGGGCCCCACCCGGCAGTACTCCACGACCAGGCGGGCGATCCTGCCCGCCGACCGGCTCCGCGCTCTGCCCAAGACCCACGCCGTGCTGCTCGCGACCGGCCGACCGGCCGGGCTCGGCGAGCTGCAGCCCTGGTACCGCGAACCCGACGCCGCCCCCATCCACGCCTACGCCGCCACTGCGCTCGCCGAGCTCCGCGACGCCGCCGCGTCGCACCCCACCCACAGAATCAGCCGAGGAGACCAACCGTGACCGACGACATCACCCGCACCCTCGCCGAGCTCGCCGCGCGCGTCACCGCCCTCGAATCCTGGCGCGCCCACCAGACCGACCTTCTCGACGACCTCCTCAACGGCCACCCCGGCCTCGACATCGACCCCGACGACGACGTCGCCGCCCCCGTCGACCCGCCACCACTGGACGGGGAAGCGCTGATCGAGTGGGTGCACGACACCGTCGCGGCCGTCACCGCCCGCCCCCTACGCGGCGAGTACGCCTGGTGCCCGCGCTGGTGGGAACACCCCGAAGCGGTGTTCCGCTTCGAAGCGCTGCACCGCGCCTGGACCGAACTCGCCCCCGAACCCGGCGTTGCGATGTCGCTGTGGATCCGCGACCACCTCGACCCCTGCCTCCGCGAGCTCCTGCACCCCTCCGGGCCCTTCACCGACTGCGCCCACCACGAACGCCAACCCGCCCACACCGTGCACCGGCCGCTTCCCACCCTGCCGACCCAGGGACCATGAGCACCGGCCGGACGGTCACCGGACTCACCGCGGCCGCCGCCGCGGTCATGCTCGCGCCGCTCCTGCTCATCGGCGCCCTCACCGCCACGGTCATCCCCGCGCTCAGCACCGCGACTGCGCGGATCGACACCAGCACCCTCCCGCCCCTGGCCACGCAACTGCTGCCCGAGCTGACAAAGTTGATCGACCGCGACTGTCCCGAGCTACCCCTCCCGTGGGCGGTCGCCATCGCCGACGTCGAGTCCGGCTGGTACCCCGCCGCCTACAACCCGACCGGCCGCGCAGCCGGCCTCTTCCAACTCACCGAACCCACCTGGAACGGAGCTGGCGGCGCGCCCTGGCCGGCGACACCGCCGCCCACCGGTGCCGAGGTCTTCCAACCGGATCGGCACCTCCAGATCGCGATCCCCTGGATCTGTAGCAACCTCCGCCTCGTCACCGCCCATATCGCGGCCACAGGTAAACCGACCGACCCTCTCGACGCCCTACTCGTCTGCCACGTCGCCGGCTGCGGCCGCGTACTCGACTCCCGCAGCGGAATCCCCGCTGCCGGGGAAGCCGGCTGCGGCACGGCCTGCGCGGCCACGGTCCAGCGCTACATCGCCGACGTCCACGCGATCACCGAGCGCATCAGTCGCCCGACCGCGCCCGTCACGATCACCGACCTTCCCGATCCAGCGCCGTTCAGCGCGTCGGGGAGGGGCTGCACACAACCCGATCCCAACGGACGGGGCTGCGTCACCCCGACCATGCGTCACGCCTACGACGAGATCGTCGCCGCGTTCGGAGCTCCCGGCCCAGGCCGGGCGATCCGCGCCGCCGGATGCTGGGATCCACATGCCTGGAACCCCACAAGTGATCATCCCAAGGGCAATGCCTGCGACCTGTTCCCCACCCGCGCCGGTACGTTCCCCACCGGATCCGACCTGGCGGACGGCTGGCGCATCGCCACCTGGCTCCGCGCCCACGCCGCCGCCCTGCACGTGAAATACCTGATCTGGCAGGGCCGATTCTGGTCACTGACGACACGTGATGTGGCCGGCAGCTGGGGTGAACCCTACGACGGCGGCGGTATCTACAACGTACGAGACGCTACCGGCGGCCACTTCGATCATGTCCACGTATCCGTGGACGCGCAACATGCATAATTGCAATGAATGCGAGTTTCGCGTATCGGGTCGGTCGTGTGCTACCGAACTGCACTCGGCGGACGAGACCATCCGTCACCCACAGCTCGTCCGTATCGGTCATGATCGGCTCTCATAACATCTTTGGGCGAGTCGAGTTGGCGGAACGTGCCAAGCCAGTCGCGCTCGCGCCGCTGTCGACCTGACCGTGCGGGCCGGGCACCGAGGTTGTCCCGGGTCTCGTGGAAGTTGAGGTGGCGGTCCCCCACCTGAGTCCTGCCATGGGGTAGGTACTCGGGTGATCTGCCAAGAGCACCTGGAAGGGGACCGCCGTGAGGAAGAATTACCAGACCGATCCGATGGATACGAGTGGGCTGGCCGTGCCGGAGACGGTGAACGTGGCGCTGGCCGAGCTGGCCCAGGACATGCGCGAGGGCCTGTTGGCTCTCGCGGTCGGTGCCGGGTTGCAGGTGATGGCCTCGATCATGGAGGCCGAGGTGACCGCGATCGCGGGGCCCAAGGGCCGCCACGACCCGGACCGGACCGCGACCCGCCACGGGCACGGCGCCGGCTCGGTGACCCTGGGCGGACGCCGGGTCCCGGTCGATCGACCGCGGGTCCGCGCCGCGGATGGCTCCGGGGAGTTGCCGGTGCCGGCCTACGAGCTGTTCTCCGGCACGGAGGTGCTGGGACGGATGGCGATGGACCGGATGCTGGCCGGGCTCTCGACGCGCCGCTACCCGGTCGGGCTGGAGCCCGTCGGTACCCGCACCGAGCAGACCGCCACCGCGACCAGCAAGTCGGCGGTGTCGCGGCGGTTCGTCAAGGCCACCGAGACCGCGCTGGCCCAGCTGCTGGCCGCGGATCTGTCCTCGCTGGACCTGGTGGCGTTGATGATCGACGGGGTGCACTTCGGGGAGCACCTGTGCGTGGTCGCGCTGGGTATCGGCATCGACGGCACCAAACACCCGTTGTCGCTGGTGGAGGGCTCCACCGAGAACACCACCGTGGTCCGGGACCTGCTAGTCGACCTGCGCGAACGCGGCCTGGACACCACCGCGCCGATCCTGGTCGTCCTCGACGGCGCGAAGGCGCTGCGGGCGGCGGTACGCGAGGTGTTCGACCACCCGGTGATCGGCCGCTGTCAGCTGCACAAGATCCGCAACGTGCGCGACAAGCTCCCCCAGAAACTGCGCTCCGTCGTGGTGAAGCGGATGCGGACGGCCTACCACGCCGAGTCCGCGCTGGCCGCCCAGGCCCAGCTCGAGGCCCTGGCCGCCGAGCTCGACCGCACCCACCCCGGAGCCGCCGCCAGCCTGCGCGAGGGCCTGGAGGAGACCCTCACCGTGCTCCGCCTGGGAGTGCCTCCCACGCTCGCTCGAACGCTGCGATCGACCAACGCCATCGAAAGCATGATCGGCATCTGTCGTGATCACAGCACGAACGTCAAGCGGTGGCGCGACGGCACCATGGCGCTGCGCTGGTGCGCCGCGGGCATGGTCGAGGCCGGCACCCAGTTCCGGCGCGTCAACGGCCACCTCCACCTCAAGACGCTGCGGGCCGCGCTCGAACGGCATGTCGCCACCGAAACTGTCGGTGGCACCCGTCATGATGAGACCGTCAACGCCGCCTGATGATCACCGGGCCGCCACCGAAGTTCCACGAGCTTCGGGACAACCTCCCGGGCACCGGACGCAGCGAAGCCATCGTGCAGAGCGCTCCACTCCGAACAGGCGTGCTCCGCCGACCTTGAGAACACTTGTTTGAGTCGGTTCACCGGTACGGCCAGGATAGTCTTTCGTGTTTATGGAGCGGCGCCTGCAGGACAGAGTTGCCGCGTCGCGGCGGCGGACCTTCGTGGGCCGGGTCGCGGAGCGCGAGCTGTTCGGCGCCAGCTTGGTGGCCGATACCGGTTCGGGTTTCGTGGTGTTGTTCGTGCAGGGCGACGGAGGGGTCGGCAAAAGCGCGTTGCTGCGGATGTTCGCTGACCAGGCTACCGAGGCGGGGTTCGCGGTGGTGCGGGTCGATGGACACGACGTACGCCCGAACTCGGAGTCGTTTCTGCAGGTCGCGGGCCCGGATGTCGGCGTTGGACCGGTGGTGGTCCTGGTGGACACCTACGAGTTGCTGGAGCCGCTGGATGACTGGCTGCGCGAGGAGTTCGTGCCCGGTCTCTTCGACGGCTCGATGGTGGTGATCGCCGGCCGCCGCCCGCTTCCACCGGGTTGGCTTTCGGACCCGGCGTGGCGGGAGTTGTTGCGGGTGATCCGGCTGGGGAACCTGGGCATGGAAGACGCGACGCGCTATCTGGCTGCTGCGGGGGTGGATGCGGACGTGCGTGCCGAGACCGCTGTGGCGGTGCGCGGGCATCCGCTCGCGCTGGCGCTGGTGGCAGACGTCCTCGCCGAACACGGTCGGGCCGCGCTGGAGGGGTCTCTGCTGAGTGACCCCGACGTGCTCGCGGTACTGGTGTCGCGACTATTGGATGTGGTGCCCGACGAGGCGCATCGTCGCGCACTCGCGGTGTGTGCGCTGGCCCGATTCACCACCGAGTCGGTGCTGCGGGAGGTGCTCGAGGTCGACGACGCCGGCCCGCTGTTCGACTGGTTGCGTGGCCTGTCGTGTGTCGATGCGGGTCCGCGCGGGCTCTATCCGCACGACCTGGCCCGCGACGTGCTCGAGGCGGATCTGCACTGGCGTGACGAGGGGCGGTACCGGGAGCTGTCGGGGCGGATCCTGGGCCGGGTCTATCAGCGGATCGGCGTCGAGACCGGCAGCGCCCGGAGGGAGGCGATCTTCGATCTGATCTTCGCGGCGCGCGCCCACCCGGTCTCGAGCCGGTACTGGAACTGGGAAACGTTGGGCACGGTCGTCGGGGAAGCGGTGGACACCGTGGACCGCGATGAGCTGCTGGCTCTGGTGGCCGTCCATGAGGGGCCCGAATCCGCGGCCATCGCCGCCCGCTAGCTGCACCGCCAGCCGGAGGCATTCACCGTCTATCGCACCCGCGGCGAGCTCGCCGGAGTGGTCGCCTGGCTGGCCCTCACCGAAGCAGACGACGACGTTCGCGCAGACCCGGTCGCGGCCGCGGCCTGGCGGCACGCCCAGGAACACGACCCCCCGGCGCCGGGGCAAGAGGTGCTGTTGAACCGGTTCACGATCGACCGCGACGTCTACCAGAATCCTGGCTCGCCCGCGGTGGACCTGAACTCGGTGATCACTATCGAGCTGGTCGCCACCCGTCCGATGGTGGCCTGGGTGATGACGACCGCGGCCGACCCGGATGTCTGGGCGCCGTTCTTCGCCACGATCGCCTACCACCGTGCACCCGGACCCGACGAGCCGATCGGGCGCCGTCGGTACTCGCTGTTCGTGCATGACACACGCCGGCCGGGGAGGTTCGACGAGGCGATGCCTCCGTCACCGCCGGCTCCCGAGGCAGCGTTGACTCGGGAGGTTCTCGCCGACGCCACCCGCGCGGCGCTGCGTGATCTGGGCCGCACGGATCTGCTGGCCGGCAACCCACTGCTGGTGCTGCGCCAGGTGCGCGAGCGCGGCGGCGGACCCGAGGCGCTGCGCGCAGCTTTGTCCGAGGCGGCCGAGGCGCTGCGCGGGCACCCTCGCGACGAGAAGCTGTTCCGGGCGATCGACCGCACCTATCTGCGCCCGGCCCCGACCCAGGAACGGGCCGCGGAACTGCTCGGGCTGCCGTTCTCCACCTACCGGCGCCACCGCCGCGAACGAGTAGCCCGGATCGTCGAGCTGCTGTGGGCGCACGAGAACGGACAGGACCGGAACTGACCAGTTTCCGACCTGGGAACCGACCCCCACCCGCGGACATCCTTCGGCACTCGACAAGCCGGAGGTGCGCGATGGGCACGACCACGATCGGTGATCACGCCGTAGTGCTGGGTGGCAGCATGGCGGGCCTACTGGCCGCGCGGGTACTCGCGGAGAGCTACACGCGGGTGACCGTGGTGGAGCGCGACCAGCTGCCGGCCGCGGCAGCGCAGCGCCGCGGGGTACCCCAAGGCCGGCACGTCCACGCCCTGACCCCGCGCGGGCGGGAGCTGGTCGAGGAGCTGTTCAACGGCTTCACCAACGAGCTGGTGGCAGCCCGCGCGGAGACCGGAGACGAGCTCGCGCAGACCCGGTGGCTGTACTCCGGACAGCGCCTGGCCCGCACCCCGACCGGCGGGACCGCGTTGTACCTGAGCCGCCCGATGCTCGAAGGCCACCTACGAGCCCGGGTCCGCGCGATTGCCTCGATCACCATCGCCGACGGCTGCGACGTGCTCGGGCTCACCAGCACCCCGGACCGCCAGAGGGTCACCGGCGTGCACGTGCTAGACCGCGCAGCTGGTAGCACAGCTCGGACACTGGCCGCTGACCTTGTCGTCGATGCGACCGGGCGCGGGTCCCGCACGCCGGTCTGGCTCGAACAGCTCGGCTGCCCGGCCCCGGAGAAGGACAGGGTGGAGATCGGGATCTGCTACGCCAGCCGCAACTTCCTCCTGCGCCCCGACGCTCTCGGCAGCGACCGAGTGATCCTCTGTGGCGGCACCGCCGAGCATCCGCACGGGGGCGCCCTGAGCGTGCAGGAGAACGGGCGGTACATCGTCTCGACGGCCGGCATGCTCGGCGAACGCCCGCCCACCGAGCTGGCCGCGTTCCGCGCTTTCGTCGCAACCATGCCGTTCCCCGACATCGCCGAGGCGATCCGCGACGCCGAACCCATCGGCGAACCGGCGACGTTGCGCTACCAGGCCAACCAGCGCCACCGCTACGAGCGACTGCACCGCTTCCCGGACGGGCTGCTGGTGTTCGGGGACGCGGTGTGCTCGTTCAACCCGATCTACGGCCAGGGCATGACGGTGGCGGCACTGCAGGCCCACGCGCTGCGCGCGCTGCTCGCCAACGGTGAGTGCCCAAGCCCCGAGCGGTAGTTCGGGAGGATCGCGAAAGTGATCGACCCGGCATGGGACATGACCATCGGAGCGGACCTGGCCAACCCCGGTGTCGTCGGGAGACGGACCCCCGCGGTGCGACTGGCCAATGCCTACCTCCCCCGGCTGCACGCCGCAGCGGCCACCGACCCCGCACTGACCGTGGCATTCGCCCGAGTCGCCGGCTTGACCGACCCACCCCAGGCGCTCATGCGCCCAGACCGCCTACTGCGCGTGCTGACAGCCCCCTACCGACGGCGGGGGAAGGCGCCAACCAAATCCGACGACCAGCATCGGGCCACGGTGATCCCCCGCTAATCCCCACCGGCGGAAGGAGCACCCGCCAGCAGTTTCGTGGCCCGCGCCGCCCTGAGCGCGACGTGACCCGGACAGCTGACCGGTCCCTGATGAGCGAGCAGCCCTAAATGTCGAGGGTGGTGTCTGACTACTCGACGGGATGTCCATTGCCGGACGAGGTGATGCCGAGGAGGACCGACCGATGCTCATCACTCCGCTGCCGGGTGTCGACCGGCAGCATGTCGCGCGACCCTTGACAGGGTGAGGGTGGCCGTCGAGAACCTGCGTGGCGCATTCGTCGGGAAGCAACCCATCGACTGTGTGTACACCTATCTCATCTGGGCGCACGACGCCGTCCGGCACTTGCACGCCTTCATCGCGAACCGCGACCGCACCCACCATCCTCTCGATGCTGTTCCCCGCTCTGTTCCCAACAACCGTCTGACCAGCATGAACATCTAGGAAATGCCGGCGCAACGCCGGAGCCTCTACGCCAACACGCGACGGGAGCCTCCCGACCCGCAGCGAAGTGATCACCAGCACGGCCGACCACACACAGCAGTGCTGATGCCCCACCCGCCCGTGGAGGTGCCGATCTGGGGCAAGGTTGGGGTATGAGCATCGCAGCGGAAGGACTCGTGGCAGCTGGTCGGAAATACCAGCCGCTCCATGATTGGCTCCGGCACCAGAACTCGGAGCAGCTGTCGATGAGCTTCACCGACGTCGAGACCGTGCTCAGCGCCACCCTCCCGCCGTCGGCCCGGCGATACCGCGCGTACTGGTGCAATGCGAACCCGCTCGGTCGAGCGATCCGGGACGCAGGCTGGAAACCGGATCAGGTCGACTTGGTCGCCGAGCGAGTCGACTTCGCGAGAGAGCTGACCACGCGGTCGTGAGCGCACGGTCGTCGCCGCTCTCACGTGTGACGCCATACATCGTTGATCACTCGTAGGCGGCGCTGATCGGGACGACGTCGAGGTTCGGGCTGTTCTTGGCCTGGTAGCGGATCGTCCAGCTGGCGGTGCTGGTGTCGGGGGCGCCGTAGAGGTTGCCGCCGTCGGTGCATCCGTAGTTCAGGCGGAGGTCGGCGACCGTGGCGGTGGCGCCGGTGATGAAGGTGCAGCTTGTGCCGGTGGTGAGCTCGAGCATCCACGGTGCGGAGGGCGCCGGCGCGGTCGAGGGGTCGGGCAGCGGGTCGGTGAGCGTGATGACCACGACGTGCTCGAGGTCGGGGTTGGGGCAGGCCACCTGCCGCTCTCCGCTGCCGAAGGGGTTGGTGAAGCACGGGTCGTTGATCTCGCTGCCCGCGCTGCAGCGGAACGCGTCGACCCGCCCGACCGCGACGGAGGCGCTGAAGCATGACCCGCTGGTCCGCGCGGTGGCCGTGATCTGGCTCGACAGACCGCCCGGGGTCCAGGGCTGGTAGATCGTGATCCGGGTCGCCACCCGGCGCGGCGGGTCCACGGCGGACGTTGTCGCGGCCGCAGCGGTAGCCGGAGTGGCCGTCTCGGCGGGGGTGGCGGGGCCGGCCGCGGCGGGGGTGGGGCGTTGCCCGATCAGGATGCCGGCGAGCCCGGCGAGCAGCAGCAAGGCCACAGCCACCGCGGCAGGGATCACCCAGCGCTGGACCCGTCGGCGGGCCGGCGTCGTGGGCGGCTGCTCGACTTCCCGGGTGTGGGCCCACATCTTTGTGACCGCCGCTGCGCCCGCGTGTTCCTGCTGCTCGGGTGGGACGTCGCGGCCCAGGAGCCCTCGGAGCAGGGCGGCGGCGGTGGGGCGGGCCGCAGGGTCTTTGGCGAGCGCGGCCTGTACCGCGGCAAGCAGCTCCGGTGGGGTACCGGTGATGTCGGGGTCGGCGTGCACGACCCGGTAGAGCACCGCGGCGGCCGGGCCGGTCCCGAACGGTGGCCGGCCGGTTGCGGTGAACACGACCGTCAGGGCCCAGGCGAACACATCGGCCGGGGCTCCCGCATCACCGTGGACCTGCTCGGGCGCCATGAAACCGGGCGATCCGATGGTCATGCCGGTACCGGTCAGCGCGGTCGCGTCCGCGACCTGCGCGATACCGAAGTCGATGACTCGTGGCCCGTCGGGACCCAGCATCACGTTCGCCGGTTTGAGATCGCGGTGCACCACACCGGCGGCGTGGATCGCGGTGAGCGCGGTCGCCAATCCCAGCGCTACGGCCCGGACCCGGTCAGGTGTCAGTGGCCCGCTCGCGGCGACCTGGTCGGCCACCGACAGCCCGCGAACGTAGTCCATCACCAGGAACGGGCGGGCGGTGTCGCTCACCACCGCCAGGACGCGCGCGGTGCACGAGCTGTGCACGCGGGTGAGAGCGATCGCCTCGCGCCCGAACCTCGCCCGGAACCCGGCGTCGGCGGCGAGTTGGGCGTGCATCTGCTTGATCGCGACCAGCTGCCCGTCAGCGTGGTCGGCCAGGAACACCACGCCCATGCCGCCCGCGCCCAGCCGGCCGATCAACCGGTAGCCACCGATGGTGGGTGGATCATCGCCGTGCAGCGGCGCCAGAGCCATCCGCCCTCCTCTCAGGCTGCCGTCGGGGCAGCATGCCAGCCACCCCGGCCGACGACCGCATCGACACAGGCCCCGCCGGGAAGACCTGGGCCGCACAGAGAGCCTCGGGCAGGCCGGCTACGGCCAGGTGATGAGCAGGATGTCGACGCGCTGATCGCGGTCGAGGATCAGGTAGGTGAGCATGCCGCCGGCGCCGAAAGGCAGATTGCGGACCGGGGCGTCGGGGTCACGTTCGGGTTCACCGAGCGGCCGCTCCACGGGGTCAGCTCCAGCATGGCCAGCGCCTCGGCGAGCGAAAGCAGCGCCGCCGGCGGCAACGCGGAGATCGTGTCCTGCGCGACCGGGTCGATGTCGATGGAGTAGCTCACGTCGCTGCTCTTCGGGCCCGGTGTGTCTACTCGGGCAGCCCGAGCTCCGCCTTCAGCTGGGCCCACGGCACGGCCCCCACCGCCCGTTCTCCGGTCCGGGGCCGGGTCCGGGCGGAGGCCAGGGTGGTGCGGTAGGTCTCGGCGCCGTGCACGGAGGTCACCCATGCGACCTGCCGCCAGGCCTCGAGCGCGTCCTGGACCTCAGTGAGGTCGAGCTGCTCGGTCGCACGCGCCATCAACGCCCGCCACTGCCGGTCGAACGACGCCGCGTCCTCCGGGGTCAACGCCGCCCGGATCCGCGCCGGCGAGGCGTCGGCGAATGGCGAGCGTCCCGACCGGGACTGTGAAGCAGCGGCAGCGGTCACCCGACCACGGTAGTAGCCCACATCCGCCCGCACCCCACGACACGGCCGCAGATCCCCGACGCCGGCGCGTCACGAGGACGACGCGTCACGAGGACGACGCGAGCTTCCCGTCCAGCTGATCGAGTGCTGCCTTGGCCTCGCCCAGCGCCGCAGCGGCCGCCTTGAGAGCACGGGTGAGCTTGTTGTACTCCACGACCAGATCGCGGCGGCGCTTCAACGCCTCCTCCGCCGGAGTTCGGCACAGCGCCGACCGGCCGCTGGCCACGTCCTTCACCAGCCCATCGACCTCACGGGTCGCGGCCTGCAGCTTCTTGCGGCCCTGCACCAACGCCCCGTGGGCCGCTCGCGTACTGGTCATGGTCAGGACTCCGTCCACCGGCCACTCGTCGTGGCCCACGACGGTACGGCGACTGCGGGCGGCGCACGAGTACCAGCTCACCGACCCAATTGCTGCAACTGATATCCAATAATGGCGGCACGGACCGACAGGTCGCGGGAGCAGGTCCGGCTCGGCGTGCCGATGCCGGGCTCAGACCAGCCCTCCCCACTGGACCTAAACGTTATCCGAGATGCGAGGATTATGACATCAAACTGTTGAAAGAAGCCGACCTCGGTCTCTGGCGAGAGTGTGGATCTCGCAACGGAGTGCGTGGATCAGAGTCTTGGGCCGGCGCCGCGCCGTTGGGTGGCTCGGTATGTGGCGGTGATCGAGCCGATAAGCAATGTGAAAAGGCCGATCGTCCACAGGATCGAGATCTGCTCAAGAGATCCGACCCCCAGCAGGATCGCTCCGAGGATCGCTACTCCCATCGCGAGGATCATTGCTCGGCCTTGATCCGGGCGCGCACGCCGCCGGGCATTATCCGGCAGGAACCGGGTCCGTCGGGCTGGGTGGACGCTTCGCCGGCGACACCCAGCCGACTCGCCAAGGCTAAATGATCGCGGGTCTTGCCGCCGTTGGCGTCAAGCTCGCGAGGGACATACTTGCGGGCCCCGTTGATCTTGCCGAGGGTGTAGCGGCCCTGCAGGGTGCCCGGGTTGACGTCGATGCCCCCGCCGTGGGCGCGGCGGGCGTTTTCCGGGCCGGGGAGCAGGCCCATGAGCTGATAGGTGTCGTCCCAGCTCATGTGGTCAGGTGGTTCGCCGAAGTAATACCAGGCGGCGTCGCACACCCCGTAGAGGCCGGGCCCGAACTGGGCGACGTTGAGATATAGCTCGAGCACGCGGGTCGTGAGCAGGGCGTGCACGAGTTGTTCGGCCAGCACCGTGTCGACCGCCTTGCGGACGGCGGTCTGCGCTGGGAACAGCAGCAGGTTCTTCGAGAGCTGCTCGGGGATCGGGGACCCGTAGGGATCGTCGTTACCCGCCTCGTAATTCTGCGCCCGCTGCAGCAGCTGACCCCAGTCCAGGCCGGTGAACCGGTCGGGCAGCCGAGCGTCCTCGTGCGCCAAGGTCGACGCGATCATGTATCGGGACACGTAGCGGAGATCCACATGATCGTGGAGGAAGTCCTTCCCGTTGCCGAAGATCCGCGCCTCCAGCATGTAGGCCGTGGCCGGCGGGTCGATCCATGTCGTCGGATCCTGAAATCTGACCCCCTGGCGTCTTCTGAATCTTGACCCCTCTCGACGCTGGGGAGGTGATCACTGTGGAGGACTGGGCGGAGATCCGTCGGTTGCACCGGGCTGAGGGTGTGCCGATCAAGGAGATCGCTCGGCGGCTGGGGGTGGCTCGCAACACGGTGCGGGCGGCGTTGGCGTCGGACCGTCCACCGCGCTATGAGCGAGCCCGGCGAGGTTCGGTCGCTGATTCCTACGAGCCGCAGGTTCGGGCGCTGTTGACGCAGTGGCCGAGGATGCCGTGTCCGGTGGTGGCGCAGCGGATCGATTGGCCCTACTCGGAAGGGCCGTTGAAGAAGCTGCTGGCCCGGATCCGACCGGAGTACGTCGGGATCGACCCGGTGGACCGTGTCAGCTACCAGCCCGGCCAGATCACGCAGTGCGATCTGTGGTTCCCGGAGACGCGGATCCCGGTCGCCGCTGGTCAGGACCGGGTGCTGCCGGTGCTGGTGATGGCGTTGGGGTTCTCCCGGTTCCTGTCCGCGACGATGATTCCCTCGCGGCAGGCCGGGGACATTCTGGCCGGGATGTGGCAGCTGATCTCCCAGGTCGGGCGGGTCACCAAGACGCTGGTGTGGGATCGGGAGTCCGCGATCGGGGGCACCGGTCGGGTGTCGCAGCCGGCGGCGGCGTTCGCCGGGACGCTGGCCACCAGGATCCAGCTCGCGCCGCCACGGGATCCGGAGTTCAAGGGCCTCGTCGAGCGGGCCAACGGCTATCTGGAGACCTCGTTCCTGCCGGGTCGGGCGTTCCGGTCCCCGGCCGAGTTCAACGACCAGCTCGGTGAGTGGTTGGCGTTGGCCAACATGCGCACGGTCCGGTCGCTGCAGGCCCGCCCTGCGGATCTGCTGGCGGCCGATGTCGCGGCCATGACAGTGCTGCCACCGATCGCACCGCTGGTTGGGCTGCGGCACCGGATCCGGCTCGGCCGCGACTACTACGTCCGCATCGACGCATGTGACTACTCGGTCGACCCGCGCGTGATCGGCCGGTTCGTCGACATCGTCGCCACCGCCACCCAAGTGACGGTGACCTGCGATGGCAGCCCTGTTGCGGCCCACCCACGGTCCTGGGCCAAGCACGTGGTGATCACCGACCCCGGCCACGCCGCGGTCGCCGCGGCGATGCGCCAGGCCCTGGCCCACGACCGTCGCGCCCGGGAGGCCGCGACGCGCCAGCACACCGACGGACACACCGTCGCGCTGCGCGCGCTCCCGGACTACGACGCCCTGTTCGGCGTCGATTTCACCCCTATCCCCGACCCCCTCTCGGAACCGAAAGTGAGCGGCCAATGACCACCGCAACAACCACGTCGACAACCACGCCGCGCCCGGACCCGGCCACCGTCGCGTTCAAGGACGGCTTGGCCTCGATGCTGGCCTACCTGACCCGGGTGCTGAAGATCCCCACGATCGCGCGCTGCTGGGAGGACCTCGCCGCCCAGGCCCGTGACGAGAACTGGTCGCACGAGGAGTACCTGGCCGCCCTGCTGCAACGTCAGGTCGCCGACCGCGAGTCCGCCGGCACCATCATGCGCATCCGCACCGCGCACTTCCCCGCCGTCAAGACCCTCGACGACTTCAACCTCGACCATCTACCGTCGCTGCGCCGTGACGTGCTGGCCCACCTGGCCACCGGCACGTTCGTGGCGAAGGCCGAGAACGTGATCCTGCTCGGCCCGCCCGGGATCGGGAAGACCCACCTCGCGATCGGGCTCGGCGTCAAAGCCACCCAGGCCGGCTACTCGGTCCTGTTCGACACCGCCAGCAACTGGATCACCCGTCTCGCTGGCGCGCACCAGTCCGGGCAGCTCGAGGCCGTGAACCGCCCTGGGTCCGGGAGAGGCTCCTGATCTAACAAGGAGACTGGAGCCATGTCCGCTCCCCGCAAGTTCG
>NZ_MKVV01000053.1:91424-136772 GCF_001899645.1 Pseudonocardia sp. 73-21 | reverse complement strand
ACCGGCTCCGGTCGCTACTGCACTGCGGGGCACTCGCACTCTAAATCCGGAAGAGCCGCCGAAGGCCGATGCGATGCTTAAGGAGGAGATATTTCTGCTTGAGACAGGGTGTGTTGCATCGGCGCAGCTTCAAGGCTTCCCATTCGACATCTCGTACGTGCGGCGAGCTCAGAGGATTGCTGGCGATGGGTACCGGGTGACGCTCACAACTTCGGACCTGATGCCGAACGAGCCAGCCATCCTTGTCGTTCCACGAAACTGAAGATGGGAGGCTGGACACGTGCCCTGGCGAACCCGACTCCAGTACTCTATAAAGCCGCAACGAGAACCGGAGGTCAAGCATGGGAGCGAGCGATCCATGGGGCAGCACCGACTCTTTTCGTGAACGGCAACACCGCGAAAAGATGCAGCGGTACCAAAATCCAACCAACCCACCCGGTACGTATAGCGGTGGCTCATCTTCCGGTGATGGGGCCACTGGGCTCGTCGGTTGCCTAGTGATTATCGCGGCCATAGTCTTCGTAGTGATTGCGTGGACTAGCGGAGGAGTGTCGTCTCTGCTCTCAGGAATCTTTTCTAACTTCGACCACTCAAGTAGTCAACCCGCTGCGCCAGTAGCCGACGGCTCGGAGAGTCCTCAGTCACTTACCCAGGCATTTATCGAGGACGTCGTCGGTTCGGGCGGCTACAAAGCATGTGCGTGGATGATGACGCCGGATGCTCGTACGCAGTTCGTGGCAGTCGAAGTGGGACCAAATAACATCTGCGATCCCGATGCCATCTCAGCGCTGCACAAAAAGATTTCCAACGAATGGGGCTACTCCTTCTTCAAGATGACGAAAGTCACCCAGAATGGCAACACATGGCAGGTCGACGCTTGCCATCTCCAATGGCCGCTCTCCACGCCACCCGGGCCTCAGTTTGGGAATTTCGAGATACGCGAGTCCGTTGATCGGCCGAAATCATTCGTTATAACTCGGTTCTCGGCATGTAGTGCATAGCGCCTCGAAGATGATCTAGTACAGTAGGTAGCAGATGCTGCACGAATCAATTACATTACCTTGACATCTGCGACAGTGCTCCCAATCAGCGCCCGAGGCGCACGTAGAGTTACTGCCCTCGCTGAGCGTCAGGTTCTTGGAGACGGCAGGCGAGGGTTGGAGGAGCGGCCCCCAGGTGGTGTGGCGGCCGGCGGGGTGCGCGCATCTTCCGCAGCGAGCCCACGTTCTCAAGCCGGCGAGTATTCGCCGAACCTCAGCTTCGTAAGCAAACCCGCTCAGTAGGACTTGGACTTGGGCCCAATGGGCAACCTGATGATAACCCGCTATATCGCCAGGTTTCATCGGCCACGGGAACGACGATGGCGATGCCGGCTACCGCACGAAGGCCGGGAATGCACCACCCTGCGGGGACGAACGTCGATGCCCCTCCGTACGCCGTGTCTGTGACGATGTCGGCCGCGGCGCCGCCGACGGTGGCTGATCACCACAACGACGGCGAAGAGCACCGCGCCGGCGACAGCGACCAGTTCCATGTGCTCGACGATCGGGCCGAGCCGGGCCGGCCGAGGAGATCCGCTGGCGGGGCAGTATGGGGCAGGTCGGGGCAGCAGGCCTCGCGGCAGCGTTCGCGGACCTACACTTCGGAAGCGGAAACAGGGAGGCGATCGGGACCGATGCCGGAGCCGAACCACCGCCTGCGTACCGCACGGGAACGCTGCCCGTCATCGGTCACTCCCGGTCAGGGCATGTCCCGCAGCGAGCTGGCGGAGGGGGTCAACGCATGGCTGTGGGCGACCACCAGCCGCCGCTACGACCTCGACGGCCACCACATCGCGAAGTACGAGCGCGGTGTCGTCCGCTTCCCGATCGGGCCGTACAGGGCGGCGCTGCAGGCGGTCCTCGGCGCGGCATCCGACGCCGAGCTCGGCTTCACGGCATCCCCCCGACGAACCCCCTCCCCCGCGCCCGCCGGTAGGTCAGACTGTCCGTGGAGCACGGACGGCGTCCTGGCCGCCGTCGAGGAGACCGCGAGGAGTGAGGTGCTCAACCGACGCGACGCCCTGCGCTCGGGGGCGGTGGCAGCCGGGATCGGCCTGCTCGGGCCGCTGCAGGGCTGGCTCGAGCCGATGGCCGGATGGTCGGCGCGGGCGGGTGCTGCGCTCTCCGTCGCCGAGGTCGAGGCGATCGAGCAGGTCGTCGTCGTGTTCCGCGGCTGGCGATCGGTCGGCTCCGGTCTCGGCCGCGGTGCCGTCGTCGGCCAGCTCGCCGACGTCACCGACCGTCTTCACGGAACGCCCGACGGCGACCTGACGCGGCGGGTGTACCTCGCTGCGGCCGAGCTCGCGAAGATCGCCGGCTCGATGGCCTTCGACGCTGGAGCGCACCGGCTTGCGCAGGAGCATTACGTGCATGCGGTCCAGCTGGCCAAGGCGGCCTGCGCCGACTCGTTCGCCGCCGTGGCGATCGCGGCGTTGGCACGCCAAAGCTACGACGCCGGTGAGGCGGGCGACGGTCTCGAACTCGTCCAGCTCGCCCAGCACGGAACCCGACGGACCGGAACACCCGGCCTGCGCGCCATGCTCGCCACCCGCGAGGCGTGGGGCTACGCCCAGCAAGGGCGGGTCTACGCGTTCCACCGCGCAGTCGGCGCCGCGGAGGACGCCTTCGCCGAGCAGCTCGCCAACACTGAGCCGCGGTGGCTGCGGGGCCTCGACGACGCCGAGCTGGCCGGAACCATCGGCGCCCGCTTCCGTGACCTGTCGCGCCACGACCCGACGCAAGCCGTACACGCCGAGGCCTACATCGGCCGCGCGCTCGACCACCGCAGCCCGGACCGGCCACGCAACCGGGCAATGGATCTCGTCGGCCTCGCCCGCGTGTACCTGCTCACCGGCGAACCGGACCGTGCCTGCGCGCTGGTCGGGGACGCGCTGCCCCTGTTCGATCACCGTCACCCCGGTCGCCTGGCCCGCAAGCTCGGCGATTTCGACCGCGAGGCCATCCGCTACGCCGACGTGCCCGCCGTCCGGGAGACCCAGACGCGCCTGCGCGACCTCGTCTCCGCCTAGCCTATCCACTCGACCACCCCACCGAACTGGGAGAACGCCGTGCGGATCGGCATCACCGGACACTCCAACCTCGCGCCGTCGGCCGAACCTGCCGTCGTTCAGGCCTTGACCGAGGTCCTCGCTGACACGCCCACGCCGCTGGTCGGTGTCAGCTGCCTCGCGCGCGGAGCGGACCAGGTGTTCGCGCGCGTGGTGCTCGATCTCGGCGGGCAGGTGGAGGTCGTCCTCCCGGCCGCCGACTACCGGGAGCGGAAGGTCAAGCCGGCCAACGCCGCCGCGTTCGAGGAGCTGATCGGGCGCGCGAGCACCGTGCGCACACTGCCGTTCGAGCATTCCGACCGCGAGGCCTACATGGCGGCATCGGAGGCCGTACTCGCCACCGTCGACCGTATCGTCGCGGTCTGGGACGGCCAGCCCTCCGACGGGCACGGCGGTACCGGCGATGTCGTGGCCGCGGCGCGCGATCGCGGGCTGCCGGTCACCGTCGTCTGGCCGTCGGGCGCCGCGCGTTCCTGATCGGCGGATCGCTACCTGTCGAGCTGCCGCCGGTTGCCGGCCAACCGGCCTCCACCGAGGTCCGCGCGCCGCCCGGCATCCGCACCGGAGGCAAACCCGCTGCCCGACAGCCGTCGCGGGCGGGCTTTGCGCAGACCCGAGAACTGCTGCTCGAACGCGGTGTCCACGGCCGTGCGGCGATCGGCGAGGACCAGCGCGACAGACGGGCCCTGCGACGGTGCGGCGGACTCGTGCCGCTCGGCCGCCGCATGCTCGGCGGAGGCGAGCCGGCGATGGACCTCGCGGGCGAACCCGACCAGCCACGTCCGCCGGAAGGCGGTCGTCGACTCGTCCGACCAGTACGGGGGTCGCTGTGCCACGACCTGGCGAGTCGCCTGCAGCAGCAACGAGGTGAACAGCATCTCCGCGCGCTGCAGATCGGACTCGTAGCCGAACAGCGTGATCCCGTCGACCGTGCCTCGCCGCGCGCCGGGATGGCGAACGCCCTTGCAGCTCAGAGCGCTGCCCACCCAGCTCGCCAGTTGTGACTTCTCCGTCGAGTACGGGTCGGTCATGGCGATGCGTCGCTCGGTGATCCGGTCCTGCTTCGCCCCGGTGGCCGCGAGCAACGCCGTGTCCACACCGTGGCGCGCCATCATCTCGGTGGCTTTGGCGTTGTACGCGGTCGCCTCCTGCGCCGTCGCCGCACGCTCGGCCTTGGCCAGCACCTTGCGGATGACCTCCAGCTTCTGGTCCTCGACGGCCATGACAGCCCACCTCCCGCAGTTCGCGATCTCGCCTGACGGCACCCGTCCTACGTCGGGACCGCGACGACCACGTGGCTTCCCGGTGGCCGGTCAGCGCCACCAGATCGCGACCACTCCCATCCGTCGGGCCACACGAGCCGCGAGCACCGCCGCCACCCCACACGACAACCCCGCGGCACTGAGCCCGAACAGCCACACCATGTCGCCAAGGGCCGCCCGGACAAGGAGAGGGCGGTCCGAGCGGGGAGGCGTCGGTCGAGGCCCCCAGCGGGCAGCCGCTTGTTCAGCGGTCAGCACCATCGTTCGGGGTGGTTCCCGACCGTCCGGCCTGTCCGCCGAGCGGCCGAGGGTGATGTCGACGCTGCTCAGCGACGGACCAGGTGTCCGCCAAGCCGCTGCGCCGAGCAGGGCGAATGAGGTCGACTCCGCCGAGAGGGCAGCCGGGTCGGCCGCGTGGCACGCATCGGCCCGAACCGATATCGCCCACCGGTCTCCGACACGGCCGTAGATCGCGCCAGCCCCGTCGCACCCCGCGACGGTGAACACTGTGCGGGCCGGTCCGCAGTCGAGCAGCGCGAGGGCGACGCCGCTCACCACAACGAGACCGGAGAGGACCGCGATCAGGCAAACGGCGACCTTCAGCATCCGGGCGACGATGCCACCGCCGCGGCTCCGCCGGTGCGACGATCCCGCACCCTGTGGATGGCTGAGGGCGACGCTTCAACGACCGCGCCGATTTGGCGCGGCCGCCGGCTGCACGCGCAGGACCCGCGGGCCCGGGCGGTTGGCCCGATCGAGCCCGGAACGAATCGTGCGACGGATCTCCCGAATCCCGAAGTCGGCAGACTGCACGCAGGCCCGTTCGAGTTCCGCGATCACGACGGACTCGGCGAGCATCTGCTGCCCCACGAAGGTCCCCAGCCTGGCCGCCGCACGGAAGAGCGTCACGTTGCGCGTACCGACCACCGCGCGGGCCACTGCCTCGGTCTCGCCGCGAAGCACCGCCGCCACGTAGGCCGACGAGACCGGCACCGTCGAGGCTCGCGGCAGGACAGATGGCCGGGGCCGGAGCAGCTCGAGCAACCAGTTCGGCATCGGGGCAGCCGGCGCGCTGTCGGTGATCCGGTAGGACCGGCCGTCGATCCTCGAGCCGGGCCCGACGACATAGCCACCGTCGGCGCGGATGTCGACGCGCGGTGCCACCATGCCTGCGCTGTTGCGCAGCACGACATCGGACTGGACCCGCATGTAGAGGTGCAGACCACCGCCGGGGGTGGCGACAGTCCGGGTCTCTCGCGGGATCTCCTGGCCCAGATCGCGGGCGAGCTCGGAGAGGGCGTCACGGCCGTGCTGATCGCCGTGCGTTTTCGGCGCGTCGAGGTCGACGGCCACGATGCCCCCGCCGGTGACGGCGCCGATGTTGAAGGGCCGCGCGCTCCACAACATTCGGATCCGCTGGGGATCGCGGGTCGCCCGTCGCTGCCATCCCGGCCCAAGGGCCGGCACCTTCGAGTTCGGGCGCAGCGGGAAGACCGCCATGCCTTCGTCGGCGATGCGCAGTGCCTCGCGCATGAGAGCTGGATCCCGATCGGCCACAGCGATCACGGTCGTCCATCTGGACTACGGACGTGTGGCTGCCGCGTGGTCGTCGAGGGCCGATCGGAGGCACCGATGCGAAACGCCCACGGGAACCGAACCCGTCTGGTACCCCTTCGGAACGCACAACGGCACAGCTCACAGCGCTGACCACGCGGAGACCGCGGATCGACCACGGATCGACCACGTCTTCGCTCACGATGACTCCCATGTCCGTCAGGTGCTCGCCATGACAACGCCACCTCGTCCCGTCACGACCGCCGCGTCCGCGGTGCTCCTCGCCGTGGTGGCCGGCTGTTCGACGGCCTCCCCGTCGCCGCCGCCGGTCCCCCCTCCTGTGGTGACGACCGCGCCCGGAGATGCCGCACTCGACGCCTACCGCGAGTTCTGGCGGATCGCCGACGCCGCACGAGCGGCCCCCCGGACCGGGGACTGGACGCCGCGGATCGAGGCCGTCGCGAGCGGTCAGGCCCTGCAGACCGTGCTCACCGATGTCCGCAACTACGCCGATCTCCCCGCGCACACTGTCGGGACGATCACTCGCACGCCGACCATCACGGCCGTGACCCCGCCGCGGGTGTCGATCCTCGATTGCGTCGACATCGGGGACACCGTCCTGCTGTCGGACAAGGACGGCTCGCGCCTCGACGACGCAGCCAACCGGGTCCGCCGCTTCCAGCTGCGGGCCGACGTCGTCGAGGCGGCCGACGGCAAGTGGCTCGTCGACACCACCACGCCCGAGCTGGAGCAACCGTGTTGAGCGGGGTGCTCGCGGTGGTCGGCGCCGTGACGATCCTGCCGTTGACGATGGCGGCCGGTCCACCGATACCCGGCCATTGCGCCGTCGTCGACGGAGCCGGGCTCTGCCTCGTGGCGGCCGCCGATCCGGCGCGGCGTGGCGGACCTGCAGAACCCAGAAGGCGAAGCGGCAAGCCGGTGCCCGCGCGATCGTCCCCTACCGGGCGATTGAATCCGAACCCCAGACCGTCGGTCACGGCGATGCCGATCATCGGTATCGGCGGAGCGGTGGGCTGGACGCTCACGGCGCCACCGCAGTTCCCCGGCATCGGGGCCCCACCGGCCGGGCCTGCGGCCGCCGCGGCTGTTCCGCCTGCCCCTGCTGTGTTGGCCCGACGGGCGGTCGAGTTGCTGGGCCTACCGCGGCCGGCTCCACAGATCTCGATCGCGGATCGCGCGTACGTGGGGATGCCGATCTGGCTGTGGATCGCTGGTGGCCCGGCGAATGTCGGACCCGTATCCGCGACGGCGACCGCAGGCACGGCCCAGGTCACGGCGACCGCGCGACTGACCCGCACCGAGTGGTCGATGGGCCCGGCCGGCGACGTCGTGCGTTGCAGCGGCCCCGGAACCCCCTGGGCAGGCGAGCCGGGCCCCTCGCCGGATTGTGGCTACGTCTACAGCGAGCGATCCCTCCCCGGACGCACCGGCGGATCCGGGCGCTGGACGGTGACGGTCACCGCTGTGTGGGACGTGACCTGGAACGGCGTCAGTGGCGGCGCGCCCATTGCGGGCACGCAGGTCGTCCAGCTCGCATCGTCGCGGCCGGTGTCGGTCGGGGAGCTGCAGGTTCTCGTGACCGGAGGAGACTCATGACGTCCACGATGTTCGCGGCACTCCCCGAGGCGCCCGCGCCACCGCAGCCGACGCGTCGGCGAACCTCACGAGTGTTTCTGGTCGGAGCGCTCCTGGCCCTCGTGGGCGGAGTGCTCGGCTGGCTCGCCTACACCGGGGCCGCCCGAGGGGAACCCGTCGCCGCGCTGGCCCGGGCGGTGCCCTTCGGTGCGACGATCACCGCGCAGGATCTGCGTGAGGTCACGATCCCGGCCGGATCGACGCTGCGGGCCGTCGGATGGGCCGACCGGCCGAGCGTGATCGGCCTCGTCGCGACGACGGATCTGCCCGCCGACCAGCTGCTCTCGCCGGACGCGACCGCCCCGGCGCGCCTGCCCAGAACCGGCGACGCGATCGTGGGTCTCCCGGTCGGTTCCGGCCGGTTGCCCGCGGCGGGTCTGGCCCCTCGCGACCGGGTGGCGGTCCTACGGCCGGGCTCCCCCGGTGTCCCGGTGCGGGCAACCGTCCTGGGCGTCGGTGATCCCGACGCGTCCGGACGACGGACCGTCGACCTCCTCGTCCCGGAATCCGCCATCGAGGCGCTAGCTGCGGCGGCGAGCGATGATCGCACTCTCCTGGTGCTGGTTGCGGGCCGGTGAGAGACGCATGCTGATCGGATTCGTGTCGGCGAAGGGCAGCCCCGGAGTCACCACGGCGGTCCTGGCGCTGGCGGCGGCATGGCCACGGACGGCAATCGTGATCGACGCCGACCCTGCGGGCGGGGACGTCGCCGCCGGACTCGGCCGGGGAGCCTGGCCTCCCGCGTCACAGCTACTCGAGCTGGCCGTCCAGTCCCGGATGACCACTGTGGAGAACGCGTTGCGTCGGCTGGTTGTGCGTAGCGCTGAGCACACGCCGCTGGCGCTGGCCGGGCTGGGCAGCCCGGTCCAGGCCGCGACCATGCCCTGGCGCGAGCTCGGACTCGGGCTGGCCGGGATCGTGGACGCGGACGTGCTGTGCGACGGCGGCCGCTATGTCCACGGCGAGCACGGCAACATGGATCTCCTGCGAGCCTGCGATCGACTCGTCCTGGTCACCGGATCGTCGCTGCCATCGGTGCGCGCGACCGCGCGACTGGCCGAGGTGCTGCACGTCCTCATGGACGGGCCCACGCCGACGTTGCTCGTGATCGATCCCGGCCATCCCTACGATCCCATCGACATCCGGGCGAGCTGCGGAGGCGACGGCATCGTGGAGCTCCCCCACGATCCACGGACGGCGGGCGTCTGGAGCCACGGCGATGCACCCGGCCGCCACCTCGACCGCACACCGCTGCAGCGCAGTGCGCGACGCGTCGCAGCGGTGCTGGCTTCCGCGGGAACCGCCGAGGTGACGTCATGACGCTCGCCCGTGTGCGGGCCCCCGGGGTCGATCGGCGGCTTGCGGAACGGATCCGGGAGACGGTGCTCGACCAGCTGGACCGGCACCCCGAACGGGACCGGCTCGCCGTGGGCGATCAACGGCAGCTGGTCCGGGGCTGGATCGAGGACCAGCTCGGTCTGGAGGCCCGTCGCCGCCTCGGGGCGGGCGAGCCACCGCTCGCCCGGCCACAGGAGGTCGAGTTGGCGCGGGGGATCGAGAACGTCATCTGGGGTGTGGGCCGGATCCAGGCGTTGCTGGACCTCCCTCACGTCGAGGACATCCACATCATCGGCAGTGGTGTGCCGCTCCTGCGGATGCGTGACGGATCGGTCGTGCCAGGCGCCGAACCTGTGGCCGACAACGACGACGACCTGATCGCCCAGCTCCAGCATATCGCCACCCACCACGGGAGCGCCGAGCGCGCCTTCTCCCCGGCCCAGCCGTTCCTCAACATGCAGCTGCCTGACGGGTCGCGGCTCGCAGCAGTCCGGGACGTGGTCCCGCGGCCGATCGTGACGATCCGCCGCCACCACCTCATCGACGTCACCCTTGATGATCTGGTCGCCCGCGGCACCATCTCCGTCGGGATGGCCGCCTTCCTGCGGGCGCTCGTGCGATCTCGGTGCAGCTTGTTGATCACCGGGATGCCCGCGTCGGGGAAGACCACGCTGCTGCGCGCGCTCGCCCGCGAGATCCCGGCTGGCGAGCGTGTCGCGACGCTGGAGACCGAGTTCGAGCTCGGGCTGCACAAACTTCGCCACACCTCGGCTCTGTGGGTGGCGATGGAGTGCCGACCCGGCTCCACCGAGATCGACCCCAGTACCGGCCGTCGCGCCGGTGAGGTCGGCCTGGCCGACCTGTTGCACCAGACGCTGCGGATGTCGGTCACGCGGGTGCTCATCGGCGAGGTCCGCGGTGACGAGGCCCTTCCGATGCTGGAGGCGATGAACGCCGGCATGCCCGGCTCGATGTGCACCCTGCACGCGGGCAACGCCGCCGACGCCTTGGAACGCCTCATTACCACCGCCCTGAAGGGCGCGGGGCGGGGCTGGTCGGACGGGTTCGTCACGCGCCTCGCGGCGCAGGGCATCGACTACGTGATCCACCTGCGGCACGTCCACCACCCACAGCACGGCCAGGTCCGGTTCGTGTCCGAGATCGCCGAGGTCACCGACGTCACGGAGACCGGACTGATCGCGATGAACCGCGTCTTCGCCCCGGCCCGCGCGGCGAATGATCCTCGCGGCCGGTTCGGGCTCGCCCCGCAGCAACGGTGGCGGTTCGACGAGGCCGGGATCTCGCTGGACGCACTCCGCGCGCCGGACGTGGATCGATGGGCCGTCCCCGGGAGCTCACGGTGATCGCCGGTGAGATCACCGCAGCGGTCGCGGGTGCTGTACTCGCGGTCGGCGCCGCACTCATCGTCGTGGGCCTGCGACGTCATGCCCGCTCGACCTCGATGCCGACGCAATGGCGGAGCACCGTCCAGGCGCTGGTAGTGGCATCGCAGCCGCCCGGACGGGACAGGGGCCGGCGCCGGGCGCGGCTACTCGCCTGGTGCGCGGTAGGCGGCGCCGTCTGGGTGGCCACCGGATGGCCGATCGCCGGGATCGCGGTCACCGCCGGTGGAGTGTGGGCGCCGTGGCTGATGGGCTCGGCGCGAGTCGCCCAGGAGCGCATCGACCGCCTGGAGGCGCTGGAGGGCTGGTGCCGACGGATGGCCGACACGCTCGCCGGTGGCGGCGCCGTCGGGCTCGCCCAGGCCATCACCGTCAGCGCCGGGCACACCGACGAGACCATCGCGGGCCCGGTCACGCACCTGGCGGCACGCCTTCGGGACGGCTCGTGCCCACCGGACGTCGCCGTGCGGGAGTTCGCCGACGAGCTGGACGACCGCGTGGCCGACACGGTCGCCGCCGCGATCGCACTGGCGCTGCACCATCAGTCCGCCGGGGTGGCGCGGGTCCTGCGCCAGCTGGCCGACGGTGTCGCCCATGACGTACGGGCGCGGCGGGAGATCGAGGCCGCCCGAGCGGAGTCACGACAGTCGATCCGGATGTTGCTGATCATCCAGGCCGGGGTGCTGGTCATGCTGGCGCTGGTGCCGTCCTTCGCCGCGCCTTACACCACGCCCGTCGGTCAGGTCGTGATGGCCTGTCTGCTGGCCGCCACCGTCTGGCTGCTGGTGTGGATGCGGCGTCTTGCGCTCGGCCGCCGCCAGCCGCGGTTCCTCGGTGCGGGGGCGGCCCGGTGAACCCGCTGCTGATGCTGGCCGTGGCCGGCGGCGCGCTGCTGGGCATCGGGTTCACGGTCGCCGGCGCGGCATTCGGACCGCGGCACCCGGTACTCGCCGATGCTCTCGCCGCGCTGGACGAACGGCAGCCACGACAGTCCTATCCGGCAGCGCCCGTCCTCGTGCGGGTCCTGCGCCACCTCCCCGGCACCGTCCCGGATGCCGATCTGGACATGATCGGCTGGGATCGTGACCGGTTCCTGGTCGCGCGCGCCGGACGCAGCCTTCGGTACGCCGCTGCAGGTCCCGTGCTGGGCACCGCCGTCTGGATTCTGGATCTCGGGCTGCCGCTCGTCGCTCCTGCCGGGCTCACCCTGGTCGGCGGACTGCTGGGGTGGACAGGTAGCGCACACGCGGTGTCCCTCCGCGCGGAGAACGCACGCGAGCAGTTGCGGTTCGCGCTCGTGTCCTACCTGCAGCAGGTGGGCCTGCTGCGCCACGGCGGAGCCGGAGTGTCCACAGCGCTGACCTTGCCCGCGCAACTGCTCCCCGACGGGTGGGCGATGCGGCGCATCGCCGACGAGCTCGCCCACGCCGAACGGTCCGGGCTCATGCCCTGGGACGGCCTGCGCCGCTTCGGGGAACGCGTCGGCGTCGACGAGCTCACAGATCTCTCGGCCATCGCGGCCAGCGCCGGCCACGACGGCGGCGCGATCGTCGACACCCTGCTCGCCCGGGCCGGGAGCCTGCGCGACGAGCTGCTCGCCGACGAGCACACCGACGCCAACCGGGCCAGCGGCCAGATGAGTACGCCCGGCGCGCTGCAGGTGTTCCTGATCGCCGCCTGGGTCCTGTTCCCGGCCGGTGTCGCATTGCTGTCCCTGTAGAAGGAGATCGGAGAAATCGATGATGATCCGGACGATCAATCACTGCATCCTGCAGGCCGTCGCCTGGTGTCAGGACCGGCTGGAACCTCTTCACGACGAGCGCGGCGGCGGTCGGAACACCGACGAGGGATTCCACATCTCCGCGGGCGCGATCATCGCAGGCACCATCGCCGCCGGAGTGGGCGCGTTCATCGCGAAGAAGCTCGGCGCCCTTCAGTAGCCATGCCGTGGACATGATCAGGAAGGCCGAGACCAGCGACCCCGAGAAGGGCGGTGCGGCCGGCGTGGAAGTGGCTCTCGTCTGGGTCGCGCTGCTCGCGCTGATCGGCGCCGTCGCGCAGGTCGCCCTGCTGTTCTACGCCGGGCAACTCGCGCTCACCGCCGCCCAGGAGGGTGTCACCGCAGGGCGGGTTCTACCGTCGACGACGCAGGCGGAGCAGGCTGCGCGAAGCTTCCTGGCGCGAGCCGCGGGTACCGCGCTCGACGGACCCTCGGCCACCGCACAGCTGGACGACGCCACCGGCGTGCTGCGCGTGCGGGTCACCGGGCGGGCGTTGTCCCTGGTGCCCGGTGTCCCGATGACGGTCGACAAGTCCGCTGTCGGCGCAGTCGAGCGGGCCGCCCGATGATCGCGCCGATGAGGGAGGAGACCGGCGGGGCGTCGAGCGTGGAAGCCGCACTCGCCGCCGTCGCGATCGGGCTGCTGCTGTTGTTCGGGCTGGCCGCCGGCCGGCTCACCGCCGCCGAGGCGGCCACTGGTGCAGCGGCGCAGGCCGCGGCCCGGCTGGGCTCCGCGACACGGGACCCGACCGGTGCACACGACCTCGCGACAGCGGAGGCGAACCGGGTGCTCGCCGCACAGCACATCAGCTGCGCCGCGCTGGAGGTGACCGTCGAGGTACCGGCTGCTCCGATCGGGACCCCGTCCGTGGCGCGGACCCGGGTGCGTTGCGCGGTGCGCTGGTCCGGTCTGGGCCTCCCGGGGGCTCCCGGAACACATGACCTGGTCGCCGAGTTCAGCAGCAGCGTCGACCGCTACCGGGAGAGGTCATGAGCGGGGAGCGCGGGGGTGGCGCCGTGTCCGTCCCAGCAGCGGTGGTGCTGCTGGCCGTCCTCGTCCTGCTCGGGCTGGCGGTGGACGGCGTGCGCGCCGCCCAGGTGATCGCGACCGCCGACGCGATCGCCGGGGAGGCCGCCCGGGCCGGCGGGCAGGCCGTCGATGTCGCGGCTCTCGCCCGTGGCGCGACGGCGGTCGACCCCACGGCGGCCGCAGCGGCGGCGCGCGGCTACCTAAAGAGCGCAGGTGTCACCGGCACGGTCGACCTCGACGGAGCGGACACGATCCGTGTGGAGGTCACCGTGACCCGGCCGACGGTCCTCCTGGGGTTGGCCGGACGGCCGACCATCACCGGCCACGGGAGTGCGTCGGCCCGCCTCGTCCCCGTCGATCCCGGTGGAGCACCGTGATGGCCGCGGCCGGACGGATCGGTGCCGCTCTCGGGATCCTGGCGGTCCTCGTGGGGACGCCCTCCCTACTGCTGCTCCTCGGGCGCGCCCTTCTGCCGACCTCCGCACCGTCAGGCCCCGACATCATCGCTGCCCTGTCCGGCCCGGACGACGGCTCACTGCTGGCGGGGGTGCTGCTCGTCGCCGCGGTGCTCGTCTGGGCTCAGCTGGCCGTCTCGATCATCGCCGAACTCGTCGCCGTGATCCGGCACCGTCCGGGGCCTCGCCTCGAGCTGCCCGGGTTGGGGGCCAGCCGGACGCTGGCATCGGTACTGGTCGCGGGCCTGCTCGGCGCGGGAACGGGCACGGCCTCCGCCGCCCCGCCACCGCCCATCGCCGTGATCGCGACGCTCAACCCCGTCGCCGTGCAGACGTCGCAGCCCGCGGACGCGCCGACGTACTCGGTACAGCCGCGCGACACGCTGTGGCGGATCGCCGAATCCCAGCTGGGTGATCCGCTGAGGTGGCGGGAGATCTACACGCTCAACGCCGGCATCGTCCAACCCGACGGCGGCCGGCTCACCGAGGCGGCTCTGCTCCACGCCGGCTGGGTCCTCGTCATGCCCACCTCGGCCGGCGATGACGTCGTCGTCCGCCCCGGTGACACCCTCTCGGAGATCGCCGACCGCGACCTGCACGACGTCCGGCTGACGAACGAGCTGTACGCAGCCAACAAGGGCCGGCCACAGCACGACGGGATGAGTCTCCTCGATCCCGACCTGATCCGGCCCGGGTGGACACTGCAGCTGCCGATGACGGCAGCAGCTCGTGATGACGGGACCGCGGAGACCGATCCTGGCCAGTCCGCCCACGCCGCGCCGGCCCCGGCCGAGCCGTCGACGATCGCGCCCTCCCGTCCGACACAGCCCGCAGATCCGCAACCGCAGAAGCCCGCCCCGGCCCTTACTCCCGAGCCGCGCACTGCGGCACCGGCCGAGCCGACGACCCCTTCTCGGAAAGTGCCCACCGCCCCCTCCCTCGTGCCCACGGATGCGCCATCGACGGTGCCCACGCTGCTGGGCGTGTCCTCGCTCGTGATCACCGGCCTGCTCGGTGCCCTCGCGGTGCGGCGCAGACGCCAGCTACGCCATCGCTTCTCCCGCCATCGCATCGCCGTCCCCGACGACACCTCCGGTCGCTTGGAGTGGACCGCCGCGCAGACTCCTCCGACGCTCGATGACACCGTCCTCGACGCCGCGTTACGGGGCCTGACGCTGCACGACTGGTCCGCAACGACGCCACCCGAGCTCGCCGCGGTCGACCTCGGACCCGGTTCCGCTCGCCTCACTCTCACCGACGCCGGACTGCTGCCACCACCGTTCGAGACGGACGACGACGGCGGGACGTGGACGCTCGCCGGCGACGCCGACCTTCCGCTCGCGCCGGATGAAGCCGGTGGCCGGTGCGCCCCGTTCCCGGTGCTCGCCTCCGCCGCCCACTCCCCCGACGGCCGCGCTCTCCTCCTCGACCTCGAGGCCCTCGGCGTCGCCCACATCACCGCGGATCCCGAGGCCGCAACCGGGCTGCTGCGCCATGTCGCAGCCGAGCTGGCCAACGCCCGCTGGAGCGAGGACGTCGAGATCCTGCTGGTCGGGTTCGGCGGCGAGCTGCTCCCGCTCAACCCGGAACGCCTGCGCGCGCTGCCGGATCTGGCCGCCGGGCTGACCGAGATCCGTGCCCACGTACGCCGCATCGAGGCCGCGCTCGACACGGTCGGCGCCGCAACCGTCGTCGACGGCAGGTTGGCCGAGATCGCCCCCGACGCCTGGCTTCCGATCGTCCTGCTGGCCGACGGCTCGGCGCCGGTGACCGACGGAGATCGGGACGAGCTCAGCGCACTCGCCGCCGAACTCGACGACGCAGGCCGCCGCGGTGTCGCGATCGTTGTGCACGGCGTCGCTCACGTCGGCACCGAGATCCACATCGCCGGCAACGGCGAGCTCGTCACCCGCTATGCCGCGGACGGTCCGTGGGCCGCCGCGTTCACGGCGCTCTCGACCGCCGCCGGACTGGCCGGGATCCTCGCTCCGACCAGCGAGGCAGATCTACCGGTCGGTCCGGCGGAGGACCCACACACGTGGGCACAGGACATGGATGAGGACGGGGCCGTCTCCGAACCTCCCACCGAGAGCGATCCCGAGGCGGAGCGACGACTGGAGATCGTCGAAGGCCAGGACCCGACCCTCGACGACGACATCGCCCGCTGGCATGCCGACGGAACACCCGCGGTACCGCTGATCGGGATACTCGGCGAGCCCGCGGTCCGCGCCCCCGGCGCCCTGCCGTCCGGACGGGCGACGTGGGTCGCGGAGGTCCTCGTCTACCTGGCCCTTCATCCGGCCGGTGTGACGCTGCAGAAGGTGCTGGCCGACCTCTGGCCGGACGGCAGGCAGGTGACGCTCTCCACCGCGCGGCATGCCGTCTACACGGCCCGCCGCTGGGCCGGGCGTGGCCTCGCCGGCGACCCTGATCGCCCGTTCGTCTCCGACATGCAGTCCGACACCACCTACCGGCTCCGAGGGCACCTCCTGGACTGGGATCTGTTCCGCCGCCTGCGCAAGCGCGCCCAGGCCCGCCACTGCGCTCACCATCCCGGCGCCGTCGAGGACTACCGGGCCGCGATCAGCCTGGTCCGCGGTCCCGTCCTGTCGGCACTGCGCCCCGACGGCTACGCCTGGCTGGCCGGCCACGATCAGCGCCACGACCTGCAGATCCCCGGATTCCTGGTCGACGCCGCACACGAACTGGTCGACATCGCCCTCAACGACGGCGACACCACGCTCGCACGCTGGGCCGCGGAGACGGCCCGCAGCATCGACACCGACGCCGCGTTCGACCGCCCACTCACCGACCTGATGCGGGTCGCCCACGCCGAGGACCACACCTCCGAGCTCGAGCGCTACGCCACGATCCTGCTCGACGCCCGCGGCTTCGACGTCCCCGAGGAACTCCCGCCCGAGACCTTCGCGGTGCTCAACGCGCTACTCCCGGACGGGCCCCGTCGAACCCGCACGCGGCCGTGACCGCCGAGATGTCGGCGATCGCGGGTGCGCTGATCGTCGGCCCGGTCGTCCTCCGGCTCGCCCACGACCACCGGACCACTCCCGTCCAGCTCGGCGGGACCGAGGCCGCGGCGATGGTCGGCCTCGCCGGGTATCTCGTCGCCGCCGCGGCCGGGGCCGGACGTCTGTTGCTCGTCGCGCCGCTCGCCACGTTCGGTATCGCCGCCGCGCTGGTGGACGTCCACGAGCGACGGCTGCCCAACCCACTCACCGGCGCCCTGACCGCCCTCACCGCCGTCACGCTGGCCATCGCCACCCTGTCGTCGGGGGACGTCGAGCCGGCGGTGAGATCCGGGCTGGCCGGACTCCTCGTCGGGGGCATGGCGGTCCTCGTGAAGATGATCAGCCCGCGGAGCATCGGCTGGGGGGACGTGAAGCTGCTCCCCGCCACCGTGGCCGCGCTCGCCTGGTCCGACCCGATCACGCTGTATCGGGGTGTGGTGGCGTGGGTCCTGCTGCTGCTCGTGACCCTCGCCGGATGGAAGCTCGCACACTTCGGCCGGGACGAGACGGTGCCCTACGGACCCGCGCTGGTCGCCGGAGCACTCGGGACGCTCCTGGTCGTGACCTGATGCCCGATCCCGCACAGATGCCGCGAACCCGCCGCCGCGGGCCGGGAAGGCCGGGCGGCGGGCCGCGGCCGGGGAGCGGGTGGCCGCACCACCAGCGGCGCGTCGAGGTCGATCCCGGCGAAGCGCTCGCGGATCGCCGCGTCGGAACGTCGGTCCAGCCCCCGGAGATGGCGGGCGACCGCTCGGTCCCGATCACGTGACGGATCGAGGTCGCGGGCGAACGTCGCGAGATCCACCCGATCCGGAGCCTGCGGCGCGACCCGGGCCTTGTCAGTGATCGCCCAGGGCGCCAGCTCCGACGCCGGCTGGGTCAGCATGTGGTGGTGCACCGCCTCGGCGGTCGGGCGCGACGGCGTCCGCGCGCCGACCGGGCCGACACCGGGCACATACCCGACCACGCCCCACCCCGACTGCCCGATCGGAGCCAGCGACACCACCTGCGCCCAACGGGGCACCTCCGCCACCAGGCCGCGCGCGGCGTGGAACGTGGCCGTGTCGATCGGCGTCGGTAGCGGGACGGCAGCGGTGGCGCCGAGTGCGTGCTCCAACGCCGCCCGTCCGCCGCCGAGGTCACGCAACGCGGCCGCCCGTTCGGCGCTGGTCCTCGCCCGGTGGTGGCGGGCCACCCCGTCGGCGAGGAACGTCGCGATGTGCGCGAGTTGGTAGAGCTCGTAGCTGGGCAGCACCGGCAGCGGATAGTCCGGCTGGGTCATCGCAGATCCCTCCCTCTCGTCGATGCCGGCGGCGACAACCGCGTCGGCGCGGAATCCGCGGTTCGCCGAGCTGCGGATGCCCGGACGGGCGCCCCGAGCGCGCGACCGGCCCTCTCCATCGCGACCAACCGCAGGTCCGGCACGGCCGGTTTCGGGAGCACGCGTTCGGCCAGCTCCGCCGCGTCGACGAACGCCGCACGCGTCGAGACGTAGGCCTTCCGATCGTGGATCACGAGGCATAGCCGGTCGATCGTCACCACCAGCCGGCTCGGTCTCCCGGCTGGAGCACGCAACAGGCCCACGACACGCGGCGAACCGACGACGTCGATCGCGGTCGCGGCCTTCATGACATCCGGCGCGGACGACGTCGGGTCGATCGGGCCGATCACCGGGAGCCTACCCGCGTAGTGCGACACCCCCCGCCATCCCTGCATCACCGCAGCCGCGCCGGCCCAGTCGTGGAAGTAGATCAACGTACGGCCGATCCGGACACTCACCGTGGCGTCGTCGGTCTGGGGATGATGCGCAACGACGGCGGTGTCCTGTGTACCGCGCAGGGTCAGCACGACACTGACCCGCTGTCGCACCGGTGCACGGCGGTTCTGCGGCATCCTCCCCGCCTCCTTCCGCGAGCATGGCGGGGTGGTCACCCGCGTGGTCGCTCCGACCGTCGCAGCGCACGCGGATCGAGGCGTGGCTGCTCGGTGGCCGGCACCGGAGCACGCTCGTCCACACCCCGACCGCGCCGTGATGCGACCGGCCATCGGGTCGACCACGCCTCGACCACACCCGCTGCCGTCATCGCGGCCGCTGCTTGATGCGGCCGTCCACGGTCGCGGTGCCATCCCGCGATCTCCCGAGCCAGCGCCGCCAGCGCCAACGCCAACGCGACGGCCGCAGCGAGCTCGTCTCCGTCCGACGGCGGGCGCCGCCGGATCAGCCGCCGCGCGACCCGCCGCAGCTCCACGCTCTCCGCGCTCGCCCGCCCGACTCGACCGCCCACGATCCGCGCCGCCCGATCGAACGGGACGCACGCCGCCTCCAGGGTCGTTCCGTCCAGCTCCCACGCGCCCGCCGCGGTCACGACGTCCGCCGCCGCGTGCACCACCTCCGCCACATCCCCGCCGCCCGCGGCCAGTGCCCGTCGGGCGCGGCCGACGGCCAACCGCGCATCGGTCAACGCCTCGCCCCGCTCGGGCCGATCACCTGCCGCGGACTCCCAGCGGCGCAGCAGCCTGGGCAACGACAGGTCCGCGGCCAGCTTGCTCCCCGAGAAGAAGATCGGGAAACCGGCCGCCGTCACGTCCCCGACCATCGCGACCTTGTACCCGAGCGGATCCCCCGGCGGTGCCCGGCGCACCTCCACCAGCACCCCCGCGTCCCGCAGGCCGCTCTCGAACGAGGCCACATCGGTGGCGGCGACCGCCGCCCGCCGTACCGCCCGCACCAGCGCGACCCTCGACGGCACCCGCCCCTGCCGCGCCGCCTTCTCCCGCTCACCCCGCGACGGCGCCCGCTCCGCCGTCCCGTCCGCGCCCGCCGTCACCGTGAGCCCGAACCGCCGCTCCACCGCCTGCGCCGCCACCCGCAGCTTCGGATAGTCGCGATAAGGCCAGAACCGTCGCCCGGTGTCCTGGCGAACCAGCACCACCGCGATGTGGATGTGGTCATCGGCGTGCCGGACCGCCACCCACCGCGGCCCACCCGGATCGTCCCGCTCGGCGACCCCGGCGCCGTGCAGCAGCTCCCGTGCCACCGACGCCCACTCCGCATCGGTCAGGGTGCGGTCGGCGGCAGCGACACGGGCCGAGCAGTGCCACACGTACCCCCGCTTCCCCTCCGACTCGGGCGTCTCCGTGAGCCCCGCCGCGACCGCCGGTGCCCGCATCGCCCGGATCAACGGCCCCAGCTCCAGATCCCACTCAGCCGGACCCGACCGCACCGGCTGCCATCCCGCGTCCCGCCCGTCCCACGAGGCGATCACGTGCGGGTTCCGGTGCTCCTCCGCCCGCCCCGGCCCCATCAGATACGCGATCAGCCCGCCGACCCGCCAGCCGTGCACCACCTTCGTGATCACGACAGCCGCTCGACCAGAACGTCGATCAACTCGTCCACAACGCTGGCGAGATCGCCGACGACGCCAGGACGGGCGGCGATCAGCTCCTGCAGCAGATCCCGCTGGGCGGAGACCGTCAGCTCCTGGCCCTCATGCGCCGCGCGGACAGCGACATCCCCGATCCACGCCCCCACTGCCAGCCCCCGAGCCTCCGCCCGGCTACAGACCGCGTCCAGCTCCGCATCGGAGAACCGCACCACCACCTGCCGCACCCGCGGCGGGCCAGCCCGCTGCCGTCGGCGCCGCACCCCACCCTGATCCACGATCTCGAGGGTCGACGTGACCGTGGACGGCGACGTGGTCGCCCATCGCCCTCAGCAGTCGGAACGCCCCCGTTCCGACCACCCTGCCGGAAGCATCGCTTCCGGCAATATCTCGCTCCCGGCAACCCCACGGACACAGTTGATGGCAAGCTGATGATGCCCCTGATTCCGACGAGGAGGGCAGATCGTGCCTCAGCTGGCCGTGACGGTCGAGTTCCTCGGCGAGCTGGCCAAACTCCAGCCACCGGTCCGCAAGCAGACGGTCGAGGCGCTGACGAAGTTCGCCGAGCACACCCACGCCGGCATGCACCTCGAGAAGCTCGCCAACATGCGCGACGACCGGGTGCGCACGATCCGGATCACCGACTACTGGCGTGGCGTCGTCCTCGCGCCGGTGTCGGGCGACCGGTACACGCTGCTGCGCGTGATGGGGCACGACGAGGCCGCCGAGTGGGCCCGTCGGCGCGTCTTCTCGATCAACGAGGTCTCCGGTGTCCTGGAGGTCCGCGACATCGCCATGATCGAGAAGATGTCGGGTGACGAGATCCCGGTCGTGGCAGACCCGCTCCTCGCCCACGTCGACGACGGCGACCTCGCCCGGCTCGGTGTCGACGATCAGGTGCGCAGGCTGGCCCGAACGCTGAACGATGACCTCGCGCTGGAGGCGGTCGAGCCCTTCATCCCGGCCAACCAGTACGAGGTGCTCTACGGCCTGGCGACGGGGATGACCGTCGAGCAGGTGTGGGCCGACGTCGTGGCGCCGAGGATCCCCGAGGGGCCGATCGATCAGGACGACATCGTGGCTGCGGTGGAGCGCACGCAGGGCCGGATCGCGCTCGTCGACGGTCCGGCCGAGCTTGTCGAGCTGCTCGACAAGCCGCTGTCGCTGTGGCGGATCTTCCTGCATCCGGCGCAGGAGGAGCTGGCGTACCGGCCGTCCTACACCGGCAGTGCGCAGGTGACCGGCGGACCCGGCACCGGCAAGACCGTCGTGGCGCTGCACCGGGTCAAGCACCTGGTCACCGGGCGGGAGCTCCCGCCACGCTCGGTCCTGCTGACGTCCTTCTCCCGCGGCCTGGCCGAGGCGCTGGAACGCGACCTGGAGGCCCTCCTCGACACCGACGAGCGCCGTGCGGTGGCGGTGCTGAACGTCGACCGGTGGGCGCTGGGTGTCGTTCGCGCCGAACACGGCACGGTCACCATCGTCGACGACGAGCAGCTGCGCGAACGGCTGGCGGGCGACGGGACGTTCACACCCGCGTTCCTGCTGGAGGAGTGGCGCCAGGTCGTGCTCGCGAACGACGTCCACACGTTGGAGGGCTACCTGGCGGCACCCCGTCGGGGCCGCGGGCGCGGGTTGACACGGCGGCAGAAGCAGCAGATCTGGCCGCGCATCGGCTCTTTCACCGATGATCTCCGCCGGGACGGGTTGTGGACGTTTCTGACCGTGGCCGACGAGGCCGCCCGGCTGGTGGCCGCGCGTCCGAGCCCGCCATTCCGGCATGTCGTCGTCGACGAGATCCAGGACCTGCATCCCGCGCAGTGGCGGTTGCTGCGCGCCGCCACGCCGCCCGGTGCGGACGACCTGTTCCTGACCGGCGACCCGCACCAGCGGATCTACGGCAACCACGTGTCGCTACGCCGGGTCGGCATCGACGTCCGCGGCCGCGCGGCCCAGCTGCGGATCAACTACCGCACCACGGCGGAGATCCTCCGGTGGTCGATGCGCATCCTCGGCGCGTCCGCGGTCGCCGATCTCGACGAGGGTGTCGACTCGCTGGCGGGCTACCACTCGGCCCTAAACGGCGCCGAGCCCGAGATCGCCCCGGCGGCGAACGCGGCCCGGGAAGCCGAGGATCTCGCGCTCGCGATCGAGCAGTGGCGCGAGGACGGGGTGGCCGGCGCCGACATCGTCGTGGTTGCGCGGACCTTCCCGCACGCCCGCGCCATGGCCAAGGAACTGGGAGTGCACGGCATCGAGACGGCCGAGCTGCGCGACAGCAGCCCGCCGGCCGACGCCGTGCGGATCAGCACGATGCACGGGATGAAGGGCCTGGAGTTCCGTTGCGTCGCGGTGGTCGGCGTCGGCAAGCGGTCGTTCCCGCTGCAGAAGGCCGTCACACCGGTCGCGGACGACCCGGTCCGCCACGCACTGGACGTGCAGCAGGAGCGCTGCCTGCTGTTCGTCGCGTGCACCCGCGCACGGGAACGGCTCCGGGTCTCGTGGAGCGGCGCGGCCAGTGATTTGGTCCCCAGCACGACGTGACCGCCGTGCCTACTCACGTCAGGGGGAACCGCGTCACGATCCTGTCGGCGAGGGTTGTGGTGCGCTCCACGATGTCCCCGACCGTCCAGGTCTGTCGGTCGGCGAGGTCGGTGTTGAGTGCCAGCCCGTTCCGATAGCCGATGGCATTGCCGCGAGCATCGGTGCGGTCACGCTTCTCGGGGAACGACTTGTTGCCGAGCGTGCTGTTGTACGCCGTGATGGTCAGGTTTCCGAGCCGGTGTACATCGGCTTCCTGTGCCGCAGCGGCCGCGGCGTCACCCCCCAGCATCTGCCTCCACGCGTCCGGCAGATTCGCACCCTGGGGCAGGATGTGCTCGATCGTCCACACAAAATGCCCCTTCTCCTGCGCCCAGAGATCCGTCCAGGTCTCTTTCGTCATCGCGTCCTCGGAGAGCGTCGTGAGCAGGAAGCGGGCGACGTCGGTGTTCTCCTCGTAGATCGGGCCTTCCAGGCGCCGGCGAAACTCCTCTTCGCTGGACGACGCATCCGCGAGCGCCTGCATGATGACGTCGACGATTCCGGCGCCGCTCAGCCCGTCGAGCTGCTCGATCATCGTCATGAACAGCTTCGGCAACGCATAGGTCTGCGGGAAGCCCGTCAGGTTGCGCCGGACGAAGAAGCTCGTCAACCGCCGGGCGACGATGACCAGATGTGCCTCGGTCAGCTCGAGTGTCGCCTGCTTGCTGAGCAACCACATCACCAACACGTACGACGGTGACCCCTGCGCACGCATCAGTTGACGGAACGCCTCGTCGAGCGGCGTGGTCACATCCGTCTCCACCACGCAGGTGATCCGGCCGTAGATCCGGCTGGCCTCGACCAGATCGTCGGCGCCGGCCTTGATGTCCTTGCCGAGCAGGGTCTCGTAGATGCGGATCAGCTTCGTGCGCGTGGCGACGGGCGCGTTGGGCACGTCGGGGAGCTCGGCCTTGAACGCGTTGTAGTAGTGCCGCAGAAACCGCTCCTGGTTCGCGTAGTTGTCACCGAGACTCGTCAGCATCTCGTTCCACAGCTTGAACGCGTCATCGACGTGCATGGCGCCGTGCCGTTCCGATACGGCGAGGAGGTGATTCTTGATCAGGTCGACCGGGGTGAGTGGCATCCCGCGGTTGTTCAGCGATTCGAACAGCACGAACGCGTCGGCGTGATTCGCCACCTCGATCTTCACCAGGATCGCCTTCTGGACCGCGTCGAGGACGGCCCGGGCGGCCTTGACGTCATCCCACCCGTTGGTCTCACCGAATCTGCTGATCGCGCTGCGAAAGTACTGATAACACTTGGAGATGCGGCGAAGGGAGAAATACGGCTTCTTCGTGGACTGCTCCACGCTGAGACCCGCATCCGCGAGTACCGTCACATAATCGTCGCGGTTGTAGCCCTGCGTCTGCGGCGTGACCCGCAGCTTTCCGCCCTTACCGACGAGCCGTCGCCCCAGGTTGAACAGCTCGTTGCGGGCCTCGTCGTCGAGATTGTCGCGATGCTCGTTGAGCAGGGAGTAGATCGCCGCAAGCAAGAGCGTGAGGGTCGTGGCCCGCTGCTGACCGTCGATGAGTTCCAGGACGCCGCTCGCGACCGCGTCCACGGTCTGGTTGAGCGTGATGATCGTGCCGAGGAAGTGCGCATCGTCGGTCTCGACGAGATCCTGGAAAAGATCCTCCCACTGCGCCTTCTGCCACGAATACTCCCGCTGGTACGGCGGAACCCGGTAGGTGAGGTTGCCCTCGAACGAGAGCAGCTCGTGCACCGGGTACTGGTTGGCTGACTTGATCACTGCTCGATCCCCTCCGCGGACATCGGTTGGAGTTTCTCGGCGACCGCGGCGCGCAACGTCGCGACAACCTCTTCCCATTCGGTCACCAGCACCTCCGGCACGTCGCCGAAGGCGCGGTTGCTGTGCAGCACGTCGGAGGTCTCCCGATAGACCGTCCCCGCCCGCCGTGCCACGTTCCTCAGCTGGAGCCACTCCTCGCCGGACGCTCCCGCGGCGACGAGCAGCAGCCTGCTCCGGATGTAGGCGTGGGTGCGGTCCGCGGCGACACCGCCTTCCGCCGCCCGCAACAGGTCAGCGGCGAGCAGCTCCAGATCCTGCCGGACGAGCAGGACTCGGATGCGGCGCTGACTCGTGGCGCTCAGCGGGGTTCCCATCACCACGAGAAGTTCGTGAGCTCGGTGCAGGCCCGGCGGGCTGCGCGGATCTCGGTCTGCAGATCCAGCCCGGCCGTGCCGTCGCCGTGGGTGCCGGAGTTCCAGCGGTCGAGATGGCTGTCGCGACACGCCTCGGTCCGGCGCAGCACGCCGGGACCGCCCGCCAGCGTCACGACATGCTTGATCCTCTTGCGGGTCGGTTGATCACCGAGCTCATCGAGTGCGTCCGCGACGTCCTTTCCACGGCGGACGGCGTGGGTGATCAACGCGTGCCGGATGGCCCCGTCGAGCGCGTTGCGGCACAAGCCCGTCACGATCGACTCGACCGACGCGGTAGCCCGCCACTTGTCCGCCATCGAGTCCGACTTGAAGGTCTCCGCCTCGGCGAGCAGTGCCTCCCACGGCGTCCGGTGCCGCACCCAGGTGACCTCCTGGGTGGCCGGGTCCCGCTCCACGGCGATGACCCCGACGTCGGGGATCCGGGCACGGAGGTGCTCCTCCAGCCGGGGATCATGGGTGAACACCAGGACCTGCTGGGTGGAGGCGAGCCGGGCGAGCTCGGCTGCGACGCGGTCGACCCGCGTGGTGTCGAGCGCATGGATGGGATCGTCCACGACGAGGAACCCGAACGCGTTGGTGGTGCCGAGCATCGTCAGCGGCGCCAGGAGAAGGGCGTTGCGCTGGCCACTGCTCAGCATGCCGAGCGTGGCGGGGACGCCACCGATGGTCATAGCGACCTGCACCCCGCGCCGCTGCTTGACCTTGCCCTCGTGCTTGATCCTCGTGATCTCGATCTGGGCTTCGGGAAGCATGGCGGCGACCGCGGTCCGCATGCCCGACGTGACGTCGTCCTGGCGACGCTGCCGCAGCTCGACCTGGATGTCGTCGAGGGTCGCCGACGCCTTGGTCCAGCTGTCGGCGTCCCTCGCGGCCTTCTGGTGCTCCCGCCAGGACACCACGAAGGCCGTTGCCACCTCGACGCGCGCGCGTCGCCACTCCGCCGCCGCGTCCGAGCTGGCGCGCAGCGTCGCCAGCCACTCCCGATGGGCTCCGCCGCTCATAGCGGCCAGCAGGGCACGGGCCGCCTGGTGGGCACGGGAGTGCGCACGAGTCCCGTCAGCACGGACGGCAGCGGCGAGCTCCCGGGCTGCCGATTCGGGGCCGCCCGGCACGTCCGACCCGAACAGCGGCCGCAGGACCTGATCGTTCCATGAGTCGGCGGCTCCAACAGCCTCCTCGACCGCGCGCGCGTTCGTGCGCCAGGCATCGACTCCCCGGACGACATCCCGCGCATGCGTCCGCCAGTCGACGTGGCTGCCACACAACGGACACTCACCGTCCGGTATCGCATCATCGCCGGCGAGCGCGTCGAGATGGTGGGCCGTCCGCGCCAGGTGCGGGGAGTCCAGGTGCGTCTCCGCAGCGCTCAGCTCGCGTTCGGCCTGGGCCAGGCGGGCTCTGAGTTGCTCGGCACGCTCCTCCAGGTCGTCGGCGACGGCTACCGAACTGATCTCCGCATGGTCGACGAGGCCGTTGCCGTCCATCCAGGCGTCGATGTCCACGTCCCAGGACGTCGGCCACTCGATGTCGGGCAGGGGGCGAGGACGGCGCGGATCGGCACGGAACCGCTCGTTCATCGAGCGCTCGGCCGCGCTCGCCTGCCCCTTGGCCTTCGTGAGCTGCCGCGCCGCGTCGGCGGCCCGCTCGCTCCGACGTTCCAGCTCGTCGCGCACCTCCTGCCAGACCGGCCCGAGGACCAGCAGCTCCAGGAGGAACTCCTGCAGGTCCAGCGGCTTCTGCAGCCGTGCCTGCAGGCGGGCGTAGCTGTAGCAGGACCGCGACGCCTGGACGGCGTCCTTCCAGGCCCGACCGAGTTCCACCTGCCGGACGCCGTCGGCGTCGGCGATCTCCGCCGCACAGCGCGAACCGGTGGCGTCGCCAAGTTCTGAACGGATGGTCAGCCGGGCCGCCCCGCTGGCCAGGACGACCTCGATCTCCGCACTCGGGGCACCCTCGGCCAGCAGCGCGGTCGCCCACAAGTCACCCACCGCCTCGTCCGCCACCGCCTGGTCACCGCGGAGCGACACCTCGAGCGCCTTGGCGATGCTCGTCTTACCGGATCCGTTGGGCCCCCGGACGACGAGCAGACCGGCGACCGGTTCGAGGTCGAGCCGGCCCGGTAGGAGCGTCCCGACGCCACCGAGCCCGGAGATCGCGACCGAGGCGATCCGCCAGGTGCGTCCCTCCAGCAGACCTGCGGTGTCGGGCTCGTGTTCGGACGCCATCTCCTGCACCAGCGCGAGCAGGCGCCGACGAGCGTCCAGGGTCGGCGCGTAGCTGCGCCCGACCTGGTCCTGCACGAGATCAATCAGCTCCGCGTAGGTGACCGGGGACAGCACCCGGGTGGAACCCACGGCAGTCGGTGGAACCGACGCCACAGCATGATCCTTTCCTTGACGAGCACGAACGTCGACCGCTACCGAGTGGGGTGGCGAGTGCCCTGACCGGCGGGGACGGGCGCGAGAGAGGTCCACGCCGGACCATCGGCTGTCACGGCCGCCATGCGGTCGTAGGCATCGAGGACCAGGCGTTTCGTGCGGAACTCGCCGTGGTCGCGCTCCTCGTACTTGCGGACGACTGGGAACGCGTCCAGCACATGCTCGGCCTCGGGCCGGGTCAGGCCGTAGACGTGCAGGAACGCGGCGTCGAGGTCGGCGCGCAGCAGGGCCCGGCGCTCGGGGTCCCAGCGGAAGGGCGGGCCGGTGTCGTGCATCTCCTGGGCGTAGGGCTGCAGCCGCCAGGAGGTGTAGGACAGCTCCAGCACGTAGGGGATCACCCAGTCCGCCAGGGAGCGGTCCGGCTGCCACGGGGTCGACGCGGCGAAGGTGGCCGGGGTGGGGCAGGCGAGCTGTTCGACCACCGAGTACGTCATGTGGGTGCCGCTGAGCTTCTGGCGGGCGATGTAGTCGAACACCAGCGACGACCACACGGCGTGCAGCAGTGGGCCGTGCGCCGGATCGGCCGGGAACGCGAGCGGGAACACGTGGCCGACGGCGCTGGTGGGCAGGGCCGAAGGCACGAACGTGCGCTCGTTGCTGGCGTTGGTGATGTCACGCCAGCCGAGCAGCCAGTCGCGGCCCCAGCGCTGGGCCAGTGCCTTCGTCACCTCGATGCGGGCGACCCAGTAGCGGGCAAGCGGCTCCAGGTTTGGGTCGTCGTGCTGCTCAGCGGTGGGGCGGGGCAGCGTGCCCTTATTAAGCTGCTCGTGCGTGGCATCGCGGTAGGTGGAGTACCGGTGGTCGAAGTGGCTGAGCAGCTTCGCCTCGTACAGCGGCCGGTACTCATCACTGGCCAGGTGGTACGACCACCCGTCGAACTCTGCGCCGGTTAGCCACTCTGACTGATGGAACAGCCCGGAGTCATCTGCCATATGCAGCATTCGACCTAGCGACAGGCGCCAGGGGTTCAGCTGGCCCGCATCTCGGATCAGGACGGGATGCCGCCTGTACACACCCAGAGTGATCGCGGCGTCCTCGCGCGTGCGAAACATTGGCAGAGTGCCTGTGTTCGGGTTGATCGCCAGCACTTCGTCGGGAGTCAGCTCAAACCGGCGCGCCGGCACGTCCTCTACGAACCGCGTGTAGAAGGCAAACCGGCTGCGCTCAGCTCGCCATCGACGGCCACTGACTGCCGTGAGGGCGAAGCGGAACTGGTTATGTACGCCAGCAAAGATCTTCGATTCGTTCTCGAAGTCGTAGAAGGCGAGTAGTCGCTTGGATCCGAGCGTGTCAGCGAAGAGCGGCGCCGTCGTTTTGTCCGTCGCCAGCCCGGTCGGAGTGATCACCCCGGCCGCGCCCTGCGGCCCGACGATGGCCCGAAAGGTCTCGGCGAAGACGCTGTAGGTGTTGATGTCGCCTTGTCCGGTGAGCGGGTAGCGGCCGCTTTCCCGGAGCACCTTGCCGATACCGTCGGAAGCGCGCATCGCATTAAGGTAAGCAGCGTGGAGGGACGCTCCCTCGATTGAGCCAGCCAATTCCTCAATCATCCGGCGGCGGATCGCGGCGGTCCTCGCCTTGACGATGTCGTCGCGGCCGTAGGCTTCGAAGAACTCCTTGTCCTGCATCTTCACCCGCTCCCACGGCGGGTTGCCGACGACGCAGGAGAAGCCCCCCGCCCACCCGGTCTGCTCGTCGACCCCCACCCCACCCGCGGGCACGGTGAAGATCTCCGGGAACGCCAGGTGCCAGTGCAGGAACAGATACTGCTCGCGCAGCCGGGCGATCTCGGCGCGGGTGGTGGCGGGCACCGTGTCGTCGGCCGGGTCCTGGAGGGCGAGGAACACGTCCTGGGTGACGGCCTTCGGGGCGTCGAGCTTCTTGTGCCACAGGAACGCGGCGCACCAGGCGTCGGCGGCCTGCCGGGCGGTGCGGTAGGCGTCGGATGCCTGCAGCTCGGCGTACTGCGCGGCCTGCTTGTGCACCCCGGCCAGGTCGTCGGCGGCAGCGCTCGCGATGGTGCGCAGCTCGGTGGCGAAGCCCGCGTTGTCGACGCGGACATCGGTCCCCATCTCGAACAGCGACATCTGCGCATCGCGTGACTGCTTCGCGAGCGCTCGGGCGAAGGCGGGATCATCGCCGACGATCGGGGTGAACGCGGCGTCCGGGATGCCGTCCCGCAACAGGCGGGGGGTCGCGCCGATGAGCGCGTTGCCGTGACGGATGTGCGCGTCGAGGAAGCTGAGCGGCTTGCCCGGTTCGAGGGCTTCGAGCCACAGCGACACCTTCGCCAGCTCGACGGCCATCGGGTTGAGGTCGACACCGTAGATGCAGCGGGCGATCACCTCGTGCAGGGCGGCGCGCGCCGACGGCAGCGTGGGTTCGGGGTTGCCCTCGCGGACGGCGGCGACGCGCTTGGCGATGCGGCGGGCAGCGCCGACGAGGAAGTGGCCGGAGCCGCAGGCCGGGTCGCACACGGTCAGCGCCAGCAGTTCGGCGACGATCGACCCGGCGTCGTCGCCGCCGCGCTTGACGGCGTCGTCGAGCACCGGGTCAAGCGCGGAGTCGAGCAGCAGCTCGATCAGCGACGACGGCGTGTAGTAGGAGCCGGTGGTCTTGCGGGCGTTGCCCGCGGCGGTCTCCAGCGTGAACTCACGGTCGACCGCGCTGTGGCGCGGCACCAGCTCCAGCAGCGACTCGTAGATCGACCCCAGCTCCTCGGCGTCGAGGTGGCGGTAGTCGACGGCGCGCCAGCGCCGCGATCCGGCGTCGTGCACCCGCGCCAGGTGCCGCACCGCGGCAAGCAGGTGCTCGTTCGCCAGCGACAGCCCGCGCAGCGGGGCGTCGGCCGGGGTGTCGTCGAAGATGCCGCCCAGGCCGGGCAGGCCCAGCTCGGGACGGCCGTGCTCGTCGCCGAGCGCGTCGAGGACGATCGTCAGCGCGGCGTGGAGATCGTGATGCGCGGTGCCGCGGCGACGCAGCGCGTGCGCGCGCAGCCGGGCGGTGGAGAAGAAGGCGGCGTACCGGGCGCGGGCCTGCTCCCCGGCCTCCGGGCCGTGGAGCACGTCGCGGTCCTCGGCGACGAACACGAACAGCAGCCGGTACACCAGCCGCAGCAGCGCCGCGTGCAGCGCCGGCACGTCGACGGCGTCGCGCAGCCGGGCGTTGTCGGGATGACGCAGGAACCCGCTGCCGAGCGTAGTGATGGCCTGCTGCACGCCGTCACGGAGCTGGTCCAGTGCCCGTGCGCCGGAGGTGATCGCCTCACCGCGCCAGCGCTCCAGCCAGCACGCCGACGGCGTCGCGCCCTCGTCCACTGCGAACCGGGTGACGTGCAGCAGCCGGTAGAGCAGCACGAACTCGCTGAACAACTCGCCGTCGAAGATCGCTTCGAGATCGAACTCGACGTAGGCCGAGGTGGCCAGGGCGTTGGAGTCGCGCAGCAGCCGCAGCTGACGCCCGTTGCTGACGATCGCCCACAGGTGCGCCTCGGTGCGGTTGAGGCATTCCTGCACCAGCGACTGCGCCGGCACCGCGCCCGCGACACGCTTGTCGAGCGGATGCTGCCACGCGCTGAGGTGCACGGGCACGTGCGTCCAGCGGTGGGAGACGGGAAGGTCTTGGTGTCGTCGTCGGCGGCGATCCCGCCGGCACCGAGTGCGGTCAGGGCGCCGAAACCCAGCTCGGCGAACAGCGGCAGCAGCCACTGGGAGATGGCGACGCCGGTGGCGTCGGCCGGGACGTCGGCGGCCGGGGACTGCGGCAGGCGGTCGCGCAGCTCCGTCCACAGCGAGCGCAGGTAGTCCCAGTGCCGCTCGGCCTCGTCCTGCACGGAACGGGCGCCGAAGGCGCGGTAGTCGGCGGGGCGCGCCCCCGGCACGTCCTTGCCCTCGGCGATGTACACCAGCATGTCGGCGGGCAACAGGCCACCGACGGTGTGGACGGCGGAGAACACCTGGGTGCTGCTGGTCGGGGACATCAGACCGCTCCGGGCAGGTAGACGTACACGCCGAGGACGTCGGCGGGTTGCTGGGCGCGTACCTGCACTCCGCGCACGATCTCGCCGGACGCGCTCCGCACGCGGCGGTGCGCGGCGAGCAGTTCGTCGGCGAGGTCCTCGCCCACGGCGTCCAGGTGCGCGGTGGTGGCGTCGAGACCGGACAGGACGCGGTCGAGCGTGCTGCGGGCGAAGTCGGGCGCGGTGTTGGCGTCCGCGGCAACCTGCAGAAGATCCTGTGCCTGGTCCGGGGTCAGCCAGGCAGCGTTCTGCGGCGAGCCGGTGAACGCGAGCAGGCGGGCGTCCTCGGCCACCTGCTGGCGCTCCCCCGTGCGCGACGGCAGGGTGAGGTGGAAGCGGTAGCGCACCAGCAGCAGCGTGGTGCGCACGGTGACCGCGGCGGTGCGCACCACCCCGGCCCGCCGCGCCGGCCGCGGACCGACCGCCCGCACATCGAGCGCGGCGTCGAGAACGTGCCCGGCGAGGGCGGCGACGACCGGATCGGTGCGCACCAACGCGACCTCGCCGCGTGCCACCGCAGCGGTGCCGCGGAACGGCACCCGCGGCCCGTCGTCGACGGAGCGGCCCAGCGCCGACGACACGGCGTCACGCAGCCCGGCGGGCGCGCCCGACAGGTCCGCGGCGAACCCACTGTCCGACTCTCGCCACAGCACCCCGTCGAGCGCGGTGAGCGCCTGCTCGACGAACCCGCGCACCTCGCCCGACCGACCGAGCGTGTCGCGGATCGCCGCGACCTCACGGGCCACCTCCTCGGGGTGGATGCTGCGCTGCGCGTAGCGGGAACGCGAGGCCGTCTCCCGCTCGGCAGCAGAGCGCCACTCGTCGTCGAGGGCGAGCTGCTGCGGCCCGAGATCCAGATCCAGCATCGCCTGCTCGGGGACGCGTTGCCGGTCCATCAGGTATTCCACGATCGCGTCCGTGACGCCGGTGGCGACCGCCTCGGGCACGGCCACGGAGATGCCGAGGTCCTTGCGGATCTGCCGGTGCTTCTTGATCAGCACCTCGAGCACGCGGCCGTCGATCACGTTGTCGCTGCCGTACACCGTGACGACCTTGACCACGTCGCGCTGCTGGCCGAACCGGTCGACGCGGCCCTCGCGCTGGTCGTGGCGGGTCGGGTTCCACGCCAGGTCGTAGTGGACGACGGCGTCGAAATGGTGCTGCAGGTTCACCCCTTCCGACAGGCAGTCGGTGGCGACCAGGACGCGGCGCGCCGCCGGATCGGAGCCCGCGAGATCGGCGAGCTCCTCGATCCGGGCGATGCGCTGCTGCGGCGACAGCGTGCCAGTGACGGCGCGGATCACCGCCTTGCGGCCCAGCTTCCCGTCGAGGTGCTCGGCCACGTACTCGGCCGTCGGGATGTAGCGGCAGAAGACGATCGGGTGGTAGCCCTCGGCCAGCAGCGCCTTGAGCTGGGTGATCAGCACGGCGAGCTTGCGGTCACCCTCGGCGCCCTCGAGTGCGTCGGCGCGCTCGGCCAGCTCGGCGAGGCGGCCGGCCGTGCCGGTGATGGCGCCGGGAGCCACGTCGAGGCCCTCCAGCTGGTCGGCGTCGGCCGCGTCCCGGGTGATCGGCGAGCCCAATCGGTCGGCTTCCTCGGCCGTGGCGGCCTCCGCGGTCGCCGAGCGGGTCCGCAACGTCTGCGCGGCCGCGCGCGGCGACGACACCAGCGAGCGCAGCAGCGCAATCGCCGACCACCACGCGATGCGCGTCTCCCGCCTGCCGTGCTCTCCGGCCGCGCTCACCCGTTCACCCGCGAAGGCGATCGCGTCGTCGAGCAGGGCGCGGTAGCCCGGCGACAGCGCGTAGGTCTTGTCGGTGAAGAGGCGATCCGACGGGAACGCGGTGGACTCTGCGAGGCTGTCGTCGGCGGCGCCGTCGGCCCTGGTGAGGAACTGGCGGACGTCGGCGCGCTTGCGCTGCACGAAGTACCGGGCCAGCTCGCGCCGTCCGGCGTCGGTGTCGAACTCGACCCGTTCCAGGTCGGGGACCAGCAGGCCCAGCAGGTTGCGGAACGCGCCCTCCTTGCCGCTGTGCGGGGTGGCCGTCACCAGCAGCAGGTGGCGCTCCCGGTCCGCGGCGACCTTGCACAGCAGCTCGTAGCGGAGCTGGTTCTGCGTCGTGGTGGTGTCGTCGGCGGCCACGCACGTGTGGGCCTCGTCGACGATCACGAGATCAGCGCAGTGCCGGACGAAGTCGTCACGGTGGCGCGTGGACTTGATGAAGTCCGTGGACACGATCACGTGCGGATACCGGTCGAACAGCGACTGGCCCAGCGCCAGATCCCGCTCCAGGCGCGACACGGTGGACGCCAGCACCAGCTCGGCGTCGATGCCGAACTTGCTGCGCAGCTCCCCCTGCCACTGCTCGGCCAGCGCGGGCGAGCACAGCACCGCGAGCCGGCGTGCGCTGCCCTGGGCGAGCAGCTCGGCCGCGATCAGCCCGGCCTCCACCGTCTTCCCGATCCCCACGTCGTCGGAGATCAGCAGGCGGACCACCCGCTGGCGCAGGGCCATCATCAGCGGCACCAGCTGGTACGCGCGCGGCTCCACCGCGATGCCGGCCAGTGACCGGAACGGGCCCGCGCCGGAGCGGAACCCGATCCGCAGCGCCGTGCGCAGCAGCCCCGCGGCGTGCGCGTCGCCGGAGTCGTCGGCGTTCGGCCGCGCGAACTGCGCGCTCGTCACCTGCTCGAACGCGGGGAACACGGCGGCGACGTCGGCGTCGCCACCCCCGAGCGGGCGCAGCACGAGCATGTCGGGGGCGCTGTCGGGGAGCACCACCCACTCGCGGCCGCGCGCGGCGACCAGGGAACCGGCCGTGTAGGTCGTCATTCTTGCCTTTCCGATCAGTTCCTGGCCCCGGCGCCGAAGTAGCGCTCGTGCCGTGCGGCGATCGCCGACCAGTCCACGTCGTGTGGGAAGCGCACGACCTCCCACCCCAGGTCGAGCAGGCGCTCCTCCGCCTCGATGTCCCTCGCGGCGACGGCGGCGAAGTCGTGCACCGGACCATCGACGAAGACCGCGACGGTGGCGTCGTGCAACCGGTAGACGAAGTCGGGCCGGGCGTGGGCGTCGGTGATCGTGGGCTGCGCCTCGTCGGGCAGGCGCAGGCCGTGGTCCTTCAGCCACTTCAGGAACCTGGCCTCGAGACCGGTGTCGGACTCGTCGGCCAGCCGCGCGAACTGCTCCGACCTGGTCTCCCCCCGCCCCGTCGACCGGGTCTCGGACCGCGACAGGCGCACGAGGAGATCCCGGACGGTGTGCCGGTCGATCGCGGCGTGATGGACCTGGTTGCCGTAGGTCAGTAGGCAGTCGTAGCAGCCGCGCGCGCACGGCCGGTCCGGATCCGCGCCGCCTCGGTCGGTGCCGTCGGGCTCGAAGTGGCAGATGTCCAGAGCCGCCGCGGCGACCGTGCTCAGGTCGAGCCGCGCGGACTGCAGCTGCCGCAGCACCCCGGCCCCGCCCTCGGCGGCCTCGGTGAACAGCATCCGGTCCCGGACGTCACCGGGGGGTGGGAGCAGCTCGCTGTTGAGCTCGCTGTCCTCCAGCTCGTAGGTGGCCTCGATGCCGCGTTCGAGGGCGAACATCAGCGACAGCGCCACCTTCTCCTCAAGCGGGTGCTCCATCCGCACGACGAGGATGTTGCGGCGGTCCTCGACGAAGGGGATCACCCGCTTCTTGCGGCGCCGGTCGTCGCCCTCGGCATCCAGCAGGGGCAGCTCGCCGGAGTCACCGGACGCCTCCGCGGCGTCCCTCTCGTTCATCCAGCGGCCGTCGGCGAGATCCAGCCAGAAGCCCGGTGGCTCGTCGTCCTTGGTCCGGGCCCGGCCGATGTTGGTGACCCGCACCGTGGCCGAGTCGCCGTAGGTGAGCGTGGCGATCCGGCCCGCCTCGTCATCGACGAGTGCGTCCCGCCGGCCGGGACGGGCCCCGTGGTCGTGGAACCGGTAGGACGTCACCAGGCGGAAGCCTGCGCGGCGGCGCTCCTCCTCGTCGGAGGAGATCCGCTCCCGCTTGGTGGTGTAGACCGTGTGCAACGGCAGGAGACCGACCGTGACCGCCGGCAGCCGCTCGGTGCACATGCCGCAGACGTCCTCGTCGTCGGCGCCGAGGTAGCCGCACGACTCGCACCGCTTGGCGGTCGTGGTCACCAGGTCGCCGGCACCACCAGGGGGCAGCTGGATGCGGCTGACCTGGTAGCGGGCTCCCTCGTGGTAGATCAGGGCGCCCGGACCGAACTCGCGAATGGCCAGGAAACGTGGCCGCTGCAGGTAGTCGCCGTCACCGAAGCGGCGCGCGGACGTCGGGATGTAGGCGGCCAACGGCAGCCTGGGGAACGAGTAGCCGGGCAGGAACCCTTCGCTGGCCAGGTAACGGTAGGGGTTGAAGTCCGACAGCACCGACCGGCTGTCGAGGCTCTCGTTGATCAGCAGCTTCAGCTGGGTCTCGGCCTCCCGCCGCCGACGACCGGCGATCTGCCGGTCCCGCTCGGCGAGGGAATGGTCGAGCACGCGGCGGTTCTGCTCGTCCTGGTCCACCAACGCAGCTCGGAACAGGTCCCGCCACCGGTCGAAGGCCCGGTCGAACCGCTCCGGCGCGGCCATGACCACGTCGGAGATCCACTGGTCGTGCCACCACGTCGTGTCCCGGGCGAAGTCGCCGCACAAGGCACCGAGCACCTCACGGGTGGCCGTCACCGCACGGGTTCGGGCCGTCGCGTCGTCGATCTTCGCGCGGACGTCGTCGTGCAGGCGCAACAGCGGCGTCGGTGGCCGGGCCTCCTCGTCGTAGCTGGTGTCGAGGATGGCGGGGACAGCACTACCCAGCTTCAGCCCGCACTCGGCCAACCAGATCGCCTGCACGTGCGAGCGCACCAGATCCTCGTTCGCCAGGTCCAGCCGTGGTGGCGCCACCACACCGGCGACCATGCGGTCGGAGCGGCGGAAGTAGTACTGGTCGTGGCTGTTGCCGGTGGCGCAGTACGTCGTGACCAGCGCGGGCTGCCCGGACCGGCCCGCTCGGCCGCTGCGCTGCGCGTAGTTGGCCGGGGTGGGCGGGACGTTGCGCATCATCACCGCGTTCAGCTCGGAGATGTCGACGCCCAGCTCCATCGTCGGTGAGCAGTACAGCAGCTTGAGCGTGCCCGCCCGGAACGCGTCCTCGCGACGCTGGCGCTCTGCGGGATCGACCTGAGCGGTGTGCTCGCGCCCGACCAACCCCGCGAGCGCTCCCGCGGTCTCTCGGTAGAGATGCTGGAAGAAGCGGTTGACCCGAGGGCCGTCGCCGCTGGCGTAGGTGCGGGTCAGCGGGTCGTAGGCGCCCTGCTCACCTGTGCCGACCTTCCAGACCAGCGCCGAGGCCTTGACCCGGTACCCGGTTCGGGCCGTACCGGAGGAACGCCTGCGCCAGCCCGCCTGCTGCGGTGTGACCATGATCGGCTCGACGAGATGTGCGTCCTTCAGGACCTCGAGCAGGTTCTCGATCACCTGCTGGGAGTCGTCGGCGGACAGGTGCCGGAAATAGATGCGGCGCAGGAACTTCCCCACCTTGCCCCGGCCGGAGAAGTACACGTCGGCCCGGTCCGCGCCCGGCTTGGATCCGCTCGGGAAGGCGGTACCGACCCGTGGCTTGTCCGTCGCCGAGAGCACCCACGGATCGATGAGCCGTTCCTCGCTGGCCCGCTGCAGGACGTCGAAGTCGTCGCGGAAGTAGGCGACGTCGATGGCCAGCGACCGGCGCATCTCGTCGAGCAACGCCCGCATGATCTCCGCGCGTTGGCCCGGCGTCGCGTCGCGCAGCTCGGGAACGGTCCGCGACCAGCGGTCGTCCTGTCCGGCGAGCCAGTCGAGATCCGCGTAGTGGATCTCCAGCAGGCCGGTCTGTTCGAGGTTGGGCATCGTGACCCGCCAGCCGCGCTCCAGGTCGCGGTAGAGCCGGAAGGCGATGACGTCACGCAACGTCCGGGCCGCGCTCGCGGCGAGCGACGGCGGCAGGTCGGTGGCTCCGGCGTAGTCGGCGACCGCAAGACCCATCGCGCCGGACACCCGGTTGGCGATGTTCTCGTGGTCGATGCCGTCGTCGCCGGCCTCCACCAACGCCCGGTACAAAGCCCCGCGCAGCTGGGTGACCTGAACGAAGTCGTTGAAGTGGCCGGCCTGCAGCGAGGCGTCCTGGCGGTTGTCGACGAAGGTGAGCAGCTTGCGGGCCTTCGGATCGAGCGCCTCGGGCGGGATCTGGCGCAGCGATCGGATGATGGAGGTCGACACCACCGACGTCGCCGACGAGCGGCCCTCCTGGTCGAGCGTGGCCAGCTTGGCGAAGTCCTTGCCGCGCAGCTGCTCGTAGCTCACGCCGCAGTGCAGGCAGAACAGGAACGGCGCGGGGATGAACGTCGCCCGCAGCTCGCCGCCTCCTTCCTCGCCGTACGGGTCGACGGTGACCGGCCGCGGCAGCCGCTTGCGGTAGGAGTCACGCACGGACTCGTAGCCCGCGTCGTCGGACTCCAGCCACGAGTCGGGCAACCGCCGGCCCGCGATCGCGTCCTCGACCGTCATCGGCCACGGATTGGCGGGGTCGACGTGCAGGTACCCGTCCTCCACCCGCCCACCGCTCGCGCTGGTGTCGCGCCGGGATGTGTACGTCACGACGCCGTTGTCGGCCTCCTTACGCCACACCGTGAGGTACTCCTGGCCACAGTCGCGGCAGAACGCCAACGGCAGCAGGATCTTGCCACCGGAACCGGGCTGGACGAGCTGGTAGTCACGGGTGAGGTGGCGACTGCCTGGCTCCTCCAGCGTCACGAACACCGTGTCGCCCTTGGACAGGAACTGGTGCAGCCGGAACGCGAACAGCGGGCGGTTCGTGACCGGATGCTTGGCCTCCGACCCGGCGCGCAGAGTGCGGCGGATCGCCTCGGCGCAGCGGTCCGCGTCGACCCCGCTGTCCCCGGCGAGCTCGGCGGCGGCCGTCTCGATCTTGGCGGGAGCGGCCCGGACCAGCCGGCCGTCCTCATCTCCGAGCCCGAACCGCGACTCGATCCAGCGGGCGAGCGGGTCGGCACTCAGCTCGGTGTAGGCGCGCGGCGCCTCGGTGTTCTCCAGGCGCGCGGGCGGCACGCTGACGGGCGCCTCCCCGGTGGCTCGTTCGAGCGTTTCGCCGATCACGTTCTCCGGGCGCACCGTGGTGCCGAACAAGGTGCTGGCGACGTCGGCCACGACCTGGCGCCGCTCGGCGAGGCCCCCCTCGTTGGACATCGTGGCCGAGGTGCCGATGCACTGCAGGTCCGGCGCCCCGCACGCCTCGCGCACCCGCCGGACCAGCAGTGCGACGTCGGCGCCCTGACGGCCGCGGTAGGTGTGCAGCTCGTCGAGGACCAGGAACTCCAGGCCCTTCGCCATCCGCACCAGCGACCGTCGGTCGTCGGGACGGGTGAGCATCAGCTCCAGCATCACGTAGTTGGTGAGCAGGATGTCCGGCGGGTTGTCGCGGATCTCCTTGCGCCGCTCATCGTTCTCCTGGCCGGTGTAGCGGGCGTAGGTCACCGGCTCACGGCCCGCGCCGTAGCCGTGGCGCAGGTACTTGTCGAGCTCGCCGAGCTGGCTGTTGGCCAGCGCGTTCATCGGGTAGACGATGATCGCCCGGACGCGCCTGGCGCCCTGCGCACCCTCCGCCTCCCGCTCCCGCAGCACGCGATCCACGATCGGCACGATGTAGGCCAGCGACTTCCCCGAACCCGTGCCGGTGGTGAGCACGTACGACTCGCCGGTCCGGGCCGCGTCGACGGCGTCGCGCTGGTGCTGGTGCAACGTCAACGGGCGTCCCGTGCACACCGTCGCGTCGGCGGCCTTGCGCTCCTGGAAGATGCGCGCGCACTCGGCGTGGATGACGCCCTGGTTCGCCAGCTCCAGGACGGTGCCCGCCGAGGCGAAGAACGGGTTGAGCGACAGCCAGGGATCGGGCCACTGCGACTTGCGGTCCAGGTCGTTCTCGACGAACGCGGCGATGGCCGGGTCCCGGATCACCGTGCCGGCTTCGGTGAACGACCGGTAGTCGGCGATCAGCGTGCGATGGACCTCGAACATGTCCAGGCCGAACCCGACCGGTCGCGGCTCACGGGGGCCCGGCACCACGACAGGTGCCGTCGTTCGCGCCAACCACGCCACCGGGTTGGCGCCGGCCCAGCCGGGCACCTCGTCGTCGCCGATCGCGAGCCGGGCAAGTGCATCGCGCACCTCGACCGCGCTCTCCGGCCGCTCGTCGGCCCGCTTCCGCAGCAGCCGCTCCACCAGCAGCTCGAGATCACGCGGCACGTCCTGGCGCAGGGCCTTCAGCGGCGGGATGTCGGCGTTGCAGTGCTTGTCGCCGAGCTCGAACGCCGATCCGCTGTGGAACGGCGGTACTCCGGTGAGCAGCTCGAACAACACGCACCCGAGCGCGTACAGGTCGGCGGCGGGGGTGACCGTCGACCCGCGGAACTGTTCGGGCGCCATGTAGCGCGCCGTGCCGACCGTCACCCCGCTGCTGGTCAGCCGGGCGCCGTCGGTGTCGTCGACGATCTGGCCGAGCCCGAAGTCGAGCACCTTCACCAGACCGCCGGACACCACCATCACGTTGGCGGGCTTGAGATCGCGATGGATGACCTTCTCCGCGTGCGCGGCGGCCAGGCCGGACGCGATCTGCGCTCCCAGCGCCGCGACCCATGACGCCGGGAGCTGGGGGTGGCTCTCGATGAGGTCCGCGAGCTCGCGCCCGTCGAGGAACTCCATCGCCAGGTACGGCCGGCCGGTGGGGTCGACGCCGCCGTCGATCGTGCGCGGCAGGTTCGGGTGGTGGAGCCGGCGCATGATCGCGACCTCGCGGGCGAACCGCTCCGCCGCCTTGGTCGCGCCTGTCGCGTCACCAAGTGGCCCGTATCGGCTGTTCAAGAGCAGTTTGACCGCGATGATCCGGTCCGCAGCGTGGGCTCCGGCGTGCAGATCGTGCGCGCGGTAGACCTCCCCCATGTTGCCCTTGCCGAGCGGGCCCGCGAGCTGGAAGCGGCCTGCGATGATGCTGACGCCCGCGGTCACTGGTCTTCTCCCCCTGGTTCGAGCTGTCCCCGCAAGACGGCGTCGGTCAAACCCTGCACCAGCCGCTGTCCCCACCCCGCCGCATCGTCCAACGCAGCGCCGAACCGGGCAAGGCCGTGCATCGTCTGGCCCAACCGGCGTTGCTCGCCGAGCGGCACTCGGGGGAGCTCCACACGCCGCACGTCGATGCGGTACGAGCCGCTCTTCGTCGCCGCCACCCGCAGCGTTTCACCGCTGCGCAGGACACCGGCGAGGAACTGCGGATCGAGGCCATCGGGGTCGGCCCGCAGCAACTGCAGACCCGGCCCCAGCAGTGCATCCGTGTCGTCCTCGACCACGACGGCGACCGGTCGCGAGCCGATCGTGGGCACGACGACATCACCTCGCCGGAGCTGCACCCCGGCCGCGTCGGCGGCGACCGAACCGCTGGGGCTGCGGCCGGCGACGACGTCGGGCGCGGTCAGCACCGGTGTCCCCGGTCCGGTGCCGACGTCCATCGGCCCGACCTGCTGAAGGACGGTGAGTGTCCCCTGTCGCACGAGCTCACCCACGGTCGTGCGCGCGCGCTCGGTCGACTCGTCGACCGGCCGTAGCAGCGGCATCAGATCGGGGAGCCGCGCCAGCAGAGCGACAAACCGATCCCGCTCGTCGCCCGGGTCGTCCATGTCGGTTTCGCGCCGCAGGTGGCGAGCGGGGGTGAAGTCGACATCGTCACCGAGCAGGTCGATCGTCGGCACGAGCCGGCGGATAGCCGGGTCTGACTCCTCCGCCGTGGCCCGCCGGCGGACCTCGGCCCAACCCAGATCATCGAGCCGGACCGGCAAACCGGCGGTGGTGTCGACGAACCAGGCCCGGTCCGTCGCCTCGCCGTCGTCCACCGCCAGCACCCACAGCTGCATGGGCAGGTGGGCCGGGGCCACGGCACCGGGGGGCAAGGTGATGACCGCGCGCAGGATGCCTCGCCTCAGCAGAGCGGCCCGGACATGCCTGCCGGAACGCCGTGAGGCGACCCCGGGCGGCAACACGATGACGGCTCGACCCCCCGGTCGCAGATGGGCCAGGCAGTGCTGGACCCACGCCAGCTCCGACTCGCCCCTTGGCGGAAGTCCGTAGACCCAACGCCCATCGAACTGCAACTCGTCGTGGCCCCACGCGCGCTCATTAAAAGGGGGGTTGCACACCACTGCATCGGCCACGACGTTAGCGAACCCATCGGCCCGCAGGGCGTCGCCGGTGACGACCTGTGCCACGTCGTGGGTGAAGGCCAGCCGGGCCCGCACGAGTCGGGCGAGCCCCGGGTCCAGCTCCTGTCCGAGCACCGTGACTCCGGACGGGGAGGCGCACAACAGTGATCCGGTTCCGCACGCCGGGTCGAGGACCGAACCTGTGTCGACCCTCGCCAGCTCGATCATCAGCGACGCGAGGTCGTGCGGGGTGACCGCGAGCTGGCGCGACGACGCCTCGACGTACCGGGCGCACAGCTGCTCGAATGCCTCCATCGCGCCGATCTCGGCCGCGACGTCGGCGACGGCACTGCGAATCCCCGAGGGAAGATCCACGTCGACTCCCCGAAGGTGCTCCCCGATCCTGGCAACCACCTCGGAGGGCGCGCCGTCGCCCGCGGTCGCCACGGCCTGCCACGCGAGCTCGATCAGTGACTGCGGGCCGAGCTTTCCTTGCTCCCGCAACCACGCCTCGATTTCGGCCAGCCGGAAGCTCGGGCTCGAGTCGCGTCCGTCGACCGGCCGCGGGAAGTCGCCGTACCGGCGACGCCAATTGCTCACCGCCGCCCGGCCGACGCCGGCCATACGCGCCACGCCCGCGGCCGTCACCACAGCCTGCCGGTCCATGCCCTACTCCGGTCTTGGGAGTCGTCGCAACAGATGAACACTCTGTTGACTGGAGCATATCAACAGAGTCTGGTTGACTGTGTCAACACAGTCCCCCGCGTGGTCTCATGGCGACCGGCCGGTCCGTCCGTCAATGGTGTGTGTCGGACAGCTAACGCTGTGAGGTGGAGCACCGACGTGCCAGCAGATCACATATCCGCAGCCGAGAGGAACCCGTGCACCTCGTCCTGATCGCCACGAGCGGGAACCAGCGCTACATCTTCGCCAGCAATCGGCTGCGGGAGGCGGTCGGGGCGTCGCACCTGATCGCCTCGGCCACCACGTCCTGGGTGGAGGAGGCGCTGGCGTCGACCGGCGGCACCGTGCTGCAGGCGTCGTCGGGCAGCACGCTGGCACTGGCCCCGGACGCGGCGGCCGCCCGCCGGTTGGCACGGGCGGTCACGATGCGCGCCCTGCGGGAGGCGCCGGGACTGTCGGTGCAGGCGGTCGGCGTGCCCATCGCCGGGGAACGGCCGACGGCCGACGAGGTCGGGTCGGTGTTCGCCGAGTTCGGCCGCCACGTCGCCGCGCGAGCGTCGGAGACGGCAAGACACCAGCGACTGCCCATCGTGGCCGCATGCCACTCCACCGACCTGCCGGCCCGGTCCTGGCACGCCGACCGCGATGCCGAGCTGAGGGGGGATCCGGACGAGGACCTGCGGCCTCGGCCGCTGTCGGCCGCGGCGATCGCCAAGCGTGACGCGCGCCCGGCTGCGCGCGCAGCCCTCGCCGCGCGGCTGCCCGGACACCGCCCGGTGGCGTTGCACCGCTTTGCCGACAGCGTGGACTGGGTGGGGATCGTGCACGCCGACGGCAACCGGCTGGGCGAGTTCTTCCGCGCCGCGGTCAGCGCCCTCGACGGTGACACAGGTGCGGTCAGCGCGCAGGTGCAGCAAGCCGCCGACGCGGCGCTGCGGGACGCGGCCGGTCATCTCGCGGAGCTGGTCGGCGCGGGCCGCGCCCTGCCGCTGGTGCCGCTGATCGTCGGTGGGGATGATCTGACCGTGCTCGTCGACGGGGCGGTCGCGTTGCCGTTCGTCGAGCACTATCTCGACGCCTTCGCCCACCGCAGCGCCGCGCAACCGCTGATCCGGCGCGTCACCGACGCCGTGGGGCTCACCGCGTCCGCGGGGGTCGCGCTGGTCAAGCCGCACTTCCCCTTCTCGGTCGGGTACCGGCTGGGCGAGGAGCTGGCCGCCTCGGCCAAGGTGCTCGCGCGTGCGCATCCGGGCACCCATGGCCTCGACGTGCACGTGCTCATCGACTCCAGGGTCACCGGGCTGGAGGCGATTCGCGCCGGCTACGGCGCGCACGGCCGGCTGTTGACCGAACGGCCCTACCTCCTCGGCACCGACGCCACGGCGGCGCCGCCGGACCGGGACTGGAAACCGGCACGGGAGCGCATGCGGCTCGTCGCCGGTGTGCCGCGCAGCGGAGAGGGGTTGCTGGTGACCCGCACCCAGCTGTACGCCCTGCGTGGGGAGGTCCGCCACGATCCCGTCCTGGCCCGACGGCGGCTCGCCGATCTCGACACCCGGGTACCCGCGCACGGTACGGACCGGGCCCGCCTCGACGCGCTGCGCGGAGCGGACGGGCTCGCGCCGGGGCTGCTCGACCTGCTGGAGCTGGGCGAGTTCGTGCCGGCAGTGTCGGCATGACCGCGGCCCCGGTGCCGCTGCGCGGCGACACCCGGCTGCGGATCACCACGATCACCGACTGGCACGTCGGTACCGGGACCGGCGTGCCGGGTGACGTCGACGCGCTGGTCCGTCGAGACGTCGACGGCCTGCCCTATCTCCCGGGCAGCTCGCTGACCGGAGTGGTGCGCGACGCCTGCCTCACCGTGGCCCGCGCCCTGGACGACGGGGCCGAGGACGGGCTGTGGCAGCGCTGGCACGCGGCGCTGTTCGGCGGTCCCGACCCTGATACCGCCCCGCGTCCCGCAACGGTCGCCGTCGGGGCGGGGCGGATACCGACCGGGCTACGACGCGCGCTGCTGGCCGATCCGGCCCTGGCCGCCTCGACCACGACGGTCCGGGCCGGGGTGCGGATCGATCCCGAGTCCGGCCGCGCGGCCGACCAGATGTTGCGGTTCGTCGAGCTCGCCCGGGGAGGCGTGCCGTTGGAGGCCAGGCTGACCGTCGACCCCACCGACGGAGACGCCGCGACCGCGACCACCGCGCTGCTCGTGCTGGGGTTGCAGTGGTGCGACCGCGTCGGCGGAGACCGGCGGCGCGGGCCCGGCCAGGTGCGCATCGAGGCCGACGGGCAGCGGGCCCGCGACTGGGCGGCATGGCTCGCCGCCACCGGATGGCAGCCCCCGGCCCCGCCGGAGCACTCGGCCACCCCGGCCTCCGCACCCCGTCCGATGACGGCGGGCCCGGGCTGGCAGGTCGTGGATCTGACGATCACCACGGCCGATCCGGTGCGGGTTCCGCTCGCCACGGCGGGCAATGTCGTGCGGGGCCACGACTACCTGCCCGGCAGCGTGCTGCTGCCGTGGCTGAGCGAGCGCTGGGGTCGCGACCTGGTCCGTGACGCCGTCGCCGGGGAGTCATTGGCGGTCCGGCACGCCCATCCCGACGTGCTGGGTGACCGGGGACTCCCGGTGCCGGCAACGGCGTTCCGCAACCGGCTCCCCGGCGTCGACGACGTGACGTTGAACGGGCCCGCGGTGGGCGCCCGGCAGGTGCGCGACCGGTGGACGTCGCCCGACCCGGCCGAGGGCGAGCTGCCGCTGCAGGACGGTGGCACCGGGGTGGTCAGCCACAACTCGGTGGACCGCGACCGGCAGCGGCCGACGTCGGAGACCGGGATCTTCGAGGTGGAGGTGCTCCCGGCCGGCCGGCGCTTCCACAGCCGGCTGATCGTTGCCGACAACCTGGCCGCCGCGCTGCGCGAGCGCCACGGCGCCACCTGGTGGCAGGCGCTCGCCGGCCCGGCCCGGCTCGGGGCGCGCCGCCGCGGGGAGTACGGCGGGGTCCAGGTCGAGGTGGCCGAGCCGCGCGCGCCGGACCTGTCGCCACCGTCGGCGTCGTTCACCGTCTGGCTCTGCTCGGACGTGCTGGTCCGCAGCTCCGGGTTGCGCCTGAGCGCAGACCCCGACGACCTGCGCCGCGAGCTGGCACGACTGCTGGGGACCGACATCGCCTTCGACGCGGTCACCGCAC
>NZ_MKVV01000053.1:16848-91375 GCF_001899645.1 Pseudonocardia sp. 73-21 | reverse complement strand
GGGTTTCGGCGAGGTACTGCTCGACGCGCCCCTGTTGCGGGCCGGTCGTTGTACCGCGCGTGACGTCACGCCCGCCGCAGTCGCGATCGACGACGCCGGCGGCCCGCTGGACAGCGGCGAGCGGGCGGCGTTGCGGTCGCTGCGGCAGGTCGTGGCCCGGGACCGGGTCGCCGCGGCGGTCGTCGCGAGCCGGGACGGTGCCGATCACCGCGCGCTGCACGCGGCGCTGGCGGAGCTGAGCGCAAGCCAGCGCGGCACCTGGCGGGCCGTCACCGCCGACGCGGCCGTGGCCGCCGACCCGCGCCGGGCCCTGGACCACGCCGAGGGATGGCTGGCCCACGGCTCGCCGCGACGCTCCGGGCAGCGCACGGTCGCGCGGCTGGTGACGGGCCTGCTCGGCGGTCACACCGAGCAGCGTCCGGTGACCGAACTGCTCGCCGAACACGGCGTCGACGAGCTCACCCCGGCCGACGTGACGTTCGCGGTCGCCGCGCTCGTCGCCGACGCCGCCGACGCGTTGCGCCGGGAGCGCCGATGACCGCCGACGTACTCCTTCCCGAGGAGGCGGCTTCGTGATCGCCCGCCACGACTACACGGTCGCGTTCCGGGCCTTGACCCCGGTGCACGTCGGCGCGGCCGGCGCCGACGCCGTCACCGACCTCCCGCTGGCCACCGACGGGCAGGGCCGGCTGGTGATCCCGGGAAGCTCGTGGGCCGGGGTGCTGCGGGCGCTGTCGCGCGCCTGGCTGCCCGGCCACGTCGATGACCTGTTCGGTCCCGAGCCCGGGGCCGAGGACGGGCGAGCCGGGCACCTGGTGATCGACGACTCTGCGCTGGGTCCGGACGTCGAGATCCAGGCCCGGACCGGGGTCGGGATCGACCGGCGGCGCGCAGCCGCGGCCACGCGGCTGCTGTACGAGCGGATGGTGCTGGCCGCGGGCACCGAGGTGCTGCTGCAGCTGCGGTACGAGGGCCCGGCTCCGGAGCCGGCCCGTCAGCTGGTCGCACTGGTCCGCGCACTCGGATTGCGCATCGGCGGCGCGAGCGGGCGGGGCCTGGGCCGGCTGGAGTGCGTATCCGCCACCGTCCGCGAGATCGATCTCGACAACCGCGCGAGCCTGCTGCGCGCGCTGCGCGGCGACGGCGCACCGACCGACGTCACCGCTGCCGTGGGCGCGACCAGCCCGCTGGTGCGGATCGAGGTGAGCTGGACCGCACGGCGACCGGTCATCGTCGCGACCGGGTCGCCCGGCGAGTCCGTCGACGTGGTGCCGTCGCTGACCCGTTCGGCCACCGGAACCGGGCTCGTTCCGGTACTGCCCGGGTCGTCGATCAGGGGCGTGCTGCGCAGCACGGCGGAGATGGTGCTGCGCACGGTCCTGCCGCTCGACCCGCCCGCCGATGACTCGGTGGCCATCGGTGACCTGCGCGAATGGGCACCGGCGTTCGAGATCCTGTTCGGTTCCGTCGACCGGGCCGGGGCGTTGACGGTCCCCGACGTCGGCGCTCTGGCCGATCCAGTTGCTCCGCAGGCGTGGCGGAGTTACCTGCGCACCGGGGCGGCCGCCGCCGGTTGGCACCGTGAGCGGACGCACGTGGCCCTGGACCGCTGGACCGGCGGCGCCGCCGAGCACCGGCTGTTCACCGTCGGCGAGACACCGGGCGTCGCCTGGGCTCCGATCGTGCTCGAACTGGACGTGGCCAGGATTCCGGCCGAGCGCACCAGGGCGGTGGTGGTGCTGCTCGGCACGGCGCTCGCGCTGATGCGCGACGGCCACATCGGGTTCGGCCGCGGCACCACCCGGGGGCTGGGTGAGATCGTGGTCGGCCGGGTACGGCTCACCGGCGGCGAGACGCTCGGCCTGCCCGACCTCGACACCGAAGACGCCCTCTGGCCGTGGCTGCGTGCCGTGGCGGGCGGCGCTCGACTGGAGGAGCTGATGATGACATGACCGCGGACCTGTGGTGGACCGTGCGGGAGGGACCTGCGATGCTCGGCGCTGCGGTCGCGGAAGCCGCGGAGCTGCTGGGCGGGCGGGCCGTCGGTCTGCTCAGCACCCCCGAGCGGCACCTCGTCGTCCGGCTCGACGGCGACACCCCCGTGACACCGGAGGGGACCGCTGACTGGTCTGGCGTGTTCTCGGCTCGGCTGTTCGGGCCGGACGCCGAACTGCGCTGGCTGCATCGCCGCGCGGGCCTGGGCGATGCAGTCGTCGTGGCCGAGGCGGCGGCGCCGCTGCCCGGCTGGCGAGCCGAACGGGCCGAGGTCGAGGAGACGCTGGACGGCACGTACGCCCTGTGGGGTCAGCGGTTCACCCAGCACCCGGACGCCGCCGGCTGGTGCCGGGCCCGCGAGGGACGCCTCGGCCACCTCGACGTGCCGGTATGGGGACCGCTGCCCGAACCGCCGACCGGAGAACACGGCTGGCCGCCCGAGCACCTCGCGCTGGTCCACCGCGAGTACGTGGGTTTCGATGAGCACGGCAACGCCGCGGTTGTCGACGAACGCCTGCTCGGAATCCGGGTCGCCGGATCGACCTCGGCGCGGGATCGCTGATGGCGTTCTTCAACCCGTACACGTTCGTGCCGGCACCGCCGCGCGGGCCCCGTGGCGACGCGCTGCCCGACGGGCTGCGCGACGGCCCCCCGGACGGACACCATCGCTGGCACGCGGGGCGGTGGACCGGTCGGATCGAGGTGACGATGCGGGTGATCACGCCGCTGCTGGTGATGCGCACCGACAGGGAGAATCCGGCCGGGCACCGCCACCTGCAGGTGGCGACCTGTGACGACGGCCGGGTCGATCTCGCTCCGACCCAGATCAAGGGCATGATGCGGGCGGCGTTCGAGGCTGCCACCTGTTCGCGGTTCGGGGTGTTCGAGCACCACCGGCCGTTGGGTTACCGGACGGCGGCCGACGGCACCGAGCTGCGACCGGCGCTGGTCCGCGACGGGCTGGTGGTGCTGCCGGGACCGCTGCGGGCCGGCGGCGTCGACCGTCCGGCGACCTTCCCGGTCACCGCCTGGGGCGAGACCGCGGGCGGTGGCCGCACCTGGCTGCTGGCCGGGTTCGCCCACGGCGACGAGATCGACGCGGTGGTCGATGCGGCGACCTGGTCGGTACTGGGCGTCCACCAGCCGGACAACGCCCCCGCCCCGGCGACCGGGCAGCACGTCGTCCGCGGCCTGCTGCACGCCACCGGCCCGACGATCCGGGCGAAACGGGCCGAACGACTCGTCGTCACCTCGGTCGTGTCCAGCGGCCCGAACACGGAGCCGCTGACCCAGCGCGAGAGCCGCACCATCCGTGGTGACGACGCGGAAGCCCTGGTCATCGGCCTGCGCGAGCTGATCGCCGACCAGCGGGCGGTACATGTTTCCGCACGGTCGGACGAGATCTCCGGGCGCGGCGTCCCGCCCTGGGAGTACCTCGGCCACGAACCCGGCCGCACGGCCTGGTCGCGGCACCTCTACGACGTGGGCACCGGTCCGGCGCCCACCTGGGTCGGACCGGACACCGTCCTGCCGCCGACCGGCGATCGCACCGTCACATGTTGGACGGAGGTCCGCCGCACGCGACTGCGCCCGGTCATGATCAGCAGGCTGACGTATGCCGACCCGCCGGACCGTCTGCTCGACGCGTCCCTGCACCCCGCGGACCGCCTCGATCAGCTGTCCGCAGCCGACCGGGTGTTCGGCTGGACCCGGGGGCGCCGGAAAGGCGGGCCGGATCCCCAGGGGCCCGAGGCACACCGCGGCCAGCTGCGGGTCACCGAGCTGATCAGCCCCGCGGCGTGCGACGCCGTCGAGGAGATCGCCGAGCTGACACTGGATCCGCTCTCGACACCCAAGCCGTCGCAGGGCCGGTTCTACCTCGGCGCCGGCGACGGCGGCCCGATGGGCTCCGGGGTGCGCCGCGAGGGCTTCTTCGATGCCGCCTCGCAGGCCCTGCTCGGGCGAAAGGTCTACCCGCATCATCGCGAACTCGAGGGGGTGGACAGCGACGAGATCCGTGCGAAGCGGCGGTACCGCCCGGCTGTCGAGAACGGCCAGCCGCGACCGCTCCAGGACAAGCAGAACGTCACGCTGCACGAGTGGGTGCGCCCCCACAGCGAGTTCCGGTTCACCCTCCGGGTGACCAACCTGCACCCGATGGAGCTCGGCGCCCTGCTGTGGCTGCTCGACCCGCTGCGGTGCGGGCGGCCGGACCGTCCGGCCCGACACCGGCTGGGGATGGGCCGCCCGCTGGGCTTCGGCGCCGTCGAGCTGACGGCGACCGCCGTCGACCTCTGCGACGGCGAGGCGATGTCCACCTTCCTCGACACCCTCGGTGCCACCGTTCCCGTCAAGATCGATCCGTCCGAGCTCGCCGGCGAGTTCGAGGCCGGGATGCGCGGACGTGGCTTCGGCGAGGTGCTCGACGTGCTGCGCGCCGCCCTCGTCGGCTACCCCAAGGCTGACCGGGGCGTTCCGACGCCGGTCCGCTACCCGCGCAACGGCACCTCGCCGATCTACGAGTGGTACGTGCAGAACGAGAAGGACGCCGTGGGCGGGGACGCGCAGGTGCTGCGCCGTCGCGGACGGGGAGACCGGCTGACGGAGAACCGGTGACCCGCATGATCACGACCGGAACAGATCGTTTCCGGAACGGGCCGGAACTCATGATCGCTCGCAACCGCATCCGTGCTGGTCACGAGGCCGTGCAGGCAGCAGGGCGAAGTAGTGTTGATCATCAAAGATCCACTACACCAGGCTACTCGCAACGATCTTCATCGTTGCTGGTCACAGGTTCGCCCGACGGGGTAGGGTCCCTACGAGTAGCCCGACTAACAGGGCATAGAAACATGGTGACGCAGAATCCGTCCATGATGACCCTGGGGTCCCTACGAGTAGCCCGACTAACAGGGCATAGAAACCCAAATACTAGCGGCCTTCACGGCCCCCGAGTCCCTACGAGTAGCCCGACTAACAGGGCATAGAAACGTCGGCGACCGTTACCAGTGCCCAGTAGGCGATGTCCCTACGAGTAGCCCGACTAACAGGGCATAGAAACGAACAGATCACCGTAGCAGCGGCCAGGAGCACCGCGAGGTCGCTACGAGTAGCCCGACTAACAGGGCATAGAAACCTTGAAGATCATCAGGCTGCATCGCTCGAGGTGAGTCGCTACGAGTAGCCCGACGAACAGAGCACAAGAACATTCAGCACAACGTTTCGATGTCGTCGCCTGGGAAGGTCAGGAAAAGGTGCGGCTGAGGCGGCCCAACGCCCGGCATCCGACGACAGTGGCGCTGTCGGAGTCGCGCACCGCGTCGTCGGGGAACAGGAGATCGTCGCGGTCCGGGCAGGCCTCCACCACCAGCCGTGAAACGACCAGCCACACCCCGTCCTCGGGAGCAGGCAGATCGTGCACCCCTCCGTCGAGCACGGTCTCGGTGAGCGGCACCGGGCCGAGTGGGGTGTCGAGGCAGCCGAGCACCGTGCGCCGCAACGGCAGGCGCGGGCTGGGCAGCTCCGCCGGCAGCCGCACCCGGCCGCCTGCGAGCCAGAGGTCGAGGGCGTGCGGGGTGAGGTTGCGCAGCCGCGCCTGGCCGAAGGTCACGCGGCGAGATCCTGCCGGACCACCGCGGCGACGGTCGCCGCGACGGTGCCTACGAACGCGGCGTTGGCCGGAGACAGCGGGCCGGCCACGGTGATCACCTCCGCGCACTCGACACGGACCAGCCGCGGCACGAGCCCGCTCGGCCGGGGCAGGAACGCGACCGGCTCGGGGAGCGCCATCAGCCGCCGGCCGGGGCGCAGGCTCGACAACGGCAGCAGCACGACACCGGCTGCGCGCGCGACGACCACGGCCGGGCGGATCTTGAAGCCGGCGCGATCGGCGAACTCCACGCGTACCCACACGACCGTGCCCGGGAGCAACGCGCTGCGCACGACCGGGGCACCGGAGCGCACCGCGCGCAGGCGGCGGACGCTGGCGCGATAGGCGCGGTGGGCGCTGTCGCGTTCGGCGGGGGACGGCGTCCGACCGGTCGGGACGGTGAGCTGAGCGGTGTGGCGGGTACGGCGTGGCATCTGAGCTCCTCGGGCGGCGGGATAGACGCCGTGGCCTGACGGACACGCGGTGCGGCAGGATGCCTTGCGTGCTCACCGTGGTGCATGTGGTCGGCGAATCCGACACCGGCCAGACCGACCAGCGCCAGGACCGGCTCGTGGCCCGCAGGGAGCGGCTGCAGCGCTGGGAACAGCAACTGCTCGTCGCCGACACCGCCGCGCAGGCCACCCTGCTGTGCACCGGACAGCTGATCGACGAACCACAGCGGCCCCACGCCCGCACGCCGCTCGCCGCGGTCGCCGCGTCGCTCGAGGCCGAGCGGGAGGACTTGGCGCTCGTGCTGCTCGGCACGACCGCCTCACGCAGCGTCGCGACGGCGCCGATCGGCGCGGCACTCGCCGCCGGGCTCGCCCGCGTCCCGACCGCGTTCGGGCCGCGCGTGACGTCGATGCGGATGCTGACCGCGACCACCTTCGCCGAGGACGAGATCGCCGGGCTGGTCCGGGACGCGCTGCGCGACCCCGTACGGGCACCGGGCCGCGTCGTGATGAGCTGGGGCTCGGCGTCGACGAGCCTGTCGCTGGCGGTCGCCGCCGGGATCGTCGAGGCGGGCGAGCCGCTGTGGTTGCGGGCCAGCAAGACCGGGACCGACGTCAGCCTCGCCCCACCCACATCGGTCGCGCCGCTCGTGCCGTGGTTGCTGAGGCTGGGCTATCCCGACCAGGTCCGAGCCCTCGCGAGCCACGGCCGGCTGCACCCGCCGCCGGACCGGGACCTGCTCGACCACGCCGCGTCGGTGGCGGAACGGCTGGACCGGATCGCGCGCGGCCAGGGTGGGGCCGCCGACCTGGCCGAGTGGGTGCGCGCGGACCTGCGGAGGCTCGACGAGACGGCGGGCATGGCCGTGCGAGCCTGGATCGAGGCCGAGTACCGGGCCCGCCGCACCGCGGACGAGACAGGCATCGACCTGCTGGACACGGTGCGCGGCGACCATCCCGGGCGGATCATCACGCTCGGCGGCGTGTTGAACGTCCTGCAGGGTCAGCGCCGGACCGCCACCGGCGAGGTGCGGGCCGCTCTGGACGCGCCGTCCGGCCGATGGCTGCTGGACCGCGAGACCTCGATGCTCAACCAGGAGGCCGGCGACAGTGCCCACCGGGCGCGGCCGCTCTCACCCGAGATCATCGAGATCCTCGGGCGGCGGTTGCCACCTGAACCGGGCCCGCGCCCGGCTGCGCTGCCCGAGCTCGGACTGCCCAGTGGCGAGGTCGCGGTCATCTGGACTGCCGGCGTCGCCGGCCACGAGCCCTACTCGCAGACCCTGTTCTCCCGGCCGGCCGGGCCGGTGTTGCTGCGCCAGTCCGGCCTGCCCGCCGACGGTCGTCCGGCCCTGTCGTGCCTGGTGCTGGGCACGGCCGGGGATGGCGGCAGCCTGGCCGTCGCACGCGACCAGGCCGCCGGCGTGCTCGAGGGCGGCCCTCACCACGGTGCGGTACGGGGTCACGCGGTGCCGGTCGAGGGCCTGTCGGTGCCGGCGGCCGAGTCCGCGGTCACTGCCGCTCTGGCCCGCCACGCACCGGATGTGGACGCCGTCGTGGTCGTCCCGATCGGCGCCAAGGAACTCGCGCTGGGAGCTCTGGTCGCGGCTCTGCGGCACGGCCAGTCCCGCGCGTTGCCGGTGCTGCTGGCTGGCACCGACCGGGACGCATCGGAGCCGACCTACCACCGCGTCGTGCCCTACCTGATGGCCGACCGGGTGTTGACCGAGCTGGCGAGCAGGGCGTTGCGCCGGCTGGAGCTGGGCACCGCGGCTCGGCTGTGCGCGATCGGATCGCCCGAGGTGAGCAGCGTCGTGCCGGAACTGGACGACCTGCGCGCGCGTCTGTGGCGACCGGACTCCCGCGGGTTGCGCGGACGCCTGCGGCTGTGTGCGGCACGGCTCCGGCCGGCCCCTGGGGTGACGGTCCGGGAGCCGGATCGGGTTCGGCTGATGCAGATCGCAGGCGAGCTCGCCTCGTGGACGTCCGAACGTGGCCGCCGGCCCGAGGTGGCGCGCCTGATCCAGGTGCGCCACCTGCTGGTCACCACGCACGGCCGCCCGGACGGGCAGATCTCGGTGGCTGCCGCGATCAGCACCGTCACCGGGTCGATGCCGCCCCCGTCCGCGCCGGACCTGATCGAACAGGCCGCGACGCACTGCCCGGCCTACCCACAGGACGGTCTAATCAACCGGTACCGGTGGATCGAGAACGCGCTCGCCGAGGCGGACGTGGGCGCGTCGGTACGGCGCGCCGTCGGCCTTGACAACACGCCCGCCGGTTAGGCACACTCTCCGACCGCAGCACACAGCGCCTCGGCGCCGGCCCGCCACGTCGGGCCACACACGCGGCCACGGTCGCGAGGAAGCCGCTCCGCGGCAACCCCGGGCACGCCCCCCTTCCTTGGTGGCGGCGGCCCGGCGAGCCTCGCGAGGTTCCCGTGCCGCAGCCTCTGCTTCACCGCGTCCCGTCCTTCACCGACCCCGAGATCGTCGCGGCGGTGTGGGCGGGCATCCGCCCCGCACGCGACTACTCCCACCGCGCGGCCGGTGCCGACCGCTGCCCGGCGGGCGCCCGGGCGGCCCTGCGCATGCTCGGGGGTGCGCGCGTACCGCTGGCCTGCGAGCCCTGCTACGACCTGCTCGTCGACGTGCTCCTGCACATCGGTGCCTCGGAGCGTCTCCGATCGGCCGACAACCCCGGCGGCTACGCCCGCCGCAGCGCCGAGCACTTCGTCACCGACCGGCTGCGCGCCGAGAACGCCAGCCTGTACGGCGTGGCGAAGCCCGATCGCCGTGACGGCACCGTCGGCGCGGTCCGCGCCGCGCTGCTCGACGGCGGCTCGCCACTGGAGCCGTCCTGGGCCTCCGAGCTGCTGACACTGGTACTGAGCGCCGCAGCCGCCCGCGCCCCTCTCGGCGCCCTGGGCTGGCCCTACGACGCGTTCGCCGCGGCCAAGGGCCGGCACTACGGCCGCGCCGACGTGCTGCGTCGCGAGGTGATCGCCGACGTCGCCGCCGTGCTCGACGCCGTCGACCGCATCGCGGGCACGCAGTGGCGCGACGCCTACATCGACGCGCCGATGCGGGCGCGGCGTGCCCGCTACTCCGAGCTGCGCGTCGGCGAGCCGTGGCCGGGGAGTGACCGGCTCATCGACCCGGCCGCTCCCGCGACCGCACCCGGCCAGGAGGGCGAGCTGCGCGCCGCGTTCTGGGACGGAATGGCTGATCATGGCCCGGTCCAGGCGGCCCGGCTCGTGAGCGGCACCGCGACCGCGACGGCGGCGACCCTGCGCGGCGCCGCGGTGGGGTGGCTGCTCGATCTGCTGGCCCTGCCCGGGCTGCCGGTCACCCGCCCCTACGACGCGGTGGACGTGCGCGCCGCGGTCGCGCACGTCTGCGGACCGGAGGCGGCCGGGCGGCTGCCCGCGCCGTTCGTCGCGACCCTGGTCGCCCGGTCCGCCGCACTCGACGCGGTGCTGGCCCGGAGCGCGGACCGCGCCCGGGCGGCGTAGCGCGTCCGTCAGTCGCCCGCACACCCCACCGGAGGAGACCACCGTGCCCGACCGCTCGATCGCCCGCCCCTACCGCCCTCTGCTCTACGGCCCCGTCGCGTGGTTCTTCGACATCCGCGCGGCCTGCGCCGACGCCCGGGCCGGGATCCCCGCCGCCGAGTACATCGACGCGGGACCCGTCCTCACCCCAACCGTGCAGCAGCGGGCCCAGACCCTCGCCGACCGGGCGGAGCGCGAGTTCCTGCAGGTCCAGGCGGACACGGCGCCGATGCGCGAGCGCCAGGCCCAGCTGCGCTCGCGCATCGAGGACCTGAAGGAACTCGTGGAGGAGCAGCGGTCGGTGCTGGTCGGGCTGCCCGAGCGGCTGCCCGAGGCCGACCTGGAACGGCGCAGCGCCGGCGAGGTGGACACGCCGGTCGAGGGCGTGCGGACCCGCCGCACGCGGGAACACGACGGCCGCCGGCGCGCGGTGTCCGACCGGCTCGGAGCCCTGCGGGGCGACCTCGCCGCGGCGCTGGCCGAGCTGGCCCGCCTCGACGAGGCCGTGCGCGGCCGCGAGGAGCGCGGCGCCATCCGTGCCCGGCGGCTGCACGCCTACACGCTGCGCCGGATCGCCTCCTACGAGTCGCGGCTGGTCCGCCGGCACCCGGCTGGACGCCGCCTCGCCGGGCGGCTGGTCGTCGTCCGCCCGGCCGTGCCCGGCTGGGCGCAGCTGCCCGCGGCCGACGAGCGTGCCCTCACCCCGATCGAGGGGGCCCGCCCGTGACCGCGTTCCGCATCCGCCTCGACCGGCTGCGGCCGGTCCCCTTCGGCGTGCCGATGGCGACCAGCTTCGTCGAGGCGCAGCGGCGCGTCGAACAGATCGTCGCCGGGCTGCTGCCGGGAGCCGTCGACGAGGTGAGCGGCGGCGTCCTCGACCCGCTCATCGCGTCCTGGGCCGCGGACTGGCTCGCCCGCATCGATACCGAGCACGCCGACCACGCCGGCACCGTCGAGAGCCTGCACGGCGCGGCGCGCGAAAAGGTCGCCGCCGCGGCCGCCGACCACGACGACGCCCACCGGGCCCTGCAGATCGCCCGGGCCGACCACCTGGCCGCCCGCGCCCGCCTCGCGGGCGACCCCGCCACCCCCTGAACCGAGGAGCCCACCGTGTCCGATCCCCGACCCGCCGACCGACCCGCCGCGAGCTTCGCCGACCCGGTGCTGCTGCCCGGGCGCGGCCTCGCGGAGCTGGTGCCCTGGGCGCTGCAGGCGCTCGCCCTGCTCGGCGACCTCGCCGCGTTCTACACCGTGCTCGCGCTGCTGTTCCGGACGTCGCCGGTGACGCTGCTCGCCATCGCCGCCGGGTTCGCCGCGATCGCGGTGTCGGTCGCGCACGCCGCCGGGGTGTTGTGGGCGCGGTGGCGCTGCCGCGACCCGCGGGCCAGCCGGGTGCTGCTCGGCCTGGCGCTGGCCGGTTGGCTGCTGCTCGGCCTGGTCGCGTTCGTCGCGCGGGCCGAGGCGCCCCGCGCCTCGGCGTCGTCCGGGTTCGGATCCTCGACCGGCCACGTCACGACCGACCTCATCACCGCGGCGGTGTTCATCGGGCTGTACCTGGCCTCCGGCCTCGGGGCGGTCGTCGCCGCGTACCTGCAGCACAACCCGCTGCACACCGGGCTGCGGCGCGCGGCGACCGTACTGCGGGCGGCCGTGCGGCGGGAGGCCGCCGCCCGCGCCCGGCTCGCCCGCGCCGTCGCCGTGCTCGAGCAGCACGACCGGGAGCGCGAGCGCGAGCTGGCCCGCCGGGACTCGGCGCGGAGCATCGTGCTGGCCCGGATGGCCGAGCTGCAAAACCACGCCCGGCTGCTGATCGCGATCGGCAAGCAGGACCCCGGCCACACCGACGGCGTCACCGGCAGCGGCCCTGTCCCCGAGCTGCCACTACCGGCCCGCGCCCTTCCCGAGGGCCCGCGTCGCGAGATCTCCCTGACCAAGAGCACCCGTCGCGAGAACAGCTGAGGAGCGCCCCGACCATGTCTCGCACCCTGCCCCGCCTTCTGTCCCTCCTCGTCGCCATGGTGCTGCTCGCCGCCTGCGGCGGCGGCGCCGCGGAACCGCCCGCCGCCACCGACCCGGCAGCGATGCCGGGCTGCCCGCCGACGTCCGGCGCGCTGGCGCTGGCGGTCGGCGGCCACGCGAACGGCCCAGCACCCGCCCTTCCCCCCGACGTCGAGGGCATGCTCGCCGCCGCCGTCGCGGTGCCCGCCGGACAGCCGGGACCGCCGATCAGCCTGATCGAGATCGACGGGCGTCCGATGGCCGTCGTGTCCGGCCAGGTGTTCCGCTCCGACGCCGGGAACGACGACGCGCTCGCCGCCGACCGCGCCCAGTTCTCCGCCGATGTCGCCGACGCGGTGGCCCGGACGACGGCGACCACCGCCGAGGTCGACGATCTGGCGGGCCTCGACATGGCTGCGCGGGCGGTGCACGCGACCGGCCCGACCGGCACGGTGGTGCTCATCGACCCCGGCCTGTCGACGGTGGCCCCGCTGGACTTCCGCCGACCCGGGCTCCTGGCCGCCGACCCGGCCGACGTCGTGGCGTTCCTGCACGCCCACCACGCGCTGCCCGACCTGCACGGCCTCGTCGTGCGGGGCTACGGCATCGGCGATACCGCGCCGCCGCAGCCGCCACTCCCGCTCGCCCAGCAGGCCCAGCTGCGCGCGCTGTGGTCGGCAGTGCTCACCGCGTCGGGCGCGGCCTGCGTCACGATCAGCTCGTGGCCGCACAACGGCGCCGCCGGGTCCGGGCTGCCTCCGGTCGGCCTGGTGCCGCTGCCGTCGCCGCCGGTGATCGACCTCGGCTCGGGGGTCCCGACCGTGCTGGCCGACGATTCGGCGGTCGGCTTCCTGCCCGGTCGCGACGTACTGCGCGACCCGCAGGGCGCGGCGGACCTGCTGACCCCGGTCGCGACCTGGCTCGCCGGCGATCCCGCCCGCACGGTCACGCTGACCGGAACCACGGCGCGGTGGGGCGACGACGCGGGGCAGCTCGACCTCTCGCTTCGCCGCGCCCGGGCGGTCGCATCGGTCCTGGTGTCCCTGGGTGCCCCCGCCGACCGCATCCACACCACCGGCCTGGGCAGCCATTTCCCCGGCTACCGGCCCGACAACGGTCCGGCGGGGCCGCTGCTTCCCGAGCCGGCCGCGCACAACCGCAGCGTCATCCTCACCCCGTCCGGATCGTGAACGGGCCGGACGCACGTGCGGAGGCCGAGCTGCGACGCGATCGGCGGATCGGTCGGCGATGCCTTGCCGCGCTGGGCCCCGCCGACGCCGCGACGCTCGTCGGTCTGGCCCGCGACGGCAACGCGGCCCGGTTGCAGGCGTGGTTGCGCGTGCACCTGCCGCGGGCCGCGCGGATCGTCACCGAGGAGCGTGCGCACGCATCGCGGGAACGTCTGTCAGCGCACGATCCAGTAGTCGGCGCGTTCCTCGACCGTGCGGGCGCCGATGATCACCCGCTCGGAGAACGTCTGCGTGGTGGTGGGGTAGACACGGACCTGGTCCTCCAGGGGGTCGATCCGCTCGCGCAGCGCGGCTCGCAGTGCCCGCAGGTCGCCGGTGGAGCGCACCTCGCACTCGAACACCGACAGCTGCACCCGCGGTCCGTAGCCCGACAGGAGCGTGGCGACGTCCTCGCGGCGGCCGTCGTCGGCGATGTCGTAGGCGACCACGACGACGAAGGCGCTCACTTCCACCGCAGAGCGCGGTAGGGGCGCCCCGGATCGAGCAGTGCCGCGGCCAGCGCCTTGGCCTGTACCCCGATCGCCACCCGGAACGACACCCGCCGCCCGGCCGCCGGGTGCGTGGTCAGGGTCAGCATGCGGCGCTCGTAGGCGGCCAGGAACGCGGCCCGCGCGTCGTCGCCCATCCGGCAGCCGAGGTCGGGCTCGACGGTGAACTGCTCCGCGCGAACCGTGCGGGAGCCGGTCAGGCGCCACACGGCGACGTCGACGGTCATCGGCCGGAACTCCTCCATCAGGTCCAGGGCCAGGGCCGGGCGACCCCACCGATGCTGGTGCAGGACGCCCACCAGCGGGTCCAGACCGGCTCCCTCCAGGGCCGCGATCACCTCGTGACACAGCAGCGTGTAGCCGTAGGAGAGCATCGCGTTGATCGGGTCCGGAGGCGGGCGGCGCTGCCGGGCGGTGAAGCCGAACATGGGATCGACCATCCGCTGGGCCGCCTGGAAGTACTCGCGGCTGGCGGCGCCCTCCAGCCCCAGCAGCACGTCGAGGCTCGCGGCATCGGGCAGCTGCGCCTCCAGCGCGGCGAGACGTTCCGCGCCGATCGCCGCGTCGAGGTCGTCCTGGCGGCGTGCCGCCCGCAGCAGCGTCACCCGCATGTTGCCGATCTTCCCGGCGATGAGAGCGGCGGCGATCGTGCGGCAAGTGTCGGGGTCGTCGGCCGCCCGGTACTGGGCACGGCGGACTGTCGGGTCCGACGCGCACGGCGCAGTGAGCCTCCCACCCAGACTCCCGCCGCGGTCGAGCAGCACGACCTCGATGCCCCGCTCCAGGGCGCGGTGCAGGAACGCGGTGGTCAGCCCCACCCGTCCGTAGCAGGTCACCTGACGAACCCGGCGCAGGTTCAGTCGCAGCAGCGCCTCCTCGCCGTCGACCACGACCAGGTTCTCCCCGCGCACACGGATCAGGCTGCCCTGGCGGTCGACGTACACCGAGGTCTCCAGCGGGTGCGACACCGCCTCGGCCGCATTCAGGGTGGAGGCGGTGACCGTCTCGCCGAGGAACCGCACGCCACCGTCGAACGACGCCACATGGCTCTTGCCGGAGTTCAGTTCCAACACGTCGAGGTAGAGGTTGCTCAGCAACGGTGAGACGACGCTGCCCTGGTGCAGGCCACGCCCACGGTCGAGCGGCGCGGCCCGCCCGCCGGCGACGGTGCGGTCGAGCAGCATGCCGACCAGATGCACGACCCGCTCGTCGTCGACGGCTTCGCGCAGGCGCCGCAACACCTCCCACTGCGGCACCCTCTCGAAGAAGTCCTTCACGTCGGCGCGCGCGACCCAACCCAGCCCCGTGTCGCGGGCGTCCTCGAGCGCCGCCACCGCGTCTCGCGCTCCGAGCCCGCGCCGATAGGCGAAGCTCCACGGCAACAGCCGCGGGTCAATCTCCGGGTCGAGCACGGTCAGCAGCGCCCGTTCCACCACCCGGTCAGCCAGGGGCGGCACCCCGAGCCGCCGCACCCCGCCGCCGGGCTTCGGAATCTCCACCCGTCGCACCGGCTGCGGCTCCCACTCCCCCGCCGCCAGCTCCGCCGCGAGCTCCGCGATGCGGCGTGCGGCTCCGTCCTCGAACCGCGCCACCTCCGCGTCGGGCTGCCCGTCGGCAAGTGCCGCGGCTCGGACCGTGTCCCACGCATCGAGCAACGCCTGCTCGGTGAAGGCTCGCGCAAAGAGAATGCCCACATTTCCACCTTCTCTCAAATACCGCTCGCTCCATCTGCGCCACGCTAGGTGATTGTGACGTAATGTCACCTCGCTGCTCTGGTCTGCCGGTGAAAGGCTCTATGCGCTGTTCATCGAGCTACCGATAACGACCAGCGCGCCGCTGACCCCGAAGGTCGACAACGCTTCTATGCCCTGTTTATGGGCTACCGATAGCGACTCGCTCGGCTGAGCTTCTAGCGGTTTCCGCCGCCTCAAGTGTTTCTATGCCCTGTTCGTCGGGCTACCGATAGCGACGTGTCTGCGGACATGGGCACGCTGCGCACGATCACGTTTCTATGCCCTGTTCGTCGGGCTACCGATAGCGACGCTTCAGGGCTCGTACATCTACGTCTACGACGAGTGAGTTTCTATGCCCTGTTCGTCGGGCTACCGATAGCGACGCAGTTCTGGCAATCGCAACCGTGCTGGTGCTGTGTTTCTATGCCCTGTTCGTCGGGCTACCGATAGCGACAGCTCGACCCATCAGCCCGACGCTCGACAAGGTTTCTATGCCCTGTTCGTCGGGCTACCGATAGCGACCACTGCGGTGATGAACCTCTTCCACTAGGCCACGTTTCTATGCCCTGTTCGTCGGGCTACCGATAGCGACCGAGCACTTCAGCGGTCTGGCCGACTACTTCCGGTTTCTATGCCCTGTTCGTCGGGCTACCGATAGCGACGCTCTCCGTTTCGGAGACACTGATCGTCGATGCCGTTTCTATGCCCTGTTCGTCGGGCTACCGATAGCGACCCTACCCTCTCGGCGAGGCCTCTGACCAGGGCCGATGGAGATCGTTGCGAGCAACCCCGTGGAGTTGATCTATAGTGATCAACTGTGGTTGCCTGAACGGCCTCGGCGACCCGCTGACCAGCGCGAACGCGCCTGCGAGCGATCATGGATTTTCGGGCTCACCGAAGTCGATCTGTTCGAGCAGCGATCATGGACGCAGTGCCACCGAGCCGAAGCCGTGGCCGGTCTGAGCCCCGAGCCCGGCCAATTCAGCGAAGGCAAGCAGCGCCGCAAAGAGAGTGGCGTCGGCGTTGGTGGCTCGGCGGGTGAGGGCGAACTCGACATCGCCGACGAACCCGATCTGGAACGTCCGCGCCCCGACCTGCCCCGCGACGGTTCGCCCGTCCATCCCGGCCAACCACACCACGTCGATCAGCGAGCGCGCGGCGTCGGCCGGGACCGACAGCCCGCGCGGGGCCGTGCCGTCCCAGCGGCGGATCAGCGACTGCATGGCGAGCACCGGGTCGGGGAGCGGATGGTCGCGGCCGTTGCGGGAGAAGTACATCGGGCTGATGACCTGCACAGCGGCGTGTCGGCGTGGCGGAGTGTTGCTGAGCTCCAGGTGACTGATCGGGACAACGCGGCGATCAAGTACCGCGTGCTCGGTGTCACCGAAGGTCACATGGCCCGGCGCGAGCGTCGGCGGCTGAGCGGCCAGCCAGCCCAGCCGCCACCGCGCGCGCCGCCCTTCGGGCCGCGGCGGCGCCGCCGAGAACAGGCGCCCGCCCTCGTGGGTGCGCAGCAGTGTGCAGGCCGCGCCATGGATGCGGGCCGGATGCAGTACCGGGGTGACGGTGGTGTCGAGGGTCAGGTCGATGAGGGCTGGCACGCAGGCATTCCCTTCACGTCGCCACTCCGAGCAGGGTCCGGGGATCGAATGCGTGACCGACCTGGGTGCCGGGCACCGGCTGATTGTTCTCGAACCGCGACGAGACGTAAGTGCACTGCGCCCCGATCAACGCCGCGACTCGCAACATCGCCATCGACAGCGCCACTGTGCCACCCGTGGTGTCGACGTAGCACGACCGCTCGGCCAGACCTCGCAGTTGCAACTGTCCGACCAGCATCTCCTCCGCATCACGTACGGCGACCTCCGGATCGTGCACCGCACTGAGACACACGGTCTCGAACGCGATCCCGTCGACGGCCAGCTCCGCGCGCAACTGCTCCACCTGCTGGGCGGGAATCTGCGGGTTGGTCACGCCGATGACGACGGACGGGCGTGCGGCGTCGAGCAACCAGTTCGCCACGCTCATCGACCCGGTCCGGCGCCCGCGTGCGTCGTACCGGGTGCGGAAACCGATCGGCAACACGACGACCTCACGTGACTCGACGCCGGCGAGCCGGTATCCACGACGCCGTGCGCGACGACGAGCCGCGTGCAACCGCCATCGGTAGGCCGACAGGCACAGGGCGAACACCGCGAGAACGGCGAGCAGGCGCAGCAGCGGGTTGCGCCACGACGGGAGCGTCGCGCCGAAAAGGTCCACGGCGACATCGGGAGCGACCGGGGCCAGCAGGACACCGATCAACAGCGTGTTCAGGTAGCGGGTCGCGCCCTCGGCGAGCTCACGGGCCGGCCGCAGCCGCGAGGTGAGCCGGGCCAGCGCTGTCGACGCCTCAGCCGCTTCCGCCGCACCGGTGTCCATCGTCCTCATCGCTCCACCGGACACTCGTCGCTGCGTCGGGACACGTCGTTACCCCCGCTCGCGACCATGCCACGATCTGGCGGCGCAGGGCCACAGCCGCACCGGTCGGGGCACGCCGGGTGTGCAGGCCTGCCACCAGCATCGCCAGCAACCGTGCGCGTTCCGACGCGGTCAGCGGATCCGCTCCGTCGCCCCTCGTCAGCACGAGAACGCCGCCAACGTGACGGCCGGGGGGTCAGTAGTCGGTTCCACACCGCACACTGACGGACAGCCCGGGACCGGCTACACGTCCACAACTGCCTCGGCGCGGCTCGTCGCCCCGTACCGCAGTTGGGCCAGTTCGACGTAGCGGGCGAGCGCGATCCGCCCGTCAGGCATGCGCAGCCGGGGCGCCGGGGCGATGGGCCGTGCCGCGCCGGGCAGCAGCCGCCCCGCACCCGAGTCGAGGATCTGTGGGCCGCCGAGCAGCGGACGCGGGCGCGCAGCCGGGAGCGTCGGTGCGGTCGGGAGAGCGTGGACGCCGGCGGCGATGCTGGCCTCGACCAGCTCGGCGACCAGCGCGGCCTCCCCGAGCCGCGCCGCGAGCTCGAACGCCTTTTCCGTGCCGAGCGCGATGCTCGCCGCCCACGCAGCGCGCTCGGCCGTGCGGGGGAAACGAAACCGAACGGCGTCCAGCGCAAGGACGGCCGGCAGGATGTCGTCCAGCGCAGCAGCGACGGCTTCGTGGCCCGCAGCGGCGGGGGCGGCCTGCAGGCGCGCGAGCGAGCGGTTGATGTCGCACCGCGCGGTCTCGGCGACGAGGCCGCTGCGCTGGAACAGCTCGCGCGCGGTCGTGTAGCTGCGCTCAGCGCGCTCGTGGCGCCCGGAGTCGGCGTAGACGTTCGCGAGGTTCATCTCGCAGTCGGCGGCCTGCGGTTCCAGGCCCAGTTCGCGGTAGCGGTCGCGGGCGAGCGTGAAGAGCTCCTCGGCCTCGCCCAGGCGTCGCTCGTCGGCGTGCAGGGCAGCGAGGTTCACCTCGCAGTGCGCGACCTCCCGCGGATGCCCCAGACGGGCGAACTCCGACCGCGCATGCTGCAGGGCCTGCTGCGCGGCGACGGCGCGACCGGCGGCGCGGTGCACGACTCCGAGGCTCAGGTCGCACCCGGCGACGTCGCGGTCCTCGTCGAGCCCGGACAGCGCTTCCCGTGCGACCCCCAGCGCCTCCGCCGCCTCCGGAAGACGACCGGCTCGCAACCGCAGGTTGCCCAGTGCCAGGTCGCAGCGAGCCGCCTCGGCGGGTTCTTCGCCGTCGTGGAAGGCGTCGCGCGCGCGCACGAGATGGACCTCGGCCTCATCGAACCGGCCGGTGACGTCGCACAGGTCGGCCAGGTTGAACCGGCAGCGCGCGGCGTTACCCGACCGGCCCAGACGGTCGAACGCCACCAGCGCATCGACGTAGGACCGCTCGGCCAGCTGGTAACGACCGGTGTTGTCGTAGATGTTGCCCAGCATGTTGTCACAGTCAGCCACCTCGTCCCGGGCGCCCAACAGCACGAATGTGGCCCTCGCGCCGGTGTAGGCCCGCTCGGCGGCGTCGAGCCGTTCGGTCTCCCAGAACACCCGGCCGAGGTGCAGGTCGCAGTCGGCCAGCTCGGCGTCCATCCGCGCGGCGGCGAAGTACGCCCGGGCGGCCAACAGGGAGGTCTCGGCGTCAACCCAGCGCTGCCCGGCCACCCGCACCTTGCCGGTGCCCAGCAGGCTACCGGCGGCCTCGGCCGCCGCCCCCAGCCATTCGAACGTGCCGTGCGCGGTGTCGTAGGCCAGTTCGGCCTCGGCCAGGCGGTCGGTGACGAAGTAGACGTCGGCCAGGAAGACCGCGGCCATTGCGGACTCGTAGGGCAGCTCGTGTTCGTGGAAGGTGCGCAGGGCGTCGGAGAAGGCGCTCTCGGCCGCGTCGAAATCGCCGGACTCCCGGTGGCGCATGCCGATCATCATGTCGAGGCGCGCGGTCCGGAGCGGGTCGCCGGCCAGCTCGGCCTCGAGGCGCTCCCAAGTCAGCCGGGAGATCTCAGGATCGGTCACGGTGCCACCGCCAGAGCACGGGAGGGTGCGACGTGCGTGCCCAACGCGGCCCACAGCAGCGGTGTGTCGACGACGTCCCCGCCCGCCTGCCAGGCCGCGAGTCGCTCCCGCTGCCAGTCCCCCAGCGCGCCGACCGGGTCGTCGTGGTCGTGGCAGCGGTCGACCGCCTGCATCAGCCCGGCCGTCGGTCGCTGCGCCGTCGCGGCCAGTTCCGGTCGCACGAGCCGGAACGCCTCGAAGGACGGCAGTGACCACCGGGTGGCGGTGACGAGCTCGGCGCCGGCGTCGAGGCAGGCGAGCACGAGGCCGAACGGCTCGGCGAAGCGGTGGTCCCCGCCGCTGCTGCACCCGATGATCGCCACCCGCTGCGGCATCGGCCAGATGCGATGTCCGGCCGCCCGGGTGTCGACCGGCCACCCGGACTCCGCTGCGCCGGCGGTCGCGGTGCCGTGCAGCAGGTCCAGCGCCGTGAACGGGCGGTGGTTGCCGATCGCGCGGGCCAGCCCGTAGACCGCGGACGAGTCGGCGAGATACAGCGCGGCCGAACCCGGTTCGTCGTCGGCCGCCCCGGCGTGGCCGAAGTAGACCAGCCGCGACGCGGGATGCTCGCGCAGTCGACGACCCAGGGCCGCTCGCCCGGTCGCGCCGTGCAGTGCGTCCGGCCGGTCGTCGGCACGCAGTCGTCCGTCGACGACGCGCTGGTCGCACCATCGCGCGAGCGCAGCCACGCCCGCCGGATCGGCTCGTTCGTCGAGCACCGGGCGGTAGCGTGGCTCGGGTGGGCGCGGCTCGAGCAGGTACACCACGGGCTGGTGCGCAACATCGGCCCAGCGCCCCGGCGAACGTCCACGGCCCGCGAACAGGGTCGCGGGCGGGTCGTGGCACACGTCGGCGACCTCCACCAGCCGCCGACCGTCCGGCAGCACCAGCAGCTCCCACGGGACCTGCGCCAGCCGCGGGCTGGGGATCACCCGCAGCCGGACATGGGCGGCGGTATCAGCGGCGGTCAGCCGGCGGGCCAGCCGCCCGGGCAGCACGGCAGCCGAGAGCGCCGTCGACAGCACGGCCTCTCGTGCCGGGTCGGCGAACGCGCCCGTGCCGAGTGCCCGCTCGGCGGCGGCCCGGCCGTCCTCACCCGGACGCCGCCCAGGCAGCGCCGCGTGCAGCTCGTCGAGGACCGCACCGAGATCGTCGCGATCGAGCGCGGCGAAGTCGGCGACCCGGGGGTCGTCGGGACAACGCCACGTCAGGTAGGTCGTACCGTGGTCGGCGGCGCGGAGGACGAGCTCCACCGGCCCTGCTAGCGGCTGGCCCGGCGGATGGATTCCTCGGCCTCGGCGCGGCTGTCGAAGGCGGCGATCAGCGTGCGGTCCATGGCCGCACTCCAGTCCATGGGGCGCACCCCGACGGTGTAGTTCTCGACGTGGGGCATCTCGGCTCCGATCAGCGGGACTGGGTGGCGATCCGGATGATCCATATGATGAGGAAGAAGATCGCGAAGAACAGGTAGAGGAAGGCAAGGCCGATCGCCGCACCGCTGGCCGCTACCACCTTCTTCGGGCTGCTCAGCTCCGGCCATGGAGTGGCCCCGAAGGCCGTGACGCCCCAGGTGGCGACGCCCAGCAGTGCGAGCAGCGCCCCTACGACCAACCCGCCGGCTCCGTTGAACATCGCAAGGACACCCAGGACGACGGCCCCGCCGCCGCCCCAGCGCAGTCGGATCGGGTCGACGGGCGACCGACCCGCGACGGTCAGAGGTAGCGACATGGCGATCCCTCGGTCCGATGTGGATAAACACGAAGCGTCCTGTGCTCGTCGTCACATCCGGGCGCGGTGTTACGCCGACGCGAGTCATGCCGACGCCAGCACCCACGCCTGCTCCGCGGCCGCCCGCACCCGGGCCGGATCAGCCGTGAACAGACCGGCGGCACCAGCAGACATCAGTTGCAGCCGCACCAGTTCGGCGACCGCTCCATGCAACCGGGCTGCCACCCCCGAGCGTCCAGGCCCCGAAACCGCCCGCACCACGATCCCCAGCACGAGCTCGTCGCATCCACCGTCCGGCATCGCGGATTCGACGTCGTCGAGCTCGTCCAGCGGCTGCGTGTCGATCCGGTCGCGGCGCCCGAGCGGCTCCTCGATGTAGCGCTCCCACCAGGTGACCGGACCGGAGCCGTCCCGCGCCGGCACGCGGCGACCCGCCCGACAGGCCTCCTCCACCAGCGGCAAGGCCGCGACCACCCGACCCAGGTGGTCCGCGACTTCGCCGCCGAACTGGTTCGCGGCCAGCGCCGCGAGCCGCTGCAGCAGACCCCGCTCGTCACCGAGCAACGCCAGTGATCCGGCTTCGTCGGCGAGGTTGCGCAGCAGGGCGCGGTGGTACGCGTCGGGCAGGCGGCGCCCCTGCTCGCTCGCGTCGAGCCGGTCGGTGCGGGCCTGGGCGCCCGCGTCGGCCCGCCGGCGACGCGTCCACTCCTGGGCACGCCTGCGGACGTGGGCCCGCACGGCCCCGGGCGGGTTGCGCAGACCGGACGGCTCGTGCCGCGCGAGGAACCGGTCGGCCTCGACGAGCATGTCGAGTACGAAGTCGCGGCACGGGCACTCGCCACCCACGAACAGCGACCCGCAGCCCGCGACCCGCACGACGACGTCACACGCGCGGACGCGACGCAGCCGGTGCAACGACGCACGCATTCGCCCCGACTCGAACCACACTGCGTCGACCACCTCCCGCATGAGTCCGTCGGGCAGGCCGGCCAGCCCCGGATAGGGGTCGGGGGACGGCCGAGAGGGTGAGCTCATGCCGAAAATAGTCGTGTCTAGGTATTCGGCGTGTCAAGAAGATAGTCGGTTCGATCGATGGCGGGCATCGCATCGTTCGTCTACGGTGATCACATGCCGCTGCTGCCCGCGGTCGTGCCCGACATCCCGGAGAGCCGTGCCGAGGTCGCCGCGGCACGGCTGGCCCGCAAGATCGCACCGCTGTTCGGCGTGCCGTGGCCCGACGGGCCGTTCGGCCGCCGCACCTGGGTGTCCGACTACGCCCGCGTCACCCTGTCGGAGATCAGCCGGGGGGCGCCGCTACCCACCCGCGCCGACGCCCAGCGGTTGACGACACCGCATGCAGGCGCGTGGCAGGTCGTCGAGCGGATCGGGCTGGCCGGGCCGCGCGCCAGCCTGCCCAACGAGATCGCCAATGCGACGCTCAACCGGTTCGGACCCGACACCCGTGCAGCCGTGGTGCTCACCGCGGTCAACCGGCTGCTCGATCCGGTCACCGACGCGATCGGCACCGCGCTGGCCCTGCTGGTCGATCCGAACGGGTCACCGCTGCCGACCCGGCTGCGCCTCGCCGCCTGGACCGGCCTGGTCGTCGAGACCTTCCGCTCGCAGCCCGCGTTGCTCGCGGCGGGGATTCACGCCCGCGCCATTCAGCACGAGCTCGTGCAGTCCTGGCAACTCCCGTTGGCCGCAGGGCTCGGCGACCTCCCGCTGACCCGCTGCGAGGTCGGTGCCCCCCTGGCCCGTGGCGCCACCACCACCCAGCCGTTCCTGCTCGACGTGGCCGACCACACCTTCGCCGCGTGTCAGCCGGCAGAGCCCCCCGACGGCGACGATGAGCTGTCCGCGGAGCTCGCCGGTCGGCTGCGCGATGCCGAGGCCGTGGACCTGCTGCTGCGCCGGCTGCTCGCTGCGGGCACCCCCGCCGACGCCAGCCATTTGTGGCTCAGCGAACGCGAGCCGGGCCAGCTGGCCGTGGAGGCGCTGCTCTTCCCATCCGGGCTGGTCGACCAGTTCGTCCGGCACGCGACTCGCGCGCAGGGCGCCCCCGGGCCCGGGTCGGAGCCGCCGCAGGTCCTGCCCGCGATCCCGCACGCCTCCGACGTCCAGGGCCTGCCGCTGCTCACGCGGCGGGCGCTGGTGCTCGGGTTGTACACCGTCCTGGCTCACCTGCAGGTCTCCCCGCGCGGTCGTGATGCCTCCCGCCAGACGATCGGACCGGTCCTCGAACAGCTCGCCGCATTGGCCGATGCGGTGCTCGACCCCGACGACCCGGTCGCCGCCCTCACGGCCTGCCGCACAGCTGACATGCGCGTGCAGACGTTGCGGCCCGACCAGCGCAACGACCTGCGGGCACCGCTGACGGACCTGCTCGCAGGATTGGATCGCTGCGAGAACCTGCTGGCGCGCGGGCTGCTCGACCGCGGCGCGGCAGCCGAGGTGATCTCCTCGGCGTGTGTCGAGTTGCTCGCCGTGCGGCGCACCAACGCCCAGCGACCCGACGCCGGTCTCCCGTCGCCCGCGGCGTTGGACCGGCGGCTGCACCGGGCGTGGGCGGCCTTCCACGAAGCCCTGGAGGTCCCGAGGTTCCACCTCGACTCGCCGCTTCCCCGGCTTCCCGGCCTCGCGGGCTACCACCTGCAGAACTACGCTGCCTTCCTCGCCGCCTCGACCGACGAGGCCGACCTGCGCACCGCCATCGGGCTCTTCACGTCGGTGGTGATCCCAGCCCGGTCCGAGTTCGCGATCCGCACCGGGCACTCCGCACCGTTGCGCAACGCCCTGCAGGTCGCCACCCGCGCCTCGACCGGCCTCGCCGAGGCGGCACGCGCCCGCGGGGAGATCGCCCAGGCGATGCGATGGGCCCAGCAGGGACGGGCCTGGATCTGCCGGGCCCTCACCGCCACCGAGACCGGCAGGCTGCTCGACGGCGAACCGCCGACCGAGAACGCGTGCCGGTTCGCGCTACTGGCCGCGCCGGCGTTGCTGCTGGCCGCCGAACTGCGGGTACCGGATATCGACCCGGCAGACCTGACCACGGCCGCCCAGCTCGTCGAGCTGGTGCGGCGTTGGGAGGAGGCCACCGTCGGCGGCGGCGAGCATCACACCCGCCACGCCGAAGTCGTCACACTCGCTGCCCGGCTGGCGGCCCTTGGCGTCTCACACCCGTGAGCTGACGAGCCAGACCACGTCCGCCCACGGCCCGTTGTAGGTCCGCCAGGTGCGTGCCGCCGACCCCGCGTCGTCACGGCCGTCGCGCTGGGCCAGGGTGCGGTGGCTCTCGACCAGCCCGTCCTCCGGCCACGGTCGGGCCGGGCAGACGAGCGCCGGCGGCAGCGCCGCCGCGTCCGTCCGCGCGACACACCTTCCCGACTCCTCGGAGCGGACACAGGCCGTGCCCGGTTCGTGTGCGGCGACGTCGCCGGCCACGGCGGCCTGCCCGGGCCCGCAGGCCACCACCGCCGCGACCAGGCGCGCGACCGGTGGTCTGTTCCCTGCGGCCCGCAGGTGCGCGGTCAGCAGCCGGATCGCCGGATCGCGCCGGCTCCACAGTGGCGGTAATGCCGCCGTGAGCCGCCGGACCGGGCCGACGACGCCGTCGCCGAGGCGCGCCTCGACCACCGCGACGAGCGCGGGGTCGACCGGGCCCGGGTCGTCATCCACGGGCCGGGTCGCGAGCTCGGCGCGCAGCCGCCAGATGCCGTTCAGCAACTCGTCCAGATCATCCTGCTCGTCGACCGGACGGACGCCACGCAACCACGCTGCCGCCGCAGCTGCGGCAGGCGCCCGTACCAGCGACGCGACGATCCGGCCGGCCAACTCGGTGACGTTCGGCTCCGACGGCTCCACCTCGACGACCCCGACCGCACGCCGGGTCCGCGGATCGAGCGCCGTGGACGGCTGCGGCCGCCACCGCGCGCGGCGCAGCCCCCGGTCCAGCGCCGTGACGCAGCGGCGGGCGCTGTGCCCGCCAAGGTACTCCGCGATCTGTTCGAGGAACCACGCGCTGTCGGGCTCGTCCACACCGCCGCGGTCCAGCTCCCGTGAGGGGCGGGTCAAGCCCAGCCGCAGTAGTCGGGCCAGCTCCGGCAACGCGGCGCCGACCTCGGCGACCGGCTCCACGACGGATCGGCCCCCGGCCTCGTCCAGCGCCACCCGGTAGCCGGCGACGGCCACCAGGAAGTCGGCGCTGCCGAACACGGGCATCGGCGGCACCTCCCCGCCTACCGCGCGGTGGCCGGCAGCGAAGGCCGCACCCCGGTCCAGCACCGCACACGCCCGCCGCCCCACATCCGGCACCCCGGCTGCGGCCAGGGCCGCCACGACCATGCGCTGGAAGATCCGCGGCTCCGCCGGTCGCTGTGCTGCGACCTCGGCAAGACCCCGATACGTGCGCCCCATCAGGGTGACGGTCTCGGCGTCGTGGGCGCGGCCGACGAGCACGGCGACCTCGACCGGCAGGTCCGGATCGGCCGTGATCTTCGCATAGCGCTGAGCGGCGTGCTCGACGTTCTGCTGGACGCCCGGAGCGTCGGACAGGGTCGCCGCTGCGAGATGTTCGGCTCGCCAGGACGGTACCGACACCCGACGCGCTGCCAGCCTGACCTGGAGCGCCACGATCTGCGTGGCCATCTGCTCGACCAGTTCACCGCGAGAACCGACCTGGTCGATCAGACGCTCGAGGACCTCCGGGTCGAGCATGGCCAGGACCGCCGCCGCCGCGTCCGCCGGCTCGCGTTCGGGCCGGCCGGGCACCTCCTGAGCGGCACTCACGGCTGCTCTCCGACCCGCACCCGGACCGCGGGCAGCACCGTCGGATCGGCGGAGCTGGCGATGGCGGCCCGGAGCACACCCTCCCCAGCAGGCTCGAGCACGGTCCAACGACCGCGGCCGTCATCGAACATGACGGCCAGCGGTGCGCCCGGAGCCGCCACGCGGCGCGCGGTCACGGTGACCAGGCCACCCGCCGCGGACCACTGCAGCCGGGCCTCGACACCGGCGGCCTGCGCCAACGATGCGGGCAGCTCCCACGATCCGAGCACTTCCGGTTCCTCCGGCTCGCCTCCGAACGGGTCGTCATGGTCGTAGCGCACATCGCCCATGGCAGGGGTGGGAGGACCGAGCGCGGCGATACCGGCCACGATGTCCTCGACCCCCAGCCGGGCCCACAGACCACCTGCCCAGGCTCCGACAGCGCGCATCCGGCTCGGCTGCTCCACCCCGGCCAGGACCACCGCGCGGTAGGGCGCCCACGTCTCGGCCAGGTCATCGACCTCGCTGAGGCCGAGCCGCAACCAGCGCACCTGAGGCTCGTCCCCGATGACCAGCCGGGCCTCCGGGGCCAGGCGCGGGCCCAGCAGCTCCCCCAGGTCGGCGGGCAGGAAGGCCGCGGGCAGGTCGGCGGCCACGAACGCCGGGGGGCCGTCGGGGTCGTCGATCACGAACCCGGCTCGCAACCCCCGTCGCAGCTGGGCCTCGCGGGTGGGCTCCACCGTGATCAGCGTGACCTGCAGTCGGCGGCTGTCCGGCAGGTAGTCGAGCCGGACGTGACCGTCCCAGGTGGTCGGTCCCACATCTGCCTCCTCCCGCAGTGCGGGCCGGACTGTAGCGCGCCGCGTGGGCGGTCCGTCAGCCCCTCGACGACATCTGGCGGTCGCGGCGCGACGCACCGGCCTGCGGGTGTCGGGCCGGTGCACGGGGTGATCCCGCGCACCGCGCCGGCCCGGCCCGACCCGAGGAGGCAGCCGTGCGTGGTGACGACGACGACAACGTCCTGTAGCTGACGGCCCCGTCCGTCAGTGGACGGCGCGGGAGGGTGGTGCCCCACCCTCCCGCGTAACCCCACCGGAGCCGGGGACGACGACCCGGGCAACGGACCAGGGACAGGAGCACGATGGAGCAGCTGGATGTGAGCGCGCTCGGCACGCGCGCCTGGGGACGGCTGGCCGACGCCCTGGACGGCCGGGATCCGGCGGGCCTCGACGACGCCGCGGAGCTGTTCGGCGACGCGCTGGCAGCGGGAACGGGGCACCCGGACGAGGTGTGCTGGCACTACGGTCTCGGGCTCGCCGCCGCGGCCGCGGCCGAACAGACCGCCGATCTCCGCCGGTGGGACCAGGCCCGCGACGAGATCCATCAGGCGTGGCGGGCACCGGCACACCTCGACATCGACCGAGACGAGGTGGCGGCGGACCTGGCCTGGGTCCTGGTTTCCCGGTTCGACGCCGCCGGTCACGATCCCAGCGACCTCGGCACGCTCGTCGCCGACCTCGACGCGATCCGCGCCGACGTCCCGGGCGTCGTCATGCTGCGGGGGATGGCCCGCCTGCACCGAGCCTGGGCCGAGGAGAGCGTTCCGGATCACGAGGCCGGGCGCGAGCTGCTGGCTGCGGCGCTGCCTGCCGTCGACGACGGCGCGCCGCTGCTCCTCCAGGCCCTCGCCGACTACGCATCGGCGTGCGACGACATCGGTGACGTCGATCCAGGCCTCGACGCGCTACGTCGCGCCCGAAGCTTGATCGACCCCGGGCAACCCGCGATCGAGCTGGATCTCATCGAGGGCCATCTGAGCTACACCCGATGGGTACTGGCCGATGACGAGACCGCCGGCGACGTCGCGCGGGAGTGCCTGGAGCGGGTGTGCGAAGGCGAGGATCCGCCCCCAACAGCGCTGCTGCGCTGCGCCGAGCTGTGGTCCGACCGGGGCAACCGCACCGGGTCACTGCCTGATCTCGATACCGCCGTGCGCCGCCTGGACGCGGCGGTACTCGCCGTGGACGACAGCGATGCCGGTATGGCCTGGCTGACCCTGGGCATGACCCACCAGCGGCGCGGGGAGCTCGGGGCAGACGTCGACCACGCCCGGGCCGCGTCGTGCTTCGATGCGGCGCTGCGACACGGCCTCGACGACGCTGACCTGGTCCTCGATGCGCACCGCTGGCGCCTGGAGATGCTCGACGAGGTGCTGCGCGCGGGGCCGTCGGACGAGATGGTGGCGGCGGCGATCACGGCACACGAGGAAGGGATCGAGGCCCTCGACACCGCCGGCTCCGCGGGCGAGGGCCTGCGGGCCGAGCTGGCGATGGCGATCTTGCGCACGGAGATCGACCTGTTCAATCCGGCGCCCCACACCTTCGATCGTGACCGCATGCACCGGCTGCTCGCGACCGCCCGGCGCCATCCCGAACCGCACGAGGAATGGCAGTCCCTGGTCGGCATCGCCAAAGGATTCCTGCAGATGGTCGACGACCTCATGGCCGGACGGGCGGGCGGGCACGGCGACTTCGGCGTCGGCGCCTTCGCCAGAACGGCCCGCGAAAGCGGGCACCCCGATGTACTCGGACCCGACCTCGCGCGAATGGCGGCGCTCGGGTCGGTACTGGACGCGAGCCGGACCGGTGACCTCGGCAAGCTCGACGCGGCGGCTCTGCTGGACGGGAGCGACGGCGACACGACCGGCGGCTTCCTCGCCGCGTTCGCCGAACTGGGAAAGCTGAACCGCAGGGGCGCCCCCGCGGCCGAGCAGCTCGCCGCCCACGACCGGCTCATGGAGGCGGTCCACGCCATGGCCGCGGCCGACCCGCAGGACCGCTGGATCAGCGAGTACCAGCTCCCGTTCTTCCAGGCCATGCGCGAGATGATCGCCCCGTCCGGAAAGCCGCTTCCGGTGCAGCCGCCGCGCACGCTGCGCGGTCCTCTCGCCGACCTGCTCGACAGCGTCACCGGCACCGCCGCCGCCGGTGCGGCGATCGCCGCCGCCGCCGACGATCCCGGGCGACAACGCGACGAGCTGCTCGCCCTGGAGTCCCGGGTCGCCGGCCTGCCGACCGGAAGTCCGCAGCACGGCATGGCCGCACACACCCTCGCCATCTGGTGGCTGCACCGGGCCGAACGCACTCACCGCCCCGACGACATCGAGCACGCCGTGCGGTGGTGCGAGGCGGCGTCCGCGTTCGACGCCGGCCCGGAGAACCCGCTGTGGGTGCAGTCGGCGATGCAGGCCGCCCAGGCCCGCCGGCTGCGGGGCACCGCCGAGGACCGGGCGCGAAGCCGCGAGCTCGGGCTGGCGGCGCTGCGCGGCCACGCCTGGATGGTGCTGCTGCAGTCCGGTACCGAACACGCCGTCACGATGGCCCGCAGCGCCGCCGCCGACGCGCTGCGCATCGCCCGCTGGTGCGTGCACGACCGGGTCGCCGACGACCTCGTGGCGGCCCTCGACGCCGGCCGCGGGCTCGTCCTGCACGCCGCGGTGACCACCCGCGGCGTCGGCGAGCGGCTGCGTCTGGTCGGCCGGGACGACCTGGCTGACGAGTGGACCCTCGCCGGCGGGGACGATTCCGTCGAGCTGCTCACCACGCCCGACGCCGCCCTGCGCGGTGACCTGCGCCGGCGCGTCCTGACCGCGCTCACCGCCACCGACTCGGGGCTGTTGGACCCACCGTCGACGCCGCAGATCCGCGCGGCTCTCCAGGCTCAGGGCAGTGCGGCACTGGTGTACCTCGTCCCGGCCGACGGTCCCGAACCCGGACTCGCCGTTGTCGTGCCGGCGGCCGAGCCCGTCGAGGTGCTGGAGCTTCCCGACCTGGGGACCGGCCCCGAACTGCGGCACTACGGCGAGGCCTACACCGCGTGGCACCACCCCGAGGAGCCGCAGCCCGCCGAGGACCGCCGCGCATGCTTCGAGACGTGGCGGGCCCGGCTGACCGACCTGACCCGCTGGGCCTGGCGGGTCGCGGGCGCCGAGCTCGCCGAGCTCGCCCACCGGCTGCCACCGGGGACCGGCGAGGACCCCCCGCATCTGGTCCTGGCGCCGTTCGGCACGCTCGCACTCGTCCCCTGGCATGCGGCGGCCGGGCCCGAGGGCAGCGGCGACCTCGCGGACGCAGCCGTCGTGTCGACGACGCCGTCGGCCAGGTTGCTGTGCCAAGCGGTGACCCGACACACAGGCGTCGACGGCGCCCAGCTCGTCATCGGCAACCCGTCGGGCGATCTCAGGGCGGCCGGCGCCGAAGCACGCGCCTTGGTCGCAGCGTTCTATCCGGAGGCGACCTACCTCGGGCAACCCGGCGACGGGGTTCCCGACCCGGACGGGACGGGCTCGGCCGTCGAGGTGCTCGACCGGCTGCGCGACGGCTCTCCGTCGCTGTCGGTCCTGCACCTGGCCTGCCACGCCCGCGCGGAACCGGCTGCACCCGGCCGCTCGAGCCTGCGGCTCGCCGACCGGTGGCTCGAGGTCGACGAGATCCTGGCGGTGCGTCCCACGCAGCCCTTCGAGCTCGACACCGTGCAGTTGGCGGCCTGCTCGACCATTGTCTCGGGCGCCGATTACGACGAGGCGTTCAGTCTGGCCACTGCCTTCCTGGCGGCCGGAGCGCGCACCGCCTACGGCTCGATGTGGACGGTGCCCGACCGCTACACCTCACGCCTGATGTTCATGGTGCACCACTACCGCCGCGTCGAAGGCTGTACACCCGCGGTGGCCCTGCACCGGGCGCGGCGCTGGTCGCGTGACCCGCACCGGGTGCCGCCGGACGGAATGCCGCCCGCCCTGGCCGCGAGTTGGCGCAGCGCGCTCCCCTCCGACGACCCGGTCGCCTGGGCCGGCTGCCTGCATGTCGGGGCGTAACGCGGCATGTGCTGCGACCGAAGGGCGCAGTACGTCGACGACGCGGGGAGGCCGGCCGATGACTGAACAGTGCCGGACGTGCGCCACCCCGCTCGGGAGCGGCGACCGTTCCTGCCCGGCGTGCGGCGCGCCGGCCGGCGGACGCATCGCCGGCGGACAGGGCCGGCGGGTCCTGCTCGACAGCCCCGTCGGTGCCGTCGATCCGCCGCCACTCCGGAGGCCGTCCCAGCAGCCCCGGCGGCCGGCTTCGGTCGCAGCGACGACCTCCCGGCGCGCCGGTGGCGGTCCAGTCGCGACCGGCACCGTCACCGGCCCGGTCGACCGCACCGAGGTGTACGCGGTCGGGCCGGTGCAGCGCGGTTGCGCCGCCGGTGCTGCCGCAGTCGCGGCGCTGGCCCTGCTGGCGTTGCTCGTACTGGGTGGCTCGCACCGCGGCTCCGGGCTGTGGTTGCTGCTACCGACCCTGGTCGCGGCGGTCGTGCTGTCGGCGGTGCCATTTGTGCTGCCTTCACAGCGGACCGTGACCGAGATGCACCGCTTCCGGCTCACGGCGGTGTCGGGCACCGTGACCGCCTGCGAACTGCTCGGCTCGGCCACCGGCGAACCGCTCGGCTCCGGCGACGCGGTCGAGATCTTCGGACGCGCAGGTACCCCGGTCCGTGCAGCAGAGATCGTTCGAGGCGCCGAACGGATGCACGGCCGAGCCCCCCTGGCCTACCACGTCGCACGGCACGCTCCTGCCACCGCACTTGCCCTGTCGGTGATCTCCGCGCTCATCACGGGGGCGCTGGTGCTGACGGCATGACCATCGAGACCGCTGACCGAGGAGACGCGATGCCCCGCCCCCTGATGGGCCCACAACAGCAGATCGGCCGGTTGGCCCCCACTGCAGCGGCTCGACACCGTCCCGCATCGGGTGGACGGCTGCTGACATCTCCCCGTTCGGCGCGCTACCTGGCCGCGATCGCGCGGCTGGACGCCTCCGCGACCCTGCTGCCCCTCGACCTCCAGGAGATCATCGACGAGCTGCACCGCGAGTTCGACGAGACGTGGTCGGCCGTGCCGCAGGGCTTCGTCGCGCACTGCTACCTCGGAGCGCCCTACGAGGCACATACCGTGACGGTCGACGGCGCCATCATCGAGCACTACCGGGCCGGCGAGCCGCTGCCCGGGCCGCTGGAAGGGGCGCGCGCCCTGGCCCGCACCGAGCACTACCGCGTGATCGAGGTCTATCCCGACAAGCTCGTCTGTGTCCGCGCTGACGGTGCCGTCGTGACGGTGGGTGAGTAGTCATGGCCGAAGCAACCAGTGGGGACGTCGCCCGCGTCCACAATGCCGTTCTCCAACTGGGTCGGGAACTCGGTCGCGTCCAGCAGCTGCAGGTAGGCCTATCCCAGACCGTCGATCAGGTCGCCAGCACACAGGACATGACCCGCTCCGAGCTGACGCAGTTGCGTGCGCTGTTCGACGAGTATGTGCGCCGCGACGAGCTGGCCAAGAACCTGCAGCTCGCGCAGACCCGGATCATCGCGGTCCGCGGCGAGCTGGAGACCTCCTACGGCCACTACGCCACCGTGCGTCGCCTGGCCACCGGCACGCTACAGGCGATGGACACCGGCACCGTCACCCAGGACGCGATGCAGGCCGCGTCCGAGGAGTTGATGATCACCACACCGCGGTACTGGCTCGCACCCGCGCTGGTCGGGCTGGCGGCCTGGATCCGCGACGACCGGACGCTGGCCGAGCGGGCCCTGGCCGAGGCGCTGCGGCGCGACAACGACAAGACCTCCTTGTTCTTCGCACTCGTGCTGCGCCGCCACGGCCGCGACGACGCCACCGCCCGCTGGCTGCGCCAGTACGTCGCCCGCCAGGATCCGGCCGCCCTGTCGCACGAGTTCACCGTCGTGCTCGACGCGGTCGCCACCGGGACCCTCGGCCCGGTCGCGAAGCCGTCGGTGATGGAGCACATGTCGGGCTGGTACCAGCGGCTGACCGCCGACCCGGAGACCGTCGCCGCCCAGGTCACCCGCTGGCGCCAGCTGATCGACGGGATGCGTACCCCGGTCGATCCCCGCTTCACCGTGCTTCCCGCCGTCAGCCCCACATGGCCGGTCCTCAAGGCCGTCTACGAGGGGGCCACCGTCCACGGCCGGGCCGAGGCGCACTTCCGCGGCATCTTCGAACGGCCGCTGCGGCCCGCTCCGGGTCTGCAGGAACGCGTCGACGCGATCCTCGACAACCTGGTGCGCAGCTACGACGAGGAGGAGACGCCACACCGCAAGCGGGAAGCCGAACTTCAGGCGATCATCGACGCCGACGGTGATCGGACCGCGGCCACCGCGGCGGTCGCAGCCGAGGCAGCGGTGCACGAGGAGTCGGTCGACTTCCTCACGTTGCTGACCAACGCCGGATTCTTCCCCGACCGGGTAGGGGCGTCGGACGGCACCCAGCGGATGGCGATCGCACTGGCCAAGGACTGGGTCGTCGCAGCGGACGGGCAACTGGAAGCACAGAACGTCGCGGCATTCCCGACCTCCGTGGAGCTCACCGTCGAGGGCTGGACCGGCCGGATCGACGGGGACGCCACCGAGCAGTCCCTGGTCGACTCGCTCACCATCCACATCGACGCAGAGACCGACAATGCCCTTTCGAAGATCAAACTCGACGGCGGGCCGCTGCTCGGACTGATCGTCGGCGGCGTGGCCCTCCTGCTCGCTGTCATCACCTTCGTCCAGGGCGGGTCGGGATTCGGGGTGTTCCTCCTACTCGTCGCGCTCGGCCTCGGCGGCTTCGGTGCCTACAGCTACAGCCAGCTGGAGCCGCGCCGGGAGCACGTCCGCCGGCTCGGCGAGCAGCGCAAGGCCACCGGGGCCGCACAGGTTCGTGGCGCGGTCGCCGAGGTGCTGGACTGGCGAACGGCATGGGATCGCGAGGTCGACCGGGCCGAGGCCTTCCGCCGGTACATGAACGCACTGGTGCGTGACTCGTTCATCGCCTCCGCACCCGACCGCAGCAGAGAGGTGGTGGCGTGATGCCCCGACCGATGACCGGTGGTGACGACGCCGCAGTCCCGGAACGTCCCGCACTGGGAGACCCGGAGCGCGGTGAGGAGCGCGACAGGTCCGGCCGCGAGCTCGCGATGCGGCTGCCGGAGTGGGACCTGGTGCCTCCGACCGAGTTCCTCGACCGGTCGCGACCACGCCCCCGGCCCCGATGACGGCCCTCGGCGCACCGGGTGACTACGCGGTGTGGGCGAGCTGGCTCGACGCCTTCGGCCGCGGCGAGGACCTGCCCGACATCCACCTGACACCGGTCGACGAGCGCATGGGTCCGCACATGCAGGAGCGGTTGCTGCGCCGCGTCGTCGCCGCGTTCGAAGCCCGGGCGCAACGGTGGAGCGACACCCTCGGCCGCCATCTCGCCTCCGGTGCCGTCGGAAGGCCTGCCGAGCTGGCCGCCGCCCTGGTCGCGGCGCGTGGGCGGCTGCGTCCGCTGCACCGGCTGGCCGCCGACCCGCGGCTGCCCGACGCCGTGCGTACGTCACTGGCCGGCGCGCTGGCGCAGTTGCTGAACAGTACCCAGGACAGCCTCGAACGCTCCGCCCGAGACCACCCGGCCACCGCGCAGCAGCTGCTGTCCATCGTGCGCGCCAACACCCTGCTCGCGGGGCATCCCGTCCCGTCCCGTCCGGCCGGGCAGGCGCTGCCGCCCGTCGGTCGGCGGGTCATCCTCTAAGGAGATCGCACCCGTGCCCAACGGCGCCGAGACCACGACCAAACTCGAGTCCTACCTGCTCGCTCGCATCCCGTTCGTGTCGGTGCGCACCGTCGAGCGGGCCCGGGTGCAGGAGATACTCACCTCACTCGCGACCGACCGGCAACTACCGATGCTCGTGCACACCCTCAGCCAGGGGCTCCGCGACCTGCGCACGGGCAACGAGGTCTTCGACGACAAGTCGCTGTTCGGTGCCCTGGAGTTCACCGGCGCCCAGTTCCAGTCACGGCAGAACCTCACCGTCGTGTTCACCGATGTCCAGAGCCTCGGCGACGACAACGAGACCAGCCGCCGGTTCGCCGACCTGGCCGACCTCGCCGAGCAGCGCGGCGGGTCGATCGTCGTGATCACCGCCGACCCGATCTGGCCGCGCCTGCAACGCCTGGGCATGTCGGTCGCGCTCGATGTGCCCGACCTCGACGAAATGCGCGCTGAGATCGGCAGCTTCCTCGACGGCTATCGCGGTCAGATCGACATCGCCTGGGGCGAGGCCGACTACGCCCAGGCCGCATCCATCCTGTCGGGTGTCACCAAGATCGAGGCCACCAACATCCTGGCCACGCTGGTCGTCAAGCGCTCGGTTACCAAGGCCGATCTCGCCGAGCTCTCGCGGGCCAAGGACTCCATCTTCAGCGACCTGTCCGGTCTGGAACGGGTGTCGCTGCGCGGCACCGACCACGAGGTCGGTGGCCTCGCCGGGCTGCGGACGTGGCTGGATCGCCGACGGCCACTGCTGACGATGGACCTGCGCGACCGCGGCATGCGTCCACCCAGGGGGGTCCTGCTGATCGGCGTGCCCGGTTGCGGCAAGTCGCTCTCGGCCAAGGCGGTCGCGGTGGACTGGGAGCTGCCGCTCTACCGGCTGGACATGGCGGCGATCTTCGGGCAGTTCGTCGGCCAGTCGGAGAACCGTCTCAAGGAGGCGCTGGCCACGGCGGACACCGTCGCGCCCTGTGTGTTGTGGATCGACGAGATCGAGAAGGGACTGGCCGGTAGCGGCAGCGACTCCACGGGAGTGACCACCCGGCTGGTGGGGCAGTTCCTGTACTGGCTCCAGGAGTCCGCGGCCCGGGTGTTCGTCGTGGCCACGGCCAACGACGTGCGTGCGCTACCGCAGGAGCTGCTTCGCAGCGGGCGGTTCGATGACATGTTCTTCGTCGACCTGCCCGATCCGGACGAGCGACGCGACATCATCGGGATCTACCTCCGCAAGTACTTCCGCGCGCCGGTGGCAGATGGTCTCGTCGACGAGCTGGTCGCCCTCAGCGACGGGTTCGCCGGGTCCGACGTGCAGGCAGCCGTGGCCGAGATCGGGCACGAGGCCCTTCGGGTCGGAGACCACAACGTGGCCGAGGACTACCTGCGCGAGGCGTTCCGCAACGTGCTGCCACTTTCACGTTCAGCACCCGAACGGATCGACGAGGTTCGCCAGCTCGGCGACCGGGCGCTGCCGGCGTCCGGCCGGCCGAGCAAGCCCGGGGGTGTCGAGCCGCAGCGTGCGCGCCGCATCGTGCTCGGCTGACAGCGTGCGCACGGCAGCTCTACTCGTTGTTGCCGGTCTTGTCGTTGCCGGCCTCCTCGGCGCCTGCACAGCTGCGCCCGTCGCCGGCCACCCGGCTCCCGTTGGTGGATCCGGTCCGCCCGCTGCCGTCGCGACGTCTCCGGCAGGTGCACCTGCACCGTCGTGCGTGGATGAGGTCGTGGGACACCTGGACATGCGCGCTCTCGCCGCGCAGCTGCTCGTCGTGGGATCACCGTTGGCCGATCCGGTGGATCCCACCCTCGCCGCGGTGCGCCGGCTCGGCGTCGGCGGAGTCATCCTCACCGGCCGGAGCGCGGCGGGCGTGCGGGTCGTGGCGGATCGCTCCGCCGCACTGCAGGGCTCGGTCCCGAACGGACGCCCCGGCCTGCTGGTGAGCGTGGACCAGGAGGGCGGCCAGGTGCAGACGCTGTCGGGGCCCGGCTTCGGAACGATCCCGAGCGCCGTCGTCCAGGGTGGCTGGGCGGCCGACCGGCTCACCGGTGCCGCCGAGAGATGGGGCAGCCAACTACGGGCGGCCGGAATCAATGTCGATCTCGCGCCGGTCTCGGACGTCCTGTCTCCGCGGCTGGGTGCACGCAACCTGTCGGTCGGCATCAGCGACCGGACGTTCGGCACCGCTCCTGACGACGTGGCCTCCGGCGTGGTCGCGTTCGTCGACGGGCTGGACCGAGCCCGGGTCGCGGCGACCGTCAAGCACTTCCCCGGACTCGGACAGGTCGCGCCCAACACCGACACCAGCCGCGATGTCCGCGACACGGTCACCACCTCGGACAGCATGTCGCTGGAACCGTTCCGGCGCGCCATCGCCGCCGGGGTACCGGCTGTGATGGTGTCCTCGGCCATCTACGCCCGCATCGACGGCGCCGCACCCGCCGCGTTCTCCCGGGCGGTCATCACCGACCTGCTCCGTGACCGGCTGGGCTTCACCGGGCTCGTCGTCTCCGATGACCTCGGACGCGCCGTCGCGGTCGCGGGCGTCGCCGTCAACCAACGCTCGGTCCGGTTCGTCGCGGCCGGAGGTGATGTGGTGCTGACGGTCGATCCGCGCGCCGCAGCACCAATGATCGACGGGCTCTCGCGTCGCGCTGCCGGCGACCCGGCGTTCGCGGCGACCGTCGTGGCCGCTGCCCGCCGGGTCCTCGCGGTCAAACAGCGCCTCGGCCTGCTGCGGTGCTGACCCGAGATCGTCCTCAGCAGGCTGACTTCGTCGTCGTCCCCGACGGCGGCGAGTTGATGCGGCCCCCGGAGCTGAGATCGACCACCGGCCAGGCGGACCGCCAGCAGATCCGACCGACCTGCAGGTCGGAGGGGGCATCGGCGATGTCCTGGGTACTGGTGAAGGACAGCTCGACGGTGACGGCGTCGCCCCCGGACGGCGTGATCGCCGAGACCTCCACCGCTTGGTCGTTGGTGCTGCGGTAGGCCTGCAACCATGAGCTGAGCGGCTGGTGCTGGGCCCGCTTCGGATCAACGGACGAGGCCCACGTCGGATAGTCCCTGGCGTTGATAGCGGTGAAGTACCGGTCGAGCAGCGCCATCACGGTCGGGGCCGACGGTGCCGCGGCGGCCCCCGGATCGAGGGTGACGATCCCGGACGCGGAGAGGACCGTTGACGCGGCTGTCGTCGGAGTCATGTCGGACGTGGTGTCGGGCACGACGGTTCGGGCGGCCGTCGGCGGTGCGGCGAAGGCCGCGGTGTTCGCCGCACCGGTCCCCGGAGGCGTCGACGTGCGGGCGCCACCCACTGCCGCCCAGATGACCCCACCAACGAGTACCAGCACCGCGACGGCGACGCCGGCTACCACCGCGGGCCGCGTCAGCGATGTCGCGCGCGACGGTGCCGGCCGTGGCGGTGGGGTCGGCGACACGGGCCGGGGTGGCGGTAGGTAGGACGGAGGTGAGTTCTGCTGGGTGACCAGGTCCCGGTCCCCGGCCGGGGGCGGGAGCCAGCCCGCCGGCTCGCGCGGCGGCGGATCGACGACCGGCGGCGGGAAGGAGGGGGGCGGCAGCCAGGCCGGAGACCCCGTGCTCCCGCCTCCGGGGCTCGGCGGCGCTCCGGTGCGGTCGGCCTCGGGACGCGGATCGACGACCGGCGCGCCCGGTCCACCGGTAGGCGGATCATCCGACACACCCGGCGTCGAGGGGACGGGGTCAGCGGCCACGCGACGCGGCGGGCCCCACAGGGGTCGCGAGGTCCCGCGTTGTTGGCCTGCCGGTTCGGGCTCGACGCTCACGTCGTGGGTCCTTCCGCCGTGTGAGGACTGGCCTTGCTCGACCCTCCGGCCGGTCCCGTCGAGACTGTCGTTCCAGGACCGGCCGTCATTAGCAGAAGCCACACGTCAGTGTCTGACGGACGGCGGTGGCACCGGGGTCAGGACGACCGGTGGACCGTCGGGATCGTGGTCCTCGGTCACCGCGACGAGATGGTGTCGCGGCAGGGTCGGGAGGACCCGGACGGTCGACATCCCCGCCCGGTCGACCAGCAGGCCGGCCTGCGAGGTCGGCAGCCGGCCGAGCAGATGCGTCTGGGTGTTGGTCAGAACCTCCTCCAGATGGTGCCCGAGCATGGACGGGGCCTGCACGGCGACGTGGACGGCCGTGCCGAACTTGCGGGCCTGCGCGAACAGCCCGGCCAGCGAGTTCCCGGTCATGAGATGCGCCTCATCGCAGAACACGGAGACGGGTCTGCGTCGTGCGGGCGGAAGAACCCCCTGTGCCGCGACCGCCGCGGTGAGCCGCGACAGGAACATGCGGGTGACCAGGCGGGCCGTCTCAGTTCCCAGCGTCCCGAGCGGCAACGCGACGATCACGACCGCGCCGCGGGCCAACTCGGCCTCCAGCGCACGCTTCGGGGCCGTCGCGAACAACGCTCCGGCCGGACCGTGCGTCAGCGGTGCGAACTTGCCGGCGATGTACTGCACGTGGCTGGGCCCGCCTCCGCTGCCGCGGCTGTCGCCCCGCCACACAGCGTCCTCGTGTTCGAGATCCGCGCGCAGCTCGGGATCCGAGACAGCCCGCATGAGCCCGGCGCGCCATCCCGCCTGCGTGACGAACCGCTCGACGTCTACCAGCGTGGGCCGCTCGGGCAGGGCTGCGTGCAGGCCGCGCAGGGTCAGCGCGATGGCGCGATGAAATGTGGGCCCGGCGAAGTCGGCCGGCCAGACCTCCCGCACGGCCGAGAGGACGTGGGCGGCGGAGCGAGCCGGGTCAGGGTCGAGCAGGTCGAGCGCGGCGGAGCCGGAAAGCCGGGGGTCGATGTGCACCAGCAGCTCGGGCGGCACAGCGGCGGCCAGCTCGGTGGCGACGTCCCCGTGCGGGTCGACGAGGACGACCGATCGGCCGGCCGCGACGTCGTCGAGCGCAAGCCGCAGGATTGCGGTCGTCTTGCCGCACCCGCTGGAGCCCGCCAGCAGGACATGGCGGCCTCGCTGTGCCCAGTCCAGCCGCCACGGGGCCCGGCCGCCACCGGGGCGGGCCACCCGGCCCATGACCGCGCCCGTGGACGGGAGCGGTCCGGCCACCGGGCGGCCCTGAATCCTGCGCGGGTGCGCCGCCGTCGCGACGAGGCTCATCGTGAGCGCCGCGATGAGGGGATGCACGGCGGACGGCGGGGCCGCGGTCGTCCAGGCGTCGGTGGTGCTGTGCGTCACCGCGTGCCGTGCGGCGTCGAGCTCGCCGCGGTTCAACGGGATGCGCCAGCTCGACACGGCGGGGCTGCGGGCCAGGCACAGGGCCTCGGCCCGGGCCAGCAGCGTCGCGCGGAGCGGTTCCGCAGTGATCAGCCGAAGCCGGAACTCGACCCGACGCTCCCGCCGCGGGGAGCCCTCGTGGTCGAGCGCGGGCGGCGCCAACCCGAGGTCCGGGCCCACGTCGCGGGCCGGCGCCACCAGCATCGACAGCGCCACCGACCCGGACATGGCGCTCAGCCCCTCGACGAGGCCGGCGAAGAGCCCGTCGAAGGCGTCCCCGCCCTCGGGCAGGACCGGATCGGCGTCGGCCAGCTCCGCAATGTGACCGGCGGCCACTGAACGGTAGGCCCGCAGCCGCACCGCGGGCAGTGCGGCGAGCGGCCGCCTGCGGCTGATCGGACGAACCAGCTCGGCGATCTCGGCGGCGGCACCGGCCTCATCGAGCTGCCCGAACGGATCGTGCAGGACCACCGCCACGGTGTGCTGCAGTGGGCCGCGGGCGCCGGGCCGCCACAACCGTTGCTCGACCACCGGCCGGAACGCGGCCGCGGGACTCCATGCGCCGACGGTGGCGACGACCTCCTTCCAGGCCACCGTGCTGATCGCGTGGCGATCGGACCCGGGCGCGACGGCCCACACCCGTTCGACCCGGTCGTTCGGGCGGAACGTCTCGCCCACCGTCGTCCGCGTACTCGCTGTGTTCACGGCGCGGTCTGACGGACGTGTCACACGTCGTGTCCTCGGCGCGCCGACGCACCGCCCCGGGAGTGAAGCCATCCACCACTCCCGAGGAGACGCCATGACCATCGACGTGACCGACGCCCAGCAGCTGCTGCGGACGGCCGCCGCGCGTGGGGAGCTCGCCGCCCCCCGCGACGAGCTGGACACCCGGACGTTGCGGGACGCTGCGTTTGCTCTGGCGTACCCGCTGGTGTTCGAGCGCCACACCCGCTCGCTGGAGCGCCGCAAGGGCCACGGCCGCTGCGCGAGCTCGATCGATCGACTGTCGTCCGACTGCCTCGACGGGTTTCACGACGACGTCGCGGCCGTCGTGCGACGGCTGTTGGGCCAGGCGGTGCCCATCCGGAACCTGGAGGGCTGGCTCGTCGCGAACATCGGCGGAGCGTCGATCGACGCCCACCGACGCCGCCGGGGCGCCACGGGTGCGCTGCAGCGGGTGCGCGTGCCGGGGTGGCTGGCGACCGCCCTCGGGAACGATCCGTGGTCGGTCGAGCTGGCCGCCCGGATCATCGAGTGGGTCGGCCTGCCGGCGAGCGCGGGCGGACAGACATGGCCGGTCGGCGCCTGGACGCTGCTGCGCCGCTCGTTCCGCGGTGACTCGGCGGGCGACAGCTCCACCGGTCGCGTCGACGCGGAGATCCGCGAGGTGCTCGGCGTCATGCGGCGCACCAAGCCTGCCTGGTTCGCCGACCGGATCGAGGGCCCGCTCGGGCACAAGCAGGCCCCAGTGGCTGCCGGCGACCCGGCGTTCCACGTCGCGCTGCCCGGCGCCGATCTCACCGACCGCGACGACCGGCAGCTCGCCGCGCTGGCGATCGAAGCCATCGAGGCCGGGCTGATGGCGGGCGGCGACCCAGTGGCCGTCGTCCGGGAGATCGTCGCCACGGTCTTCCTGGGCCACCGGGCGTGCGCGGCCGAGCTGGCCGAGGTGCCGCAGGCGGGCGCCGACCGAGACGAGATCATCGCCTCGCTGCTCGCGGACGACGCTCAAGCCCGGCGGATCGCGACCGACGTCGTGGCCGCCCTCGGGTTGCAGTGACGCCATCGGCCGGGGATCACGCCCGGGGCGCGCGCTGCAGCTCCTTCAGGACGCGGCTCTCGACACCGCACTGGAAGCGCTTGAGCCGGGCCGCGCTGGGGGTGATCCCGAGCAGCTTGAAGATGTTGTGCGTCATGACCGCGCCGATGGCCATCAGGCCGCTGCTGAAGTGCGAGGACGGGTGGCTTCCCACGTACAGCTCGTTCGTCCGGGCCGTGACGAGGCTGGCGCCACCGCCGTTGTCGCTCACCACGATCTCGGCGTTGTCGCCGAGCTTGGTGTCGATCCGGAAGGCGTATCCGCCCGTCTCGGCAACCGTGATCCCCGAAACCATGCTCCGGGCAAGGCTCTTCGCCCCGCTGCGGCAGTAGGCGTTGCGCAGCGCACCGGTCACCACGTCCGCCGTGGCGGGCACGGAGAACTGGACGCCGCTCATCGCCGCACCGGCGTTGCGCTTGTTCCAGATGACCCCCCCGACCAGGGCCGCAATGATCAACAGAACGACGAGAACACTCACGTGGAACTCCAGGGGGTGGATTCGATGGTTCGGAGGAGGAGGTGAACCGAAGGCTCGGCTCCCGGGCGCACTGACGGACCGTTGGGGATCCGGCGTCGGCGGCGTGCCAGGTGGTTCCTCGCTCGTGATCGTCCGAATGTCACCGCGGATCCGGGATCTCGTACAACTCCGTACACCCGCCGTCACCGGTCGACTCAGCTGCGTAACACCGACTGAGCACGGCGCGACGTCCGTACCAGTCCAGCTCCCCACTGCGGCGCCAGACCGGCCGCGACGATTCCGCGGTGCTGTCCGTCAGGGGGATGCGTGTCGCCAGGAGGCAATCGATGACGCGGAAGTACGACGAGGTGAGTCCGTGAGTGGACCGAAGTGCAGCGGCTACACGGTCGAGACCGCACAGGCTCGTGAGGCACGCGCCTACGCGGCTGCGCTCGCGGCCTACGAGCGGACACGTGCGGCACTGGCGCGGCTGCGCACCGAGGCCCTGGCCCTCCAGGCGGTGTTCGGGAACGGAGTACCGGTCGTCGCCGGGCTTCCACCCGGCGTACGTGCCGGTCGGACCAGTGTGGACCTCGTCGAAGCCGAACGGGCCGCCACCGCCCGGCTGGGACGTGCTGAGGACGAGCTGCGGAGGATCACCGCCGAGCTGGGTCGCGAGCGCTGGCTCGCCGACGCGCCCCCGGTCGTACGGGACCTGCGCACGGTCGTGTCGGCGGAGGCCCAGCTGCGCCGCAAAGTGGCCGCACAGCCGGATGGCTGGCGGTCGACACATGTGGCCGATCTCGCCGAGATTGCGCGCGCGTGGCCGCTCGGCCAGCCGAAGGACGTGCTCGACGCCGCGACGGCCACCGTAGCCATCGCGGCGGGGTCGTCGGCGGCGGCGCTCGCCGTGGCCCGTGCCCGGGACCGCCTGGCGTCGTTGCGCTCGGCCGAACGCGCCCGTGTCGATCGTTCGGCGGAGCTCGACCGCCTACGGGCCGAGGTCGAGTCGGTGCGGCAGTGGCAGGACGACACCACGACCCGAACGCTGCTGGCCCGCATCGATGAGGCCGCCACCGCGTTCCCGCAGGAACTCCCTGCTCAGGTCCAGGCCTACGTGGCCGCCGCCCATGCCCGCCGGGATCGCGACGAAGCGAGCACCATCCTCGCCGACGTGCTCACCGAGATGGGGTACCAGCTCGGTGGGTCGTTCACGACCCGCCTGCACGGACCGACCGAGGTGCTGGTGGGCCGGCCGGGCTGGAACGACCATGCCGTTTCCGTGCGCCTGGACGACGCCGGTCGCGTGCACACCCACGCCGTGCGGGCGGCCGACGCCGACACCGGAGCCGACGCCCGGGTTGACGCGGAGTTCTGCTCGGACTTCGACGCCATGGTGGCGCGAGCGGGACGCCGCGGCCTGGGCCTGGCACCGGTTCGTCGCTTCGCCGCCGGCGAGCGACCGTTGCGCGCCGTCGATGGCACCCGCGTCCGGCAGGTCTCGTCCGGCAGGTCGCGGCCGGTCACCCGGCAGCGCGAGGCATGAACGAACCCGACTGGCTGCGCGAGGTCGACACGGTCCTGTGCGTCGACGCCCAGATCGTCGTCGCCGGCAACGTGCGGGACCGCTACCTGCTGACCGGCCCGGACGACCAGCTCGACCTGGTCGACCTCGCGGGCGCCCTGTCGCGTGTACTGGTGCGGCGCGGTTACGCCGCCCTGCTGCGCTACGTTCCCGGCCTCGGCGCCACCGTGATCGCCGGAGACGCCGGCGACCTGCTCCGCCGGGCGGCCGTCGAGGGCCGGACCACACTCGGGCCACCCGAGCTGGCCGAGCTGGTGGCCACCGTGGGCGAGCACCGCGGCGCACCGGTCGGCCTGCTGATCGAGTACGCCTCGCAGCTCACCGCGTCGGACGGCACCGCGGATGATGCCACCCGGCAACTGCTGACCCGGGCACGGCACCACGCGCTCACCGCGGTCCCCGCCGGCCCCCCGCGTGACGGGCGCCTCGGCACCCCCTACAACACGATCTTCTGGGCCGTCGACCGCGAGCACGACCTGCCGACGTGGTTCACCACCGGCACCCCCTCGATCCGGCTGGTGTCGATACCGGATCCCGCGGCGCCGCAGCGGCTCGCGGCCGCTCGCGTGTGCCTGCGGCGTCTCGACGGCGGGGAGGACCCGCACGCCGTCGAAGCGGCGGCGCACGAGCTGGTCGCCGCCACCGACGGGATGCGGTTGCGAGCGGTATTGGGCACCGCCGAGCTGGCCGTGGACCAGCGGATTCCGCTCACGCGCGTCCGCGACGCCGCCCAGGCCTACCGGACGGGCGTGGTCGAGGACCCCTGGCGGCACCCGGACACCCGACGTCGCATCGCGGCGGGTGAGAAGCAGCTCGCCTCAGCGGTGCTCGGCCAGGAGCCTGCGGTGCGCAAGACGCTCGACCTGCTCGTGCGCTCGGTCATGGGTCTCAACGGCGCCCAGGCCGGCGGATCCGGCGGGCGGCCGCGCGGCGTGCTGTTCTTCGCGGGGCCGACCGGCGTGGGCAAGACCGAGCTGGCCAAGGCGATCACCCGTCTGATCTTCGGCAACGAGGACTCGTACCTGCGCTTCGACATGAGCGAGTACTCCACCGAGCACAGCGAGGCCCGGCTCGTCGGCGCACCACCCGGATACACCGGCTTCGACGCAGGCGGGCAGCTGACCGGCGCGGTCCGCGCCCGGCCGTTCCGGGTGATCCTCTTCGACGAGATCGACAAGGCGCACCCCGCGATCCTTGACAAGTTCCTGCAGGTGCTCGAGGACGGTCGCCTCACCGACGGTCGGGGCAGCACCGTCCTGTTCGCCGACACACTGCTCGTCTTCACCTCGAACAAGGGCGTCCTGACCCGCAATCCGGACGGCTCGACCACCGAAAACGTCACGGTCGACATGCCCCGGACCGAGGTCGAGGAACGGGTCCGCTCGGCGATCGCCGAGTACTTCCGGCGCGACCTACAGCGACCTGAGCTCTTCAACCGGCTGGGTGACGGGATCGTCGTGTTCGACTTCATCCGGCCCGAGATCGCCGAGGATCTACTCGCGCTGTTCCTGGATCGCGTCGCCGAGCGGCTGCACCGCGAGCACGGCCTGCGCCTGGAACTCGCCCCGCCCTCAATGGCGGCGCTGCGCGCCCACGCACTGGCCGATCTGCGCAACGGTGGACGGGGCGTCGCCACCGCCGTGGAGACGGTCGTGGTGAACCCGCTCGCGCGGCACCTGTTCGCGACCCCGCAGACCGGGTCGACCGTCGTCATCGAGAACATCGCCTGCCACGACGGCTCGTGGCAGCTGGCGGTGTCCTCATGAGCAGGCGACCGGAATGAGGATCAGCCGGGTGCACGCACCGGTCACCGTGCTCGGGCCGGGTCAGCGGGTGGGTGTCTGGGTACAGGGTTGCACCCTCGCCTGCCCGGGCTGCGCATCCCGTGACACGTGGGACCCGGCCGGTGGACGCGAGGTGACCACCGCCGACCTGCTGGGCACGGTCGCCGAGCTCGGGGCCTCCTGCACCGGGCTGACGATCAGCGGCGGCGAACCCCTGCAGCAGCCGCTCGCGCTCGCCGACCTGCTGCGGGCGGTACGGGCCGACCCCCGAACCCGCGGGTGGGACGTTCTCGTCTTCACAGGGTTGCTGCCCGAGGAATGGGACGCCGACCAGCGCAATGCCATCCAGCGGGCCGACGCCGCGGTCGTCGGCCGCTACCGCGCAGGCGAAGCAGGCGCCGAGTGGCTTCGAGCGTCGGCGAACCAGCGGCTCCTGACACTGACCGACATCGGCAGGCAGCGATTCGTCAACCCGCACGGTGCGGGTGGCGGCCTCCAGCTCGTCGTCGACGAGGACGGGCTGACGATGATCGGCCTACCCCGACCCGGCGATCTCGGACGCATGGAACGCGAGTTGCACAGACGAGGCGTGACGCTGACGGGGGTCTCATGGCGGAGCTGACGGGTGGGTTGGCCTGTCCGACCTGCGGCGAGCGTTATCCCGCGGGGGCGGGCTTCACCAACTGCCGCACTCATTTCACCGTGCTGCTACCGGTCGACGACGAACCAGCCGGGCCGGTGCCCGGTCAGGAAGCCGCTGCCGTAATCGATCCTGTCGATACCTCCGTGTGCGACGGATGCGGCGGCCAGCGGAGGCCGGGAAGTGACGAGTGCGACTGGTGCCCGCCCGTACCGGGCGCCGAGAACGTTCACTCTGGCCCGCTGCACCTGGCGGGGCCGTGGGGCTCGCTCGAGCTGGGACCGGCGCCGTTACGGATCGGGCGGTCCAGCCCCGACCGAACCGTGGCCACCGCCCTCGCTGACCTCGACACGGTCTCGCGTGACCACGCCGAGATCGTGGTGCACGACGGGCAGGCCTGGCTGCGTGACGCCGGCTCGGCCAACGGCACCTACCTCAACGGACGCCGCCTGGTTCCGGACACCCCTGTGCAGCTGACCCCTGGCGACACGATCGGGCTCGGTCTGTCGGTGCAGATATGCCTCGGAGAACACCCATGACCGATCCGCTCGCTCCCCCCACCCGGCACGAGGCCGCTGCGCCGGCCACTCGGCACGAGGCCGGACCTCCGCCGACCCGCCATCAGAAGATCGACTACGTGAAGGGCCGCCCCACCCGACTCGAGGCCGCGGGACCACCGGCTCTCGGTGCGGTGACCCGTCTGCCACCGGAGCTGGCCGCGTTGCTGACGGATGTGCGCGGGCTGACGCGATCGGGGCAATCCGAACCGTTCGAGGGCACCCTGGTGTCCGACGGTCGCCGGGTGTTCGTCAAGGTCTATTTCGAGCACTCCCCACCGGAGACCGCACTGCTGGACCTGCTCGCCGAGGGCGACGAGCGCCGGGTCACGCGGGTCCTCCGATACGGGAGCTTCATCGACCCGGTCAACGGCGCGCTGCGGTGGTGGGAGCTGCAGCCCTTCCACGGTCGGGGCACGCTCGCCGACCGGATTGTCACGACACCGCCCCCGGAGCGACCCGGGCTAGCGGGCGAGGTCCTGCGTGAGCTCGCCGAAGCGTTGCACTACTGCCACCAACAGCTCGATCACGCGCACCGCGACGTCAAACCCGCCAATGTGCTGGTGCGCCGAACCGACCCTCTCGAGCTGGTGCTCGCGGACTTCGGCTCGGCCCGCCGGCAGACCGTGTCCCGGCACTTCTCCCAGGTCCGCATGACCGAGCTCTACGCCGCGCCGGAATCGCTGAACGGGCACCTCGGTCACGAGCAGGACTGGTGGGCACTGGGCATGATTGTCCTCGAGGTGCTGCTGGGCACCCATCCCTACGCGGGGCTCGACGACCGCACCGTCCGGGACCGGCTCACCAACTACGACGTACCGCTCGACGACGTGATCGATCCCCGGTGGCGGCTGGCGCTGCGCGGCCTGCTCACCCGCGCCCGCGAGGACCGCTGGGGGGCGGCGCAGGTGCAGGACTGGCTGCGGGGCGGCGACCCGGCGGTGGTCTCGGCGGCAGCGCCAAGCCGGGCGCATCCGCCACTCGACGTCGACGGACGGGTGGTTCCGGACGCCGAGACCCTCGCCGCGCTGTTCGTCGACGATCCCGAATTCGGGCAGGACTGGTTGCTCCGCGGTCGCGAGCAGCTCGCCGACTGGATCAGCCGCGACGTCGGGGACACGACGTGGTCGGTCCAGCCGCTTCGTCGGCCGATCGCCGACAGTCCCGCGGCCCGACGGCTGATGGCCTCCTTCGTCGCGCAGTTCGCCCCCTCGATCAGCCCGCCCCGCTTCCGCGGCCATGCCGCGGACGTCACCGGCCTGATCACGCTCGCGACCACCGCGACGGCCGAAGGGCCCCACTCGCGTTCCGGCGAGATCCTCGCCGAAATCGTGGCGGGCCGCCTGATCGGCGTGTTCAGCCGGCACTGGTGCACGGCAGACCACGACCCGGGATGCGGCGAGACGGGATGCGCACGACTTCAGGGCCTGGCCCGTGGACCGCACCTCGCGACGATCCCGGCGAACATCGACGGCCTCCTCGGCTCCTACGGTCGAGACGCCGCGGTCGGCGCTCCTCCAGTCGCCGACGTGGCACACCGCGGCACCGCACTCGCGCTCGTGCACCAGCTCGATCCCGATCGCGCCCGAGCCGACCTGAAGAGGCTCCGCCGCATGAGTGGGCCTGCGCCCGACTGGTGGACGTCGCTGCGCGACGACGCGACGCATGGCCACGGGCCCCTGGACGGCGGAATCGCCCTGGCCCTCGCGACCGTCACCCTCGCCCAGGCCCAACGGCAGCAGCATGCTGCAGAGGCCCGGGCGACCGCCATCGAGCAGGAACACCGCGACCGCGAGACCGAGCGCCGGCGCGCTGAACGCGAACGAGGCCGGCTCGAACGGCAGAACACCCGCCGCGCCCAGGCTCTGCGAACCCACCGGACCCTCACCCGGTGGAGCGTCCCCATCCTCGGCGGCGGCGTCTTCCTCGGCCTGCTGGAACTGCTGCGGCTGATCGATCCCGCCACGCACGACGCCCTCTACGCGCAGGTGCTGCACGACCCCACGTTCTTCCTCGCCCGCTTCTACCACTACTGGTACGAGGTCGCGAACCGCTGGGCCTACCGTCCGCCCTTCGCGGCGCTGGCCGATCCGTTGACCCAGCGCACCGTGCCCTGGGCGCGCTACACGGTGCTGGGCATCGGCTTTGCCACGCTGACCGCGATGTGCCTGTCGGGGAGACTGCGCCGTTCCTGGTCGCTCGTCGCCCGTGCGTTGTTCGTCGCTGTCCTGGTGGTGAACGCCGCGCTCGTATGCCTGCTCCTGCCGGAGGTCGTGGGTGTGGTCGGCGGGCTCGCCTTCGGCGTGCTCGGGATCGGTATCGCCATCGCGGCGGGCGTACTGCTGGTGCTCGTCATGGCGGCTGGATCATGACGACGGTCTGGGAGCCGCTGGCCGTGCTCGTCGTCATCGGGTTCGGGATGGCACTGCTGATGCCGCTGCTGCGTGGTCGCCCGATCAGATCGTGGCGGGACCTGCGGCGACTCGGTGGCGACCCCGAGACCACGACCCCGTGGCACACCTACGGCTACGTGATCCTCGCCCTCCTTGCGCTGGGTGACGCCAAGGACGTCTACTCGTTCCTGGGAAGCACGCCCTGGTTCGCGGGCGCGCTGCTCGGGGCTCTCACCGGGCTCCTGGGCGGCCGAGCGCGGGCCTGGCTGTTCACCCCGTTGATGTGGTTCGCCGTCGTGTCGAAGGTGACGGAGCTCTTCACCGCCTCATCGGCGGAGAAGGCGCTGGCCGCCGCCGTTCTGCTGCCCCTCGTCATCGGGATCGCGGTCGGGATCGCCGCCTTCGGCGAGGCACGCATCCCGGTGCTGTCGGCGAAGGCGTGCGCCGCGGTGACCTTCACCGGCTTCGCGGTGGCGCCGCTCGACCTCCCCGTTGTCGGCGGGACCGCCGACCCGGTTCGGGTCGCGGCCACGATCGGCGTCGCCGTGCTCGCCGCCCTGCTCTTCGTCCTGCCGGGCGCGGGCGTGTCGTTCCTGCTCGGCGTGGGCACGTCGCTGCTCGGTCTCTACGGGGTGGTCCGCCTCTCCGGCCCGGCCGCCGGCTTCATCGTCGCGTTCCTCGCGGTCTGGGGCGCCGTGGCCGCGCTGCGTGGCCGCATGTCATCCCGTCGTATCCGCTCCTGAGGAGAAGATCGTGCCGCTCACCGACCAACAGATCGCCGTGGTCCTGCAGGGTTTCGTGCGAGCCGCAGGTCCGGTGCTCGACCAGCTCGCCACGACCGGGGTATTCGCCGGGTCCGACGGTGCCGGCTCCGGTCTGCTGGACCGCACGCGTCGGCGCATGGCGTCGATCGGCCCTGGCGCACCCACCTGGAACACCCTCCCGGTAGCCGAGCGCACCGAATGGTGGGTGATGCGGGTCGGCGCGCTCGTCGCGCTCGCGGGATCGACACCGGAGCTGCTGGGACCGCTGCAGGACCGGATGGGTGCCGCGGCGGCAGTCCAAGCCGCCGGCCGAGGGCTGCTGTTGTGCGGCATCGCCGGCGAGTACGGGGTCACCGATGACGCCCACCAGGAGGCGCTGCTGGCCCGTGTCCTCTGGGGGCGGGAGATCCGCCCCCCGGCCGATGCACCGTCGACGACGAAGCCCGCGCCGTCGCTGGCGGCCGGCGGTGGTGGTGTCAGCGACCTCGTCCGTACTGTCGTCCGGATCGGACGTGATCTCGGCTCGCTGATCGGCAGCGTCACCGACGAGCTGGATGGGCTGGCACCTCGACGCCGGCGTCGACTGACCGATCGGCTCACACCGGTTGCGGCGCTGCGCACGTTCTCCGACATGCGGACGCGCCTGCGCGAGGACGCGAGCGCCGCCGTGCGCGTGCTCTCGGCCCCGACCGCGCTTCGGCCGTCCGTCAGTGTCGACCATCGAGACGAATGACCAGGAAGGAACGCCGAACACCATGGGCATCTTCACCCGCAAGCAGCCACCTCCGCGGAGCGCGGGGAGCCCGACCGGTCCACGGACCATCGGGCAGCTGTACCCGGACTTCTACACCGCCGCCCTTCGCGACGCAGGCAAGCCGATCACCGACGGCAACGTGCTGGCTCTCGCCGGCCTGACGGCCTGCAACCTCGCGCTCAACGCTGACCAGTGGTTCGACGTGATCGGCGACGACGGCGTCAGGCAGGAGTGGGCTGTCCGTTTCAACCGTCCGGCGGCGGCCGGCGACCACGATCTGGTCCGCATCCCGGACGCCATGGTCGACTTCCTCTGGCAGTGGGACGGTCGCTTGCACCGAGTCCTGGGGGACTTCGTCTCCTCGATGCATGACTCCGCCGTCTCCGCGAGCCGGAACCACGGAGACGTCCTACCCCGCGACATGTGGAGCGCCGCCTGATGGCTGTGACCGAGAACCGCTACTGCGGCAAGTGCCGCAAGGACGTCAGAATGACACGGTGCGAGGTCTGCAAGGGCCGTGGCGGCTCCGCGACCACGCAGTGCCGCAAGAGCTGCAACATGCACGGCTGGCTCTGCCCGAGCCACGGCAAGAACTACTGACGGCACGGATGATGACACGTGTCCACGCCGCCGCACTCGTCGCGATCCTCGTGGTTCTGGGCGGAGGCGTGGTCGCGGCAGTCCGGCTCGACGGTTCGCCGCCCGCGACGTCGGCGGCCCCGCCGGTCCCGGTGGAGACCACGCACGTGGTCTCCATCCCCGCCGACCGGTCGACCGAGGTCCAGATCGACGATCGCTGGTCGATTCGCGTCCCCGCCGGCGGGGCGGGACCGGCACCGGCGACCCTCGCAATCGAGCCGGTCGGCGGCGAACGCGTCCGACCAGCCGGCGGCACGTCGCTCTCGGCGGCGCGTCTGGTGCTCTCCAGCGGTCAGCCCACGGCGCCCTGGACGTTCGTCTACCACCTCGACACGCCGCTGCCGCCCGATCGCCTGCTCTACCTGCTCGACGACGCCGGCGACGGCTCCGCCTACGGTGCTCCCGCCGTGGACGCGACCGTCCACGAGGTCACCCCGGCGCGTGTGCACCTCGCCGCATTGAGCCCCGACCGCCGGACCGCCACCGTCACCGTCGACCACCTCAGCTTCAAACAGTGGCTGACCGATGCCATCGGTGACCTCACCCACGACATCGGCGCGGTCTTCGACCAACGCACGGACGCCCCCACGTGCAGCGGGCCCCGCCCGGTCTGGCTGACCGATGCGATCTACGTCGACGACCAGAACGCACCCATGCGCGTCTGCACCGGGCACGACCCCCAACAGGCCACCGTCGCCACCGTGAAGGTGGCAGACAACCGAGGTGGTGCGCTGCTGTTCGCCTCGCCGGTACGACCGACGTGGACCTACCAGAGCGTGCTCGGTGACGGGGTGCCCGGCTGGCTGGACGAGCTGCGCACCGCGGCACTGGGCAAACTGGGAATCCCCGCATCGCTGGCCGACCGCACCTGGCTGGTCGCTCCGGGCCAGCAGGTGCACGTCGGGTTCGCGCAGGCCGCGCTCGCACCGTCGGCGAACCCGACCGTGCTCCGTAGCCGCTACACCCCCGAGACAATGGCCTTCGGGCTCATCGACACGCTGCTCTCCCGCCAACTGGGCCACGCTTCGCCCACCTGGGAGTACGAGGCTCTCGCCTACTGCACACAGGGAGCCGCAGCCGACGCAGCCGACGGTTCACCGTCCGTCCGCACCGCACTCGTGGTGGCCGCGAAGCTCGCCAAGTGCGCCGTGGAGAACGTGCGACCGATCCTCGACCAGCTCCGAGCCGCCATGCCCGCATCGGCTTGGGAACGGCTCTCCCCCGCGATCATGCGCACAGCGGACGTCGCGAAGGGAGCACTCGGCCGGCTGCTGCTCATCGCCGAGGCGACCTACATCGTCACCGACATCGCAACCACCATCGCCCTCGACCCGGACGCACTGAAGATCAACCTGTTCGTCACCGGTCCCGGCAGCGCTCCGACCGGTCTCACGGCCCAGCGCAAGAACTTCAGCGGCAGCCTGATCGTGGTGCTCGGCTGGAAGCCTCCGCGCAGCGGCCCGGTCACCGGCTACCAGGTCACAACCAGCGGCACGATCGCCAGCGGCACCCGGACGGTGCCCACTCCCACCCTGAACGACCCGGACAACTACTGCTCGCCCACGATCACCTACTCCGTGCGTGCCATCGGCACCGGAGGCACGCTGAGCCCTGCAGCCACCGTCACGATCAACGATCCGGTCGACTGCACACCGGCCGTCGTGCTCGACGCCGCCCGGCGCAACGCCGACGGCTCCGTCACCGTCACCGCGGACTGCCAGTCGGCAGGCCGTAGCCCCGACGCGACCAGTCCCATCGTCCTGCTGGTGGGCAGCACGGTCGTCGACCCCGGTACCCAGCAGTGCCACCACGCCGCCACAGGCCACGACGTGCACACGATCACGGTCGCCCGTGCGCCTGCGGGCGCCGTTGCCGCCCGCACCACGAGCCCGACCGGGACCAAGACCAGCAACGCGTTGCCGATCGGACCGCCCTGACCGGCGAAGCGCCGTTGCAGTATTAGCTGACGACGGCCAACCGGCCAAGCGCCTCCGGGTAGTACGCCGAATGGATGATCCGACCGAGAGGATGTCGCATTCGCAAGGCGTGCGGCGAAGTGTGTTCCAGCACGGGATGCTCCGGCTTCTCGTTCGTTCAGCTCGATGCCGGTGGAGGAAGACTGTGGGGCGCTTCGTGCGGTCGGTTGAGGAGGTTGCCCGGACGTTCGGTTATCACCCGCTGTCCACCGGCCTGACCGAGCTCCTCACGACGATGCGCTTCGACCGCCTGCTCGTCATCGGCGGCGCGATCCCCGACGTCGTCGCGTCGGTAGGACAGCTCCGTACCGCGGCGGAGGCCGAGCTGCCGATGGGTCTCTACTGGTTCTCCGGGGTGGACTCGACGATCGTCATGATGGTGAACGTCGGTGTCGGCTCGGGTGACAGCGCGATCGTCGACGTCGATGCCCTCACCGAGGACTCGCCGCTCGCCGCTGCCTACGATTGGGCAGAGACCCTTTGGGACGACGGCTCAGTCGTTGCGGCGCCGCGCTTCGGGGTCGGCCAGCCGGTCGTTACCCGCGCCGGCGGCCGGGACACGGACGTGCGCAGCCGCAGGTTCGTGGCGGGCACGTGGCGCTACGAACTGCGACTCGATAACCGGTCCCAGTTCCTTACCGAATCGGCGCTCGACGAGGCGCCCGAGTACGGCGGCCCAGCCGAGTGGATCCTCGGGCCGGCGTCGACGATCGACCGGTTCGGTGCCACGCTGACACGGGGCAAGCTCGCTGCGTCCTTGACGGACACGATCTTCTCCTTCCGTGCCACGCGGACGGTGTTCCGCCCGTACCAGTTCAAGCCGGTCTTGCGGCTGCTGCGCACCGGCGCCGCACGCATCCTCATCGCTGATGAGGTGGGCCTCGGCAAGACGATCGAAGCGGGCCTGATTTGGACGGAGCTCGAGGCCCGTCGCGCCGCCGATCGCGTCCTGGTCATCGCACCGTCCTCGCTCGTCTCGAAATGGCGGGACGAGATGGAGCAGCGATTCGACTTCAGGCTCGGCGAGCTGGACACGAAGGCCCTCGACCAGTTCCTCGACCGGCACCAGAAGGGCAAGCTGCCCAACCGGTTCGCCTACGTCACGAGCCTTGAGCGGCTGCGGTCGTGGAAGGGCCTCGAGGAGTTCGATGAGGATCCCCCCCAGCTCGACCTGATCATTGTCGACGAGGCGCACCAGATGCGCAACGTCGAGACGAAGAGCTACGACCTCGGCATGCGCCTGAACGACTGGGCCGATGCCCGGGTTTTCCTCACCGCGACGCCGGTCAACCTCGGCTACAGCGACCTGGCGAACATGCTGGAGCTGCTTGCACCCGAGGACTTCGACGATCCCGGAATCCTGGAGCTGCGGCTGGAACCGAATGCGGTGCTTTTCCGCGTCGAGCGACTGCTCCTCGATCGGGGCGCTGCGGGTGCGGACCGCCTCGCCGTCCTTGATGAGCTGAAGACCATGAAGTTCGGTGCCGCACTGATGAGCAGACCGGACTACCCGGTCCTCCGGGAGATCATCGGCCGCGACGTCCTGCAACCTGCTGACGTGGTCGAGGCCCGTCGCTATCTCGCCGATCTGAACGCGTTGTCGTCGGCAATCACCCGTACCCGCAAAGCGGAGATCGATGAGAACAAAGCGCTCCGCGAGCCGCACCACGAGGTGGTCGTGTGGAGCGACGCCGAGCGTGCCTTCTACGACCAGTACCTGCAGTGGTGCATCCGGCGAGCGGAGGACGTCGGCATGCCCCTCCACTTCGCGATGCAGATGCCGCTGCGCCTCGCCAGCGCATGTCTACCCGCGGCGCGCGACGTCGTCATGGGACAGTTCGACGCGTGGGCAGCAGTGCAGGATGAGGACGATCCGAGGGCACCCACGACGGCCCGGTCGTCGGTGCCCCCACACCGGGAGCTCATGGCTGCCGCACGCAGGCTGCCGGACGGTGAGGACTCGAAGTTCGATCGGCTTCTGACGATCGTCGAGGGCCTCCTCCGCCAGCGGAAGCAGATCCTGCTGTTCACCTTCTCCCGTCCGACGCTCGCCTACCTGTGGCGCAGGCTCGCACCACACGCACGGGTCGCGGTCCTGCACGGTGGCGTGCCCCGCGAGGAGCGCCGCGAGGTGATGGCCGGGTTCCGCCGTGGCGCGTTCGACATGGTCCTCGCCAATCGCGTCGCGAGCGAGGGCCTGGACTTCGAGTTCTGCTCTGCCGTTGTCAATTATGACCTCCCGTGGAACCCGATGGAGGTCGAGCAGCGCATCGGGCGCATCGATCGCATCGGGCAGCGCGAGCAGAAGATCCACGTCGTCAACTTCGTCAACGACTACACCATCGACGAGAAGATCCTCACCCGCGTCCTGGAGCGCATCGGAGTCTTCGAGAACGCCATCGGAGCACTCGAGCCGATCATCCAGTCGGAACTCTCCTCCCTGCAGAAGGCGGTCTACAGCTTCGAACTTGATGCCGAGCAGAAGCAGGCGAAGGCGGACCAGTTCGTCACGGCTGTCGAGGCGAAGAAGGCCGAAGCCGAGAAGCTGGCCGGCGCTGCCGCCGACCTGCTCGTCAGCAACGACGTCGACGTGACCGGGCTCGAACGGGAGCTCGTGCGCGGCGGCCGGTACGTCGGCCAGCGCGAACTGGCGCACCTCCTGCACGACTGGGCGGCGACAGCGAACGCGCCGGGGATCGCGACCGTCGACGAAGTCCGGGTCACGTTGCGGGGCAACACGGTGATGGCCGATCAGCTTCAGGATGTGGCCCGTCGGGGGCATCGGATGCACGCAGAGGTGGCCGACCTCGCGCGGTCGCTGCGTGAGGAAGCTGACCTGCCGCTCGTTCTCGACCAGGAGAACGCGCGGACATCAGGAGGGTCTCTTCTCACTGCGAACCACCCGCTCGTGCTGGCGGCGATCTCGGTACCAGGACACCGGCAGGCGAGGCACGCACACATCCGGGTAGCGGACCGGGACGCCATCGCCCCTCGGGGCCGGTACGCGGTCGTCCTCGCCCGCGTCGAAGGGGCCGGCGATCGGGCGACCCGAGAACTGTGGGGGTCGGCCGTGGACCTGAGCAACCAGCGGGTGGTTCCGGAAGCGTCGGACGCGCTGTTGGCCGCACTCGCACGCGGGGAGTTGTGGCCGGCGGACGATCCCGCCGACGCCGAGGAACTGGAAGCCCCGATCATCCGAGCCACCGACGTGCTCGACGAGCGGCACACTGTCGAGCAGCAACGACGGATCGACGAAGCGGACGCCCTCACCGAGGGGCGGCGGCTGAGCCTGCACGAGCAACTCAAGCGCAAGCTCGCCGTGATCGACCGCAGGATGCAGACCGCGCGTGACCGCGGACGCGGCGCACTCCACCTCTTCGAAGGACAGCGCAAGCGCGCACAGGAACGGCACAGCGAAGCGATGCGCACCCTCGAGCAGAGGCGTTCGGTGGACCTGAGCCTGGAGTACCTCGCCGTCTGCTACCTGGAGATCACCCGATGACCCACGGCGATGCGGCCATCATCACCGACGAGCGCGCGGCCGATTTTCGCTACCGCGAGGCGCTGCGGAGCGAGCGACGGCAGCGGCTCCCCGTGGCTCACGGGGGCCACCGCCAGGCTCCGGGGCCTAGGCCTGCGTCGGCACCGGTACATGGCCTCCTCGGTCGCGTCGCGCTGGCGGAGCCCACCGACATCGTCGACGGAACCGACTTCTACATCGGCAGCCACTATCACGACCGAGACGGTCTCGTCGTGTTCAGCTGGGCGGCGCCGATCGCAAGCACCTTCTTCACGCACTGGAACCAGCACAAATTGTGCTCTCAGATCACGTCGCGGAGAACCCTTCTCCGCCGCCGTGGCGACGAAATCATCGACTACGTCGACGATCCCGGACCGGCCCGGGGCCACACGGAACCGTTCGCGCGGCGCAGGCTAGCGATCCCGAAGGCACCGACTCGCCGTCCGCTGCCGCGGCGCAACGCCGAGGCACCCCCTGCCCCCGAGCAGCGGCATCCCCTCGAGAACGAGGCGGAGACCGCGACCTCCCTCAAGAAGGCGTCGGTGGCACCGGCGATCGCGCCCGCGCGAGAGCCCATGCGCGCAGAGCGGGCCGTCCTCGCCGCGATCTCGGCACCCCGGAAGGAGCGTCTGACGAGCATTCTCGCGACGCTGCAGCCGGACCAGTACGAGATGGTCACCGCCGCTTCGGACCGGTCGCTCGTCATCGAAGGGCACCCAGGAACGGGTAAGACCGTCGTCGCCGCGCACCGCGCAGCCTACCTCGTCCACCCGGAGCAGGAGCCACGCCCGCTCCGCCGGGTCCTCGTTATCGGTCCTACTGAGCACTACGTCCAGTACATCCGCGGAGTGCTGGCTGAACTCAACGGCGGCGCCGGCGTCGTCGATGCGATGTCGCTCGATAGCGCCATGCTCGACGTTCGCGGGATCTCGGCCAGTCTGGACAACACCCAGCCGATCGACCAGCGGGAAGTCGACCACGAGTTGTACGACCTCGCCGGGAAGGCCGTGCACCTGCTGCGTGAGGAGGGCCACCTCAACGAGCCGATCTCGCACGCTGCCAGCGTCGAGAAGACCTATAGTGCTCTCCGTGCCAACCGCGTTGGCATCACCCACCTGACGCAAGACCTGGGGCGCGCGCTCTTCCTTCGAGCACTCCCCGCCTTCACCGCCGCCCAGACGATGCGCAGGTACCTCCAGATCCTCGCCGCCTGCGGCGGAGCGGTCGCCGGCGCAGGGCCGTACTCGTACGACCACGTCGTGGTCGACGAAGCACAGGACCTCAGTCCCCTGGAGTGGGCGGTCCTCCGCTCCCTGAACCCATCAGGACACTGGACCATTCTGGGAGATCTGAACCAGCGGCGTTCCGATCTGAGCCATCCGGACTGGACTTCGGTTTCCCGGTCGCTCGCGGTTGACGACATGCCTATCGTGGCCCTCCGCCGCGGATACCGCACTTCGGCGGCGATCATGGAGTTCGCGTCGCGGCTCCTGCCTGAGACTGAACGATCAGTCGTCTCCCTCCAAGCTGGCGGCGAACCGCCCAGGGTGCGGAAGATCGCGGCCGAGCGGCTGTACGCGCAAGTCGTCGATGAGGTGTCGACCCTCCATGACCGGCATCCTGAGGGCACGGTGGTCGTCATCGGCGTTCATCCGCCGGAGTCGATCCGCGCGCTGCGGAAGGCCGGGTTCCGCAACGACCCGCAGCGCCCGAACACCATGGTCAATGATGTGCGGCACGTACGCGTGCTGACCCCGCAGCAGGCGCGGGGGCTCGAGTTCGATGCCGCTGTCGTCGTCGAACCGATGAACTTCCCGAGACCCGTCGGGCGGCACGGCCTGCTCTACACCAGCCTCACCCGCGCGAACCGTGAACTGGTGGTGCTGCACACCGGCCGGATCCAGAGGGAGCTCCGGACGTCGGAACCAGTTGTCGAGGCGCCGGTCCTACGACAGAACCCAGCGCCGAAGAGGGCAGCCGGCCCCAGCAGAACTCGGTTCCTGATCGTCGGGTCCGAGGACGACAACGACCAGGTCGCTGTCCGCGAGATGTTGCGGTTCGCGGCCGAGAAATACGGGAATCCGGCGGACGTCAAATTCTTCACCCAGGACGACGGTCGAGGTCTGCGGCAAGAGGAACTGGACTCATTGCGATCGATGATGGGGGATACGTCGTCGACGAACGTGCTCCTAGTCTTCTACCGCGGTCTGCACCCGATTGGCAGAAGAACTATCCTCGACATGGCGAGGAATGCTAGAGTGCCGGCCTGGCAGTGGAGTTCAAAACTGAGCATGCCGATCCGGCCGGAACACCATCAGTACGTCAACTTCTGGTGGGCGGCGATCCACGATGGTCTCGTACGAGCGTTGGCTGCGGACGCCGACATCCGGAGACGGAGCCGCGCTCTCCCACTCATGAGATTCGTCGATGCGATGGAGGATTACAACACTGCGGCGAAGGTGCCGGCCCACGTCCGCGGATCCAAACCGCTCCGCGACTTGCTCAGCAGCAGGTACCACCGACGTCGGGTCAACCGCACTGCCTTTCGGCACGTGTGGACGAGGATCAACGGCACAGGTCCTTCGAGCGTTAGCCTCGATCTTTCGTAACGTCCGTACTGTGATCTTGAATCGCTGCTGTTGATCTTCTTGGTCGTGGTGCTGGGGATGGGCGTGCGGGGATCGCCGGCTGAGCATTGTCTGCCCTGACTTCGTCCCACAGTCAGTGCTGGTACGTAGAGGGTGGGGCCACTTCAGGCATCGGCGCCGCTCTCGGGCTGCTTGATGACCGGCTCTGCGGCGCTGACCCGCACGCACCCAACGGTGTCGGCCCACGAGCACAGCTGCCGGCCGGGCACTGGCGCGGTGAACGCGCCGCGACCGACATCCTCGTCCTCGCCCGGAAGGGACGCGCCTTCCGCTCGTTGAACACGCTGATCGTCAGACAAGGTGGCGAACACGTCCTCGACGGCAGCGTCCTCACCCTGGCCGCAGCCACCCAAACCTGGGCCGAGCTGACCGGCATGACGGTCACCAAGCTCGCACCTACGATCACCCGCTGAACCCCGCTACGCTTCACCACCTTCACCCACGTGTTGCGACGATGGCCGGAATCCGCCGAACCGCCAGGGGGTCAGATTTCAGGATCCGGCGACACGAGCCCTCAAACTCGGTCGCCACGCGCCAACCTTCTTGAAGAATCGCGAGCGCGCTGCGCTGCGGCCGATGCGCCGTATCGACGGACCATGAGCGGGCTCCGCCACCCGGCAAGCTTCTCGACGTCCGTCTCGTTCGCGCCATTCGACAAGAGGTCGTTAGCCCAGGTGTGCCGGAACATGTGCGGATGCACGGGCGGAAGGTCAACTGCCGCACACCGCCGCACCAGCATCTCGGCTATCCCGCCGCCGGACATCCTCCATCCACCGCGGTTGCCCGAGCGGATCGACAGGAACAGCGCGGGTGATCCAGCGGCTGCGTGCCGTTGCCTCGCCCTCAGGTACTTGCGCAGAGCAAGTGCTGACTTCGCGCCGATCGGGACGAGCCGCTCGCTGCCTCCCTTGGTGCGGCGGAGCCGGACGTCGTTCGTCCGAAGGTCGACGTCCTCGACGTCGATGCCAGCCAGTTCCCCGCGTCGGCACCCGGTGTCGATGAGTACGCGGAGAATCGCCGCGTCGCGTCGGTCGACGAACGTCGAGCCGCGTTCGACGGGCCGCAGCAGCTTCACCAGGTCCTCGTCGTGGATCACCGGGACGACCTTGTCCTTGGGACTGGGCAACGCGACGAGGCCGGCAGGGTTGGTGTCCATCGGAATGTCCGGCTCGCTCACCAGATATGCGAAGAACTTCCGCAGCGCGATGAGCCGCACCCGACGGGTCGCGTCGCTGCGCCCCAGCCCGTCAGCGAGATGCCGCATCCATCCGTCGACGTGCCGCCGCTGCAGCTGCTCGATCGCGACGACGTCGGGATGTTCGGCTCCGAGCCAGGCCGAGAACTGGACGATAGCCCGCCGGTAGACCTCCCTCGTCTTGTCTGACACCGTGCCGAGCGTGAGATCCCACTCCTCGGCCAGGTCCATCAGTTCGTTCATCGCTGGCTCCGTCGGTTATGTTGGCAACGAGCGCTGTGCGGAACTGACGAGAGGCATGCGAACGACGTGAGCTTTCCTATAGGCGCAGATCAGGCTGTCAATCTGCCTCTCACCGGCGAGCGTACCGTGCCCGGCATCGCCGAGGAGAACTACTGGTTCCGCCGCCACGAGGTGGTCTACGAGGAGCTGGCTCCGCGCTGCACGGGCGCGACGGTCCTGGAGGCAGGCTGCGGCGAGGGTTACGGCGCCGACCTGCTCGCCGGCGTCGCCCGTCGTGTGCTGGCGCTGGACTACGACGCCCAGGCCGCCGCCCACGCCGCCCGCCGCTACCCCCGCATCGGGGTGGCGCGCACGAACCTGGTGGCGCTGCCGGTGCCGGATTGCGCGGTCGACGTGGTGGTCTCGTTACAGGTCATCGAGCACCTGTGGGACCAGGACGGGTTCCTGCGCGAGTGCCGGCGCGTGCTGCGGCCGGGAGGCACGCTGTTCGTCTCGACGCCGAACCGCATCACCTTCTCCCCCGGCCGTGACACCCCGCTCAACCCGTTCCACACCCGCGAGCTCTCCGGCGCCGAGCTGGGCGGGCTCGTCGCCGACGCGGGCTTCGCCGATGTCGAGGTGCTGGGCCTGCACCACGGCCCCCGCCTGCGCGCTCTCGACGCGGCGCACGGCGGCTCGATCGTCGAGGCCCAGACGGCGGTCGTCCTGGGTGACGGCATCTGGCCCGGGGCACTGCTGCGCGACGTCGAGTCGGTGCGCTGCGCCGACTTCGACCTCGGCGCCGACGAGATCGACGCGAGCCTCGATCTCGTGTTGTCGGCGAGGCGAGCATGACGGCGCACCGCACAAGCGCAGCCCCGGCCGCGCCAGCGCCACAACGGGTGTGCGCTCGCCACGACGCGTGTGCGGTGGGCACGTGAGCGGGCCCGTGGGGACGTTCTGCCTCGTACTCCACTCGCATCTGCCGTGGCTCGCGCACCACGGGCGGTGGCCCGTCGGGGAGGAGTGGCTCTACCAGGCGTGGGCGCACTCGTATCTCCCCGTCGTCGACGTGGTGTCCCGGCTGGCCTCCGAGGGGCGGCAGGACCTGCTGACGCTCGGCGTCACGCCGGTGCTCGCCGCCCAGCTCGACGACCCGTACTGCCTGCGCGGTCTGCACGACTGGCTCGGCGGCTGGCTGCTGCGCGCCCATGAGGCCGCCCCGCGCCTGCCCGACCTGGCCGCCCACGAGCACCGCGCCGCCGCCGCCGCGCTCACCGACTTCGAGACGCGCTGGCGCCACGGCGCGTCGCCGGTGCTGCGCGGGCTGGCCGACGCCGGGGCGATGGAGCTGCTCGGCGGCCCCGCCACCCACCCGTTCGGCCCGCTGCTGCTGCCGGAGGTACGTGCCTTCGCGCTGGAGACGGGGCTGGCCGACCAGACGCTGCGCACCGGGACGCGGCCGGCCGGGATCTGGGCGCCCGAGTGCGGCTACACCCCGGGCATGGAGGACGGCTACGCCGCGGCGGGCGTGCGCCGCTTCCTCGTCGACGGGCCGGCGCTGCGCGGCGTCACCGCGTTCGGCCGCACCGTCGGGACGTCCGACGTGGTGGCGTTCGGCCGCGACCTCGACGTCACCTACCGGGTGTGGTCGCCGCGCTCGGGCTACCCGGGCGGCCGCGACTACCGCGACTTCCACACGTTCGACCACGCCTCGGGCCTCAAGCCGTCCCGCGTCACGGGGAAGTCGGTGGCGCCGGAGGCCAAGCAGCCCTACGACCCCGAGCGGGCCGCGGCCGCCGTCGCGAGGGACGCCGCCGACTTCGTGTCGGTCGTCCGCGAAAGGCTCGCCGGACTGCGTGACCAGCACGGACGTCCGGCGCTGACGGTCGCGGCGTTCGACACCGAACTGTTCGGCCACTGGTGGCACGAGGGCCCGGCGTGGCTGGAGGCGGTGCTGCGCGCGCTGCCCGAGGCGGGCGTGCGCGTCACCACGCTGCGGGGCGCCACCGACGCCGGGCTGGTCGGTGCACCCGTGGACCTGCCGCCGTCGTCGTGGGGATCGGGCAAGGACTGGCGGGTCTGGGCGGGCGAGCAGGTGGCCGACATCGTCGCGCTCAACGACCAGGTGCAGAAGACGCTGGTGTCCTCGACCGCTCCGGGCCGCGCCCGCGACCCCCTGCGCGACGCCCTCGCGCAGGAGGCGCTGCTGGCACTGTCGAGCGACTGGGCGTTCATGGTCAGCAAGGACTCGGCGGCCGGTTACGCGCGCGACCGCGCCCGGACCCACGCCGGGCACGTCGAGGAGCTCGCCGGACTGCTGGCCGGGGGCCGACGCGGAGCGGCGGCCCGGCGCATCGCGCACTGGGCCGCCACTCCGTTCGGTTCCGTCGACTCCCGGGGACTAGCGGGTTAGCGCCTTCGTCCCACTGCCCGGCACCGCCTGGGCGGCCGCACCGCTACCCGTCGCGGCCATCGAGGCCGCGGTGGCCGGCGCGGTCGGCACCGGCTGCGGGTTCGGGTCGCACTGGGCGTCGGACTTGCCGTTGCCCGCGACCCGCTTGGGCAGCGCGCCCGTCGCGATGTAGCTCGCCACCACCGCGTTCTCGCAGTCGGAGTCGCCGAAGGTGCCGGCGTGCGTGGTGCCACCCACGCCCTCCAGCAGCGACGACTTCGGGAACTGCTTGCGGATCTCCAGCGCGCCCGAGTACGGGGTGGCCGCGTCCAGGGTCTCGCTGACCAGCAGGATCGGCGGGGCCTTGCTCCCGTCGATCTTCACCGGGGTGCCCGCCTTGGCCGGCCAGAACGTGCACGGCGCGTTGAACCAGGCGTTGGACCAGGTCTCGAACGGCGCCTTCTTGTAGACGGCCGCGTTCTTCTGGCGGAACTGCGGGTAGCTCGACCACGTCGCGTCGACGCACTGCACACCGAGGTACATGGCGTAGCCGTTGTCGTCGAAGGGCGGGCCGCCGTAGAGCGCGATCAGGCCGTCCGCGTTCTTGTCGTTGACCCAGCTCGAGAACGCCGTGGCGATGTCCTCCCAGCCGTACACGTAGTAGCCGGCCTGCAGGAAGATGTCGTTCCACTCCGACGAGCCGATCTTGCCGCCGGCCGGCGTCGTGCGGAGCGCCTGGTACTGGTCGTCGTACTGCTTCTCGACCGCCGCCTCGGTGGTGCCGAGGTGGTAGATCGAGTCGTACTTCGCGACCCACTCGAAGTAGATCTTGATGTTGCGCTCGAACGCGATGTCCTGGTCGTAGTTGTCCTGCTCCCAGACACCGCGCGGGTCGACGACACCGTCGAAGACCGCCCGCCGCAGGTTCTGGGGGAACAGCGTCGCGTAGACCGACCCGAGGTAGGTGCCGTAGGAGAAGCCGTAGTAGTTGATCTGCTCCTGGCCCAGCGCCTTGCGGATGCTGTCCATGTCCTTGGCCGAGTCGGCCGTGGTCAGGTGCGGCAGCAGGTCACGACCCTTGACCGCGCACGCCGCACTGTAGGAGGCCGACTTCTTGAGCCAGGCCGCCTCGTCCTTCGGGTTGTCCGGGATGTAGTACGGCCGGTTGTAGCCGGCGTAGTCCGGGATGCAGCTCAGCGCGGGCTTGCTGGAGCCGACGCCGCGCGGGTCGAACCCGATCCAGTCGTAGGACTTGCCGGCTCCGTTCAGCGTCGCGCTGTCGCGCAGGACCGAGTAGATGAGGCCGGATCCACCGGGGCCACCCGGGTTCACCAGCATCACGCCCTGGAAGTCCGTGGTGGTGTGCTTGAGCCGCGAGACCGCCAGCTGGATCTTCGTGCCCCTGGGGTTCGCGTAGTCCAGCGGAACCTCGACGAACCCGCACTCGGCGCCGCGCGCCTTCAGCGTGTTGTTGGTGGTGCAGGGCCCCCATGTGACGGGAGCCGGTTGGAAATCCGGCGTGGCGGACGGCCCTGTCGGGGCCGCCTGCGCCAGTGGCGCGGTGACGATGCCGGCTGCCAGCAGTCCTGCTGTGACGAGCGCGATGACAACTCTGCGCATTCATGCCCCCCTGTGGGCCGTTGCCCGGATGAGTGAAATCCGGGTGAGTCTTGACCACCGGGTGGCGCAAGGACAAGACCATCCGGCCGATCAGGGGATGCGCGCAATGGTCAGATCCAACGGATGCGGCACCACCCCCACGGAGCCGGGCAGGGAGATGTCCCGCAGGTAATCGAGCATCTGTGCACGCACCTGCGGCTCCATCGCCGAGGTGCGGGCGCCCACGAGGAAGTCGAGGACGTCCTCCCCGCCACCCAGCAGCGCGTCCCGGACGTCCAGGTGGCCGACGAGCGTCTCGGCGCGGACGTCGAGGCCCCGCAGGTCGAGCTCGGCGCGCACGTCCCCGGCGAACCACGGACGGTGACCGCCCCACGGGCACAGCAGTTCCGTGAGGACGCACAGCGGCTCCAGCGGCGCGGTCGCCGCCACGAGCAGCCCGCCGGGCCGCACCATCGACAGCGCGTGGTCCAGGGCCGCGGACAGGTCGTCGACGTAGTAGAGCGAGTGGACGAAGTGCACGAGGTCGGCCGGCGCCCCGGCGTCGTGGTCGGCGAAGTCGCCGATGACGACGGTCGGGATCAACGCCGAGACGGCCAGCGCCGCGAGCCGCCCGGCGAAACCCACCGCCGACGCCGCGTGCGGCTCCACCCCCGTGTAGTGCACCCGCCGGCCGTCGGACGCGAGCGCGGCGGCCAGCACGGCGTCGACGGTGCCGTCGCCGACCCCGACGCCCACCACGCGCACCGGGTCGATGCCCGCCAGCAGCGGCGGCAGCTCGCGGGCGAGCCACGCCTCCAACCGCGGACGCTGGTCGCTGGCGGCCTCGTAGGCGGCGTGGGTCAGCGCGTAGCGCTCGCCGGACAACGCGGGGAGCGGCGCCGTGCCCCGCACCTCCTCGCGCAGCCGGTCCAGCGGACGGGACGAGCGCAGAGTGGTCACGGCCCAACGTAAGCGCATGCTCCGTTCGCGGCGCGGCGAATCGGGAGCTGTGGTTGGCTCGGGTGATGACCCGACCCGACACGGCCCAGCGCAGCCTCGACCACTGGAGCGAGGCGGGACGTGCCGAGATGCAGGCGTTCTACGCCCTCGCCACGGAGGACTACCGGCAGCTCGCCGGCGCCCGCGACTGGGCCGCCGACCTGGGCGGGCACGCGCGCGACGGGCGGGTGCGCCTGCTCGACGTGGCCTGCGGGAGCGGCAGGTTCCCCGCGGCGCTCCTGGCCGCGGGCCTGCCCGCCTCCCCCGCCGTCATGGTGGACCTGCTCGACCCCTCCGCGTTCAGCATCGCCGAGGCCCGGGCCGTGCTCGCGCCGCCGTTCGTCGTGGCCGGGGAGCACGAGGTGTTCCTGCAGGACTTCGACGGGGTGGGTGGGGACGGAGGCGCTGCCTACGACGTCGCCTGGGCCACGCACGCCCTCTACGCCCTGCCGCCCGACCAGCTCGCCGCCGGCGTGGCGCGGATGGTCGCGGCGCTGCGACCGGGCGGGTTCGGCGTCGTCGCGCAGGGCTCGTCGCTCTCGCACTACCTCGCGTTCTACGAGGCCTACCGGCCGGCGTTCGCGCCCGACGTCGTCCCGTACACCGACGCCGAGGGCGTGGCCGACGCGCTGCGCCAGGCCGGGGCCGACGTCGCGGTGCAGGTGCTCGACTACCGCACCGGCTCCGCCGACCGAGCCGTCGTCGAGGGGTTCCTGCAGCGCTGCGCGTTCGACGACACCGTGGCGCTGGAGCAGATGGAGACCGTCGAGCCCCTGGCGTCGTACCTGGCCGGGTGCCGGGCGTCCGACGGCTCCTACGAGTTCCGCCACCAGGCGCACCTGCTCACGTGGGAGAACGCGTGACCAACCCGTACCTCTCCTCCGCGACCGCGGCCGGCACCGCGTCCGACGTCGCGGTGGAGTGGGACCGCGGCAACGACCAGTGGTGGGACTGGTACATGTCGCTCGCCGACTCCCCCGCGCCCGTCGGCCCCCTCGTGGACGTCGCGGAGGCCGACCCCGGCCCGCTGCCGTCCGACGACGAGGTGGCGGCCGAGCTGGCCGTCCCGTACCCGGTCACCGACACGCAGGTCGCGTCCTTCCGCGCCGAGTCGTTCGTCAAGCTGCCCGGGGTGCTGACGCCCGGCGCCCTTGCGCGCCTGCGGGCCCGGTTGCGCGAGATGCTCGACGACGTCGTCGATCCGTCGGTCGGGTTCCAGAGCCTCGAGATGATGTGGCTCGACGACGCGCTGGTGCGGTCGGCCGTGCTCTCGCCGCGGATCGGCGGGATCTCGGCCGCGCTGCTCGGCGCCGAGCGGGTGCGGCTCTACCACGACAACGCGCTGTCGAAGGAGCCCGGCGCCGGGCGCACACCCTGGCACTACGACGCCCACCACTTCCCGCTGGACTCGCCCTCGGTGCTCACGGCCTGGATCCCGCTGCAGGCCACGCCCGTGGAGATGGGACCGCTCGCGTTCGCCCGCGGGGCCGAGACGTGGAAGCTCGTGGCCGACGTCGCGTTCGACAAGCACGGCACCTCCTACGACCGCGGCGTCTCCGACGCGTTCCGGCGCGACGGCGTGCAGGTCGAGGACCGGCCGTTCGCCGCCGGCGAGATGAGCTTCCACTCCGCGAACTGCTTCCACACCGCGGGCGCCAACCGCACCACGTCGCCGCGGATGGTGCTCGCCACCACGTACTTCGCGGACGGGGTACGGGTGATCCCGGCGCCGACGATGGTGAGCGGCGACTGGCGCACGTTCATCCCCGGCGCCGAGCCCGGCGCGGTGGTGGCGAGCGCCCGCAACCCGATCCTGGCCCCGCCGACACCCTGACCCCGCGAGTCGGCGGTTCCGAGCCCGCGAGTCGACGGTTCCGAGCCCGCGAGTCGGGGTCTCGCCGCGAGCGGTCAGGCCCCGGGGGACGCCTGGCCCGCGGTGGTCACCAACGCCGTCGTGCGGGTGTCGAGGTAGGCCGCGTAGGAGACCTCCGGGGTCAGGCCGCCCTGCTCGTACCCGCCGGTGACCCCGATGACCTCGTTACCGTTGCGCACCCACGGCCCGCCGCTCGTGCCGTCGTAGAGGCCGTGGGCGTCGAGCTCGAGCTGCGTCGGCGAGAACCGGCTGGTCGTGCCGGAGCGGACCAGCGGCTGGTCGCTGCCGTCGGGGTAGCCGATGGCCGACACGGCGTTGACCGAGCCGGGGTCCACCACGAGGTGGAAGCCTCCGGTCAGGCTCTCGATCGGCACCCCGTCCGCGCGGTGCACGATGAGCACGGCGACGTCGACGGACGGGTCGCCGTGGGCCAGCCACTCGGGGTCGACGGCGGCCGCGGTCACCGTCCACACGCCCAGCGGCGCGTGGCCTCCGGCGTAGCCGGGCACGAACTGCATGCCGGTGCGGGCCGGCGTGCCGTCGCCGGTGGCCACGCAGTGCCCGGCGGTGAGCACCTCGTCGCCCGTGGGCGTGTCGAGCACGGAGCCGCTGCAGAAGTGGTCGGCCAGCGCGTCGGGCGTGCCGCCGAACAGGGCGCCCGCCGCCGTCCACTCCGGGGCGGGCGCGGAGGCGGGGACGGCCACCGGCGCCACCACCGCCGGGGCGCAGGCCGCCGTGGCCAGGAAGGCGAGCAGGACCGCACCGCCGACGTTCACACGCACCGCCCCATCATGGCGCGTCCCTGGCCTACCCGCGGGTAACCCGATCGGGCGCGTTTGGGATGATCTCGCGGATGCGGGTGCTGATGGTGAGCTGGGAGTACCCGCCCGTCGTCGTCGGCGGGCTGGGACGGCACGTGCACGCGCTGGCCACCGAGCTCGCCGCCGCCGGTCACGACGTGGTGGTCCTGTCCCGCCGGCCTGCGGGCACCGACGCGCACACCCATCCGACGCTCGACGAGACGGTCGACGGCGTGCGGGTGATCTCGGTCGCCGAGGACCCCACCCACCTGGAGTTCGAGCGCGACATGGTGGCCTGGACCCTCGCCATGGGCCACGCCCTGCTGCGCGCGGCGCTGGTGCGCCTGGGTGGGTGGCGTCCCGACGTGGTGCACGCCCACGACTGGCTCGTCGCGCACCCGGCCGTCGCACTGGCCGACGTCCTAGGGGTGCCGCTCGTCGCCACCGTCCACGCCACCGAGGCCGGGCGCTACAACGGCTGGCTGTCGTCGCCGCTGAGCCGGCAGGTGCACTCGGCGGAGTGGTGGCTGGCGAACCGGGCCGACGTGGTGATCGCCTGCTCGTCGGCCATGCGGGACGAGATCGCGGAGCTGTTCGACCTCGACGCGGAGTCGGTCCTGGTGCTGCACAACGGCATCGCGCCGCGGGAGTGGCGGGTCGGCCCGAAGCGGGTCGCGGCGGCCCGGGAGAAGCAGGCGCCGCGGGGCGAGCCGCTGCTGCTGTACTTCGGCCGCCTGGAGTACGAGAAGGGCGTGCACGACCTCGTCGCGGCCCTGCCGCGGATCCGGCGGGCCCACCCCGGTGCACGGCTCGTGGTGGCGGGCACCGGCACGGCGGCCGACATGCTCGTCGAGACCGCGCGCACCCACCGGGTGCGACGCAGCGTCGCGTTCCTGGGCCACCTGCCCGACGACGAGCTCGCCGCGCTGCTCGCCGCAGCCGACGCGGTGGTGCTCCCGAGCCGCTACGAGCCGTTCGGCATCGTCGCACTGGAGGCGGCCGCGGCCGGTGCGCCGCTCGTGGCGTCGACGGCGGGCGGGCTCGGCGAGGTGGTGGTGGACGGGGAGACGGGCGTGACGTTCCCGCCCGGCGACGTCGCGGCGCTGGCCACGGCGGTCGGGCGGGTGCTCACGGACCCTCGGGGAGCCGCCCGGCGGGCCCGGACGGCCCGGGCCCGGCTGGGCGTCGACTTCGACTGGGCACACATCGCCGCGGGGACGGCGCAGGTGTACGCCTCGGCCCGGACGGGCGGGCCGCAGGAGCTGGGTCGCCCGAAGATCCCGACGGGCAACGTGTTCGGACGGGCCTAGCTCAGGCCGCTTCGCTGTTCATGATCTCCGCGGCGGCGTCGGGGTACTCGGCGACGAGCTGCTGGATGAGGTCGTCGCGGTCCTCGGCGATGGCCTCGTTGACGGCGGCGGTGTACTGCTCGTCGAGGGCGTTGAGGCGGCGGACGGTGGTGTCGTTCACGGTGGTGCCTTCCTGTTGGGTTCCTCCTAGTACTACGCCTCGTAGAGGATCTGTGTTACCAAGTTTGGCCCAGGTCACATCGATTCAGAACGCTCCAGGCGCAGCTGCACGGCCTTGGCCGTCTTGCGGGCGATGTCGCTGATCGCGGCCCGCTGCTCGGCGGCGGCCTCGTAGTCGGCGAGCCGGTTGCGCACGACGCGCGCGGGCGCCCCGACGGCGATGGAGAACTCGGGGATGTCGCCGCGCACCACCGCGTGGGCGCCCAGCACCGACCCGCGCCCGACCCTGGTCCCCCGCAGCACCGAGACCTTCGTGCCGATCCACACGTCCGGCCCGATCCGCACCGGCGTCTTGACGATGCCCTGGTCCTTGATCGGGACGGTGACGTCCTCGGTGCGGTGGTCGAAGTCGGTGACGTACACCCAGTCGGCGACGATGCTGGCGGCGCCGATCTCGACGTCGAGGTAGCAGTTGACGGTGTTGTCCTTGCCGAACACCACCTTGTCGCCGATGCGCAGCGACCCCTCGTGGCAGCGCAGGGAGTTGCCGTCGCCGATGTGCACCCAGCGTCCGATCTCCAGGCGCCCGAAGCCCGGCCGGGCGTGCAGCTCCACGCGCCTGCCGAGGAACACCATGCCGCGCAGCACCACGTGCGGGTTGGCCATCCGGAACCGCAGCAGCCGCGCGTAGCGGACGAGGTACCAGGGCGTCCACGCGCGGTGGCGGATCACCCAGCGCAGCGAGGCGAGGGTGAGGAAGCGGGCCTGCTCGGGGTCCCGACGACCGGCCCGCCCCCACCGGTCGCGCAGCGGCGACCCCCACATGCTGGTCATGGCGTGAACCCTATTCGTTTGCCCGGGACCGCCCGCCGGGTATGCAGGTCGGTGAGCACCGAACCCGAACACCTCGACCGCAACGTCTCCCGCCGCGTCGAGCACCCCACCGACGCGACGGTCGAGGACGCGCGGTCCTACCGCTCCCCGTCCGCCGTGCCGGAGGCCGATACCGACAGCGGTGGTTCCGGCGGCGCCGCCGAGCGGGCCGGCCGCGATATGGACGGCCCCGACGAGGACGACGAGCCGACCCGCTCGGAGTAGGCCCGGCTATCGTGCCCGGGTGAAGGTCGTCGTGGTCGGGAGCGTCAACCTGGACGTCGTCGCCCGCGTGCACCGGCTGCCCGGGCCCGGCGAGACCCTCGCCGCCTCCGCTCTGGCGCGCCATCCGGGCGGCAAGGGCGCCAACCAGGCGCTGGCCGCCCGGCGCCTCGGCGCCGACGTCGCGCTGGTGGGGGCGGTGGGACGCGATCCCGCCGCGGACGAGGCCCTCGCGCTGCTCGCCGACGGCGGCGTGGACCTCACCGCCGTCCGACGCGTGCCCGATCTCCCGACCGGCCACGCGCTGATCACCGTCGACGACGAGGGCGAGACCACCATCGTCGTGGCCGCCGGGGCCAACGCCGATCCCGTGGTGGAGCCGGCTCACGTCCGTGACGCCGACGCCGTGCTCTCCGTGCTGGAGGTGCCCGACGAGGCGGTGGCCGCCGCCGTCGCCGCCGCCACCGGGCTGGTCGTCCTCAACGCGGCGCCCGCCCGGCCCGTCGCGCCGGAGGTGCTGCGTCGGGTGGACGTCGTGGTGGTCAACTCCGCCGAGTACGCCGAGCTCGACGGCCTCGACACCGCCGGGGCCGTGGTGATCACCCACGGCGGCGACGGGGCGGAGATCCGCCGGGCCGGCGTCGTGGTGGCCACCGCCACCCCGCCGCCCACCACCGTCGTCGACGGCACGGGGGCGGGCGACTGCTTCACCGCGGCGCTCACCGTCGCCCTGCTCTCGGGCCGCTCCGACGCCGAGGCGCTGCGCTACGCCTGCGCGGCCGGGGCGCTCGCCGTCTCCCGCGCGGGCGCACAGCCGTCGCTGCCCACCGCCGCCGAGCTGGAGGCCGTCCGGTGATCCCGCTGATCATCGACACCGACCCGGGCGTCGACGACGCCATGGCCCTCATGCTGGCCTGCGCGTCACCCGAGGTGGACCTGCTGGCCGTCACCACCGTGTTCGGCAACGTGCCGCTGCCCGGCACGACGGCCAACGCCGGTCGCATCCTGACGCTGGCCGGGCGTCCCGAGATACCGGTGGCGCCGGGCGCCGCCCGCCCGCTCGTGCACGTCCAGGCGGAGCGGGCCGAGGAGTGGCACGGCGACGACGGCCTCGGCGGCCGAGCGGCGGGCCTGCCGCCCGGGCCCGCACCGGATCCCCGGGGAGCGCTCGGCACGCAGGTGGAGGTGCTGCGGGAGGCGTCCGAGCCGGTGACGATCGCGACGATCGGCCCGCTCACGAACATCGCGCTCCTGCTCGCCACCCACCCCGAGCTCGCCCCGCGGATCGGGCGCATCGTGTGGATGGGCGGCTCGCTGAGCGGCGGCAACGTCACCGGCGCGGCCGAGTTCAACGCCCACTGCGACCCGGAGGCGGCGCACCGGGTGCTCACGCAGGCCGACGTGCCGGTGACGATGGTGCCGCTGGACCTCACCCACCAGTGCCCCGTCGGCCCCGCCTGGCTCCACGCGCTGGCCGCCGCCGGGCCCCGCTGCGCCGAGCTCGGGACGGTGATCACCCACTACCGCACGGCGTACCGCGCGCGCTACGGCGTGGACGCGGTGGCGGTGCACGACGCCGTGGCGGTGCTGGAGGCCGTCCTGCCCGGCACGCTGCGCACCACCCCCCACCCGCTCCAGGTGGCCTGCGACCTGGGCCCGGCCCGTGGGGCCACGGTGCCCGGCGGCCCCGGCCCGGCGGTGGCGGTGGCCCTCGACGCCGACACCGAAGCGGTGCTGGCGGCGATCCTGGAACGCCTGAGCACACTCGGCTGACCCGTCCCCGCGGTGACCAAGGCGAGAAGGTCGCCGATGGATCTCCGCGAACGACAACATGGCCTTGATCAACGTGATGGACCGCCGTGCGTGGCCGGCCGAGCCTCCCCCGCACGCGGTGATCAAGGCGTAGCGGTCGCCAGTGGATCTCCACAGACCACCATTCCGCCTTGATCAGCGTCCTGGGGCTCGGCGCGACGACGACCACGGTGCCGTGACCAGCGGATGGGATGGGGGCCCCGCACGAGGCGGGCACATGTGACCGTCGTCGGCGCGGCCGACGCACCTGATGTGATGCCACGCGTTGCGCCCAGGAGGAGGCGGAGATGGACGGCCGAGGAGACCGCGGTCCGCGCGCCATCAGCGGGCCGGTGTGGAGTTGCGAGCGGATCAGCGCAGGGGCGGCAGGTTCGAGAGGATCATCTCGGCCATCCGGCGCGCGCCGGCGCAGGGGTCGGCGAGCTTGCGGCCGGCGGGATTGGTTCCGGTCGCGACGCCCTGATAGTCAGCGATAGCGGTGTAGATCCTGCAGCCGGTCAGCGTGGTTCCGTCCGCACGGTATGCGGGATGGCCGGACACCTCGGTGGGTTCGAAGACAGCCAGACTGTCGCGGACGATGAAGAGGCCATCCAGTACTGGGATGGGCGACTCCGTCCTCACCTGGAGTCCGCCTGGATTGGCCGGGTCCACTGACGACGTCCAGGTGCAGGTCTGCGCGGCCCCCTCGGTTCCACCAGGCTTCGCAGTTGCAGGTAGTAGGTTCAGCTCGATCAACTGACGCTCGGTCAGCAGGTCACAAGGTGGGATTCCGCGCGCGTCGAGCGGCGAACGGACCGCCGGCGTGTAGCGCGGCGGCGGCTTGTCACCGCTCACAGGAACCCCGGGGGGCGACAGCGCGGGCACCGACGCCGGAGTGCCTCGCACCGGCGCCGCACAGGCCGCCAGCATCAGCACCGTCGCGACGACGACGTAGGGGCGGATCCGACTGGTCATGCGTGCCGGGCCGCGTTCGCCCGCTCCACCTCGCGATAGGCCGCCAATTGAGCGACGAGGGCGTCGCGGGTGGCCTCGATCTGATGGGCCCAGCTCGCGACGAAGGTCTCCGCTCGCTGACCCATCACTGCTCCCTGCCGGGCGACGTTCTGGCTCACCGGGTCATACCCCGGAGCGACGAAGGAAAAGCGGTCCGCCTGATACAGCGATGCGCGCACGTCGTTGGCGATCCGCTCCATCTCCCGGATGCACTCCTCCGCTCGCTCCGGATCCACGACGTACCCACCCGCCGCCTGCACCGACCCGTTCTCCTCGATCTTCGCCATCCACAGCCGCCACTGCGCGCCCATGATCTTGTCGTCGAGGCTGGTTCCGCCACCACCGTCGGGAAGACTGGCCATACCTCCATCGTCGCAGCCCACCCCCGGATCCGTGGGCGTTTCGCGAAGGTCGATCACGCCAGCCCCTCCTCGATGGCGTACCGGACGAGTGCCGCCCGGTTGGGCAGGCCGACCTTGCGCAGGATGTGCTGCACGTGGTTCTCCACCGTCCGGGGCGAGAGGACGAG
>NZ_MKVV01000053.1:0-16834 GCF_001899645.1 Pseudonocardia sp. 73-21 | reverse complement strand
CACGTCCGACTCCCGCCCCGTCAGCGACACCACCGGCGCGCCGGGGCGACGCGCGGCGAGCACGCCGTCGGCCAGGCCGGGGCTGAACACCGCCTCCCCCGCCGCCGTCCGGCGCACCGCACGCACGAGCTCTGCCGCACTCCTGGGACGGACGAGATACCCGGTGGCCCCCGCCCGGACCGCGGCCAACGCCTCCGTCGACGGCTCCCCCTGCCCGGAGACCGCAAGTACGGGGGCCCCGGAGGCCGCGACCACGTCGATCACGTCGACGGACACGGTGTCGAGGTCGACGACCGCGACCTGCGGGTTCGTGTCGGCGACGATCGACGCCGCCTCGTCGGGATCCGCGGTCCGCGCGAGCAGCTCGATGTCCGGGACGGCGAGCGCGGCGGGCGAGCGCGACGCCGCGGTGCAGACCACCACCACCGTGACCACGTCCGCCTCGTCCATGCGCCCCCTCCCGCTGTGATCATCATCCGGCACCGGAGGGATCAGCGCGAGGTCACTCGCCGTCCAGACCCTTCTCGATCGCGTACCGCACGAGCTGGGCACGGTTGTTGAGCTGGAGCTTGCGCAGCGTGTTCTGCACGTGGCTCTCGACCGTCCGGTGGGAGACGACGAGCCGCTCCCCGATCTGCCTGGCTGTCAGCCCCTTGGCGACGAGCCGCAGCACGTCGGTCTCCCGGTCGGTGAGGACGGGGGCCGCCGGCTCGCCCGCCGTCCGCCGGAACTCCCCCAGCACCAGCCCCGCGAGGCCGGGCGTGAACACCGGGTAGCCCTCGGCCGTGCGCAGCACCGCGGCCAGCAGCTCCTCGGCCCCGGCCGACTTCACGAGGTAGCCGGTGGCGCCCGCCTTCACCGCGTCGAGGACGTCGGCGTGCTCGCCGCTCGCCGAGAGCACGAGGATCCGCGTCCCGGGGAGCACCGCGAGGATGCCCTCGATGGCCTCCAGACCGGTGCCGGTGCCGAGGTTGAGGTCCATCAGCACCACCTGCGGACGGGTGGCGGTGGCGATGCGGACGGCTGCCTCGGCGTCCGGGGCCGTGGCCACCACCGTCAGCCCGCGGTCGCCGAGGTCGCGCGCGACGCCCTCCCGCCAGATCGGGTGGTCGTCGACGACCATCACCGTGACAGCCTGATGATCCATTCCGTGCCCCTCTCCGGTCCCGTCTCGCACACGATCTCCCCTCCGAGGTCCCGCACGCGGCCCCGCATCGACCGGGCCACCCCGAGCCTGCCCTCGTCCGCCGCGTCGTCGAGCCGGCCCTCCGGGATACCGGGCCCCTCGTCGCGGACGCTGATCTCGACACCCTCGTCGGTGCACTCGAGCAGCACCCAGACGGGTGCGTGCGGTCCGACGTGCCGTTCCACGTTGGCGAGCGCCGCCCCCACCACGCCGACGAGCTCGTCGACGGCGTGGGCCGGCAGCTCGACGGGATGCGCGGGCGTGGAGACGACGACGCGCGAGGTGGCCGCCACCCGCAGCGCGGCGGCGAGGTCACGGCGGCCCTCGCCGTCGACGGGCGCGGGACCGGTGGTCAGCAGCGTGCGCAGCGCGAACTCCTGCTCCCCCGCCAGCGCACCGAGCTCGCCGGCGTCACCGCCCAGCTCCGCGCCGCGCCTGCGCAGCAGCCCGAGCACCTGCAGCACCCCGTCGTGGACGGCGCGGGCGAGCCGTTCCCGCTCCCTGGCCGCCGCCTCGGCCGCCACGGCCCGCCGCAGCCGTTCCGCGGAACGCCGCAGGACCGTGGAGGCGAAGCCGATGACGATGCCGACCAGCAGGATCAGCTCGATGTCGCCGAGCTCGGTGCGAAAGGTCGCCGAGATCAGCAGCAGCATCCCCGAGATCACGGCGGCGGCGGCGAGGCCACCGCGGACCCCCCAGAACAGCGCGCACGCGAGCACCGCGCCAGGCGTCCAGATGGAGCCCATGACGGGGTCGTCGGCGGCGATCTGGGCGGGGCTCTGCACCAGGAGCGTGGCGGCCATGACGCCGGAGGTGACGGCCAGGTCGGCGATCGCGAACCTGCCGCGCCCGTCACGGGCCCCCGGGAGACCTCCGAAGTAGCCGTAGGTGGTGACGGCCGTCCACCCGGTCATCACCGCGAGCACCACCATCGCGCCGACGGGCGACGCGAACTCGTCGAGCGTGTAGAGCACCACCGCGACCGAGCTCACCAGCGTGAGCACCCGGTAGACGAGCAGGCCACGCCACAGCGGTTCGAGCGGGCGCTCCATGTCGGCCGCCGGGAGGAGGGTCACTCCCCCATCCTGACGGGTACGCCCGCCGCGTGGATCAGTAGGACTACTGCTTGGTGCCGGTGATCAGCGCGTTGTAGAACCAGGCGCGCGGCACCACCCGTGACAGCACGCGCTGGTCGAGCCACGACAGCTTCAACCAGCCGTGGAAGGCGAACATCGCCCAGCGCATCCCGAGCTTCCCGGGCGGGACGGCGGCCTCGAACGTGCGCACCGGCCAGCCGAGCATCGCGGCGGTGAACTCCTCGGTGACGACACGCGCATCGGCGGCGCCCGCGGTGCGCGCGAGGCGTTCCAGCTCGGCGGGGTCGAAGACGTGGATGTCGACGACGGCCTCCAGCGCGGCGGCGCGCGAGGACTCGTCCAGCTCCGCCTGGGGCCGCCGCCAGGACGACAGCGCGGGCAGCTTCGTCAGCCGTGTGGTGGCCTTCCAGGTGAGCCGGCCGAGCGCGCGCGCGTAGCGGTCGCCGATCTTCGTCGGCTCCCCGGCGAACACGAACCGGCCACCCGGCTTGAGCACGCGCAGGATCTCCCGGAACGCCGTGTCGAGGTCGGGGATGTGGTGCAGCACCGCGTGCCCGACGACCACGTCGAACGTGTCGTCGTCGTAGGGGATCTTCTCGGCGTCGGCCACGCGACCGTCGACGTCGAGGCCCAGGTGCTCGGCGTTGCGCAGCGCGGCCTGCACCATGCCAGGTGAGAGGTCGGTCACGGAGCCGCGCTTGGCCAGGCCGGCCTGCATGAGGTTGAGCAGGAAGAACCCGGTACCGCTGCCCAGTTCCAGAGCGCGCTCGTAGGGCCAGTCCCTGTCACCGGCGGCATACCGGAAGCGGTCGGCGGCGTAGGTGATGCAGCGCTCGTCGTAGGAGATGGACCACTTGTCGTCGTAGGAGCCCGCCTCCCAGTCGTGGTAGAGCACGTTCGCCAGCTTGCGGTCGTGGCGGGCGGCCTCGACCTCCTCGGCGGTGGCGTGGGGGCGCGGAGCGGGGTCCGTACTCATGGGTAACAGCATTCCAGAAACTGTCGGTGCTGCGTGTCAGGGTGCGGCCACGACGGTGACCACCGCACGGATCTCGGCCGACGAGTTACCGCGACATCGGGGTCAAGCGTGACCAGTACCTGCGTGCGAGCACGAGGGAGCTCTGGCTGATCGACACCCCGGCCAGCACGGTGCTCGTCCACCGCGCCGGCCAGCCCCTCGACGACGCCCTGGAGCTGGGCCCGGGCGAGCAGCTCACCAGCCCGCTGCTGCCCGGGTTCACCCTCGCGATCGACGAGCTGTTCGCCTGAGCCTCACCGGCCCGTGAACTGCGCCTTCCCCGGCCCGTTCTCCACGAAGCTCTTCATGCCCTCGCGCCCGTCCTCGGTGGCGAACAGGGCCGCGAACATCTCGGCCTCCAGGTCCAGACCGGTGCGCAGGTCGGTGTCGAGGCCGCCGTCGATGGCCTTCTTCGCCGCCGCCAGCGCCAGGGCGGGCCCGTTCACGAACTGCTCGGCCCACGACCGGGCCGCGGCGTAGACGTCGTCGGGGGCCACCACCTGGTCCACCAGCCCGATGGCCAGCGCCTCGTCGGCCTTGATCATGCGGCCGGTGAAGATGATGTCCTTCGCCTTCGGGGCGCCCACGAGCCGCGCCAGCCGCTGCGTGCCGCCGCCGCCCGGGATGATCCCGAGCAGGATCTCGGGCTGGCCCATCTTCGCGTTGTCGCCGCAGATCCGCCGGTCACAGCCCAGGGCGACCTCCATGCCGCCGCCCAGCGCGTAGCCGGTGATCGCGGCCACCGTGGGCTTGGGGATCTCCGACATCGCGCCGAAGCACGCCGAGAGCCGACGGGCCCGCACGGACATCTCCGCGTAGGACATCGACGCCATCTCCTTGACGTCGGCGCCGGCGGCGAACACCTTCTCCCCGCCGTAGACGATCACGGCGCGGACATCGGCGCGGCGGGCGGCCTCCTCGGCGCAGGCCTTCAGCTCCTCCTGCACCTGGGCGCTGAACGCGTTCATCGGGGGCCGGTCCAGCCGGATCGTGCCCACGCCGCCGTCGACCTCGAGCTTCACGAATTCGGTCACGCCCGCACCCTAACGTTCCGGCGCGACACCCTGCGGGGTCAGGAAAGCCACTTTGCTGTCGCCACGTGACCGGAAAGTGGCTTTCCCGAACCCGGGTCAGCGGAGGTAGGCGCTGAAGCGGCCGCGGCGGCGCTGCACCGCCAGCGGCACGCGGAACGTCGCCGTCAGGTTCTCGTCGGTGAGCACGTCGTCCAGCAGTCCCGACGCGACGACACCACCGTCGCGCAGCAGCAGACCATGGGTGTAACCGGGCGGGATCTCCTCGACGTGGTGGGTGACCAGCACCGACGCCGGCGCGGCCGGATCCATCGCGAGCCGGGCCAGCCGTCCGACGAGGTCCTCGCGCCCGCCGAGGTCGAGACCCGCGGTCGGCTCGTCGAGCAGGAGCAGCTCGGGGTCGGTCATCAGCGCGCGGGCGATCAGGGTGCGCTTGCGCTCGCCCTCCGACAGCGTGCCGTAGGTGCGGTCGGCGAGCCCGCGGACACCCATGGCGTCGAGCAGCGCCTCGGCCCGGTCGGTGTCGGCGTTCTCGTAGCGTTCCCGCCAGCGGCCCAGCACCCCGTACCCCGCGCTGACGACGACGTCGCTGACCGTCTCGTCGCCCGGGATGCGCAGGCCCAGCGCCGCCGACGTCAGCCCGATGCGGGTGCGCAGCTCGAACACGTTCACGCGGCCGAGCTTCTCGCCCAGGACGTGGACGGACCCGGTGGTCGGGTGCAGCTCGGCCGACGCGAGGCGCAGCAGCGTGGTCTTGCCGGCACCGTTGGGACCCAGCACGACCCAGCGTTCGTCGAGCTCCACCGCCCAGTCGACGTCGTGCAGCAGCGTGGAGTCACCGCGGCGGACGGACACGCCGTCCATCCGGATGACGAGGTCGGTGAGATCGGGTCCGGGGGTGGACAACGACTCACGGGGTGATCCAGGAGCAGCCACGGTCCTATCCTCGCCGACCGACCCCGCGACCCGCCGGGTGCCCGGCCCTAGACTCGGGAGTCGTGCCGGTCTTCCCGTTGGGTGCCCATGTCGACATCGACGGGACGCGGTTCGCCGTGGCCTCGACGAGCGCCGACGCCGTCGAGGTCTGCCTGGTGGACGGGGTCGGCAGCGAGCTCACCGAGAAGCGCGTCGAGCTCACCGAGCGGACGTTCGGCGTCTGGCACGGCCACGTGTCGGGCGTGCGCCCCGGTCAGCGCTACGGCTACCGCGTGCACGGCCCCTACCGGCCGTGGGACGGGTTGCGCGCCAACCCGGCGAAGATCCTCGTGGACCCCTACGCCCGACGCATCACCGGCACCGTCACCGATCTGCAGGCCGCCCGCGGCTGGGTGAACGACCCGATGACGGGCACCGAGAACACCATCGACTCCCTCGGCCACGTACCGCTGTCGGTGGTCACCGCGGCGGACGTGCCCGCGCCGGGCGACCGGCCCGACGTCCCGTGGTCGGAGACGGTGATCAGCGAGCTGCACGTGCGCGGCTACACGAAGTGCCACCCCGAGGTGCCGCCGGAGCACCGCGGCACCTACCTCGGCATGACCCACCCCGCGGTGCTCGAGCACCTGCGCCGCACCGGGGTCACGGCCGTCGAGCTGCTGCCCGTCACGTCCATCGCGGAGGAGCCGCCGCTGCTCGCCCGGCGCCTGCCCAACTACTGGGGTTACGCCACGCTGGGCTTCCTCGCCCCGCACGCGGGCTACGCGAGCGTGCCGGGCGCGGAGGTCGAGGAGTTCCGCGCGATGGTGGCGGCACTGCACTCGGTGGGCATCGAGGTGATCCTCGACGTCGTGCCGAACCACACGGCCGAAGGTGGCGTCGGCGGCACCACGCTGTCCTACCGCGGCCTCGACGCGCCCGCCTACTACTCGCTGGGCGGCAACGGCCACGACGCCGACATCACCGGCACGGGCAACACGCTCGACTCCGGCTCCCCCACCGTCATCCGGCTGGTGTGCGACGCGTTGCGGCACTGGGTCACCACCTTCGGCGTCGACGGGTTCCGCATCGACCTGGCCAGCGTCCTGGGCCGGCCGCGCTCCGGCGCGTTCGACCAGAACGCGCCGCTGCTGACGTCCATCGCGATCGACCCGGTCCTCTCGCGCTGCAAGCTCATCGCCGAGCCCTGGGACGCCACCGGCGAGGGCTACCGCGTCGGCGGGTTCGGGGTCGCGTGGTCGGAGTGGAACGGCCGCTACCGCGACGCCGTGCGCGACTTCTGGCGCGGCCACGGCGGCATCGGCGAGGTCGCGTCCCGCCTGACCGGCAGCTCGGACCTCTACAAGATCAACGGACGCCGGCCGTGGGCGTCGGTCAACTTCGTCACCGCCCACGACGGGTTCACCCTGCGCGACCTGGTGTCCTACAACCACAAGCACAACGAGGGCAACGGGGAGCAGAACCGCGACGGTACCGACGACAACCGCTCCCAGAACTTCGGGGTCGAGGGCGAGACGACGTCGCCGGTGATCGCGTCGCGGCGGCTCGCGGCGGCCCGGGCCATGCTCGGCACCCTGCTGCTCTCGACCGGCACGCCCATGGTCCTGGCCGGTGACGAGCGCTGGCGCACCCAGAACGGCAACAACAACGCCTACTGCCGGGACGACGAGACGTCGTGGACCGACTGGTCACCCGGCGCGGACTCCGACTCGATGACGGCGTTCACCGCTCGCGTCGCCGCCCTGCGCCACAGCTCCCCCGCGCTGCAGCGCGACACGTTCTACCGCGACGGCGAGGTCCTGTGGTGGCACCCGGCCGGGCGCCGCATCGGCGGCCACGACTGGCACGACGGCGACCTGCACACCCTCGGCCTCATGCGCGAGGGGTGGCTGCTGCTGATGCACGCGGGCGGCGACGCGCTCGCGGCGACCCTGCCCCCCGCGGGCCCGTTCGTCGTGGAGCTGGACAGCACCCGGCCCGACGGCACCCCCGCGACGACCCGCGCCCTCCCCGGCGCCACGACGATCACCCTCCCCCCGAGGAGCCTGCTCCTGCTCCGCCACACCCCCTGACCCCGCGAGTCGGCGGTTTCCCGTGCGCGAGTCGGCGGTTTCCCGTGCGCGAGTCGGCGGTTTCCCGTGCGCGAGTCGGCAGGTTCCCGTGCGCGAGTCGGCACTTCCGAGAACGCGAGCCGCACCCACTCCGTCCGGCCCGCTCACCGGGACGGACGGGCCGTCCGCGTGAAAGTGCCGACTCGGCCCCCCGAAACCGCCGACTCGCGCGCTCGGAACCGCCGACTCGCGGGCATTCACACCCCGACCCTCGGGGGTTAGGGTGCCGGCATGCCTCGTTACGACTTCCGGTGCCGCCAGTGCGGGGAGACCTTCGAGGTCACGCGCCCCATGAGCGAGTCCGGCGCCCCGGCCGACTGTCCGGCCGGGCACGACGACACCGTCAGGCTGCTCACCACCGTGGCCGTGGGCGGCCGCAGTCCCGCGCCCGCCGGTGGCGGTGGCGGTGGGTGCTGCGGGGGCGGCTGCTGCGGCGGCTGATTCCCCCGAAAGTGACGTTTCCGCCGCTGACCGTGGGCGATGATCGGCCGTTCGGGCATGCGCCCTATCCTCCGTGGCGCCGGAACGGCCGCGTCTGAACGAGGCGGGGTGAGGGTCCGGCGGAACGAGGGGATCCAACATGAGCGACACCGTTCAGTCGCCCGGCAGCCTGTCCGGCGACCAGCGCATCGACTCGCCCGACGGCCAGTACCACTTCGGTGTGCTGCCCGACGGCAACCTCGCGGTCGGTGGCCCGAACGGGGCCGAGTGGGACGCCGACATCCACGACGCCCCGGGAGCCCGCCTCGACGTCCAGGCCGACGGCAACCTGGTTCTCTACAAGGCCGACGGTGGCGTCCGCTGGGCGTCCAACACGTCGGGTGTGAACGCCAAGCTCGTCATGCAGGACGACCGCAACATCGTCCTCTACAACGGTGACGGCGCTGTGCTCTGGTCGCCGAACAGCTACAACAAGTGATCTGAGGGCCCGGGGCGGCGGCGAGACCGCCGCCCCGGGCCACCTCACCCCGCGAGCACGACCTTCCCCAGCTCCGCCGCCGACGCCAGCAGCGGGTGGTGCGGCAGCACGCGCACGGTGTAGCCGGTGAGCCCCGCGTACGGCAGCGGGACGACGGCCTCGAACCGCTCCCCTCCGCCCTCGGCCGGTTCGACGTACTGCATCGCCACCGTGCGGGAGCCGTGCAGCTCCTCGTCCTCGTCGACCTGGCCCACCACGGCCTGCACGACGACGTCCGACGGGTCGAGCCCGGAGAGCTGGACGAGCGCCCGCACCGTCATCGGCGCACCGACCACCGGGGTGTCGGGCAGCCCCGACGCGTCGACGCCGAGCACCTCGACCTTCGGCCACGCCGCCCCGAGGCGGGCCCGGTAGGCCGCCACCTCCTTGGCCCCGGCGTACCCGTCCGCCACCACCGCGGCCGCTGCCCGCGCCGCCGGCGCGTAGAGCCCCTCGGCGTACTCGCGCACCATCCGCGTGGCCTGGATCTGCGGACGCAGCGTGGTGAGCGTGTGGCGCACCAGCTCCACCCAGCGCGTGGGCACGTCCTGGGCGTCACGTTCGTAGAACGCCGGCCCCACCTGCGTGGCCAGCAGCTCGTAGAGCGCGTTGGCCTCCAGGTCGTCGCGGCGCGTCGGGTCCTCGATGCCGTCGGCCGTGGGGATGGCCCAGCCGTTGGAGCCGTCGTAGAACTCGTCCCACCAGCCGTCGCGGATCGAGAGGTTGAGCCCGCCGTTGAGCGCCGACTTCATGCCCGACGTGCCGCACGCCTCCAGCGGGCGCAGCGGGTTGTTGAGCCACACGTCGCAGCCCCAGTACAGGTAGCGGGCCATCGACATGTCGTAGTCGGGCAGGAAGACGATCCGGTGGCGCACGGCCGGGTCGTCGGCGAACTGCACGATCTCCTGGATCAGCGCCTTGCCGCCGTCGTCGGCGGGGTGGCTCTTGCCCGCGACGACGAGCTGGACGGGCCGGTGCGGGTCGAGCAGCAGGTCGCGCAGCCGGTCCTTGTCGCGCAGCATCAGCGTGAGCCGCTTGTAGGTGGGCACGCGCCGCGCGAAGCCGACGGTCAGCACGTTCGGGTCGAACACGTGCTCGGTCCAGCTCAGCTCGGGCAGCGACGCCCCGCGCTGCAGCCACGCCTCGCGGACCCGGCGGCGCACCTCGGTGACCAGCCGCGCCCGCAGCGCGCCGCGGAGGTGCCAGAGCTCCTCGTCGCCGACGGACGCGGCGAAGTGGCCGGGCTCGCCGATCAGCTCGGTGACCTCACGGGCCTCCCACGTGGAGCCGTGCACGCCGTTGGTGACCGAGCCGATCGGCACCTCGTCGGCGTCGAAGCCCTCCCACAGCGAGCCGAACATGCCGCGCGAGACGGCGCCGTGCAGCTGCGAGACGCCGTTGGCGCGCTGGGCCAGCCGCAGCCCCATGTGGGCCATGTTGAACATCGTCGGGTTGTTCTCGGCGCCCAGCGCGAGGACCCGGTCGGTCGGCACGCCGGGCAGCAGGTGCTCCCCGAAGTAGTGCTTCACCATGTCGACGGGGAACCGGTCGATGCCCGCGGGGACGGGGGTGTGCGTGGTGAACACCGTGCCCGCGCGGACGGTGGCCACGGCCTCGTCGAACGACAGGCCCGGGGTGTGGGCGAGCTCGCGGATGCGCTCCAGCCCGAGGTAGCCGGCGTGGCCCTCGTTGGTGTGGAACACCTCCGGCTCGGGGTGTCCGGTGACCCGGCAGAACGCGCGGACCGCCCGCACGCCGCCGATGCCGACCAGGATCTCCTGCCGGATGCGCTGGTCCTGGTCGCCGCCGTAGAGGCGGTCGGTGACGCCGCGCAGGTCGGGCTCGTTCTCCTCGATGTCGGAGTCGAGCAGCAGCAGCGGCACCCGGCCGACCGCGGCCTGCCAGACGCGCACCTTCAGGACCCGGTCACCCGGCATCGCGATCTCGACGAGCACGGGCTCGCCGTCGGCGCCCGGGGCAGCGCCGGCGGAGCCGGAATCCGGCCGGGTCAGCAACTGCAGCGGCAGGCCCTGGGGGTCGAGCGCGGGGTAGTGCTCGAGCTGCCAGCCGTCGAGCGACAGCGACTGGCGGAAGTACCCCGAGCGGTAGAGCAACCCGACGCCGATGAGCGGCACGCCCAGGTCGGACGCGGACTTGAGGTGGTCACCCGCCAGCACCCCGAGGCCGCCCGAGTAGTTGGGCAGCACCTCCGAGACACCGAACTCCATCGAGAAGTAGCCGACGGCGGCGGGCAGCGTCGGGTCGTCCTCGCGTTCGGACTGGTACCAGCGCGGCCGGCTCAGGTACGACTCGAGGTCGTCGGCCAGCTCCCGGACGGTCACGACCGTCTCGGCGTCGGCGGCCAGCTCCTCGAAGCGCCCGGTGGAGATCTCGCCCAGGAGACGCACCGGGTCCTGCCCCGCGCGTTCCCACGCGTCGGGGTCGAGCGTGGCGAACATGTCGTGCGTCGGCGCGTGCCAGCTCCAACGCAGGTTGGTGGCCAAAGTCTGCAGCGGCGCCAGCGCGGGCGGGAGCTGGGCCCGGACGGTGAATCGGCGAAGAGCTCTCACGCGGGGTGAGCGTAGAGGAATCGATGGCGTGATCGGTCAAGAAGTCGCCCACCAGCACTGGACGAGCGCGCCCGGCCGTAGGACCCTGGTCTGCGAACGCCGGGGTCGCAGCGTTGGTGACGATCCGGTGAACGCAACGCGGCGCACCGCGCCCCGTTCCGAACGTGGACACATCGGGTAGGTAGGTTTGTGACTCAAGCGGCGGATGTTTCTCCAGGGGGTGAGCCGATGACCGGTCGGCTGGGTATCGACGACGTCACTCCCTCGGTCGGAGGCAGCCGCCATCCGGGCAAGGCGGTCGTCGGCGAGATCGTGCCGATCGGGGCCACCGTGTGGCGCGAGGGCCACGACGCCGTCGCCGCCAACGTGGTGTGGCGCCGGGTCGGTGGCCGCAGCCCCGCCCAGCACGTGCGCATGGAGCCCGCCGGCGTCGGCACCGACCGCTTCGAGGCCACCGTCGTCGCCGACGAGCCGGGCCTGTGGACGTTCCGCGTCGACGCCTGGAGCGACCCGTGGGCCACCTGGGTCAACGCGGTCACCAAGAAGCTCGACGCCGGCCAGTCCGCCGAGGAGCTCGCCAACGACCTCGAGACCGGCGCCCGGCTGCTGCAGCGCGTGGGCCGCCGCCCCGCCGAGCGCCCCCACCGCGACCTGCTCTTCGGCGCCGCCAACGCCCTGCGCGACACCGCGATGCCGCTGCGCGCCCGCGTGGCCCCGGCCCTGTTCCCGGCCGTCCAGACGATCATGACCGAGCGCCCGGTGCGCGAGCTGATCACCCGCGGCCGCTCCCAGCAGATGTACGTCGACCGCGAGCGCGCCCTGTACGGCTCCTGGTACGAGATCTTCCCGCGCTCCACCGGGGGCCGCGACGAGACCGGCCGCGCCGTGCACGGCTCGTTCGTCACCGCGGCCAAGGAGCTCGACCGCATCTCGTCGATGGGCTTCGACGTGGTCTACCTGCCGCCGATCCACCCGGTCGGCACGGTGCACCGCAAGGGCCGCAACAACTCCGTCAACGCCGGCCCCGGCGACGTCGGTTCCCCCTGGGCCATCGGCTCGGCGGCGGGCGGCCACGACGCCATCGACCCCGAGCTCGGCACGCTGGAGGACTTCGACTCCTTCGTGCAGCGCACGCAGGATCTGGGCATGGAGGTCGCCCTGGACTTCGCGCTCCAGTGCGCGCCCGACCACCCGTGGGTGGCCGAGCACCCGGAGTGGTTCACCGTCCGCCCCGACGGCACCATCGCCTACGCGGAGAACCCGCCGAAGAAGTACCAGGACATCTACCCGATCAACTTCGACAACGACCCGGCCGGCATCTACGCCGAGTCGCTGCGCGTGGTGATGCACTGGGTGGAGCACGGCGTCAAGATCTTCCGGGTCGACAACCCGCACACCAAGCCGCCGAACTTCTGGCACTGGCTGATCTGGCAGGTCAAGGCGCGCAACCCCGAGGTGCTGTTCCTCGCGGAGGCCTTCACCCGCCCCGCGCGGCTGTTCGGGCTGGCCCGGCTGGGCTTCACCCAGAGCTACAGCTACTTCACCTGGCGGGAGACGAAGGAGGAGCTCACCGAGTTCATCCAGATGCACGCCGAGCGCGCCGACGAGTGCCGCCCGAACCTCTTCGTCAACACCCCGGACATCCTCCCGCAGCACCTGCAGACCGGCGGGCCCGGCATGTTCGCCATCCGCGCCGCGCTGGCGTCCACGATGGGCTCCACCTGGGGCGTCTACGCGGGCTTCGAGCTCTACGAGTGGGAGCCGGTCAAGCCGGGCAGCGAGGAGTACCTCAACTCCGAGAAGTACGAGCTGCGGCCACGTGATTTCGCAGCCGCGGCCGCAACCGGCAACTCGCTGGAGGCCTGGATCACGCAGCTCAACGACATCCGCCGCCGGCACCCCGCCCTGCAGCAGCTGCGCGACATCTCGTTCCACCACGTCGACAACGACTCGATCATCGCCTACTCCAAGCACGACGCCACCACCGGCGACACCGTGCTGGTGGTCTGCACGCTCGACTCCTACGACGCGCAGGCGGGCACCACCGCGCTGGACATGCCGGCGCTGGGGCTCGACTGGAACGACCGCGTCAGCGTGTACGACGAGGTCAGCGGCGAGACGTGGGAGTGGGGCCAGTTCAACTTCGTGCGGCTGGAGCCGTGGAACCACGTAGCCCACATCCTGCGGGTCCAGAAGTAGGCCCGTACCAGGCGGGCCCGTCCCGCCTCGTCCTCCTGTAACCCAGCCACGCAGGACGCGGAGCTGGACCTGTGCTTGAGCGGCGCCGAGCTCACCCGGAGCGGCACCCCGTCGGCGAGCCCGTCACGGTCACGCTGCCGGACGCCGTCGACGCCTTCGCCCGCACGTTCGGGTGCGCTCGTCCCGCGCCGGGCCGGCCGTCGTGCTGCAGGGCTACCGGCTGCACGAGCTGCACGGCGTCGCCCGGCACGTCGTCTTCCGAGTGCGGGGCGGCGGCGCGGATCTGAGACCGTCGAAACGCGGCCGTGGCGGTTACCCTCCTGACGGGTCCCGCCACGTCGTGCGTACAGCCACCGCACCATGTACGACTGGACCCGTGCCTCCACCGCCCATCGCCCCCGTCCGGTAGGAACGCGATACCTCCATGTCGATCGACACCCCAGCAGACGAGACCCTGACCGAGAGCAGCTCCGACGACTACGGCCAGGCCCGCACGCTCGACGTCGACCACGACTGGTTCAAGCGGGCGGTGTTCTACGAGGTGCTGGTCCGCGCGTTCAGCGACTCCAACCGCGACGGCACGGGCGACCTGAAGGGCCTCACCGCCAAGCTGGACTACATCCAGTGGCTCGGCGTCGACTGCCTCTGGCTCCCGCCCTTCTACGACTCGCCCCTGCGCGACGGCGGCTACGACATCCGCGACTTCCGCACGGTGCTGCCGGAGTTCGGCACCGTCGACGACTTCGTCACGCTGCTCGACGAGGCGCACAAGCGTGGCATCCGCGTCATCACCGACCTGGTCATGAACCACACGAGCGACACGCACCCGTGGTTCGAGGAGTCGCGCCGCAACCCCGACGGGCCCTACGGCGACTTCTACATGTGGGAGGACGACGACTCCCGCTACCCGGACGCGCGGATCATCTTCGTCGACACCGAGCAGTCGAACTGGACCTACGACCGGGTCCGCGGGCAGTTCTTCTTCCACCGGTTCTTCTCCCACCAGCCCGACCTCAACTACGACAACGAGGCCGTGCAGGAGGCCATGCTCGACGTCCTGCGCTTCTGGCTGGACATCGGCATCGACGGCTTCCGGCTCGACGCCGTTCCCTACCTGTTCGCCCGGGACGGCACGAACTGCGAGAACCTGCCCGAGACCCACCAGTTCCTCAAGCGGGCCCGCAAGGTCATGGAGGACGAGTACCCGGGCCGGGTGATGCTCGCCGAGGCCAACCAGTGGCCCGCGGACGTCGTCGAGTACTTCGGGGATCCGGAGGTCGGCGGCGACGAGTGCCAGATGGCCTTCCACTTCCCTCTCATGCCGCGCATCTTCATGGCCGTGCGCCGGGAGAACAGGTTCCCGATCTCGGAGATCCTGGCCCAGACGCCGCCCATCCCGTCGGGCGCGCAGTGGGGCATCTTCCTGCGCAACCACGACGAGCTGACGCTCGAGATGGTCACCGACGAAGAGCGCGACTACATGTACTCCGAGTACGCCAAGGACCCGCGGATGAAGGCCAACATCGGCATCCGCCGACGCCTGGCCCCCCTGCTGGAGAACGACCGCAACCAGCTGGAGCTGTTCACGGCCCTGCTCATGTCGCTGCCCGGTTCGCCCGTTCTGTACTACGGTGACGAGATCGGCATGGGCGACAACATCTGGCAGGGCGACCGCGACGCGGTGCGCAGCCCCATGCAGTGGACGCCCGACCGCAACGCCGGCTTCTCCGCCTGCGACCCGGGGCGGCTCTACCTGCCGATCATCATGGACCCGGTCTACGGCTACCAGGCGGTCAACGTCGAGGCGCAGTCGCACTCGTCCACCTCGCTGCTGCACTGGACCCGTCACATGATCGAGGCCCGCAAGCGGCACCACGCCTTCGGCCTCGGCGAGTACCACGAGCTCGGCGGCACCAACCCGTCCGTGCTGGCCTACGTGCGCAGCCACGGCGACGACGTCGTGCTGTGCGTCAACAACATGTCGCGCTTCCCCCAGCCCGTGGAGCTCGACCTGTCCGCGTGGCAGGGCCGTTCGCCCCACGAGCTGACCGGCGGCGTGGCGTTCCCGAAGATCGGTGAGCTCCCCTACCTGCTGACGTTGCCGGGGCACGGGTTCTACTGGTTCTCGATCAACCCGGCGGAGGATACGGCGTGACCCTGGCTGAGGAGCTTCCCCAACTCCTGTCCGAGTGGCTGCCCCAGCAGCGCTGGTTCGCGGCGAAGGGACGGCCCGTGCGGTCGCTCACCGTCGCGGAGAGCACGCCCCTGCTCACCGACGGCGACCCGCTCCTCGACCACGTGCTGCTCGCCGTGACGTTCGACGACTCCGCTGATGGTGATGGCGACGTCCACCACTACCAGCTGCTCGTGGCCCGCAGCGGCACCGCGCGGGGCGACCTGGAGCACGCGACGTTCGGCGCGATCGACGGCCTCGCCGTCTACGACGCGCTGTGGGACACCCGCGTCACCGAGTGGCTGCTGGAGGCGATCCGATCCGGCGCCACGGTCGGAGGCCTGCGCTTCGTGCCCGAGCCGGGAGCGGAGATCGCCGAGCCGGGCACCCCCGGGCGGGTGCTGGGCGTCGAGCAGTCCAACACGTCGGTGTCGTGGGGCGACCGCTCCATCCTCAAGCTCTTCCGGCGCGTGCTGCCCGGCGTCAACCCCGACCTGGAGCTGCACCGCGCCCTGCGGTCGGTGAACAGCAACGAGGTGGCCGCGCTGCAGGGCGCCGTCGAGGGTTCGGTGGACGGCCAGCCCGCCACGTTCGCGATGCTGCAGGACTTCGCGGCCAACTCCGCCGACGGCTGGTCCATGGCGCTGGCCAGCGTCCGCGACCTGCTGGCCGAGGGCGACCTGCGCGCCGACGAGGTCGGCGGCGACTTCGCGGGCGAGGCCTCGCGGCTGGGCGAGACCGTCGCCGTGGTGCACGACGAGCTGCGCCGGGCCCTGGGCAGCAGCGAGCGCGACCCGGCCGAGCTCGCGGCCGCGTGGCACGCCCGGCTCACCGTCGTCGCCAACGAGGTCCCGGTGCTGGTCCCGCACCTGCCCGCCATCCGTTCGGTGTTCGACGCCGTGGCGAAGCTGTCGACGCCCGTCGTCACCCAGCGCGTGCACGGTGACCTGCACCTGGGCCAGACCCTGCGCACGCCGTACGGCTGGCTGGTGATCGACTTCGAGGGCGAGCCGGCCACCGCGTTGGCCGACCGCGTGCACCCCGACTCCGCCCTACGCGACGTCGCGGGCATGCTCCGCTCGTTCGACTACGCCGCGTTCCACCAGCTGTCGCAGTGGGAGCCCTCGGGCGAGTGGGCCGATCCCGACCACGACTCGCAGATGGCCTGGCGGGCCAATGAGTGGGCCGAGCGCAACCGGTCGGCCTTCTGCGACGGCTACGCCATCCGCGCCGGCGCCGACCCCCGCGAGCAGGCGCTGCTGCTGAGCGCGTTCGAGCTGGACAAGGCCGTCTACGAGCTGCTGTACGAGACCCGCAGCCGCCCCACCTGGGCGCCCATCCCCCTGGCCTCGATCCGTCGGCTGACGGCGACGGACTCGGACAGCACGGTCGGCTGACCGCGGTCGGGCGTCGTTCAGGCGTCGGCGATCGCCCGGGCGCCGCCGCGGTGGGGTGCCCGATCGCGAGCTGCAGGCCCGTGACGCCTCCGGCCGTGCCGTCGACGACGTCGACCGGTCCACCCCGTTACCTTCTTGATCAGGCCCGGTGAGGGCTTGCA
>NZ_MKVV01000052.1 GCF_001899645.1 Pseudonocardia sp. 73-21 | reverse complement strand
AGGGTGATCCCCGACGCGATCCGCAGCCCGGTGCCGGAGAGCAGGTCATCGGGGAGCGAGTAACCGCTGAAGCCCTCGAACGTGCCGACGAAGATGAGCAGGACGCCGATGATCCAGTTGGCCTCACGCGGCTTGCGGAACGCGCCGGTGAAGAACGTGCGGAACATGTGCGCGAACATCGCGGCGACGAACAGCAGGGCGGCCCAGTGGTGAACCTGCCGCAGGAACAGGCCGCCTCGCACCTCGAAGGAGATGTGCAGGGCGCTGTTGTAGGCCTGGCTCATCTCGAGGCCACGCAGGTTCGCGAAGGAGCCGTTGTAGGTGACCTCGGTCATCGACGGGTCGAAGAACAGCCCCAGGAACGTGCCCGTGACCAGCAGCACGATGAAGCTGTAGAGCGCGACCTCGCCGAGCATGAACGACCAGTGCGTCGGGAAGACCTTGTTGAACTGCTTCCGCATCCCGGCTGCGGGATGGTAACGCTGGTCGGCCTCGTCGAGGGCCTGGCCCACCTTGGCGGCCAGCCCTCCGCCCGAGGTGGTGGGTGTGGTGATCGCACTCATGCCTGTCCCCCAAGCTCCCAGAAGGCGGGGCCGATCGGGTCCGGAAAGTCACCCGTGGCGATCAGGTAACCCTCCTCGTTCACTGTAATCGGAAGCTGGGGCAACGCGCGCGCTGCGGGACCGAACACCGGCTTGGCGTACTCCGTCGCGACGAACTGCGACTGATGGCACGGGCACAGGATGCGGTTGGTCTGCGCCTCGTACAGCGACGTCGGGCAGCCCAGGTGCGTGCACACCTTCGAGAAGGCGTAGTAGTCGCCGTAGTGCAGCGTCTCCTGGCCCTGCCGGTGGATCACCGGGGTGCCGGGGCGCAGGCGGATCAGCATCACCGGGTTGTCGGAGCGGGTCAGGGCCGCTTGGAGCGCGTGCTCGTTGCCCCGCTCGGACTCGCGGAACGGAAAGACCGTCTCCATGGAGCCGGCGGCCTGGTCCTCCGGGCGGATCAGCGAGACCTCGTCGGGTACACCGGTGTCGCGGCGCAGGTAGACGGTCTCCATCGGGCCGTTCGGCTTGCGGGGATCGGGCGCGGGGGCCCAGCCGGTGGTCCACAGGGCGGCCTTGTCGCCGCCCTTCCACGGGTTGCGAACCAGCGGCGCGATCGCCGCGATGCCGAGGCCGAGCCCGAAGACTCCGGCTGCGGCAGCCGCGGAGGTCTTGATCAGCGAGCGACGCGCGATGTCGACGTCCTTGCCGGCCTTGACCAGCTGGGCGATCACCGTCTTCCGCGCGAGCTCGTCGGAGCTGCCGTCGTGACGCTGCTGAACCGACACCTCGTCCGGGAAGAACTTCTTGACGTAGGAGATGACGCCCACGCCCAGCGCCAGCACGGCGAGGCCGAACGTGCCACCGACGAGCGGCGTGTAGAGCGCGTAGGCGAGGTGCCCGGGGTCCGACGGCGCCTTGTACTCGAACGGCCAGAACAGGTAGAAGCCCAGGAACGCCAGGCCCGAGATGGCGGCGATGACGAACCACAGCGCCACCGCGCGCTCGGCGCGCTTCTCCGCGCGGGTGCCCGGGACCGGGAACTTCTTGGCGTTGTGGACGATCTCGACGTCGTCCAGCTCGGCCGCGAGGCGCGCGAGCTGGTCGGGCGTCATGTCCTCGAGCTCGGCCGCGGTGGGCGTCCGGGGGCTCGAGCCGTGCTCGGAGATGCTCATGACTTCGCTCCCAGCCAGAGTGCGACACCGATGAGACCGGCGAGACCCACGATGAACGCGACGAGCCCCTCGGAGACCGGGCCGATGCCGCCGAGCGGGTTGCCGCCCGGGTTGTTCTTGCCGTCGCTCACCGACTTGATGTAGGCGATGATGTCCTCCTTCTCGGCCGGCGCGAGCTGCCGGTCGGAGAACTTGGGCATGTTCTGCGGGCCCGAGAGCATCGCGGTGTAGATCTGCTCCTCGGACGCCGGGTCGAGCGTCGGCGCGTACTTGCCCGACGACAGCGCGCCGCCGCGACCGGTGAAGTTGTGGCAGCTCGCGCAGTTGAGGCGGAACAGCTCGCCGCCGCGGGCCGGGTCGCTGCCGCGCAGGGCCTCACCGGTGGCCGCGGGAACCGTGGGGCCACCGCCGTTGGCCTGGATGAACGCGCCCAGCGCGTCCAGGTTGGCCCGGCCCTGCTCGGTCCCCGGGTCGAACGCGGGGTATGGCGGCTTGCGCTGCGCCTGCGCCTCCTGGCGCGCCAGCGGCATGCGGCCCGACGACACCTGGAAGTAGACGGCCGCGTCGCCGACGCCGATGAGGCTCGGGCCGCGGTCCTGCACGCCCTGGAGGTTGGCCCCGTGGCAGGTGATGCAGGTGTTGTTGTAGAGCTGCTGGCCCTTGGCGATCAGCGCCGCGTCACCCTGCGCCGTGGCCACCTGGGGGGCGGGCGTCAGGACGGTGTAGCCGACGCCCGCGCCGAGCAGGCCGATGCCGAGAGCGAGAACTCCGGCGACCTTGCGGCGGAAGCGGGTGCGCGGACCTCGGGAGGCCCGCTCGGGAGGTGTGGTGGTCATCGTCTGCGTCTTCCCAGCCCTTGCTAGTCGGCGGCGCGGCTATCGGATGAAGTAGATGGTGGCGAACAGGCCGATCCACACCACGTCGACGAAGTGCCAGTAGTACGACACGACGATGGCGGCGGTGGCCTGCGCGGGCGTGAACTTGCTCAGCCTCGTGCGGATGATGAGGAAGATGAACGCGAGCAGGCCGCCGATGACGTGCAGCCCGTGGAAGCCGGTGGCCAGGTAGAAGACCGTGCCGTAGGCGGCGGACGGGATCGTCAGCCCCTCTGCGACGAGGTTGCGGTACTCGTTGGCCTGGCCGAGCACGAAGATCGTGCCCATCACCAGGGTGAGCAGGTACCAGCGCCGGAGGCCGAACACGTCGCCGCGCTCCGCGGCGAACACGCCGAACTGGCAGGTGAACGACGACGCCACGAGGACGATCGTCACCACCAGCGCGTACGGCACGTCCAGCTCGTAGGGGGCCGGCGGCCACGTGTTGCCGGGTGGGTTCTGGGCGCGCGCGGTGAAGTAGATCGCGAAGAGCCCGGCGAAGAACATCAGCTCGCTGGACAGCCAGATGATCGTTCCTACGCTGACCAGGTTGGGGCGGTTCAGTGAGTGGATCCGCCCGCTGATGTTGGGAGCCGCTGTCGTCACTGGGGCATTATGACCCCAAGCGAACTTCTACAGCCTGTCGGGGCTCCTGGTTCGACCCCACCAACGAACAGGTGCGACCCGCGGTTCCACTAGTGTTCCCGCCGTGAACAGCCCCGTCGCCGCCGATCTCCTCACCGTGCTGGTGTTCAGCCACCGCCCGGAGGTCCGCGAGTCCATCGTCATGGCCGTCGGTCGCCGGCCCGCGCCCGATCTCGGGCGCGTGAAGTTCGTCGAGTGCGGAGGCATCGCGGAGGTCATCGCGGCCGCCGACGCCGGCGGCATCGACCTCGCCATCCTCGACGGCGAGGCGCAGCCCACCGGGGGCATGGGCGTGTCGCGCCAGCTCAAGAACGAGATCGACGACTGCCCGCCGATCATCGTCACCGTCCGCCGCCGCGACGACCGGTGGCTGGCCACCTGGTCGCAGGCCGACGCGGTGCTCGTGCACCCGCTCGACCCCCTCACCTCCGCCGAGACCGTTGCCGACGTCCTGCGTCGGTCACGGGCCGGCGAGCTGCCCGCCGTCCGGGGCTGAGCCCCGTGGCCGACACGGGCGCACAGACGTGGCCGGCCCTGATCGGCCGGCTCGTGCGCCACGAGGACCTCGCCGCCGCCGACACGTCCTGGGTGATGGACAAGGTGCTCGGCGACGAGGCCACGCCCGCGCAGCTGGCCGGGTTCCTCGTGGCCCTGCGGTCCAAGGGGGAGACGGCGGCGGAGATCGCCGGGCTCGCCGAGGCGATGATGCGCCACACCCGGCGGGTGCGGGTGGACGGCCGCGCGGTCGACGTGGTCGGCACCGGCGGTGACCAGGCTCACACGGTCAACATCTCCTCGATGGCGGCGGTCGTGACGGCCGCGGCCGGGGCGCCCGTCGTCAAGCACGGCAACCGGGCGGCGTCCTCGGCGTGCGGCTCCGCCGACGTGCTCGAGGAGCTCGGCGTCGCCATCGACCTCGAACCCCCGGGCGTCGAGACGTGCGTCGCGGAGCTGGGCATCGGGTTCTGCTTCGCCGCGATCTTCCACCCGTCCATGCGCTACACCGGCGGGGTGCGCCGCGAGCTGGGCGTGCCCACGGCGATGAACGTGCTCGGCCCGCTCACCAACCCGGCCCAGCCCGGCGCGGCCCTCGTCGGCTGCGCGGACGCGCGGATCGCCCCGGTGATCGCCGAGGTGTTCGCGAGCCGTGGCGCGTCGGCGCTCGTGGTGCGCGGCGACGACGGCCTCGACGAGCTCACCACCACCACGACGAGCACGGTCTGGGCCGTGTCGGGCGGGGAGGTGTGCCGGCAGAGCTTCGACCCGGCCGCGCTGGGCATCGCGCCGGCCACCCGGGAGGACCTGCGCGGCGGCGATGCGGCCACCAACGCGGCGGTGTTCCGTGCGCTGCTGGCGGGGGCTGAGGGCCCGGTCCGGGATGCGGTGCTGCTCAACGCGGCCGGGGCCCTCGTGGCCTTCGACGGTGCACCGTCCGACCTGGCCACGGCGTTCCCCGCCGCCCTGGAGCGAGCGGCGGCGGCGATCGACGGCGGGGCCGCAGCCACCCTGCTGGACCGGTGGGTGGAGCGCTCCGTGAGCCTGCGCTGAACCGGACATCCCGACGTTTCGGTCAGACCTTTCTATCGTAAAGGCCCCAACTCGCAGTGCTGCGGAGGCTGGCCGTGGTCGCGACCGGTACGACCGGAGAACTCACCGCGCCGACGCCGACGGCTACGTGCGCGTCACCGGGCGGCTCAAGGACATCATCATCCGCGGCGGCACCGACATCGGCGCCGGTGAGGTGGAGGGACCCAGAAGTCCCGGGACACGGGCTTCGTGCGGAAGAGCGCGTCGAAGTCGTGGAAGGCGCCGGGGACGACGAGCACCTCACAGGGCACGCCGCTGTCGTTCAGCCGCTGCGCGTAGGCGAGGTCCTCGTCGTGGAACAGGTCGAGGGTCCCGGGACGAACCCGGCCGAGGCGCGGCACAGGTCGGGATGGAACGGCGACGAGGTCATGCCTCCAGTTGACCATGCCTGAGGAACTGGTCGGCGAGCTCGCGGCGGATGGCCATCATGAGCGTGGCGTAGGCCGAGCGTCGGCTGGGTCGGAACTCCGGCGCGGCACGCCACACGCTCAGGTACACCCGCTCGGTGGCCTGCGTCCCGGTGTCCAGCATGCCGAACACCGTGGCCGCGGTCCGGTCGTAGAACGCGGCGAACGCGTCGAGGTCGCCGAGTCCGGTGGCGGTCAGCAGCGCGTCGGTGCTGTCACTGTCCAGGTGGTGCTGGGTGGAGGCCGGCATGGTCACTCTTCCGCTGGGCCCGGCGGACGTCATCGGTGACCCTGGGTCGGAGGTCACGCCGTGGTTCAAGGACTTCATGAACACTATGACGGCGGGCGCGGGGGCGCGAGCTGAGCCGGGCGGGTCCCACCGGACGTGCAGCCGTTCGCCCGGCCGGGGTCCCGCGGACCTCCCCGGCGTGCGTCGCGCTCGCCTCAGGCGCCGCAGCCGGGCGCGTCGGCGGTGGCGCGACCCAGGCCCAGGGGGTCGAGGTCGCGGGGGTCCGCCGTCGGGGCCCAGCGGCCGTCGATCACCGCGTAGTCCCAGCGCGCGCCGCGCTTGGTCAGCCCGCGCAGGGCGTCGAGGAGCCGGTCGATGTCGTCGGCTGTGGTGCCGATGCCGATGCTCGCGCGGACGGCGCCCTCGTTCGAGCCGGTCAGCCGGTCGACCAGCGGGTGGGCGCAGAACTTGCCGTCCCGGACGCCGATGCCGTGCTCGGCCGACAGGTACGCGGCGACGCGGCCGGGGGCGTGGTGGTCCACGGTGAACGCGACGACGCCGACGCGGTCGGTGCTGTCGCTCCAGGTGCGCAGCGGGTGCACGCCGGGCACGGTCGCCAACCCGTCGAGCAGGCGGTGCAGCAGCGCCCGCTCGTGCTCGGGAGCGATCTCGTCGATCACCGGGTCCAGGGCGCGGCACGCCTGGGCGAGCGCCGCGGCACCCAGCACGTTGGGGGTGCCCCCCTCGTGCCGTTGCGGGGCCGGCGCCCACTCCACGCGCACGTCGTTCCCGTCGGTCGTGACGCTGTGGCTCGCTCCGCCGCCCGCGAGGTGCGGCGGGGCGGCGTCGAGCCAGTCGCGGCGTCCGACGAGCACCCCGGCGCCGTAGGGCGCATAGAGCTTGTGACCCGACAGGGCGAGGTAGTCGATACCGGTGGCGGCGAGGTCGACGCGGCGGTGCGGCGCGAGCTGGGCGGCGTCGACGGCGAGCCGGGCGCCCGCGGCGTGGACGATGCCGGCGATCTCGGGGAGCGGCAGCAGCTCACCGGTGACGTTGCCGGCCCCGGCCAGCGTGACCAGCGCGAACGAGCCGTCGCGGAGCGCGGCGCGCAGGTCGTCGAGGGTCTGCGCGATCGTCGGCGCCGCCGGCAGCACGTGGTGCGGGCCGTCGACCCAGGGCAGCAGGTTCGCGTGGTGCTCGGAGTCGAGGCACAGCACCGCGCCGGGCACCGACGCGGCGAGCAGGTTCAGCGCGTCGGTGGTGTTGCGGGTGAACACCACGACGTCACCCGGGCGGGCGCCGAGGAACCGGCCGACGGTGTCCCGGGCCCGCTCCAGCACCGAGGTGGAGACCTGCGAGGAGTACCCGGCGCCGCGGTGCACGCTCGCGTAGTAGGGGAGGAGCTCGGCGACGTGGTCCACCACCGACCGCAGCGGCGGTGCGCTCGCGGCGAGATCGAGATTCGCGTAGCGCACCGATTCCCCGGTGACCAGCGGAACGGTCGGCGCCGGGGCCGTGGCGGGGGGACGAACAGACAGGGCGGTGCTCATGATGGTCCTCCGGACCCCTTTCAGGGCCCGGCTACGCACGGGCCCGCGCTTGCCGTCGCGTGTGCGCGACGGCCTGGTCGTCACCCGGAGCACCCCACCGCGGAGGAGGGTTGCCGGCCAGCGAGCCGGGGCTTGACGCTGGCGCTCTTGACCTGGAAGTCACGGTACGTCGCCGTCGCGACGGTGGTCAACCCGCGGTGCGAGCGTTCCCCGGGAATGCCCGTTACCGCGGCAGTTCTGGCCGTCCACGCGCTCGATCTGGCGGCTGTCGTCGCCGCGGCGCGGGCTGGCCGCGCGGGGGCGTCGCCGGCAGGCCAGCGGGCTCAGGCGTCGCCCGGCGGCGGGACGAGCCCGTCCCACGACCAGCGCGGGATGCGCAGCCCGTCGGGCACGTCGTCGGAGGCGTGGTAGCGCGTCATGGCGGTGGTGGTGGCCCACGTGAAGTAGTCGTGCAGCACCGGGCGGACCGACTCGTCGGCGCCGACGTCCTCCAGCGCCCGGTCGAAGCAGTCGATCGCCCGCCGGTCCATCTCCTCGTGCGGGCCGTTGCCGCTGTGCATCCGCACGACCGACGCCTCGTCGCCGAGGGAGTCCGAATAGGAGGCGGGACCGCCAAGGGCCTCGGCCCAGTAGGCGGCGAGCCGCCGGGTGTGGTCCGGGTGGAACCCGTGGCTGAAGGCGTGGGCGACCACCTCGTCGGCCAGCACCCTCGCGTGCCAGGCGGCGGCCAGGCGCAGCACGCCGTCGGCCCCGCCCGCAGCGTCGTACACCGATCGCATGGTCCGACGATGACACGTCGGGAGTACCGGCGGAATCACCCGTCTGCCGACTACGTAGGGTAAAGGGAGTAATCCGACGAATCCACGTGATGGGGTGTCCGTGTCGATGAGCACAGGTGGGCCGGCGAGCACGGACGGCTCGGAACGGCGCACTTCCCGGCGGACGATCCTGATCAGCATCGGGGCGGTGCTCGTGCTGGTCGCCGCGGCGATCGTCGTGGTCGTCACGACCAGGCCCGCCTCCCCGGCCGGGGGCGGAATCCTGCCGTCCGTCAGCGCGGGCGCCGACACGAGCGCGGCGAAGCTGCACGGCTGGGGCGATCCCGACCGTGTCGACGAGTTCACCGGTCCGCTGGACTCCAGCTGGGACGTCTACGACGGCCCCGGTCACAACGGCAACGGCCGCCGCTCGCCCGACGCCGCGAAGGTCGAGGACGGGGTCCTGACGATCACGGGGGACACCGACGGCGCCACCGGCGGCCTGGCCTGGGTGCCGGGACAGATGTACGGCCGCTGGGAGGCCCGCGTGCGGGCGCCCGTGGGCGACCCGACCTACAACGCGCTGCTGCTGCTGTGGCCCGACGCCGAGGACTGGCCCGTCGGCGGCGAGGTCGACTTCATGGAGCTGACCGACGCCAGCCGGCAGACCGCCGAGTACTTCATCCACTACGGCGAGAACAACCAGCAGGAGAAGGACGAGGTGGCCGTCGACGCCACCCAGTGGCACAACTGGGCCGTCGAGTGGACGCCGACGGCGGTCGTCGCCTACCTGGACGGCGTGGAGTGGCACCGCACCACCGACCTGGAGAAGCTGCCGCCCCGCCCGATGCACCTCACGATCCAGCTGGACTGGTTCCCGGAGGGGCAGGCGCCGGCCAGCAAGCAGTCGTCCATGCAGGTCGACTGGGTGAAGCAGTACCCGCTGCAGGGGTCCTGACCCCGGCTCACCGCGCGAACGACAGGTCGACCTGGCCGTAGGCCCCGAAGTCCGCGCGGACGGTGTCGCCGGCCGCGACGGCCGGTGGCACCGTCGTGGTGCCGGTGGTGACCACGTCCCCGGCGTGCAGCCCGGTGCCGAGCCGCACCAGCTCGGCCGCGAGCCACACCAGCGCCGCTCGCGGGTCGCCGAGCACGGCGCCGCCGCTGCCCCGGGCGGCGACGGTGCCGTTGACCACGAGGCTCGTCGGCCACGTGGGCAGGTCGTCGCCGCGCCAGTCGTCCACCCGCGGCCCCAGCACGAACATGCCTGCGCAGGCGAGGTCGGCGAGCAGGGCGGGCCCGCCCGACGCGGCGAAGTCGACGTAGCGGGAGTCGGGCACCTCGACCCCCAGGTACAGGTCGGCGACCGCCTCGAGGACCTCGTCCGGGCCCGCGTCCGGCGGCACGTCGCGTCCCATCCGGAACACGAACTCGGCCTCGACGACGCGCATGTGCAGGTGCCGCGACGGCAGCACGTCACCGGGGGAGAACCGGAACCGTTCGCACAGCCGGCCCGGCAGCGGGCCGTCCACCCCGATGTGGGCCTGGCCCGCCGCCGAGGTCGCGGCGATCTTCCAGCCGTACCCGGGCCCGGCGAGGTCGGCGAGTCGCTGCTGCGCCAGCCATCCCGCCGCCGGGGTCGGGGGCCGCAGCGCGGCAGGTAGGTCCTGGATCGTCCGGCCCGTGCGCCAGGCGTCCCGCAGGACGTGTGCGAGCCGGTCCGCTGCGTCGGATTCCACGGGCCCAGTCTGACGGTCCGTCGATCCCGGTGCCGGGGTTGTCCCTCGTCATCAGGCGAACCAGACACCGCGGAGACGCGTGATCGCGCCCGCCTTCCGGCGCGCCCGCGCCGTGCTGTCCCACGCCCCGCCGCGGAGCTCGCCGCCGGTACCGACCTCCCGGTGGTGCTCGGCTCGCCGTGGACGTCGGGGCCGCGACGGACGTGGTGCTGCGCCCCGACGCCTCCGTGCTGCTGCGGATGACGGTGTCGCGGATAGTCGTGGACGGCGAGCGCGTCGACGTCGAGCCCGCGCGGCGCCGACCCGCTGGCCGCGGGCGGTGACGAGGTGGTGGCGCACCTGCTGTTCGAGCGTCGTGCACGGCGCGACGGGGTTGGCGCCGATCCGCGTCGACCGGTTCGGCCTCACGTTCCGCGTCGACGGCCCGACGGGATCGCCGCGTGCCCGGCTCGACTTCACGGCGCCTCTCGCGCGTCCGCACGAGCTGCCCGGGGCCCTGCGACGGCTCCAGGAGCGGCCGAGCAGGTCCCGGCGTGGCCGTTCGACGATGCGGAGGGATCGCTCATGTGACGGGCTCGATGCGTGCGGGCCCCGTGCCAAAGAGATTCCTGTCCGGCGTCGCGGCGCCGGGGCTTGTGTCCGGCTCGTGGACAGGGCCGCTGGTGGAGCCTGTGGTCGCGTAGCTCGGCGCCCACCCCGGCGAGGATCTGCAGCGGCATCGTCTTCGCCGCGGGGAGCGGGCCCGCTGACAGCCATGGTGTGCCGTTCGACCGCGAGGATCAGCTGGCGCAGAAGATCAGGCGATGTCGAGGAGGTGGACCATCGGGCGTTGTCGCGGTTTTCGGTCGATGTCGATCCAGCCGGGTGGGATGAACTCCGGACGCCCACTGTCCATCCGGACCTCCCGGTCGGAGTGGTGGATCAGCCGGTGACAGGGCCGGCACAACATCACGCAGTTGTCGATGCGGGTGGGTCCGTTGTTCTCCCATTCGAGGACATGGTGGATCTCGCACCACGA
>NZ_MKVV01000051.1 GCF_001899645.1 Pseudonocardia sp. 73-21 | reverse complement strand
GTGACCAGGTACAGGATCGCGATGTCCTTGGGGTCGGTCGTGTGCAGCATGTGCAGCAGCCGCGACCCCTTCACCGTCGGGCGGGCCGGATACGGCCGGCTGGTGATCGGCTTCGGAGCTACGTCGGTCATGTCAGCCTCCGGCCTGGGGGACATGTTCGCCGCGTCGTGGCCGGTCGCCACGTCGCACGCAAAGTGTGCCGCAACAGTTGCATTCCCGCATCCCCCGTGTGCTCGAGTGGGCGGATCCATGCGCACGGTGTCACCCGGTCCGGTCCCGGTACTCGGTGGCGGTCTCGGGGCGCAGCCCGGGGACTCGGGCGAGAAGCGGTCCGAGGAGCAGGACGATGCCCAGGCCGATGAGCAGGCCGTAGAGGGGTGGGCCGGGGCGGGCGATGCCGCTGGCGACGAGCAGGGTGGTGGCCGCGGCGGGGGCGTGATGGGCGCCGAGCAGGGTGAGCAGGGCGACGGTGAGCGCGATGGAGAGGGCTTGCGCGCCGGCCTGGGGGAGGGTTTCCCGGTCGAGCTGGGTGACCGCCGGCGAACTCCACAGCCCGAACAGCGCCAGCGCCGCCACGCCGGCACCGACCGCGACGCCGTGTCCGATCAGGGCGTTGCGCAGCCGGGCCGTGACGCTGGTGGGGTGGGCGAGGAACACGTACGCGGTCGGGCCCAGGGTCGCGGTGAGCCACACCCCGCCCACCCCACCGAGGCCGCCCAGGTAGTGGTCGGCCACGCCCACACCGGCCAGCAGGGCACCGGCCAGCACGGCCAGCCGCACGGCGACCCACCCCCGGACACCCATCACGGCATCGCGCCGGCGGGACGTGGTGGGGGAGGGCACCGCGAGTCGGTGGGTACGCCGTGCGCGGTCACGAGGCCGGGGGCGCCGCCGCGAGTGGGGGCGATGCTGGCGGTGTCGATGCGGGCGGTGTCGAAGAGGGCGGTGTCGAAGCGAGCGGTGTGCTGTTGTCCGCGCGTGCGGCGAGCCGGGCCCGCTGGGGCACGATGACGTCGCGGGGGTCGGCGGCCGAGGCCCGGCCGGCTTCGAAGACCCCGAACCGGGTGGCGACCGACCCGGCGAGCAGCGCCGCCCCGGCGGCTGCGGACATACCCCGGACCCGGTGGCCGAGTAGCCCGCCGAGGATCCCGGCCGCGGACAGCGCGCGGGCGCCGCGCATCCAGGCTCCGGCCCGGCCGGTGTGGTAGTGCTCGCCGATGAACCCCAGCCGTCGCCGCAGCACGGCGGCGGCGGTGAGCTCGACCGCTGCGCCGAGGATCCCGAGCCGGACGGCCGGGGTGTTCTCCCCGGTGGGGGAGCCGACCATGGCGAGGCCACCGGCTGCGGCCAGCGCGCTGCCGGCGAACACGATCGGCATCTCGCGGTGCGCGTCGTGCCAGGCCGGGATGGCGGTGTTGGTCAGCAGCACCGCGGTGTAGGTGGTCATCGGGCCGCCGAGCGCGGCCGCGCCCACGCCCGCGACGCGTCCCAGGACGGGGGCGATCCCGGTCAGGGTCGATGCGGCGGCGGCGAGGCTGAGCGCGGAGAACGGCGACAGGATCCAGGTGCCGATCGACAGCGGCGACGTCGGTTTGATCACCCGGAGCATGTGCAGGAACCGCGTGGGCCGGCCCAGGTCGTGGATGAGCAGCCCGGTCCCGGCCAGCGCCCCTCCGGCTGCGCCGAACCGGGCGACACGGCTCAGGGCCGGGCGGCCGGTGGCCGCGGCGAGCTCGGCGAGAACCGCGGACGCGCCGGCGAGGCCGCCGCTGAAAAGGTACAGCGGGACGTCGGGCACCTTCCAGGTGGGTTGTTTGAGGATGGGGCGCCCGTAGTAGGAGTCGAAATCCGGTGCCGGCTCCACGGTCGCCGGGGGGACCGCGAGCTTCTCCCGGCGGCTCACCGCCGGCCCCCGATGAACGCTGCGGCGACCGCGACGACGACACCGGCCGCGGTGAGAGCGGCGTGCTTCCACATCTCGGGCAGGTCGCGGGTGGTGACGATCGGGTCGGGGGGCAGCCCGTAGACCTCGGGGCGGTCCAGGAGCAGGAAGAACGCGCCGTCGCCGCCGACCCCGTCGTTCGCGTCGTGCCCGTAGAGCTGGGCTTTCTCCATACCGCGGTCGTGCAGGTCGGCGAGCCGCGTGGCGGCGGTCGCGCGCAGCTCGTCAAGAGGGCCGTACTGGATGGAGTCGGTCGGGCAGGCCTTGGCGCAGGCCGGTTCCTGCCCGGCGCCGAGCCGGTCGTAGCACAGCGTGCACTTCCAGGCCCGGCCGTCCTCGGGCCGGATGTCGATCACCCCGTAGGGGCAGGCGGGCACGCAGTAGCCGCAGCCGTTGCAGATGTCCTCCTGGACCACGACCGTGCCGAACTCGGTGCGGAACAGTGACCCGGTCGGGCACACGTCGAGGCAGGCGGCATGGGTGCAGTGCTTGCACACGTCCGAGGCCATCAGCCAGCGCATCTCCCGGTCGCCCTCGTCGGCGCCTTGAGGCACCGAGGGCATCCCGAGGTCGACCGGCGGCGGCCCGGTCTGTTCGACGAACGCCACGTGCCGCCACGTCGACCCGCCGAGCCCGACCGTGTTGTCATACGACATCCCGGACAGGTCGCCCGGCCCGGTCGACTGCTCACCCGTGCTCGCGGCGGGCACAGCGTTCCACTCCTTGCACGCCACCTCACAGGCCTTGCACCCGATGCACACCGAGGTGTCGGTGAAGAACCCCATCCGTGGCGGAGCGTCGGTATGACCGGCCTCCCCGGCGGGGTCGGCCAGCGGTCCGGCCAGTCGGGTATCGAGATCGAAGGTCACGATCCGGCCTTTCCGTTCGAACGGGAATCACCGGGGTGCCCGGTGACGGCGGTGGTACCGGTCTCGTCGGTGATCCCGGCCCGGCGCTGATACTCCGCGACCAACGCATTGCGGGCCGCCCCGGTGGGGCGGCGACCGGGCCGGATGTCGCAGCTCGCGGCCTTGGTCGGTTGGATGTGCACGTTGGGGTCCAGCGTGATCGGCAGCAACTCGTTGGCGGAGTCACCGGTGGACAGGCCATTGGCGCCCCAGTGATAAGGCAGCCCGATCTGGTGCAACGTGCGTCCGCCGACCCGGATCGGGCGCATCCGTTCGGTGACCAGCACCCGGGCCTCGATCACCCCACGCGGAGTGATGATCGTGGCCCACCCGAGATGGGTCAACGCGCGCTCTGCAGCGAGGGCGGGGGAGACCTCGCAGAAGAACTCCGGCTGCAGCTCCGAGAGATAGGGCAGCCAGCGGCTCATCCCGCCGGCGGTGTGGTGCTCGGTGAGCCGGTAGGTGGTGAACACGTACGGGAAGATCTCCGCGCCGGGCTCGCGTCCTGACGGGCTGAGCCGGTTGAGCCGGTGCGGGTACACCTGTCGGGCCGGGTTGGCCTGCTGGCCGTAGAGCATGTTGGGCACCGGGGACTCGGCGGGCTCGTAGTGCGCCGGCAGCGGTCCGTCGGTGAGCCCGGCCGGGACGTGCAGCCACGCCCGGCCGTCGGCCTGCATGATGAACGCCTCGTTGCCGCCGATGGCGTCCTCGCGCTGCGCGTCCGCGGCGGGCCGGTAGGTCGGTGACTTGGTGGGCTGGAAGTCGGGCACGTCGTGCCCGGTCCACCTCTCGTGCTCGCTGTCCCACCACACGTAGGCCTTGCGGTCGCTCCACGGCTTCCCGTCCGGGTCGGCGGAGGCGCGGTTGTAGAGGATGCGGCGGTTGGCCGGCCAGGCCCACCCCCACTCCGGCGCGACCCAGGACTGCTCGGAGCCGGGCTTGCGCCGGGCGGGCTGGTTGGTCCCGTCGGCGTAGGCGCCGCAGTAGATCCAGCAACCGCACCGGGTCGATCCGTCGGCCTTCAGCTCGGTGTAGGACGACAGCGGTCCGTCCGGACCGGTGCCGTTGATCTCCGCCAGCACCGCCTCCGCGTCAGGTTCGGCGATGTCCGGGCGGCCGGGGGAGGTCGTGGTCGGATAGTCCCAGGTCAGATCCAGCAGTGGCCGGTCCCGCGGATCGGTGGACCCGGCGAGCTTGTCGCGGATGATCCGGCCGAGGTGGTAGTAGAACCACAGCTCGCTGCGTTGGTCCCCGGCCGGGTCGACGGCCTTGTGGTGCCACTGCAGCATCCGCTGGGTGTTGGTGAAGCTGCCGTCCTTCTCGGTGTGCGCGGCCGCGGGCAGGAAGAACACCTCGGTGCCGATGTCCCGGGTGCGCAGCTCCCCGGACTCGATCTCCGGGCTGTTCTGCCAGAACGTCGCGCTCTCGATCATCTGGAGGTCGCGGACCACCAGCCACTTCAGGTTGGCCAGGCCCATCCGGTTCATCTTCGCGTTCGCCGTTCCCACCGCCGGGTTCTCCCCGACCACGAAGTAGCCCTCGCTACCGCCCTCGACCTGCTTGAGAACGGTGTCGTAGTTCGAGTGCCCGCTGGTCAGCCTGGGCAGGTAGTCGAAGCAGTAGCCGGTCTCGGCGGTGGCCGCGTCACCCCACCAGCTCTTGAGCAGGCTGATCGCGTAGGCGTCCATGTTGCCCCAGTAGCCCTTGGTCCCCGCGTCCGCGGAGATGTAGGACTCCAGATCGAGGTGTTCGTGGGCATGCGGCATCGGCAGGTACCCGGGCAGGATGTTGAACAGCGTCGGGATGTCCGTGGAACCCTGGATCGAGGCGTGCCCACGCAGCGCCATGATCCCGCCCCCGGGGCGGCCGATGTTGCCCAGCAACAGCTGCAGGATCGCCGCGCTGCGGATGTACTGCACCCCGACCGTGTGATGGGTCCAACCCACCGCGTAGACGAACGCGCTGGTCCGCTCCCGCCCGGAGTTGCTCGTCAGGGCGTCGGCGACCTGAAGGAACTGGGCCTCGCTGATGCCGCAGATGTCGGCGACCTTGTCCGGGGTGTAGCGGGCGAAGTGCCGCTTCAGTACCTGGAAGACGCACCGCGGGTGCTGGAGGGTGTCGTCGCGCTCCGGGGTGCCGTGGAACGGTGAGCCACCGCTTCCCGCCTGCTCGCCACGGTCGGTGTCGGACGCGCGGCGGGCCTTCTCGCCACGGCTCCCGATCTGCTCGTCGGCGGTCATGGTCGACCACTGGTCACGCTGACCGGCCGCCGCAGCGACGTCGGCGCCCTCGTACTGCCAGCTCGACGGGTCGTAGTGACGCGTGTCCTCATGGAACCCGGAGAACAGGCCGTCGAGGTCCTCGGTGTCGCGGAAGTCCTCCCGCAGGATCATCGGCGCGTTGGTGTAGGCGATCACGTAGTCGCGGAACCACAGATCGTTGTCCAGCACGTGCCGGATCAGCCCGCCCAGGAAGGCGATGTCGCTGCCCGCGCGCAGCGGCACGTGCACGTCGGCGACCGCACTGGTGCGGGTGAACCGTGGATCGACGTGGATGATCGTCGCGCCGCGCTTCTTGGCCTCCATCACCCACTGGAACCCCACCGGGTGGCACTCGGCCATGTTGGAGCCCTGGATGACGATGCAGTCGGAGTTCTGCAGATCCTGCTGGAACGTCGTGGCGCCGCCGCGACCGAAACTGGTCCCCAGACTGGGGACGGTGGCGGAGTGTCAAATGCGGGCCTGGTTCTCGATCTCCACCGCACCCAGCGCGGTATAGAGCTTCTTCATCAGGTAGTTCTCTTCGTTGTCCAGCGTCGCCCCGCCCAGACTGGCGAACCCGAGGGTGCGTCGCAGCACCACCCCGTTCTCGTCGGTGTCCTGCCAGGTCCGACGCCGGGTCTCGATCACCCGGTCGGCGATCATGTCCATCGCCGTGCCGAGCTCGAGGTCCTCCCACTCACTGCCACCCGGGCGCCGGTAGCGCACCGTCTGGACCCGGCTCGGGGAGGTCACCAGCTGCGTGGACGCCGATCCCTTCGGACACAGCCGGCCCCGTGACACCGGTGAGTCCGGGTCCCCCTCGATCTGGGTGACCCGTTCGTCGCCGACGTAGATGTTCTGGCCACACCCGACCGCGCAGAACGGGCACACCGACTTCACCACCCGGTCCGCGGAGACCGTTCGGGGCGCCAGGGCGCGGCTGCCGTCGGACTTCACCGCGGTGCCACGTCCCAACGGGTCGTTGGTGGTCATCTGCCGGTACGCCGGCCAGCCCTCGATCCACGTCCGCACACCCATGCCGCCGACCTTCCTCACCGAACCACCACATCCAACGAGCCCCCGCAGGGTAACGGCAACGGTTGCGATGATGCACGCGCTGGCCCGTAGCCGACGGGAGCTGAACCGCATGTGACCGGACCGGCTGCGCCGCCAGCTGCGGCCGCGCTCGCCGGCCCAAACAGGTCTATGCTGGATAGCAACTGTTGTGTAAGCGCATCGGTAGGCGGGTACTCGACGGTCACGAAGTGATGACGGTGGGAGGTCCGGTGCTCAGCGAGCGGGAACGCAGATGGTTGGGACAGATCGAACAGGGCCTGTGTTGCGAGGACCCGGACCTGGCTCGGCGCTTCGAGTCGATCGGTGGACGCCTCGACCGGGGCGCACGCGGCGTGCCGCATCGCGGTGTGCCGCAGTCCGGCTGGGCGGCCTGGTTCCCCGTCGCCCCGGTGGTGCTGCCCCTGCTGTTGATGATCCCCGCCGCGCTCGCCGCGAGCACCGTCGCGCTGCTGGTCTGCGCCGGGCTCACCCTGGCCGCTCTGGGCCAGCAACTACTGCGTCGTCGTGGCACCGCGGACCCGACCTGAGGGTGGTCATGCCGATCGCACGATTGCGATCAGGACCTGCGGATCGCGGCACGTTGCCCACCGGACCTGCGGGTGCGCGAGAGTTGACTGGAGATAAACATTGCTATTACGCAATGGTGGCGCATATGCACATCAGTGAGCACTATGGGTGAGGTGACCCGGCCCGACCACCACCGCCTCAACGACACGATCCGCTACAGCATGTGGTCGGCCCTGCGGATCCGACCCGGCCGCCTCGGGGTGGACCGGATCTCCGCCGCGCGACAGGCGAGCACCTTCCTCGACGGATTGCCCGCCCGGCAGGTCACCGCCCGCGGCGTCTACGACCTCGCCGGGCTACGCGCGGACGCCGACTACCTGTTGTGGTGGCACGCGGACGAGGTCGCGACGTTGCAGTCCGCGCTCACCGACCTGCGCCGCAGTACGGGGCTGGGTCGGGCGTCGGTGCCGGTGTGGAGCCAGGTCGCGGTGCACCGGCCCGCGGAGTTCAACAAGAGCCACGTCCCGGCGTTCCTCGCCGGCGAGCCTGCGCGGCGCTACGTCTGCGTGTACCCGTTCGTGCGTTCCCGCGAGTGGTATCTGCTGCCCGCTCCCGAGCGGCGGCGGATGCTCGCCGAACACGGCCGGGCCGCCCGCGAGTTCCCCGACGTGCGCGCCAACACCGTGCCGGCGTTCGCGCTGGGCGACTACGAGTGGATTCTCGCGTTCGAGGCCGATGAGTTGCACCGCATCGTGGAGCTGATGCGCCACCTGCGCGGGGTCGGGGCCCGCCGCCACGTCCGTGCCGAGACTCCCTTCTACACCGGCCCACGGGTGTCGATCAGCGACGTCGTCACGCGCGCGCCATAGCCGACGTGCCACCCGTCCGGGGCGGTCGACGCGCGGCGGGCCGGGGCGCTGTCGTCGCCGAGGGCGGGGCCACCGCCGCGGCGGCGATCGGGCGATCACCAGCAGCGACCTCACGCGGCTCCCCCGCCCGGTGGACGCATCGTGAAATGCGCGGCAAGCCGACACTGCGGCGTAGGCTGCGACGGCGATGCCTGGACGCGACCGTACCCAGGACCCGATCTCCACGACCCGATCTCAGAGAGGCGCGCCGGGCAGGACATCCGAGCCGAGGGGGTCGCGGCCGACGACCGGGTCGGGCGGCAGGTCGGAGGCTGGTGCTCCCCAGACGAGGACGAGGGTCAGCGCGGCCCGGTGGGCGGGGTCGTCGAGGGCGGGGCCAAAGACCTCGCGCAGCTTCCGCATCCGGTAGCGCACGGTCTGCGGGTGCACATGCAGGCAGTCGGCCATCGCAGCCCGCTCGCCCATGTGGGTCAACCAACAACGCAGGGTGTCGATCAACCGGTCCCGCGCGGGCGGGGTGAGCCCGTCCAATGGCGCCAGGCAGCGCTCCCGCAGCGCTGCGAGGGCGAGCGGGTCGCGGTGCACGATCAGGGTGTCGAGGTGTTCGTCGACGAACACCGGGTCGGCGGGCAGCACCCCGGCTTGCGCCAGCCGCGAGGCGTGCTCGGCGAGGGGCAGCGTCGCGGGCAGGGCTTCGATCGCCACAGTCGACCCGATGACCGCGCCGACGCCGGTCAGCTCCGTGCGCAGCCGTGTGCGGTGCCCGGGGCCCTGCGGGTCGGCGACGATGCTCACCGGGGCGCCGGCATGCCATCCCGTCAGGCATTGCCCCGGGGAGCGGGCCATCCGCTGCAGACCGTCGCGGTCGGGGTCGACGAGGACGATCGCGGCCGTTCGGGGCAGCACCCATCCCGCCCGCGACGCCTGGGCCTGCACCGACGGCAGGTCCGCGCGACCCGAGAGCAGCAGAGCGTGCAGTTCGTCGCGGGCGTGCGACTGCTCGGTGCTCGGGTGCTCCTCCAGGTAACCCTCCAGCGTGGCCTGCGCGAGATGCTCGACGGCGTTGAACAGATTTCCGGCCACCGCGACCAGAAGGTCGGCCGGGTAACCGCCCTGCACTGCCAGCTGGGCCACGTGCGACCAGGCGATGGCCGCGCCGTCCCGGTACACGCCCAGCAACGCGGTCACCGGCTGACCCTGGCTGTGGTGCATCCGCCCGATCTGCGCGAACAGTGCGTGTTCCATGCCCGCCCGTCGCGGATCGGCACCGGGGCCTCCGAGCAGCCGGAGCACGCAATGCCGCGCCGCGCCCAGGACCTCGTCGAACTCACCGGCGAGAAACCCCGCATAGTCCGGATGCTGTTGCTCGAGCATCTCCCGGACCTCGGTGAGGATCACCGGGAGCCGATCCACGACAGCATCGACCAGACCGTCGAGATGTACGGGGTCCAGGACATCCCCGCCTTCGTCCCAGCGCGATGACATTGTCTGCGCCCTCCTCGCCGTCACGGAGGCCTGTCTGTCGGCCACCAGATAGCGGGTACCCATCCCGGAACACGAGTATGCTTGGACGCAATCATTGTGCTACAGCACACGCACGTGGGCCGATCGGCCACTTGTAGGACGACGCCGGGCGTGCGACCGGCGCGAAGGCCGACGAGCGCCACGTCGTGGTCTCGGTCCTGGCCGCCGTCAGACCATCGGGTCGATCCACGACACCGTGGCGGGGCAGCTCGATCCCGAAAGACGCGGCGGGCGAGCCGGCACCGGTGTCGCCGTGCGGGTCGACCAGCGACTACTCGGTCTGACCGCCGCGATCTGGCACAACGACCGCCGTCCGCGGGATCAGCCGGCTGAGCGGCTGGAGCCCGGGCGGATCACACGGAGCGGATCCGGTCGCAGGTTCGTTGCACCTCGTCCCAGACCCGGCGGGCCTCGATGTCGCGGTCGAGCCAGCGCCGGGCGGTCGCGGCGGCGTCGTGGTCGCCGTTCTCGGCGAGGACATGCAGGTCCACGATCCGGTCCCGCCAGCGGGTGTCGTGGACGGGAGGACGTGCCGTTGCGGTGTCGGCCGGGTCGCTGTGGTGTCCGGGCCGGGTCATCGATGGGCCAGGTACATGTCGCGCAGGACGTCGGCCTCGAGCTGCATCTCCTCGACCCGGTGGCGGACCACGTCGCCGATGCTGACCAGCCCGCACAATGCTCCGTCGCGCACCACAGGGAGGTGGCGCTGCCGGGAGCGGGTCATCTGCGCCATCAGGTGCGCCAACGTGTCCTCGGGGGAGCACACCGGCACGTACCGGCTCATCACGTCGGCCACGGCCATCTCGCCGACCGGCCCGTGCGAATCCTTCAGGGCACGGATGATGTCACGTTCGGTGACGATGCCGTCCACGTGGCCGTGGGCGTTGTCGCAGACGACCAGCGCCCCGATCGCCGGCGGGCCTGCCAGTCGTGTGACCGCCTCGGCCACCGTGTTCCACGAGAAGATGGTGTGCACCGTGTCACCCTTGCGCTGCAGGATGTCTGCGACCTTCATCCGGTCCTCCACTCCACGTCGTGCTCGAACAACGTGACTATTGTTGCGCTTGCGCACCGTTTGCGCAACGGCACTGTGCGGCGGATCATGCGCTGTGATGTTGCTGGCCGGGGGAGGTGAGGACCTAGCCGGCGCCCGGCCCCGGGTCGTGGTGCTCGTGGCGTCGAGCGTGCAGCACGAGGGCGGCGAGAGCCACGACCGCGCAGAGCGCGGTCGTGACGGGCAGGTGCAAGGCGACGCCTGCGGTCAGCAGCATCAGGGACAGGGCGATCACACCTGCGTAGTTGCAGCGTTGCGTGGTGTCCGAAGCCGTTCTCCTCGAACCGTTCGCCGCGGTGGCCGCCCATCGACGTGCGAGGGCGGGATCGGCGGCGAGCAGGCGGCGTTCGATAGCGGCCAGGGCGTGTCGGTCGTCGTCACTGAGCACGGTGGTGCCCGGCGGTCGTCGGGAGGCTGTGCCACCGCTGATGGGCCGCCGCTCGGGAGCGGAGCACGGGGTCGAGTGGTTCTGCCGGTCCCGGCACGCGGTGTGGCCCGGGATCGGGACGCTGCCCGCAGAGGCGGTATCGGGCAGGCCCCGCGGTGCCCGCGCCGCCTGGTGCGACCGTCTGTGCGGGTTCCCGACCCGGGGTACTCATCGCGAACCGGCCATGGTCAGCCCCGGGGCAGGGCGGGAGTGCCGGCGGCGTGGGCCCGGGGTTCCTGTCGCCGGGCCGGCGAGCTCTGGTCCGGTGGGTCCGGCGTGAGCAGCGAGCCGGCGACGGGGGCGCCCCCGACGCCGAGCTGGTTCATCTTCCTGGGCACCGGGGCGCCCTGGTAGGCCAGCGGGATCGGGTGGCCGTGGTC
>NZ_MKVV01000050.1 GCF_001899645.1 Pseudonocardia sp. 73-21 | reverse complement strand
GGCCCTCGGGCTCGTCCACGATGACAGCGCGCCGCTGCTGATCGACGCCGAGGGCAACCGGATCACGCCCGGCCAGGTGCCCCTGCACCTGCGGCGGGCCCGGTTGCAGCGCGTCGGGATCGAGACCAACGGCGAGTTCTGCAAGAGCCTCCTCACCGCGCGCTACGCCGCCGGCGAGAAAGCGCCGGCCTGAGCGGCCACCGCTCCCTGGCAGGTTCGTGTCGAGCCCCGCGGCCCACGGTCGCGGGGCTCGACAGCGTGCGGTCCACCCCGGGCGACCCTGCCGGTTCCGGACGACGCCGGGGCCTACGTCCGTTTCGGCAGGTACAGGTCGGTGATCGTGCCCTCGAACGCCTCGGCGGCCATCGCGACCGTCTCGGACAGGGTCGGGTGGGGGTGGATCGTGAGGCCGATGTCCGCCGCGTCCGCGCCCAGCTCGATGGCCAGGGCCACCTCGGCGATCAGGTCCCCCGCGTGGGGGCCGACGATCCCGCATCCGATGACGCGGCCGCTGGCTTCATCGAAGATCACCTTGGTGATGCCTTCGTCTCGGCCCAAGGACAATGACCGGCCCGATGCCGCCCACGGGAACGTGCCTTTGCCATAGGCGATGCCGCCGGCCTCGGCCCCGGCCTCGGTGACCCCGACCCAGGCGACCTCGGGATCGGTGTAGGCGACGCTGGGGATCACCGCCGCGTCGAAGCACACGGTGTGCCCGGCGGCGACCTCCGCGGCGACCTTGCCCTCGTGCACGGCCTTGTGCGCCAGCATCGGCTGACCGACCACGTCACCGATCGCGAAGATGTGCGGCACGCTGGTGCGTTGTTGCTTGTCGACGGCGATGAACCCACGCTCGTCCACGGCCACCCCCGCGTTCTCCGCGCCGATGGCGCCGCCGTTGGGGCGGCGGCCGACCGCGACGAGCAGCTTGTCGAAGGTGTCCTCGGCCGACCCCGTTCCGTCGAAGCTGACGACCAACCCGGCCGGGGTGGCGCGTACCGCGGTCACCTTGGTGGAGAGCCGGATGCTCTCGTAGTGCTCGCCGATCCGCGCGGCGAGCGGCGCGACGATGTCCCGGTCGGCCTCGGGGATCAGCTGGTCCATCAGCTCGACCACCGTCACCGCCGAACCCAGCTCGGAGTACACCGTGGCCATCTCCAGGCCGATGATCCCGCCGCCGAGCACGAGCAACCGGGCGGGGACGTCGGTGAGTTCCAGCGCACCGGTCGAGTCGACGACCCGCGGGTCGTCCGGGATGAACGGCAGCCGCACCGGCTCCGAGCCGGCCGCGATGATCGCCTGATCGAAGCTCACGATCTTCGACACGCCGTCCGGGGCCGGGGGATCGTCCGTGAACGACACCGTGGGGTTGGACTCCCAACGTCGGCAGATTCTTCGACGGTCATCAAGGTTTCCAGTTGCGTGGGACGGCTGGGACGAGCGCTGATCCGGAGAATGCGGTACCGGGACCGGAACTCACTCGATAGTTCCGCCCAAGAAGCGTGCGTCGATGTATGCGATGCGACGACGAAATCTGGACGGACCTCCGGCCCGGAGCGCGCGTACCCGCCTTGATCAGAGGTCGGGCGCTCTGTCCTGGAGTCCCAGGAGCTGCAGCTGGAGTGCGAGCCGCTCCTGGGCGGAGTCGAGGTTCAGCCGCGTCACGTCGGCGATGCGGTGCAGGCGGTGGCGCAACGTGTTCGGATGGATGTGCAGCGCGCCGGCAGCGGCGGTGGGGTCGCCGAAGTGATCGAGCCAGGCGGCCAGGGTCTCGAGGTACGGGGTGCGGTGGTCACGGTCGTGGGCGACGAGCGCGGGTAGGGGACCACCGAGCAGGCTCACCTCAGCGCGCACCGCTGCCCGGGCCCGTGCCGTGACGACGACGTGCCAGACCTCCTCGATGCCGACGACGGGCCCGCGGACCTGACCGTTGGTCTGTAGCCGTAGGACCTCTGCGGCCTCGGCGCGCGACCGCGGGAGATCCGCGCGCCCGGTGGCGGCGCCGCCGATCGCGGCGGTCAGCTCGGCGTCGTTCGGGTGGACCCCGGTGATGACCGCCCGCAGCCACTGGACCGTTCCCGCGGCGTGCGGGCCGCCGTGGTCGACGAGGAGTGCGACGACGCTGCCGTCCATGTCGGCGAGCAGCGGCTGGTGCCAGCCGTGGCGGCGGGTGATCGCCACCCAGAGGTCCAGCTTCGCGTCGACGGTGGCGGTGGAGCGGGGCGTCCCGAGCGCCGCGACGCGCCACGGTCCGTCGGGGAGCCACGGCTCCGTGGGGCCGCCCGTGCCGTGCAGCACCGCCCGTAGCAGGTCGGTGGCGGCGCGCCCGGCAGCGCCGGTCTGGGCGCGGAGCCGCAGCAGGTGCATCGCGAGGACCGCGGTGGCCCGGGTCAGCTCGTGCACCCGGGCGGGCTCGACCGGTCCGGTGACGACGGCCCAGATCGAGCCCAGCCACTCCCCGGCGGCCCGCACCGGGATCACCAGCCGGGGCTTGATCCCCTCCGGTCCCGCACCGACGTAGATCGGCTCATCCGAATGCGCGAGCTTGCGGAACACCCCCCTGGCCCGGAAGTGCGCGACGATCTGCTCGGGAACCCGGCGGCCGACGATGGTCGAGAGGCGGGCAGGGTCGGTGAGTTCCTGCAGCCCTGAGTAGGCCAGTACTCGGGACTGGGCGTCCTCGATCGTCACGGGCGCGTCGAGTATCGCCGCTGCCGCGTCGGCGACGGCGAAGAGGTCACCATGGACCCCTGCGCCGTCGAGCTGGGCGCCGATGGTGCGGTCGAACGTCCCGCGGAGCAGCCACACGAGATGTGCCCAGGACGCATGGGTCCGGAGTTCGATCAGCGCGACGCCGTTCCGTCCGGCGGCGGCGACGACATCGACGTGCTCGGCGAGCGGCGCCCGCAGGACCACCCCGCCGGCCCTGGCTCGCGCGACCTGTTCGAGCAGGGCGATGCCTCGTTCCGGGTGCGTGATCCCGACGCCGAGAACGAGGTCGCCGGGTACCCCGACCACGCCGTCGTCGAGCTCGGCGAGGGTGAGGTCGTCGACCTCGGCCCCGGCTACGGCGACCACGACGCGCAACAGCGCGGGGCCGACCGCATCAACCAGGGCGGGGATTCCGATCATCGGACGCTCCCGGGTGTCGATGAGAACTCGTTCTGCCACTGCAGCGGAACATCCAGATTGTGCTGGAACCACAATCCTGACATCAAAGACAGGGGCTGTGGGATAACCGGACTCCCCGACGAGCAGGCCACCCTCGGAGGTGTTCGGATCCCGAAAGGAGCCCCACAAAATGACCTCGACCACCCCCACACCCGACCGCATAGCCGTGATCGGTGCCGGCATGGTCGGCCTGGCCACGGCCTGGTTCCTCCAGGAGCGTGGCATGTCGGTCACCGTGCTCGACCGCCGCAGCGTGGCCGCGGGGTCGTCGTGGGGCAACGCCGGCTGGCTCACCCCCGGAATCGCCACTCCTCTGCCCGAGCCCGCCGTGTTGCGGTATGGCCTGCGCGCGGTGCTCAGCCCTGCGTCGCCGATCTACGTGCCGCCGAGTGCCTCGCCGCGCCTGCTCAGGTTCCTCACCGGGTTCGCCCGGCACAGCACGGCCGCCCGGTGGCAGAGCGCCATGCAGGCGCTGGTGCCGATCAACCGCCGCGCGCTGGCCGGCTTCGACGCGCTGACCGATGGTGGCGTCGCCGCCCGGACGGTCGAGGCCAAGTCGTTCCTGGCCGCGTACCGTGACGCCACCGAACGGACGGTGTTGCTGGAGGAGATCCAGCAGATCGACGCCGCGGGCCAGCACATCGACTTCGACGTGCTCACCGGCGCCGAGGCGCGGGAGGTCGAACCGTCGCTGTCCGACGACGTGGGCGCCGCGATCCGGTTGCACGGCCAGCGGTTCATCGATCCCGGCCAGTACGTGCACTCCCTCGCCGACTCCGTCCGCGAGCGCGGCGGCGAGATCCGCGACGGCGTCCCGATCACCGGACTCCGCGACCGCGGCGGCCGGGTCGAGATCGAGACGGCAGGGGGTGCGACCGAGTCCTTCGACGCGGTCGTGCTCGCCACCGGCGCCTGGCTGGGTGAGCTCGCCAGGCCGTTCGGCGTCCGCACCGTGGTGCAGGCGGGGCGGGGGTACAGCTTCAGCGTCCCGATCGAGCACGTACCCTCCGGACCGGTCTACTTCCCCGCCCAGCGGGTGGCCTGCACGCCTCTGGGCGACCGGCTCCGGGTGGCGGGAATGATGGAGCTGCGGACTCCGGACGCCCCGCTCGACCCGCGCCGCATCCAGGCGATTGCCGACGCCGCGCGCCCGCTGCTGCGCGGCGCCGACCTCGACGACCGGACCGACGAGTGGGTCGGTGCCCGCCCGTGCACCCCCGACGGTCTGCCGCTCGTCGGTGCGACCGCATCGCCGCGGGTGTTCGTCGCAGGAGGGCACGGTATGTGGGGCATCACCCTCGGCCCGATCACGGGACAGCTCCTCGCCGAGACGATCGCCACCGGCAGACGTCCCGCCGAGCTGGCGCCGTTCGACCCGTTGCGATGATGTGTGGGCGATCAAGTAAGGCGGTTTCGCGTGGTCGTCGCAACACTCGGACGCATTCAGGGTGCCACGAGATCGGCGGCGAAGACCTCGGCGGGCGTCCGCCACCCGAGGACTTTCCGGGGCCGACGGTTGAGGCGATGCTCGACACGAAGGAGATCGTCAACGGTGTAAGCGCGCAGGTCGGCCTTCTTCTGAAAGTACTGGCGCAGCAGCCCGTTCGTGTTCTCGTTCGTGCCGCGCAGCCACGGGCTGGCGGGCGGGGCAGAGTAGATCCCCTCGCCGAACATGACGGCCAGCAGGTGGTGCTCGGCCATCTCCGAGCCCTGGTCCCAGGTCAGCGTCAACCGCGCGGACGCCGGCACCGACGCCATGACCTGCTCGATGGCCGCACGGCACCGGAACGCTGAATGCCCGTCGGGCAGGTGCACCAGCCGCACCAACCGGGAACGGCGCTCGACGAGCGTGCCGGTCGCGGACTGGCTCATCCGCCCGACGATCAGAGCGCCCTCCCAGTGCCCGATCCGGCTGCGGTCCTCCACCTCGGCCGGGCGGTGATCGATCAGCTGGGCCGGGACGACGAACCGCGGTTGACGGACATCGGCGCGTCGACGATGGCGGCGCAGGGGCCGGCCGGTCCGCAGTTTGGCGGTCAATGTCCTGCTCAGGCCGTCTTCCCCGCCGTGGTAGAGCGCCTGGTAGATCTCGTGGCAGACGTGCCAGGACGGCTGGTCGGGGTAGGCGCTGCGCAAGTGCGCGGCGATCTGCTCGGGGCTCCACTCGTCCTCCAGCAACTTCCGGACGATCTCCCGCAGCCGCGGGTCGCGGCCGATCCGAGACCGGCGGGGCCGGCGCGCTCGTTGCCGGGCCCGGGCGTGCGCGAGGTCGCCGTCGTAGCAGCGGTCGTGGCGTGCGGTGTTGCGGCGCAGCTCCCGACTGATCATCGACGGTGCCCGGCCCAGCCGGCGAGCGATCTCCCGAACCCCACACCCGGCCCGGTGCAGCGACGCGATCCGCTGCCGATCCAGCAACGACAAGAACCGCGACGAGTGCCCGCCCTTAGCCGGTCTTGCGTCCGATCCCGAGAGTGCGGCACGCCTCGACGGTGCCGATCCCGTTCGCCAACAGGGCCCGGTACTGGGGCCTCCACGTCCAACTGCCGCTTGCGTCCACGTCGCGCCATCTGCACACCCCTCATGATCAGGAGTGTTGCGACAAGCCCTCGAACCCACGAACCGCCAGGGGGCCAGATTTCATGATCCGGTGACACCGTCACACGCATCTGTGGACAGCTCGAGGATCCGCGCCGAACTGTGGACAGAATCCCCACCGGAACGCCCCCGTTCCGGCACCCCCACCCAGGGCAAGGCCGGAAGTTCCACTTCCGGCATATCTTGCTGCCCCGAGACCACACATCAGCAACGCACCAACGGAACCTGGCGGCATCCCGTGATCATGAAACGATGGAAGGGCTCGAGCCGAAGCCCGAGCCCCTCCGTGAAGTCCTGCGATCAGGCAGCGGTCTTCTTCCGAGTGCGACGCTTCGGCGCGACCTCCGTCACGACCTCGGGCTCCTCGACGACAACCCGGGCAGGTGCGCTTCCTCGGGTCTGATACGCCTCGATCACCGCGGATGGGATGCGACCTCGCGTCGACACCTCATGTCCGTTGGCCGTGGCCCACTCACGGATCGCGGCAGTTTCCTCGCGACCGCGGGTCGGCCGAGCACCAGCATTCGGTCGCGTCGCCGAGCGTCCGCCGGCGCGACGGGCAGCGGCCACGAACGGAGCGAGCGCGGCGCGAAGCTCCGCAGCGTGCGTCTCGCTCAGGTCGATCTCATAAGTCCTGCCATCGAGCCCGAACCCGATCGACTCGGCGGCATCACCACCGTCGAGGTCATCGACGAGCTTGACCTCAGTTACCTGCGCCATCGTTCTACTTCCATCCATGCTTGGCCGAAGGGGATCGCCCCGATTCTCCACAAGATCCATGGAAAGTCCAACCGAAACACGAGATGCTGACCACACAATAGGCAGTCACGCCGGCTCGCTCGCCAACGCTCGGCGACGCCCTACGCAGTCGCCGGCCACGTACTCCGGTTCCGTGACCGTATCCCTGCCCCTTGCAAGACAACCAACCCGCCGTACCCATTCCGCCGCCTCCAATCGGTGCCGCCCTGGAACATCGGCCCCCACCATCGCCAAGCGGCGCTCCGATTTCTCTGGTCGACCACGCAGAGACCACAGGACAGCAACGGCATGAAGACCTGGTCTCCTACGACGACGTCACCCGACCAGGCCGACCACGAAGTTGTCCACATAAGCGATCTCATCACCCCCAAACGGCTCCTCATCGACCACCGTGGACTTCGCACCTACCTACTGCCCGGTGGTCCGCCGTCTTAACCCAGCCGGCACCCCCAACACCGGCCGGCCAGATGCGCGCAGACCACATCACGGACACAACACCGAGGAGCTTCGACGTGCACCTACTGGACTTGACGCCGGATCACGTCGCCCGCCTCAAGGGAGACGTCGCAATGCCGGACCCGGAACTTCTCACCCTGACCCAAGTCGCCGAGCGTCTGCAGGTCTCGCGCTGGAGCGTCTACCAATTGATCTGGAACGGCGAACTACCCAGCGTCCACCTCGGCCGCTGCCACCGGATCCACGCCCGCGACGGCGAAGGCACGATCTCCAAGAGGTCCGACGGCCGCTACACCGCCGCCATCTACGTCACCCGCCCCGACGGGTCCCGCGGGCGAAAATGGATCTACGGACGCACCCGCGCCGACGTCGACGGCAAACTTGCCGAGCTCGCCCAGCGCGTTCACACAGGCGCTGTCATCGCCACCCGATCACCGACGCTCTCCGAGTATCTCGACTACTGGATCAAGGAAGTCGCCGAGCCGAAACTTCGTCCGACAACCGTCTCGAAGTACCGCACCGCCATCGCGTTGTATCTGCGCCCCGGGCTGGGAACCCAACGCCTCGACAAGCTCACCGTCGCGGCCGTGCAGAAGTACCTGAACTCGCGCCGAGCGATCGGCGACTCGGTAGCGAAGCTCCGGATGATCCGCGAAGTCCTCAGCTCGGCCCTCGGCCGCGCCGTCCGCGAGGAACTCATCCCCCGCAACGTCGCTCAGCTCACCACGCTGCCCGCCGAGCACCGCGCACGCCGGACCGCATGGACCGTCGCACAGGCACGCACCTTCCTGGCAGCCGCGATCGACGATCCGGCCTACCCGGTACTCGCCCTCGTCTACGGCATGCGCCGAGGCGAGATCGCCGCCCTCCGTCAAGACCCGCACCGGCGTCCGAGGATTCCCATTGGCGCCCCTCGCACGTGCCGCGCTCACCGCCCATCGAGCTCACCAGGCCGGGCAACGCGCCGCCGCAGCATCGGAATGGAACGAGACCTGCTACGTCTTCACCACCCGTACAGGTCGGCCCGTCGAGCCGCGCAACGTCTCGCGGTCCTTCGACCGCATCGTCGCAGCCACGGGTCTCCCCGGATCGTGTTCCACGATCTCCGCCGCACCGCCGACCATGCTGAAAGGGCTGGGCATCCCGGCCCGCGACGCCCAAGTGATCCTCGGCCACGCCAACATCGCCGTCACCCTCGGCATCTACAGCGAAGTCTTCGACACCGAAATCGCGACGGCGGTGACTCTCATGGACGGCGCGCTCGGCGGACCTCAGCTCGACGGGAAACCTCACCGCCTGTGAGCTGAGAGCAGGTCATGCACGCGACCTCGCGCCTGCGTTGTTGTCAGAACCTGCAGTCAAACGCCCCCTCCCGAGAACGGGGACGGGCGCCCGTACAGGACGTGCGAGCTGTTCGCCCGGCAGTGTGGCCCCAGCCGCATTGTCATCTCCGGTTGACCCGAATGAGAACGGCCGTGGCCGATCGGGTGTCGAATGAGAACGACCGTGGCCGATCGGGTGTCGAATCGTCACACTGTGCGGCGATCGGCAGTGACGCCGTACCGGTGGAGGAACTCATGCGCTCTGAAGCTCAGATCACCCACGCCCCTCCCGCCACCCATCCCCTTGATCCGCTGTCGGCCGAGGAGATCGGCGCAGTGGCCTCGATCGTCCGCCGGGACCGCGCTCTCGCCGCGTCGATCCGTTTCGTGTCGGTCTCGCTCGCGGAACCGCCCAAGTCCGTACTGCTCGACGGCGGGTCCGACGCCAATCCGACGCGCGCGGCGTCGGTCGTGCTCTACGACCGGGCCACCAGCACCACGGTGGAGGCGGTCGTGTCGCTGACCCGCGACGCGGTCGAGTCGTGGCGTGAGCTCTCCGGCGTGCAGCCCGGCATCATGCTGGAGGAGTTCTTCGCCGCCGAGGATCTCACCCGTGCGGACCCACGGTGGCAGGAGGCCGTCCGCAGACGCGGTGTCACCGACTTCAGCCTGGCTATGCTCGACCCATGGGCGACCGGCTTCAGCGAAGATACGGCCCCCGGCCGCCGGCTGGTCCGGCCGCTGACGTTCATCCGGTCCGAGCCTGACGACAACGGCTACGCCCGTCCGGTTGAGGGCCTGCTCGTCGTGGTCGATCTGGATCGCATGGAGGTCGTGGACGTCCAGGATCACGGCGTGGTTCCGTTGCCTGCGCAGTCGGGCAACTACATGCCCGAGTTGATGACGCGCCCGGGCAACCGGCCCGCGTTCACCGAGTTGCGCGGCGACGTCCTGCCGCTGGAGATCACCCAGCCGGAGGGCCCGAGCTTCACCGTCGACGGCCGTGAGGTGCGCTGGCAGAAGTGGCGGCTGCGGGTGGGGTTCAGCCCGCGCGAGGGGCTGGTCCTGCACACCGTGGGCTACGAGGACCGGGGGCGGCTGCGGTCGGTGATCCACCGGGCGTCGATGTCGGAGATGTACATCCCCTACGGCGACCCGGCCCCCACCCACCGGTTCAAGAACGTGTTCGACGAGGGCGAGTACGGGATCGGGTTCCTGCTCAACCCGCTCGAGCTGGGCTGCGACTGCCTCGGAGAGATCAGGTACTTCGATGCGGTCGTCAATGACGCCGACGGGCGGCCGGTGACCATCCCGAACGCGATCTGCCTGCACGAGGAGGACACCGGGGTCGCCTGGAAGCACACCGACTTCCGCACCGAGAAGACCGAGGTCCGGCGTTCCCGACGGCTGGTGGTCTCCTGCTTCGCCACCGTCGGGAATTACGAGTACGGCTTCTTCTGGTATCTCTACACCGACGCCACGATCGAGTTCGAGGTGAAGCTGACGGGTGTCATCTCCACCGGTGCCGTCGCCGACGGCGAGCGCCCCGGTCACGGCACGCTCGTGGCCCCCAACCTCTACGGACCGCACCACCAGCACTTCTTCAACGTCCGTCTCGACATGGCCGTCGACGGGCAGCGCAACTCGGTCTACGAGGTGGACTCTGCGCCGAGCCCGATCGGGCCGGGCAACGAGACGGGCAACGCCTGGCACACCCGCAAGACACTGCTGGCGCGGGAGAGCGACTCCGGCCGGCTCATCGACCCGTTCGCAGCCCGGTACTGGACGATCGTCAACCCCGAGGTGTACGGCGCCACGGGTGAACCGGTCGCCTACAAACTGGTTCCCGGGGAGAACACGGTCCCGATGGCGGGGGAGGGCACCCAGGCCTGGAACCGCGGCGGGTTCGCCTACAAACACCTGTGGGTCACCGCCTACGACGAGACCCAGCGCTTCGCCGCGGGCGACTACCCCAACCAGAACAAGGGCGGGACCGACGGCTTGCCCGTCTACGTGCAGGCTGACCGGCCGATCGAGTCGGCGGACGTCGTGGTCTGGTACACCTTCTGTGCCCACCACGTGGTTCGGCCCGAGGACTGGCCGGTGATGCCGACGACGCGCATCGGGTTCCACCTCAAACCCGTCGGATTCTTCGACGGCAACCCGGCGCTGGACCTGCCGCCGAGCACGCCGGCCTGCCATTCGGCCCGCGACGGGGACACCGGCGGCGGCGAGGGCAACGGAAAGGTGCACCGGTGAGCGCCCCGCAGGTTCGGCAGAGCGGTGCCGGACTGGCCGACAAGACGATGGGCCCGCTCGAGGTGCTGGCCCAGTCGATCGCGGCGATCGCTCCGAGCGCGGTCATGGCGACCGGACCGGCCCTGATCGTGCTCTCGGCAGGCAACGGTTCCTGGCTGTCCTACGTGATCGCCATGGTGCTGGTGATCCTGATCGGCCTGTGCGTCGCCCAGTTCGGCACCAAGACCGCGTCCGCAGGATCCCTCTACGGCTACGTCGGGCAGAGCCTGGGTGCGGGCGGTGCCTTCGCCGCGGGCTGGGCCCTGGTGATCGGCTACACGTTCATCGCGATGATCGGGGTGGTCGGCGTCGGGATCTACGGCGGGGCGCTGCTCGACGGGATCGGTGTCTCGACCACGTCGAGCGTCGCCCAGGTGGTGATCCTCATCGTTGCGGGGCTCGCGGCCGCGGCGTTCTCCTGGATCGGCATCAAGATCTCCACCCGAGTGGGCCTGGTTCTGGAGATCGTCTCGATCGCCGCGATCCTCATCCTGTTGGTCACGACGATCGTGGAGCGGGGCGCGGCGCCGGACCCGGCCCAGCTCAGCCTCAACGGGTCGAGCTTCGACGGCATCACCTTCGGCGTCGTGCTGGCGGTGCTGGGCTTCGTGGGTTTCGAGAGCGCAGCGGCACTGGGCGCCGAGGCTAAGGACCCGCACCGGGCGATCCCGCGCGCGGTCCTGACCTCGGCCGTCGTGGTCGGTGTCCTCTATGTGTTCGCGGCCTACACCTCGGTGCTCGGGCTCGGCACGGACGGGCTCGGCAACAGCGCCGCGCCGATGGACGACCTGAGCCGCACCGTCGGGCTCAGCGGGTTCCGTTACGTGATCGATCTCGGCGTCACCGCGTCGTTCTTCGCCGTCACGATCGCCAGCATCAACGCGGCGTCGCGGGTGCTGTTCGCCGTGGCGCACGACGGTGTCCTGCACACCGCGCTGCGTCGCGCCCACACGCGGCACCGCACCCCGCACGTCGCGATCCTCGCGTTGCTGCCACCGGTCGTGCTCGTTCCGGCGATCATGATCCTGCTCGGGGTCACGCCGCTGGAGGTCTACGCCTACACCGGTACCATCGGCACCTTTGGCTACCTCACCGCCTACCTGCTGATGGCGGTCGGCATGCCGATCTACCTGCGCCGCCATCACACGGTCCGCACTCATCACTGGGTGCTCTCAGCGGCGGCGGTGGTGGCGATCCTGTACGTCATCTACAAGAACCTGGTGCCCGTCCCGGCGTACCCGTACAACATCCTGCCCTACCTCTACCTGGCGCTGCTGGTGATCGGCATCGTCTGGTATGCCGTCGCGCGAGGCCGCGGAGCAGGTGGCGCGGGGCTCGTCGAACCGCTCAGCGACCCGGCCGCCCAGGAGCTGACGCCAGACTGACCTCCGGACCCGGTCTCAAACCTGGCGGCGATCCGTCGTCCGTCACCGCCCCGGTCGGCGGCGGCCACTGTCTCGTTGAACACGGCGAGGGAGTCCGCCTGCGGGACCGGGGTGAGGTGGCGCCTGCAGCGACACCGTGACCGAGTCCCCGGACCACGCCGACGTCCCGGCTGTGGGCTGCTGCTGGTCGCTGATCACACCGCGCATCGGCAGCGTCCATCCCGGGTCCTGTCCGCCCAGGGCGACGCCCGAGATCAACGCGATCCGGTACGCGGGGACGATCTCCATGCCGACCACCGGACCAGGATGCGCTGGCCGCCAGGGCGAGCACCGACAGTTCCGGTCTCGATCGGCGCGTCGCGGTGGACGGGTCGCCGGGCCCGGTCGTGAGTACGGCGGGTTCCGCGGCGGCCCGCGGTGCGTGGCGGCGGCTGGTCGGCCGGGCGTTAAGCAGCGCCTGGGATGACGACATCTTCAGCGAGTCCGCCTCCTCGGCGTTCTGGCAGACTTTGTCGCTTCCCCCGTTGCTGTCGGGCCTGTTCGGTGCGCTGGGCTACGTCGGGGGATGGTTCGGCCCCGACACCGTCACCGCCGTCCAACAATGGATCATCGGGATGACCAGCGGTGTGTTCAGCCGTAATGTCGCGCGCCGGGTTTGATGGAGACCATCATCATCTCCCTGTATGCGGGTGGGATGACGGTGCGCGACATCGGCCATCACCTGCAGCGCACGCTCGGGGTCGAGCTGTCCCACGACACCATCTCGAAGGTCACCGACGCGGTGCTCGACGAGGTCAAGGCCTGGCAGGCCCGCCCGTTGGAGGAGAGATCTACCCGATCGTCTACCTCGACGCGCTCGTGGTGAAGGTCCGCGACGGCCACACCATCCGCAACCGGGCCGCGCACATCGCTGTCGGGGTCGACCTCGACGGCGTGAAACACGTGGTCGGGATCTGGGTCCAAGCCGCCGAAGGCGCGAAGTTCTGGGCCGGGGTCTGCGCCGAGCTGCGCAACCGCGGCGTGCGCGACGTGCTGATCGTGTGCTGCGACGGCCTGACCGGGTTCCCCGAGGCCATCGAGGCCACCTGGCCACAATCGACCGTGCAGACCTGCACGGTGCACCTGATCCGCGCCGCAATGCGGTTCGTGCCCTACCAGGACCGCAAGAAGGTCGCGGCGGCGTTGCGCCCGATCTACACCGCCCCCACCGTCGAAGCCGCGGAGACCGAACTGCTCGCCTTCGCCGAGTCCGACCTCGGGCGCAAGTATCCCGCAACCGTGTCGACCTGGGAGAACGCGTGGGAGCGGTTCATCCCATTCCTCGCGTTCCCACCCGAGCTACGGAAGATCATCTACACCACCAACGCGATCGAGTCGCTGAACTTCCAGCTCCGCAAGATCATCAAGAACCGCGGCCACTTCCCCAACGACGACGCAGCGATCAAGCTGCTGTGGCTCGCCATCCGCGACATCGAGGACAAACGCGCGCGCCAACGCGCGAAGGAGAAGGGCCTACCCGCAGCGGATCGGCGCGCACCCGCGAAGCTCGTCGAAGGCGCTGCCGTCCAAGGCTGGCGAGCCGCACTCGGCGCGCTGACCCTGACCTATCCCGACCGACTTCAGCCCTACTTGATCTGACCGTTCCGGATCGACTTACACAGACAACTTGACAGGCTCGATCGATGAGCCGCGATGGCCCCACGGATGAGCGCCCAACTCACGGGCGGCCAACGTCGGGAACCCCTTGCTGCGACCGCAGGCCGAGACCGACTGGGATCGTCCGGCGGGCCACCACCGCGCCCTCACCGAGGAGGGTCACCCCGACACACAGCAGCAGCGCCGGACCGCCGGCGGCCTGCGCCGCCCCGACCGCGTAGGCCAGTGCGGTCATGCCGAGCCGGACGATGATCGTGGCCACCCACAGCGCCAAGGTCAGCGGCCGGTAGCGCAGCCACGCCCGGCCCTCCCGTGCCGACACCGCCACCGTCGCGCCCCGGGCCACCCCCAGCAGCACCGACACCACCACGTCGGTGGCGCGTAGCCCGAGCGCGGTCGCCGTCATCCCGAGCCGGGCTTCGCCGAGCACCTGCAGGCCACCGATCACGGTCAGCACCGCCGGCAGCACGAGCAGCCGCCGAACGTTCACCGCCTTGCCCCGCATCCGCGAGACCAGCACGTAACCGACCGCGGCGATCGCCGCGACAACCAGAACGATCGTGATCATGATGCGCCTCCCAGCGCAGCGAGGTAATGGGCAACGTGCGTAACACGAGGTCGCGGCCGCTGATCGGGTTCCCGCTCGTGCCCGCGACGCGGGCACAGCGACGGGGCCTGCCCACCCTCGGACTCGAGAGACACCGTGCTACCCCTGCCGGTCGACGAGGGCCCCGGTGCGGGACAGGGCCGTAGGCGGGACCTCGGAGCCGGTCGGGCGAGTCGGAGCGGGGGCCGGCGCCCGGCGCCGCTGCCGGACGGCCAGCCCGGCGAGAACCGCCAGGCCGGCGAGGCACAGCCACGCGAACACGTCCCCGACCGCGGCGTAGACGGTGCGCGCCCCGCGGGTCGGCAGCTCGGCGACGATCACCTGTTGATCGGTGGTGAAGTAGTCGGCGGCGGCGAGCACGTGGCCCTCGTAGTCGGCGGCCATCGCGAGCCCCTGGCTGGCCGGACGGACCAAGGAAAAGCCGTACTCGATCGCCCGGAACACCGACACGTAGGTGTGCGAGGGGTCGATCGCGGGCCAGTCATCGGCCGGGGCCAGCATCACGTCCGCCCTGGACTGCCCGGCCTGGCGGATCATGCCGGAGTAGTCCATGTCGAAACAGATCACGTTCGCCAGCCGCCCGTACGGGCTGTCGGTCACCGGCACCTTCCCGTCGCCCACCACGAACACGCCCTGATCGGCCGGGGTGGGATGGGTCTTCTGATAGGTCCACACCACCCGACCGGTCGGGTCGATCAGCACCGCCTCGTCGCGGGCGAACGGGCCCGCGACGGGGCCGGTCAGGAACACGGCCAACCCCAGGTCGAGGTAGGTGTTGCCCTGCCGGGCCACGGCGGCGGCGCGTTGCAGCAGCGCCGGCTCGTCCTCCTGCAGCACCGCCGCCCCGGTCGGGGACGTTTCGGGCCACACCACGATCCGGGCACCCCCGCGGGCCTGCTCGGCGCTGTCGGTCAGCAGCCCGTCGTCGAGGGTGGCGAACGCGGCCCGGGCGCAGGCCCGGTCGGCCGGGCTCGCCGTCCCCGCAGCCAGCGCCGAGAGCGTGGCGGCCGGGAGCTGCTGGTGCAGCGCCGCGGCCGCCGCCCGCGACGCGCTGATGCCCGCGACCCGGACGGTGGGCGCGTCCGGGGGCGCCAGCGCCAGCCGCGCCCCGCCACCGAGCAGGATCACCGACACGACCACCACGGACACCAGCACCGGCGTGCGCGCAGCCGGCCAGGCGAATCCGTGCCGCCACACCCACGCGAGCACCGAGGCGAACCAGGCGACCACGAACGTGATGCCCCAGATCCCGGTCACCGACGCCAGCTGCATCAGCGGCAGGTAGCCGTACTGGGTGTAGGCGGTGGAGGTGATCGCCCCGAACGGGCCGAGCGAGCCGAGGTACTCCAGGCCGGTCAACGCGGCCGGGAAGACCAGCGTCGCCGCCACGCCCCGCAATCGGGGGGCGATCAGCCGGTCGGCCACATACGGCACCGTCGCCAACCCGCCGACCAGTACCGCGACCACGTAGGGGACGGCGCCGCCCGGTGCGGTGCCCGGCGGATAGAGGATCGGCGGCAACAGCACCGCGAACACCACCGCCCGCGCGAGCCAGGCCAGCAACAGCCCCGGCACCGCCCGGCGGCCGTGCACGAAACGCAACAGCAACAGCGGCGCCAACCACGCCGCCCACGCGATGTTCCACCGCCCACCCACGAACAGGAACAACCCGGCCGCCACCACCAGCCACAGATAGCCCAACCGGTCCGGTGGACGGGGCGCCGCCTCGTCGACCGGCGGCACGCTCCGCGGTGCCCGACGCGGCGCCGGCGCCCGCGGTGAGGTGTCCATCGGCCCGCCTCCACGATTTGCGTATGGCCTACGGTAGGAAATACCGTACTCCGGTGGAGGCACTCGGGAAACCCCCTCGCCGGCGCCGGCCGCGGGGCTCCCTGACCCGCGAGCAGGTGGTCGACGCCGCCCTCGCGCTCGCCGACGAGCAGGGCCTCGAGGCGCTGAGCATGCAGAACCTCGCCGGCCGCCTGGACTGCGGCGTGATGACCCTCTACGGCTACATCGCCGACAAGGACGACCTGCTCGACGCGATCGCCCAAACAGGACTGCGCGACCTGCGCCTGCCCCGGCCGCTGCCCGACACGCTCGACGGCATCCTGATCGCCTGGGGGCGGGCCCTGCGGGCAACGTTGCTCGACCACCCCAGCCTGCCGATGATCTTCCTGGCTCGGACCGTGATCGGGCCCGGGATCTTCCGCGGTATCGAAGCGCTGCTCGGGCGGCTCACCGCCGCCGGCATGCCGGCCGGCGCCGGCGTGCACGCCGTCTACGCGGTACTGATCTACACCACCGGCTTCGTGGCCTGGGAGATCCCCCGCACCCACCACCAACCCCAAGCGGCCTACGCGGCCCAGTGGCGCCAACGCCTCGCCGGCCTTCCGCCGTCCGAGTTCCCTCTCGCGGGCGGGGTACTCGACGAACTGGGGCACGTCGCCGGCGAGCACCAGTTCGAACTCGGGCTCGCCGCCCTGACCGGCGGCCTGACCAACGGACACACCCCGGCAACATCACGAAGTACCGCCAGCTGAACCACCGACACACGCGATCGTGGACGGACTACCGACACCTACCCGGCGTCCCGGCGCCCGCGGAGGTGGATGATCCCCCGGCGCCCGACCACCAACGGGGCTGCGACGGACGCGACGTAGAGCAGGACCAACGGCTGCCCGGGGCGAGCGCCCGGGGCGATGTCGTAGTTGAACGCCAGCGACGGCCTCACGTGATGCCAGCGAGTGACCTCCAGGTACATCAGGTACCAGGAACCGATCCACACCCCGCCGGCGAGCCACGTCACGAACCGCACCCCACGAGACTGCCAGTCCACCGCGACACTGTCATTCTCGTGGCGCGGCGACACCGTCATTCTCCCGTCGCTCCACACCGGCACCCCATCGGACGCATCGCCATCGACCTGGCGGGCCCGAGCTACGTACACCGACTTCACTGCCGACGCTCCCGCTCACGCGCTCGAGCGAGCGCGGATCGACCAGGTCCGGCCCGAACGGGCGGGGACATCGGTCACGACAGTGGCTCCCATGCCTCCACCGTGACCCCGATTGCGCCCGACGCCCGCAGGGGGCCTCATCCGCTTCGACACGCCAGGGGCACCATCGACGATGCTGAGGCACCTACCTAGCGTCAGCTTGAAGGGACAAGTTGTCTGCCACGGCGGTGCGCTGGGGACTGTTGCGCACATACGCCCACCAGCCACCACCTTGCCGGATCCGGCCGAGTTTCTCGACGTCGAGGTGGATCAGCTCGCCGGGCCCCTGGTCGCTTTGCCAGGTCCAGACCGCACTGCAGCGGGCGGAAACGGCCCCGCACGACGTCATCACGGAAGCGTGGCTTCGCCGGACGCGCCGCAGGCTCATGGACCCCGCGCAGCGCCACCGCCGGGTCGCGGAGATTGCGTTCCGGGGGCTCTGCGGCGCTCCGGTGATGTCGTCACGCCGGTGCCCGGGATCGCGCCAGGGCACGGCGATCCGTTCAGATGAGGCGGCTGATGAGGTAGCCCTGCATCGGCGGGGATGATGGCCACGCCTGGTCCTCGTCGAGTCGGTGGACACCGTCGATGTGCAGCGACCAGTCCCCCACCTGCGGATCCGCCCATCGGCGCTGCCGGTTGCAGGTCTCGGCCGTCACGAGCGCTCCTGTGCGGCGCTGGATGGTGGCCGTCGCCGTCAGCACGATGTCCCCGCCCGTCGGCCGCAGCATCGCCCGGCCGGAGGTCCGCACGCCGTGCGGAACCACCGAGATGGCGACGAACAACAGCCCGATCAGCGCACCGGCGACGCCGGCCGCGGCCGCGAAGAAGTCGTGGAAACCGTCGATGGCGATCCTAGTGTCCCGGTAGGTGAGGCCACACCCGCGGGGAGAAGGTCCACCTCGGCGGTCCGTCCGGTCAACCTCGGTTACTCGAAGACAAGGAGCTGGTTCTCCACGCGTCCGTTCTTCATGAGGCGGGCGAAGGAGGGGTAACGGCCGTAGAGCTTGTGGTGCGCGGCCTGGTAGTCCGCGACGGCGGACCAGTTGAGCGGGAAGAACTCCGTGTAGTTCCAGCTCTTGGCGATGACGCGGTCGCTGCTGGTGGAGCTGACGGTGCCGCAGGTGTGCAGCGGCCAGTCGGTGGAGCCGGCCTGCTCAAGGGAGAGGGAGGAGTCCTTCCCGAGGGCCAGGTCGACCTTGGTGACGCTTCCGCGTTCGGTGTGCTGAGTGGTCACCTCGGCGTCGCTGCGGGCGCTACTCACACCGTCGACGACGTGATGCGCCGCGGCGAAGTCGGTACCGGGGCGGCCCCGCCAGGCGTAGCCACCCTCGTAGCCGCCGTCCTCGTACTCGACGAGCCAGTTCAGCCACACGTTGTGCAGCTTGGTCAGCATCCCCATCTCGGTCCACATCGCGTCCGGGCGGCTGTAGATGTAGTCGAGCATGAAAAGCCCCTCGACCGGCCGGCCGTCGAGGGTCCCGGTGGCCTTGCCCAGGTGCGAGCGCAGCATCTGCGGATACTCGTAGCCCTCCTGCTGCGGGACCCAGAACGTGCAGACCTGGCCCAGACGGCGCGCGGAGATGTCCAGACGCCCGCTGCCGTCGACCCACCGGTAGTTCTCGACCCCGAAGTCGAACCGCCACGTCTGACCGACGTAGCTCACGGCGTCGGGGGTCTCGGTCACGTGGTACCGCTCGGTGATCGGGTTCTCCGCGTACGGGAACAGCACCGGGCACTGGGCGTCGAGCTGGCCGTCGAGGCGGTAGACCCCCATGTTCATGGTCTCGTTCTTGCTCTGGCCCTGGATGCCGCGCATCGCGTTGTACATCTGGCCGTCGTCGTCGGTCAGGACAACGAAGGGACAGATGAACACGGGCGCGTACTCCGGCCGCGGCTGGTGGCTGAGCCGATAGCACTCCAGGGTGGGCTCGTCCTCGAGATACACGTGGTAGCGCATGGTGGTTGCCAATCAGACGGCCGGTTGGTAGACGTAACCTACGTAGCGGTCGCTCCGGCGCGCAAGCCTCGATCCCGGTCGCGGCGGGCGCGCCGCCGGTGCGGACCGGCAGTACAGATCTGGCGATGACGCCATGGCAACGAGGTGGCTCCGATGAGCACTCAGGCGAGCACGACGCCTTCCGGGACCGATCCGTTCGGGGTGTCCCTCGGGCAGCTCCTCGACCTCCGGGCGGCGCAGCGGGCCGACCACCCGTTCGTCTCCTTCCCCGACGGCGATATCACCTACCGCGAGTTCCACGCGAGCGCGCTCGGCCTGGCGAAAGGGCTCGTCGCGGCCGGGCTGCGGCCGGGCGGGCATGTCGGGATCCTCATGCCCAACTGCGTCACCTATCTCGAACTACTTTTCGCCGTGCACATGGCCGGCGGCGTCGCCGTCCCCATCAACGCCCGGTTCCGCCGCCGGGAGCTCGCGTTCGTCCTCGCCCACTCCGACGTCGAGATCCTGGTGACCACCGACCTCATCGACGAGTTCACCGACTACACGGCGCTGGTCGGGCAGGCACTTCCCGGCCTGGCCGAGCACATTGACCCGGCGGCCGAGCTGCGTCTCAGCGACGCGCCCCGCCTGCGACGCATCTACCTTCACGGCACCAGGGAGACTCCTGCGGTCCGACCGCTGTCCGAGCTCGTCGCGGCTGGCCGAAACACGACCGCCGAGCAGGTTCGGCAGGCACTCGACGCACGGTCGACCGAGGACACTGCGGTGTTGCTCTACACCTCCGGCACCACCGCCGACCCCAAGGGCTGCGAACTCACCCACGGCGCCCTCGTCCGCAGCTGGTCGGCCTATGCCGACCTCGTCGACCTGGGCCCGGACGAGTCGATGTGGACCCCGTGCCCCTTCTTCCACGTCGGAGGCATCGGACCCACGTTGTCCGCCCTCGTCCGCGGCGCCACGGTGCTGTCCATGGGCCGCTTCGACGCGCACGTCGCTCTCGCCCACATCGAACGCCGCCACGCCGAGCACCTCTTCCCCGCCTTCCCACCACTCACCCTGGGACTGCTCCGGACGCCGGACTACGACCCGTCCCGGTTGACGTTCGTACGAACGGTTCTCAACGTCGCACCCGGGGAGACCCAACAGGTGATCGCCGATCTGCTCCCGGACAACGCCGTCCTGCTGACCGACTTCGGCATGACGGAAGGCGCCGGCATGATCACCACCACTCCGACCGACGCCGCGGTCGCCGACCGGGTCCACCGCAACGGGGTTCCGCTGCCCGGGATCGAGATCCGCGTGACCGATCCGGAGCAGCCGACCGAGTCCCTGCCCGTCGATATCCCTGGCGAGATCCAGTTCCGCGGCATCAACGCGTTCCGTCGGTACTACAAGGACCCCGCTGAGACCGCGGCGACCATTATCGACGGCGGGTGGGTCCGCACCGGCGACCTCGGCAGTCTCGATGCGCGCGGCCAGCTGCTGTACGTCGGTCGGATCAAGGACATCCTCAAGGTCGGTGGGGAGAACGTGACACCCCTCGAAGTCGAGGCACACCTCACCACCTACCCCGGCGTGCACATGGCACAGGTCGTAGGACGGCCGTCGGAGCGCTACGGCGAGGAACCGGTGGCCTTCGTCGAGCTCGCGTCCGGGGCCACCTGCACGGGCCCGGACCTGATCACCTACTGCCGAGACCACCTGGCCTCCTACAAGGTCCCCCGCGAGATCCGGTTCGTGACCGAGTGGCCCATGTCGGCCACCAAGATCCAGAAGTTCAAGCTCCGCGAGCTCCTCGCGTGACGGCCGGTTAGACCCAATACGAGTCCAGCCGACCCTGGCTATCGCTGGATGCAGGAACCCGAACCGGGGCTGTGCCTACCGCCGCCGCGCCTGCCGCGACGCCACCGGCCGACAAGCCGCCCCCGCTGCCCCGACCTCGTCAACCGGCGGCACGGCCGCTGCCATGGCATCGAAGACGCAGTTCAGCAGCCCTCCGATTGCCGACGGGGTGCCGCGGCGGATGTGAACCTGCGCCCCTGCCGGTTCTTGGGGAGCTCGGCCACGACGACAACGTGTTTGGGGGTCTTGTACCCGGCGAGCCGCTTCCTGGCGTGCTCGACGATCTCCTCGGGTGTCGCGGTCGTCCCGTCACGCAGGACCACGGCGGCGGTGACGGCCTCGATCCACTCCGGGTGCGCCACGCCAAACACGGTTGGCCGGTCAGGCGGGGTGCCGCCAGGTCTCGTACATGACCTGGTTGGAATCGCCGCGCTTGCGGCCCCTCTCCAGGAGGTGCTTGTAGAGGCGCGTGATGGTCTCGATGAACCCCCTGATGGTGAGCGACCTCTTCCTCGGCGACGAGTCCGACGCTCCCGATGCCGATCCGCCTATCGACATCCCATGACGGCCCCCGCTGACGCACAGATCGGGGGTGGCCGCGACGGGAGCCCTTGTCGCCGTGAGGCCGGCAGCGCGCAAGACGCGCGCGGGTCGGCCTGGGCCGGAGCGCGGCCGACAGCCGTCTTGGCTACAGATCCGGCTACCACTGGCGACTTCGATCATGGGATGAAGCCCGCTGAGAACGACGAAGGCCCCTGACCTTGCAGGTCAGGGGCCTATCGGCTTGGTGGGCGATACTGGGATCGAACCAGTGACCTCTTCGGTGTGAACGCTGAAATGAAGCACGAACGCGTGCCCTCGATACACATTGATGCCGGTCAGCAAAGTTAGTGGTCCCGGCCAGAACCGGTCGTACCGGTCGAGCGCTGAGGGTCCTGCTGACTCTTTGCTGACGACGATCACGCAGCGGCCTGCTGCATGGCGCCTGGCAGCGTTCAGCTCACGTTGACGCCGTAGTCCCGGGCGAGTCCGGCGAGGCCGTCGCCGTATCCCTGGCCGACAGCTCTCAACCGCCAGGAACCCTGCCGGCGGTAGATCTCCGCGTAAATGAGCGCGGGCAACACCGGCGAGTCGACCGGTCGGATCGTCAGCTGACTGTTCTCGGCAGCGGGGTCCAGGATCAGCAGAGCTGTCCGAGCGACGTCACCGGTTGAGTCTGTGCCGCTCGCCACGAGAACCAGGCGTTTGCAGTGCTCGGGCAACAGCGACAGCTCGATCGTGGCCCCGTCGGGGTTGTCCCCTCCGCGAAGGCTGATAGCGCCGTCGGCTGCGGTCGGGTCGGTGAAGAAGATCCCTTCGCCGGATCCGGACCAGGTCAGCCCCGGCCACGGGCAAACGCCGGAGCTGGCGACGGCTCCGGTCTGCCGCGTGTGCGGCGCAGCCGACGCACACCCCACAACCGGCCGGCCCCGCCACTACTGCACACGGGCCTGCCAGTTGCCTGCGTGCCGATCCCGCCGGCGCGGCGGCCCCAAGGCCTACGCTTTCCCGTCATGATGACTGCCGCCGAGCTCGAAGCAGTACTGCGGCGCGACTACGAACGCCGCGACGTGGAACTCAAAGGCGCCGGCCCCCGCGGCACCAAGCACCTGTTTGCGAAGATCGCCAAAGCGGCGCTCAGCATGGGCAACCTCCGCGACGGCGGATACGTGGTCATCGGCATCAATGACGACCAGCAAGCGCAGATGCTGCCGGGACTCAACGACGCCGAGCTCGCCTCGTGGATGAGTTACGACGAGGTGGCCGCCGCGTTGGCCGAGTATTGCGACCCGCCGCTACGCATGGAGATCAGCAAGCTGGCTCTGTCATCCGGTGCGACCGTGGCGATCCTGCGTGTTGAGGAATTCGAGGACGTTCCGCACCTGTGCATTCGTGACTTCGGTGACATGAAGAACGCGGTGACGAAAAAGGGTGCGCTCTACGTGCGGAGTCGGAAGTCTCCCGCGACAACCGAGATCGCCTTGTCGAGCGAGCTTCGCGACATCATCACCCTCGCGACGGAGAAGGCCCTGCGAGCCTATGTCCGCACAGCGGAACGGGCCGGATTCTCACTGGCTGACCTCCAGGCTGACGCCGACCGCTACAAAGAGCGCCTCGCATCGGCATGGAGCCGAAGCACCCTCGCGGACATGATCCAGACCAAGGGCCACTGGTCGATCCACATTCGCCCGGAGCTCTTCGCCCTCGACCGCGTCCCCTACCGCCAGCTCGAGCCGATCTTGCAGAACGCGACCGTCCGACTCCTCGGCTGGCCGATGCCCTTCATCGAGACCGGCACCAAACTCCTGCGCGGCAACGATTGGATCGGCACCGATATCAACGACGAGCCGGTCAACTGTTATGAGACCTGGCGATTCCTCACCACTGGCGAGTTCGCCCAACTCGAATCCATCACGACAGACTGGGGACGCACGTTCGTCGGCAGTGAAATACCCGATGGGTTCACCTCGATCATCACCGTGTGGCAAGTCGTTGCCCTAATGACGGAGACGCACGAACTCGCCGCTCGCCTGGCGCTGAGCGCGGCCGGCGCAGACCCCATGCGGGTTGAGATCCGACTTAACGCTCTCGACGGGCGAGCACTGGTACCGGGCCTGCCCGGCCGAGCGTTCATGCTTCCGTTCCGGGCCCCCGAGGGGGAGTCGGTCAACTACGTCGCTACGTATTCACGCGACGATCTGGTGGCGGCTCCTCAGGTGTTGGCGGTGTCGGCATGCGAGGAGTTCTTCGCCCGATTTGGTTGGCAACCGCAGCGCTGGGAAATCGAAGCACAACAGAATCAAATTCAGCGCGGCTGACCGCGGACGAACCGCACCGGGCTCATCGGTGGCCCCGCTCCGTGCGCGGGTCGCGCTTGCGGCCGGTGAGCAGCCGCGCCATGACGGTGTCGATCCCCAGCCGGTGCCACAGCGCGTCGAGGACCAGCGTGCCCCCGACCGGGCGCGAGGAGGTGAACGCCAGCTCCGCCGGGCCGCCACCGGGCGAGGTGCGCAGGGCGGTGGCTGGGTCCAGCAGCCGGGTCAGCGACGCGACCAGCCGGGCGATGGCGTCGCGGTCGAGCTGGTCCTCCCGGCCGAAGCTGTGCAGCACCTTCGGTCGCGAGGTCTTCGTGGCCGGGTCCCACTCGTTGTGCGTCAACTGCAGGTATCGCACGGCCGAGCCGTCCTTGTTTCGCCGTGTCGACACCCGTACGTGCACGTGTCCAGACGTTACACGAGTTCGACCAGCTCAACGATTCGAACATCGATCGAACGTGTGTCCAGTACTTTCACCGGTTTCGGGCCTACCCCAACATCCTGACCTGGGACGATACCGCGGCGTGTGTCCAGATCAGTCCATCAGCTGCGGAACGCGGGGCAGACCCTCGCCGCCGGCAACCACTACTGGTCACCGGGGAGATACCTGGCCGCCAGCGGGGAGAACACTGGCCGTCACCGGGGCGGTAAATGGCCGCCTACGGGGAGTCTGGACTGGCCGCTGTCACTTGTTGATCCTGGGGGTGACATGCAGCCGCTGCTCCAACCGCCCCACTGCTGCCCTTCACCACCCTGGCCGCGGTTGGCACCGGGCCCAGCGGGCGTTCACGATCCTGGGCCCGACAACCCCGCCACCCCCGCCCCGCTGCGCGAAACGGGCCGGCTGGAACCCGCGGACGCTCCCGGTGAACAGCCCGAAGATCAGCCCGCGACGACCGATCCGACGATTCCGAGCCCCCGGCCCATCTTCATCGGTCAGCACTGCTGGCCCCGGTCGTAACAACCCCGCTGCTGGTCGTAGCCGCCCTGCTGCTGGCCCTGGTCGTACTCGCGAACCGTACCTTCCAGGTCGGTCGGGTTGGCCGGCGGCGACGGAGCTCGAGGCAGGATCGCGATGGAGGAGCAGGTCGTGCGGTCGCGTTTCTGGCACACGCAGCGACGGGGCGACGACGGTGTGACCCAGTGGGGAGATCCGCACGGTGACGCCGAGGCGGACCTCCTCGCGAGGGTGCCGACCGGGTTGGCCGCGGCGCTTCCGGCGGTGTCGCCGGCGGTGTTGTTCGTCGCGGTCGTGCAGGTCCGAGCGGGCCGCTCCAATGGGACCTGATGCGCCAGTTCGGGCTCAGCGTCCATGATGCGAAGGCGATCTTGGCCTTCTGCCCAGAGCGAGATCCGTCCGGCAGGTGAACGCGTGCTGACACCCACCGGCGACGAGCGCCGCGCACCGCGTGGGCATCGTACGTATGGGTACAGTCGCTCCGGTTCTAAGGGAACGGATGGGACCTGCGTGAGGGTCACGAGGGGATGGGAGGTGAGGCATCGTGGACGATGAACCTCCCGGTCAACGGGGTGAGGGGCGTGACCGTCATGCGCCGCACGCCCACACCCGCCCTGTCGCCTTGATGTCCATCCCCCGCCCTGCCATGGATCCCTGCCGGTTGTAGCGGCTCGGGTGCGGGGCGCACTCGAGGAGGTCCTCGTGCCCGCTCGCCCCTCGCTTCGCACCACCCAGGTGCTGCGCGCCCGCACCCAGGTCCGCGTCGAGCGGGCCACCACGACCCGCGCGGTCCGGCACGCGATCGTGTCGCTGGCCGGGCTGATCGGCACCCCGGTCCGTAACCAGACCGGCCAGGAGGTCGGGCGGCTGGTCGATGTGGTGGCCCGCCTCTACGGCGAGGAGCGCTACCCGCCCGTCACCGGGCTGGTGATCCGGATCGGACGCCGCCGGGCGTTCATGGACGCCACCGCCATCCACGCCGTCGAGCGGCGCAGCGTCGCGCTGCGCACCGCCCGGTTCGACCTGCGCGACTATCAGCGCCGCCCCGGCGAGGTGCTGCTGGCCCGTGATGTGCTGGATCACCAGCTGGTCGACGTCGACGGCGTGCAGGTCATTCGGGCCGCCGACCTGTACCTGGCCCCGGTCGGGGAGTACACGGTGCTGGTCGGGGTCGATGTCAGCGTGCAGTCGTTGCTGCGGCGGCTGGGCCCCAAGCGGCTGCGCTGGCACCCCACCCCCGACCGAGTCATCGACTGGGACGCCGTCGCCCCGTTCGGGGAGGAGTCCACCGACGGCCCGGCCACGGTCCGGCTGCGACGCAGCCAGGAAGCGTTGCACCGGCTGCGCCCTGGGGAGCTCGCCGACCTGTTGGAGGACCTCGGCCGCCCCGCCCGCCAAGAGCTGCTGGCGTCGTTGCGGCCGGGCGCGGCGGCGGACGCCCTGGAGGAGATGGACCCCGATGAGCTGGAAAGTCTGCTGCGCGAATCCACCCCCGATCAGGCCGCCGCGCTGGTCGCGACGATGGAGTCCGACGAGGCCGTCGACGCCCTGCGCGACCTAAGCGGACAGGAACGCCACGAGTTGCTCGACCGGATGCCAGCCGCCTCCCGCGAGCACCTATTGCGACAGCTGGGTTATCCGGAGCACGAGGCCGGCGGGTTCATGACCACAAGACTCTTGACCGCCAGAGAACACGACACCATCGCCGAGCTGCGGGCGCGACTGGCTGAGTGGACCGAACACCGCAACGAGATCGACGCTGTCGTGATCTGCGATGCCGAGGACCGCGTGGTGGCCGACGTGCCGCTGTTCGACCTGGTCATCGCCCCGCCCGGGCAGACTCTGATCGAGCTGCTGCGCGGCAGCAACCACGTCGACCCGGTCACGGTGGGCCCGCACGCCGACGTCGGTGAGGTCGCCGCCGCGCTGGTGGAGTCCCGGCGGTCCTCGCTGCTGGTCCTCGACGCCGACCGCCGACCGCTGGGACGGATCCTCGCCGACGACGTCGTCGACGCGCTGACCCCCGAGACCGGACGTCGACACTTCCCGAGGCTGCTGCGATGACCACCCGCGACGACAACGCCGGCGACCGAGCCCCGGTCACCGCCGGCACATCCACAACGGAGACACCTTCCCTGGCGCCCCACGATCCGTCGCCTGCGCCGCGACCAGGCGCGACGCTGTGGCAGCGGCTGCGCCGCGGCCGGATCTTCGCCTACCTCGCGATCGCCGGTCCGGGCTTGATCGCCGCGAACGCCGGCAACGACGCCGCCGGCATCGCTACCTACTCCTCGGCCGGATCCCAGTTCGTGTACCGCACCCTGTTCTTCATGGTGCTGGTCACCGTCGCCCTGGTCCTCGTGCAGGAGATGTCGGTCCGGCTGGGCACCTACACCGGTAAAGGACTGGCCGCGCTGATCCGCGAACAGTTCAGCCTGCGCTGGACCGCGCTGGCCCTGTTCTGCGTGCTGCTGGCCAACACCGGGCTGGTGGTCAGCGAGTTCGCCGGTATCGGTGCCGCGTTCGAACTCATCGGCCTCAGCCGGTACGTGGTGGTGCCGATCTTCGCCGTGCTGATCTGGGCTTTGGTGCTGTTCGGGTCCTACCGCTACGCCGAGCGGATCTTCCTGGTGTTCTCGCTGGCATTCCTGGCCTACCCGATCGCCGCGATCCTCGGACACCCCGACTGGTCGGCAGTCGGCGCGAACCTGGTGCTGCCGCACTTCGTCGCCGATAAGGCGTTCGTGCTGCTGGGTGTCGCCCTGATCGGCACCACCGTCAGCCCTTACATGCAGCTTTACGCCGCCGCCGGCGTCGTTGACCGCGGAGCCGGGCCCGGCGACTATCCTTTGGTGCGCGCCGACGCGATCAGTGGCGCCCTGTTCGCCTGCATCATCTCCATCACCATCATCATCGCCACCGGAGCCACCATCGGAGGCCAAGGCCCCCTCGACTCCGCCGACCAAGCCGCCCAAGCACTGCGCCCGGTTGCCGGATCCGGAGCCGAGCTGCTTTTCGCGTTCGGGCTGCTCGGGGCGAGCGCGCTCGCCGGCGCGGTCGTCCCGTTGTCGAGCTCGTACGCGATCAGCGAGGCCATCGGTGTCGAGCGCTCCGTCTCGCGGCGGTTCCGGGAGGCCCCGCTGTTCCTGGGCTTGTTCACCTTTCAGGTGTTCCTCGGCGCCGCGGTCGCGCTCACCCCGGTCAACCTGATCAGCCTGCTGATCGGCACCCAGGTCCTGCAAGGTGTGGTCGCGCCGATCGTGCTCAGTTACATCCTGATCCTGGCCAACCGACGCAGCGTCCTGGGCGACGCGGTCAACGGGCGAGTGTTCCGGGTCGCTGCCACCGTCGCGGTCACCGCGGTTGCGGTCATGTCCCTGCTCCTGGTCGGCCAAACCCTCCTCGGGCTGGTCGGCCTGGCCTGACGGCTGTCCGCGGACGGACAGCTGTCGCGCGCTCACCCCGGGCGCCGTCGTAGACGGCCGAGATCCGCGCACGTCCTGGCGGCCGCATCGATGGCGGCCGGCGGCGGGTTGGAGCAGCGCCACCTCAGCTACGCCATCGTCACCGGCCCGGAAGGGCGGCGGTTGGGTACCGTCCACCCAGCGACCCGCCCTGACGCCACGAGGCCGCATCCAGCGCGGAGGTGTCCGATGAGCACCCAAGCCCAACACGAACCGGCCGCCGTCCCGACCTGATGGTGCTGCGGACGGCCCTACCCCGAGACCGAGCTGACCCGCCTCGGGCAACACCCCGAGGTCGGGTCTGCCTGGGCTGCGCGGTGTTCCTCAAACGGCGCGCCACCGCCCGCCGCGACACTGGAAACCGAAGCCCGGCGACCCGGGCGCGCGGCGCCATCAACACGGCCCGCGATGCCGTAATCAGCCGCGGCTGGCACGAACATGGGCCGTTGGGACGGTTGCTGCGTCGTATCGACCGCTACTTCCCATAGTGGCCTCGATATGCCCCCACATGGCAGCACACCGCGGACACCTTCTCCGGAGCTCCCCGGCCCCGGTCGCCGCCAGCTCGGTACGCTCGGTCCGTGTCCAACCCTTCCGACGTCGAGGCCCGGCTGTCCGCGCTGGAGGCCCGCATAGAGGAGGTCGCCGCCGACGCCGCGGCCGCGCGGCACCTCGCGGCCGCCCGGGATCGTGACCTGGCCGACCTCGGGGTCAAGGTCGACGCCAACCGCTCCGCGATCAACGCCCTCGGCGTGCAGACCGCCGCCGGGGTCGCCGAGACCCGGGCCGCGCTGACCGAGCTACGCACCGAGATGCGCGCAAAGTTCGACCAGGTCGACAACGGCTTCACCGAGATGCGCGGCCGGTTCGACCAGACCGCCGCCGGCATGGCCCAGATCGTCGAGCTGCTCACCGCCCGCGACGACAACCAGTAGTAGTAGTAGCAGCAGCAGGCGGACTCGGGCCTGCGTTCCGCAGTTAACGGTGGGTTCTGGGGCACGTCTTGGCTTTGTGTGCAGGTCAGCGGCTCGCAACGTGTCCGAGATGGCGGCGCTGCTACCGCTGCGACCAGGGCAGAGTGTCCTGGAGATCGGCTTCGGACCCTGCTGATTAACCCGGCTGGCGCCGGGCTGGCCGTCGGCGGTCTGGTCGGTCGAGACCCGCGCGTTCCGGATCCTCATGCTGGGGATCGACTCGGAAACGTCCGACAGTCGTCCGCGACCCGCCCAGTTCCAGACACGGGTTTCGGACGATGCTGGCCGGGCGTGTCGCCCTTCGCCGTGAGACGCCCACATGCGACCGTTATCCGACGGATCGGCGCTCGTCTACGAGCTACGAGCTACGAGAGCGGTTCTGCTTCCAGGAGTGCGGGGTGGCCGTCCGCGCCGGCGGGCAGCGGATAGAAGCTGTGGTGGGTGAGCTCGTCGACGGCGACCACGTGCGCGCCGTCGGCCAGATGATCCGAGCCGACCACGCTCAGGCGGCGATCATGCAGCTCGAGCAGGCTGACCCAGCCGCTCTCGGCGGCGACGTAGAGCCGACGCCAGAACAGGTAACCGCCTCGCCGCCACTCGGCGGCCGCCTCCCACTCAACCGCCTGGCCACCGCGCCGAGGGCGAGCAGGATCGCGGTACCGATCAGTCAGGGGTTGAGCAGCCCGGACCCGAGTACGCCCAGCGCGCCGGCGGCGAGCAAAGCGGGCCAGACGCAGCACAGCACCGGCACCGCGACCAGCGCGGCCATACCGAGCCCGTCGCACAGCAGGTGGCGGGAGGGATCAGCAGACAGGACGGGTGGGTGTTCAATCTCGCTCGTTTAGGTGCGGGGTTTCTCAGGTAACGGGGCGATGCGCTCGCAGGCGTTGAGTGCGGTGCAGTTGTCCGCGGCCAGCGACCGGGCCAGTACGACCAGATCGGCCACCCGCGGGTCGACGACCCGGTAGTGACTGAATCGGCCCTTACGCCGGGCGGCGACGTAGCCGCACTCGGCCAGATACGCCAGGTGCACCGACACCCGTCCCTGGGACAGCCCGGCGTGGGTGACGCACTCGCTGACGGTGTGTTCGCCGGCGAGCAGCAACTCCAGCAGCCGTAGCCGGGTCGGGTCGCCCAACGCGCGGAAGAACTTCGCCACCACTCCCGCCTGCTCACCACCGCCGAGCAGCGGAATCGTCGCCGGTGCGGCCGGTGCGGTGGTGCCCGGGTTGTCGGCCATCCGTGTCCAGTTCCTTCCACGATCGACGCTCCGCCTGCACGAGTGCCAGGAAGCTAGCATACATTCGGCAAAGCAGATTGAACGATTCGGTGACGGGTACCCCGCGATCAGCATCCCGGGGAACCTCCGCCGGGGACCGGGGGTTCCACCGCCCGGCCTGACCGCCTGACCGCACGACTTCCTGGAGGTTGCTCAGTGAATGACACCGATGTGTTCGACCTGGCCGTGATCGGTTCCGGGGGCGCGGCGATGGCGGCGGCGATCGCGGCGCGGCAGGCCGGGAAGACCGTGGGGCTCATCGAGCAGGCCACCCTGGGCGGGACGTGTGTCAACGTCGGCTGTGTGCCGTCCAAGACGTTGCTGGCCGCGGCCGGGGCCCGGCATTCGGCGGTGGGCAACCCGTTCCCGGGCGCACCGACCTCGGCCGGACCGGTGGATCTGGGCGCATTGGTCGGGCAGAAGGACGAGCTGGTCGGGCGGCTGCGCCAGGCCAAGTACGCCGACGTGGCCACCGCCCACGGGTTCGAGATCCGCCCCGGGCATGCCCGGTTCACCAGCGAGGACACCCTGGTCGTGAACGGGCAACCGGTGGCGGCGCGGGCGTATCTGATCGCGACCGGCGCCGACCCCGCGGATCCCGGGCTGCCGGGCCTCGAGGAGGTCGACTGGCTCAGCTCGACCACCGCGATGGAGCTCACGGCGCTGCCGGAGTCGCTGGTCGTCATCGGCGGCGGCTACGTGGGGATGGAGCAGGCGCAGCTGTTCGCCCACCTCGGCGCCCGGGTCACCCTGGTCGGCCGGCTGGCCCCGGCCGCCGAACCGGAGGTCGCTGACGCGCTACGCGGGGTGTTCGCCGATGACGGGATCACGGTCGTCGAGGATCGGGCGGTCGCGGTCGAGACTGTCGACGGGCAGGTCGTGGTGGTGACCCGGTCCGGGCAGCGCGTGAGCGGCGCCAGGCTGCTGGTGGCGACCGGGCGCAGCCCGCGTACCGCGACCCTGGGCCTGGATGTGGCCGGGGTGAAGACCGACGGGCGGGGTTTCGTCGTGGTCGACGAGCGGCAGGCCAGCTCCAACCCGCGGATCTTCGCCGCCGGGGATGTGGCCGGGGGCCCGCAGTACGTCTACGTGGCCGCCGCCACCGGGCGCGCGGCCGCGCTGAACGCCACCGCCGCCGCCGGGGCGCGGCCGGCGGTTGTGGACTACACCGGGATGCCCGGGGTGGTGTTCACCCGCCCGCAGCTTGGCTCGGCCGGGCTCACCGAAGCCCAGGCGCTCGAGGCCGGGTACCGGTGCGTGTGCCGGGTGCTGCACCTGGTCGACGTGCCCCGTGCGCTGGCCAACGGCGACACCCGCGGGGTGGTGAAGCTGGTCGCCGACGCTGAGACCGGGCGGGTCCTGGGTGTGCACGCCGCCGCGGACGCGGCCGGGGAACTGATGCTGGCCGCGACCTACGCGATAAAGGCAGCGATGACCGTGGACGAGGTCGCCGACACCTGGGCGCCGTATCTGACCATGGCCGAGAGCCTGCGCATCGCGGCCGGGTTGTTCCGCACCGACATGCCCACCTCCTGCTGCGCCTGACCCGCGAGGGGCCGCCCCCGGACGGTGTCACGCCGTCTTTAGCTCGGCCACCAGCAGGTCCAGGCCGGTGACGGTGTAGTCGGGTCGGCTGAAGTGGTCGGGGTAGGGCGCGGCGGCCCGGTTGATCCACGCAGTGCGCAGGCCGGCGCGCGCGGCACCGTCGATATCCCAGGGATGGACAGCAACCAGCAGCATCTCCTCGGCCGCGACGCCACAGGTGGATGCGGCGTACCGGTAGCTGCCGGGTGCCGGCTTCCAGGTGCCGGCCTGTTCCACCGACAGCAACCGGTCGAACTCCGCTGCCAGCCCGGCGCGGTCGAGCAGCTTCTGCGCGACGTCGGCAGAACCGTTGCTCAACGTCACCAGGTGGTAGCCATCAGCGCGCAGCGCCCGGACACCATCGGGAACGTCAGGATGGACTGGCAGGTGCGCGAACCCGTCCAGGACGTGGTCGATCGCGGAATCGAGGTCACGATCGAGATCGACCCCGTGTAGGACCGTGCGCAGCGACGCGGCGGCGAGCACGCTGAACCGCTCCGACGCACCGGCCGCGGTGCGCGCGAATCCGTCGCGCAGCAGTCCGGCGAACCAGAGCTTGGCCAGCTGGGCCGGGGCACCGACATCAGTGAACCGCCCAGCCAGCGGCGTCATGTCCGAGAGTGTCTCGTTGACGTCGAACACGATCAGTGGCAGGACCGTTGCGGGTCGGCTGGCAGTCATGGGGTCGTAGTTCCCCGCGGCGACACCGATCAACCGTGACGTCGCCGCCGCATCCCGATCGGGGCCCAGACCGTCGGGCGCCCACGACCAGTGACCCTCGGTGAGCGGCCGGTCTCCTCCAGCAGCACCGTGGCGAGCTGCCCGAAGGTTGCCAACGCGTCGCCGAGGCGGGAGGTCTCGGACCCCGGCGGCCCGGCGCAGCGCGGGTCCCGCTCCGTTGCCCGCATCCGGTCCGCGCCCTGCCCCGGACCTGCTGCGCTGTCGTGTCCTGGTCTCTGTCACGTTCATCGCTTCCGGGTAACAAGCGTTGCTGTTCAGCGCGGTTGCCGCGGCCGTGGAACCTTGACCTCGGGTACGGTCAATCGATGGGGCGCGACGGACGCGAGGCTGTGCTCGGCCACATCATCGTGCACGCACCCGCCGCCCCGGCCGACCCGGTCCGCACGTGACCCGCATCCCGCCCTCGCGGGTCGGGCTGCGCGCGGTGTTCGCCCACCCCGGCTATCGCCGGCTGTGGACCGCGCGCACGGTGTCCCAGGCCGGGGACGTGTTCGCCACCGTGGCCCTGGCGTTGTTGGTGTTCGACCTGACCGGGACGGCGCTGGGGGTCAGCGCGGTGGTGTTCGCCGAGATCATCCCGGTGTTGCTGCTGGCCCCGCTGGCCGGCACGCTGGTCGACCGGCTGCCCCGGGTGGCGGTGATGGTCGCCGCCGATGTGTGGCGCGCCGTTCTGGCCGCCGCACTGATCTTTGTCGGGCCCAACGTGGTCGCGGTGTACGCGATCGCGTTCGGGCTCTCGGTCGGCGCGGTGCTGTTCAACCCGGCCGCGGGCAGTGCCCTCCCCACGCTGGTGGGAGACACCGAGCTGGTCGCGGCGAACTCCGGTATCTGGACCGCGGCGGTGCTGTCGCAGATCGCGCTGGCCCCGCTGGCCGGGATCTTCTACACCGCGCTGGGCTCCGGGCCGGCGTTCGGGATCAACGCCGCCAGCTTCGCGCTGAGCGCGATCGTGCTGCTCGGGCTGCGACTGCCCGCCCCGCCGGCACGCACCGAGCGGCGCGGGTTCTTCGCCGACGCCGCCGCCGGGATCCGGTTGCTGGCCACCGACCGGCTGCTGCGGGCGCTGGGCGCCGGGCAACTGCTGGCCGCGCTGTCGGCGGGCGCGACCAGCGCGCTGCTCGTGGTGCTGGCCCGCGACCACCTGGCGCTCCCACCGGGCGGGTATGGGCTGCTACTCGGTGCGATCGGGATCGGCGCCGCGCTCGGCCCGTTCCTGCTGACCCGGCTGGTCGCCGACCCGCGCCGGCCGGTGTTCGTGTTCGGGCCCTACGTGTTGCGCGGCCTGGTGGATGTCGCCCTCGCCACGTTCACCGCGCTCCCGCTCGCGCTGGTCGCGCTCGCGGTCTACGGGATGGGCACCTCCAGCGGCGCGGTCACCTTCACCTCGCTTCTGCAAACCCACACCCCCGAACGCGCCCGCGGCCGGATCTTCGCTGCCTTCGACGTGTTCTGGCAGCTCGGCCGCCTGGTCTCCCTGCTCGCCGGCGGGCTGCTCGCCGCCGCGCTCGGCATCGCGGCCGTCTACTACCTCGGCGGCGCGCTGCTGCTGCTCGCCGCCGCCATCGGATGGCGCGCCACACCGAGCGCGGCCGGTCACGGGCAGCAGCGCTCCCACCGGTAGCGCCTCTGCCGTGCCGAACGGCAGGCCACACGTAACCCCTGCGGTCCCGGGTCCGTCACGTGCAGGACGTGTTCACCGAGTGCAGCGAGTCGACGACGGCCGTTCGCCATTTCACTGAGGACCGCGGGCGACCGGAGGCCCCCGCTGGGCGCGCCCGCCGGTCACAGGTCCGCGGGATGGACGGTGCCCAGCAGGCGCCCGTCGGGATCGGCGACGATCGCGTAGGTCAAGCCTTTCTCGACCAGCCGAGCCTTGATCGCGGCGGCCGGTTCGTGCGGGCGCAGCGTGGACGGCCCGGGCTCCATCACCTCGCTCACCGCCCGGTCGGGATCGCCATCGTCGAGGGCGGCGGCGCGCAACCGCCCGAGCAGGGTGCCCTCGGCGGTGGTGACCAGCGCGAAGCGGTGCGCGGACGTGGCGACCCGGGCCCGCAGCACCGCGACCGGTTCGTCGGGGCGCGCGGTGCTCACCTCGTGACGCAGGTGCTGCCCGATCGTCGGGGTGTCGGCGTCGGTCCCCGCGACCGGCTGGTTGCGGGCGAGCCAGTCCACCTTCCCCAGCACGTAGTCATGGACCTGGGTGAAGCCGAGCGTGGCGAGCCGGCACGCGGCTCGTGGGCTCATATCTCAAAGGGCGTCCCAGCAGTACACGATGACCGGCCGGGTCCGTTCCAGACCGGCGGTCGTGGCGGCGTCGAGGGTCTTGAGCGGAATGTTGACCGCGCCGGGCAGGTGCATCTCGCCGTACTCGCCCGCCGGGAGCACCTCGACGAGCTGTGCGCCGTCGTCGAGCAGCCGACGCAGCTGGGGGTAGTCGATGGCCGTCATCTGTCTCTCCTCGGGTGGGGGCCTGGCGGCACTGTGCCGGTGCCTGAGCTACCGCACCGGTCAGGCGTGCGACTCGCAGTAGGTCTTCAGGCCGCGGAGCCCGTCCTCGATCGCCGGGCCGAGCGTGTCGGCGACCTCGTCGGGGGTGACCTCGGTGCTGTAGACGACCAGGCTGGACCCGGCCTGGTCGAGCACGTCCACGGTGCCCAGGTGCGAGGTGACCGGGACCCCGCCGCCGACGATGCGGTATTGGAACCGGCGCAGCTGCGGGTCGTTGGTGACGATCTCCTCGTCCAGCGGGACATCGCCGTCGAGCGTGCAGTGCCGCTGCTCGCCGCTCGCCTCGGAGGTCTTCACCGTCGGGAACCAGGCCGAGATGTTCCCGGCGTCACTGACGACCGACCAGACCTCGGCGGGAGGCCGGTCGATGGTGAGATGGGTACGCAGGGTGGCCATCAAGAACTCCTCCTCGTGGGTGCACTGGCCGCTCGGCCGGCTGAGGTCGGGATGCCCTCGGTGAGGGGCCGCGAACCTGGACTGTCAGGGAGATGACACGATCGCGGTGGTCGAGCCCAGCGGCGGACGACGAGCCGGACGCGCGGATCAGCGCCGCCGCCGTGGCGGTGTCAGGCCCGTGGGTGGCGGCGCGTGGGATCGGCTCCGCGATCGTGAGCATCCGGGTCCGGGCCATCGTCGGGGCGTCTGTCCCGGTTCGCCGGATGGCTGGGCCTGTTGTGGTCGAGGAGGCGGTCCGCGAATTCCTCCAGCCGCCGCACGGCCGCGGGCGGCGCAGGGTGCCCCTGGGCCAGGGCGTCACGAAGCCGGAGGTAGGCCTCGGCCTCGAGCCCGCAGGGCCGGCAGCAGGCGAGGTGCGTGCGCAGCAGGTCGGTGGCGGCGCTGTCGAGGTGCCCGTCGAGGTAGTCCTGCAACAGCGCGTTGGCCTGTCGGCAGCGGGTGCGCAGCAGCGGGGAGCAGCGCAGCGTGTAGCGCAGCCGGGAGAACGCGCTCATCGGGCGGCTCGTCTCGGCACGTCGCCGGGTCTGGGTGCGACGCCGACGGCGCCGAGTCGGTGGCGCATCCGGGTCCGTGCGGCGTGCAGCCGGCTCATGACGGTGCCTTCCGGGAGGTCGAGTCGGTGGGCGGCCTGGGCGACCGACAGTCCTTGTACGTCGACGAGGATGACGACGGCGCGCTGGCGGTCGGTGAGATCATCGACCGCCTGTTTCACCGCGGTGTCGAACTCGCGGCCCAGCGCGATCCGTTCGGCCGAATCGTGGGGTGGGGCCAGGGGTAGCTCGTCCAGGTCGATGCCGGGGTCGCGCAGCAGGTTCGGGCTCTGCCTTCGGCGGTTGTTGGATGCGGTGTGGCGCAGGATGGTCAGCAGCCAGGCCCGGGGGTGGGTTCCGTCGAACTGGTGCAGGGCCCGGTAGGCGCGGATCAGTGTGTCCTGAACGAGGTCCTCGGCGTCGCTGAGCTGCCCGGTCAGCGCGCGCGCCGCCCGCAGCAGGGTCGGGATGTGCGGGACGACGTGGCGTCTGAACAGCTCGTCGCGTCCAAGCGGGGACCACACTTCGGTGTCCATACCGGCGATAGCCCTCGCAAAGTGTGGAAGGGAAGCTGACCGTGCGGTGAGGCTGTTGTGGGCGGCGGTCCGGGGCCCGGGCACGGGGAGGTCGACACCCGTGCCCGGCCCCGGGCCTGGTCGGGCCCCAGCGGGATGGCCCGTCCCGCGTCGTGCCCGTCCCTCGCGTGCCCGGGCGCGAACTCAGCCCAGCAGCCCACCCAGCCCGTAGCTGCCGTAGCCGTAGCTGCTGTAGCCGTAGCCGTCGGTGTTGTCGCCGTTGTCGGTGTTGTAGCCGTTGTCGTAGTAGCCGCCGCCGAACAGGCCGTCGACCAGGTCACCCACGACGCCATCGCCGTAGCCGTTGTTGCCGTAGCCGTTGTTGTCGTAGCCGTTGTTGTCGTAGCCGTTGTTGTCGTGACGGTGGCGGTCGTTGGTGGTGCTGTTGTCGGTGGCGGTCCAGTCCTGGGTGTAGGCGGTGTTGACCACTGCGGCGCTGGTCGTGGCGGCGGGGCTGGTGGTGGCGGTCGAGGCGAATGCGGCGCCGGCGCCGGCGACCATCAGCGGGACGGCGAGGGCGCCGACGACCAGGGAGCGCTTGAACTGACGCATGGGAATGATGTCCCTTCATGGGGGTGGTGGGCGTGGTGTCTCGCCGACGGTTCTCGGCGGGAGCGTCACGTCGCGGGATCTCGTGTGGCCCGCATCAGGAGGAACCCCTGTTCGGTGCGTCGGCCTTCGGTGTCGGCCGCGGCTGTACACGATCGGCGGGACAGCACGGCCGGAGCGAATGCCGACGACCCGAAATGGGGTTGCGCAGCGAGCGAGGTCGGTGACGCGGCGCGGCGGAGTCGCTCTACCGGCGGCACGCACGTCCGTGGCCATCCGTGACACTGCCCGCCGATGCCGCAGCTTCTCGCGGGGGCCGGCTGCCCCAGACCCGCGGAATAGGGCAGCCCGCGCTCGGGTTCCCCAGGCGTGATACCCCCCAGGGGCACATCACAGAGAGTGAACAGTGGGTGGGGATCGGGGAGGTCGGAGCGTGGAGCAGGAACCGGGACCGGTCGCGGCATGCGCGGTGCCGAGCAGGGGCGCCTACATGGATGAGGAGCTGAAGGCGGATCTGCGCCGGCGGTTGTCGAAGGCCTCGGGGCAGGTGCTGGGGGTCAACCGCATGATCGACGAGGACCGCTACTGCGTCGATGTCCTCGATCAGATCGCGGCCGCGCAGAAGGCCCTCGACGGGGTCGCGAAGAAGGTCATGCGCAACTACCTGCAGAGCTGCGTCACCGACGCGATCTCCGGCGGCGACCCGTTGATCTACGACGAGCTGATGGGCGTGATCTTCCGCCATCGCTGACCGCACGACGAAGAAGGGACTCCGCGGATGCCGCAGACGCCACGACCCACCAATGACGAGCCGCGCCTGCCGGCGTGCCCGGTCGACGGACAGACCGGTGAGACGGTGCCCGACTGCTCGACCTCGCCGGCGCGGCGGCTGGGCTTCGTGGCCGGGGAACTGCGCGGGATCTGGCGCGGGATCTGGCGCGGACACCGCGCCCGGAAGCGGAATCGGAAGGAGTGACCCGAATGGACACCGCATGGCACATCGTCAGTGACGGCGTCGCGATGGCGTTCTACATGTTGTGGGACACCTTGTGGGCGCTGGTGGTGGGGTTCGCACTGTCCGGGATGGTGCAGGCCTTCGCCTCGCGTCGGGCGATGCACCGGGTGCTGGGCCGGCTCACGGCCGGCTCTGTGACCCGGGCGTCGCTGCTGGGGGCGGCGAGTTCGTCGTGTTCGTATGCGGCGAGCGCGCTGGCGCGGTCGTTGTTCGCCCGCTCGGCGAACTTCACCGCGGCGATGATCTTCATGTTGGCCTCCACCAACCTCAACATCGCGATCGGGCTGGTGATCTGGCTGCTGATCGGCTGGCAGTTCGCGCTCGCCCAGTTCGTCGGCGGCGCCATCATGATCGCGTTGCTGGCGGTGGTGCTGCCCCGGGTGTTGCCCGCCGACCTGCTGGCGCGGGTGCAGCAGCGGCTCGCCGCGACCAGCGGAACCGACGAGGACACCGAGGTTGTGGCGCTGCGCGAGCGGCTGCGCAGCCCCGGGGCGTGGGCCGACGCCGCCGGCTACACGGTGTCGGACCTGACGATGCTGCGCAAGGAACTCCTCGGTGGCTTGCTGATCGCAGGCTTCCTCGCCGGTGTCCCGAGCGCGGTGTGGCAGGTGCTGTTCGTGCCCGGGCACGGGGCGTGGTCGAGCATCGAGAACGCGGTGCTGGGCCCGTTCATCGCGCTGGTCAGCTTCGTGTGCTCGGTGGGCAACGTGCCGTTGGCGGCGGCGCTGTGGCACGGCGGGATCAGCTTCGGCGGCACGATCGCGTTCATCTTCGCCGACCTGATCGCGCTGCCGCTGGTACTGATCTACCGCAAGTTCTACGGCACGAAGGTCGCGTTGCGGCTGTTGGGGGCGTTCTGGCTGGTGATGAGCGTGGCCGGGCTGGCCACGGAGTACCTGTTCACCGCCGTGCATCTGGTGCCGGCCACGCGTCCGGTCACCGTGGTGCCGACCGGGGTGCACTGGGACTACACCACGATCCTCAACATCATCGCGCTGGTGGTGTTCGCGGGGATCTACTGGCTGTACCGCAGCCGGGACCGATTCGGCGGTGGTGGCGGGTACGCGACCGATGTGGTGTGCGGGATGCAGGTGGAGAAGGCCAACGCTCCGGCCACGGCCGAGCACCAGGGGCAGCTGTTGTACTTCTGCTCCGACCGGTGCCGGGAGCGGTTCACCACCGATCCCGCCAAGTTCGCTACCGGCGCGCAGCGCAACCCGGCGGGCGGCGCAGGCTCCGCCGACGCCGCGGTCGATCCGGTATGCGGGATGGACGTGGACCCGCAGCACGCGGCCGGGACCGCCGAACACGCCGGGCACAGCTACCACTTCTGCTCGACCGGGTGCCGCGACAGCTTCCGCTCCGACCCGGTGCGCTACGCGCCCGCCGACACCGGAGCCCGGTAGCAGACGGTCAACCCGGCGCCGCCCGGGACTCCACCCGGCATGTCAGCGCCCGCCGTTCCGATACCCGGCATGGCCGGCGCTGGACCCGCCGGGTGAGGCGGACCGGGCCGTCTCAGCAGCCGGCGGCCGAGCGTGCGGCGCAGACCAGACGCTCGGGGGCGACCCGGTCGTCGGGGCTGCGGGGCCGCCACCGGCGGGTGATGACGCCGTCGGTGACGATCGCGTCCCCGCCGAGCTGACGGGTGTCCTCGACGGGGCGCTGCAACTGCCGGCCGCGCAGGCGGGCCCGCGCGTAGAAGGCGAGGGTGCCCGGCGAGTAGACCCGCCACACCGGGGCCCGGCGCAGCCCGAGCAGCCGGTAGACGGTGCGCTGCTCGTCAGCGAGCATCGGGCCGCTCAAGTGCAGGTGTTCGGCCAGCTCGCGCAGGGGTTGCGGCGGGCTGAACCCGATGGTGACCAGGCCGATGCCGGTTCCGTGGAGAAGGTGCTGCACCTGGACCAGGTGCTCCTGGCAGGGCAGTCAATAGCGGTGCCGGATCAGGGTCAGCACCCACACCCCGGCCAGAGCGCCCAGATGCACCGGGTCGCCGGTGTCGACGTCGGGAAGCTCGATACCGGCCAGCGACAGCTGGACGGGCTGATCACGCATGGCGTACTCACTCTCGATCTCGGGTTGGACGCGGTGCTCCGACGGCCGGTCAGCAGCACCCGGCGGCCGGGTCGCCGCCGGGGCGGGTGAGCCCGGCGACGTCGCGCCGGGTCGGCGGCTGCGGGTCGGCGGTGGTGAGGGCGGCGGGGGTGGTGCACGCGAACGCAGGCGCCGTGTGCGGGTCGATGGGCTCGACCGGTTCGAGCAGCTCGAACAACCCGGTGTAGGGGGCCCGGGTGTAGAGCTGGAAGGTCTTCGCGCAGACCGCGCTCGGCACGCCCCGGTGCAGGACGTGCCCGTCGTCGTCGAGGACCGCCTTGAACGGGCCCGGGTAGATCACAGCCTGGCCATGATCGCGGCACTCGCCGTGCTTGCCCTTGTAGGCCACAACGGTGACGGCGCGGAACTCGATGCCCTCCACCACCCGCCAAGGCTGCACATCCCGCTTGACGAGGTGGATGCCGTGGAACCCGGCCTGCTCGAACGCCGCGAGGAACGCTCTCTCCTGCAGCGCCCCGGAGATGCAGCCGCTCCACAGCTCCGCGTCCGCGCGCAGCCGCGCGGGTACCTCGGTGGAGGCGACGATGTCGGAGATCACCGCCCGCCCGCCCCGGCGCAGGACCCGGAAGATCTCGGCGAACAGTGCGGTCTTCTGTTCGGTGGCGACCAGGTTGAGCACGCAGTTGCTCATCACCACATCAACCGCGTCGTCGGCGATCAGCGGCTCCTCGACGCGCAACCGTCGCTGCTCGGTCTCCAGCGCGGCCAGCGCGTCGAGGTCGGTGACGGGACGAACACTGAGCCAGTGCTGCAGCGCGTCGAGGTCCAGGGCCAGGTCCTGGATGCGGGCTTTGCGGAACTCCACGCCGCCGTGCCCGACCCGCTCGGCGACCACCGGCGCCGCGGCGCGCGCCACGGAGAGCATGTCGTCGTTGACATCGACACCGATCACCCGCCCGCCCGGGCCGACGACCTGGGAGGCGATGAAACAGATCTTCCCGGTGCCCGAGCCCAGATCCAACACCGTCTCACCGGCGGAGAGGTAGCGGCTGGGGTCCCCGCATCCGTAGTCACGCTCCAGCACGGCCGCGGGGATCGCGGCCAGGAAGCGCGGGTCGTAGTCGACCGGGCAGCACAGCGCCGCCTCGACCTGCTGCGCGCTCGCGCTGTAGCGTCGTGCCACCGCCTGCTCCTGATCGGCGACTGGTGGGTGTGGGGCGGCAGCGGTGGTACCCGCTGTGGTGGATATCTGGCTCATCGAACCTCCGGGATTCATCGGGGTGGCACCGGTTGCGCGGTGGACACGTTCTGCGGGGTGTAGCTGCCGATGATCTGGTCGACCTGCTCGTAGCCCACACGCAGCAAGAACGTGCTCAGCCGGCCGTAGGACTTCGCGCCCAGAACGAAGAACCCGGGCTCGGGGGTGCGCAGCGCGTCGACGCCGACGGCGGGTTGGGCCAGGCAGTCCGAGACTGCGGTGTCGAGCAGGGTCGCGGAGAGGTTCATCGGTGCGGCGGTGGCGTAGCACTCGTGGACCTGCAGCTGCCGGTAGAGCCCGGCGTCCCCGACGTACCCGGTGAGGCTCAGCAGGTGGTCGACGAGCAGTTCCCGCGGGCCGTGCGGTGACCCCAGCAGCGCCCGGACCCGTCCGTGGTCGGCATGAAGCGATTGGATCGTGGCACCGGTGTGCACGGTGACGCGGGCGTTGTCACCGGCGGCGAGGCGGCGGGCGGTGTCGACGAGGTCCTGGCGGCCGGGCAGGGCGTCGCCGCGGATCTCGCCCCAGCCCGGGTCCGGATCGCGGATCACCCAGTGCAGGCGGGTGCCGGGGAGCGCGGCGAGGCTGCGCGCGGCGGTCTGCGCGGACTTCCCGGCGCCGACGAGCAGGACCGTGCCCCGCCAGCGGGCCCGGTCCCGGTCGGTGTCTAGCGGGGGCAGGGTGCGCACGATCCGCTCGCCCAGCCCGGTCTCGCCCGGCGCGGCGATACCGCCCTCGCCCGTCGGGTTGGGCTGGCCGTAGGTGCCGGTGCAGTCCAGAACCAGGTCGGCGGAGTGCACCTGCTCGCCGCCGGGCCCGTCGATCAGCAGCCGCAACGGTGCCGCAGCGCGGGCTGCGGTGGAGATCTCCTCGTGTTTGAGCAGACCGGTGCGTCCCACCGCCATGACGCGGTGCGCCAGCCGGATCCGCCCGGCAAGCGCCGGGCCGGCTGCGAGCGGGCGCAGCACCGAGTCCCAGAGCTCGGTCCCGGTCGGGCAGATCGCGCCCTCGGGCGGGTCGGGCAGGTGGGTGCGCATCCGCGGGGACAGGTTCATGCTCCACGGGGTGAACAGCCGCACGTGGCCCCAGGCCGCGACGTGTGCTCCCACGGTGGCCCCGGCTTCGTAGACGGTGAACGGCAGCTCGGCGTCCGCGCAGGCCAGGGCGGCGTCGAGCCCGACGGGCCCGGCGCCGAGGATCGCGACCTGCCGTGGTGGTGTCGTCATCGGGTGTCTCCTCACCGGCCGGGCGCCGGCTCGGCGGGCGGGGCGGTCACGTCACGGCCGAGCTGGTGACGGCGGCGGGCGGTCACGATCCCGGTGACGGCCAGGACGGCCAGGCCGCCGAGCGCGAGCAGGACCGGGGCGGAGCCCGGGGTGGCCCCGAAGGCGCCGATCGTGACGTAGGCGAGCGTGCCGGGCACGATCCCGAGCGCGGTGCCGAGCAGGTAGTCGCGGGCCCGGACCGCGGTGAGACCGCAGGCGTAGTTGAGCGTCGTGAACGGCAGCAGCGGGACCAGCCGTACCGCGATAACCGCGAGCACACCGCGGCGGCGCAGCAGCCCGTCCAGCCGCGCCAGCCGGTCGCCGCCGAGCTGCCTGACCGTGGCCCGGCCCAGCCCCCGGGCGAGCCCGAACCCGATCGCCGCCCCGCCCAGGGCCCCCACCAGCACCGATCCGGCTGCGACGGGCAGTCCGAACAGCACCCCGGCGCCGATGCTGAGCACGACCACCGGCGCGGGGGTCAGGCTCAGCCCGGCATACAGCGCCGCGAACAGCACCGGCCCCGCCCACCCGGCCTGCCGCGCCCAGCTGCGGATCTCCTCGACCGGTGGCACACCCGCCGCCGCGACGAGCGCCGCGCCCCCGGCGAGGAGCAGCACCAGTACGAGCGCACGGCGCCACGGGACGCCGGGCGGCCGGCTCGTGCCGCTCCCGCCCGCCACGCTGTTGTCAGACCGCACAGTTGTAGACCAGTGGCAGCGATCCGTCGGCCTGACGCATCCGCAGAAACGTCTCCACGATCCGGCGTTTGGCCTCGCTCATCGAGACGTCCGCTCCGGCGAGGAGCATGTCGGGAGAGGTGTCGACGTCGGCGCCGGCGGGGTGCCAGTGCCAGCCCTGGGCGGTGACGGTCAGCTCGGGCACCGTGCTGTCGGCCCCGATCGGGATCCCGTCGTCGGAGTGGCCGCGTTTGACCAGCGGGCGGACGGCGAAGTCGCGGCCGCGGACACCCTTGGCGGCGAGCAGGTCCCGCAGCGGCTCGACGTGGTCGGCGTTCTGCAGGGTCTCGGTCATCCCGACCCGCACCGGCAACCCCAACCCCAGCGCGATGTCGAGCCCTTCCATCGCCGCGGCCCAGGACCCGCGGCCGCGGTGCACGTCGTGCAGGTGCGGCTGCGCACCGTCGAGGGAGGTCTGCAATGTCAGCCGCGTCCGCCCGGCCAGGCGCCGCAACTGCTCGCGGCGATACCCCTGATACAGCATCCCGTTGGTCAAGCACACCACATCGAGGTGATCGGTGGCGTACAACAGCTTGTCGACGATGTCGGGCTGCAGGAACGGCTCGCCGCCGGTGACATACAGCTCGGTGAACCCCTCCTCGACGGCCTCGTCGACTAGGGCGCGGAACCGTTCCATGCCGATCTCGCGGCGCGGCGCCTGCGGCGAGGAGGCGACCGAGCAGTAGTCGCAGGCGAGGTTGCAGTGGAAGTTGGTGTAGAGCCACAGCCGCGGCGGGAACATTGCCGAGCCGAACAGCGGCAGCACCGGCAGCCCGTCCTCGGGAACCTCCGACAGGTCGGCCCAGGACACGGCCGCGCCGGAGAAGTCCGGCAGCGCCGACTTGTAGAGCTGGTAGCGCCCGCGGGATCGCTCGGCCGGGGGCACGATCTCCAGACACGTGGTCCAGTACCCGGTCTCGACGGACTGCGCGAACGCCTCGGGCAGTCCGGCGGCGCGGATCGAGGCCGCCTGCGCGGCCCAGTCGTAGTCCAGCGCCACCAGCTCCACCGACGCCACCCCGTCCGCGGCGTCGCAGCCCAGGTCGAGCAGCGCGAACCAGACGTGGGTGGCGCCGTCGTTGGCCGGGCGCCCGAGCACCCCGACGTTCACCACGAGGGTCTCCCCGCCGCCGCGGCGCGGGACCCGCCGGGTCCAGGGCAGCCCGGTGTGGGTGCAGCAGATGACGTCGGCGTTCGACTCGGCGACCCGCAGCTCGTGCTGGTCCGGCGACAGCGACTCCCACCAGAAGTCGTTGACCGCCAACGTCGAGCCGTGCACCAGGTGCACATCGACCCCGTCGATGGTTTCCCGGTGCTCGGTGTCGAGCGTGCGCATCCATGCCGCGAAGCCGGTTGAGGTGTGGGCGAAGGTGTAGTCGTAGGCGATCGCGGCGAACGCGTTGTCCGCGTCGTCGCTGTAGCCGCAGCCGCAATCGGTCTGCCCGCCGCCGATCGCGACCTCGTAGTTCCCAGCGATGCACTCGATCCCGTTGTCGACCAGCAACGCCCAGATCGCCTCCGGTTCCGCGCCGTAGGCACCGAAGTCGCCCAGGCACACCAGCCGGTCCGCTCCACGCGAGCGCGCCTGCGCCACGAACGCGCGCAACGCGTAGGGATTGGAGTAGGGGCCCCCACAGATCGCCAGCCTCGTCACGCAGCCGTCCTCTTCCACCGTCGTCGGTTCCGTGTCGGGCTGGGAACCCGCCGCAGCCCTCCGTGCTTCCCTCGGATCGAAAGATCGCGGAAGCGTTCCCGCCCCCGCCGGGTTCCCCTGCCGATCACCCCCGGACGAGGAAGGGCGGCCTGTGGCACGCGACACCGGAGTGCACCACGGACACGATCCCGACGGGCACGACCCCGACCCCACCCCGACCCGTGCCCCGGACCCGGCCCGCCAGGCCGGCGCAGCCCCCGCCGATCTCACGGTGTCGATCATCGTGCCGGTGCTGGACGAGGAAACCCGGGTCGGGGCGATGCTGGCGCGGCTGGCGCGCGATTTCCCCGGCTGCGAGGTCCTGGTGGTCGACGGCGGATCGGTCGACACCACCGCGGACCTGGTGCGCCCGCCCGCGCGGCTGGTGCGCAGCCCCCGCGGCCGCGGCCCCCAGCTCAACGCAGGTGTCGCGCACAGCAGCGGTGAGGTGCTGTGGGTCCAGCACGTCGACACCAGCGTCGACCCGGCCGCGCTTGGGCAGCTGCGCGCGGCCCTGGCCGATCCCGCGGTCGTGGGCGGGGGCCTGACCCTGCGCTTCGACCGGAGCTCCCCAGGCCTGGACTTCGTCGCGGCCACCTCCAACGCCCGGGCGCGGCGGCTGCACTGGATCTTCGGCGACCAGGCGATGTTCGTGCGCCGCTGCAGTGTCGACGCCCTGGGCGGGTTCCCCGACCTGCCGGTCATGGAGGACCTCGAGTTCTCCCGCCGGCTGGCCCGGACCGGGCGCACGGTCGTGTTGCCCGCGACCTGTACCGCCTCGGCTCGGCGGTTCACCGAACACGGCACGCTGCGGATGCTGGTGTTCATGCAGTGGCTCAAGCTGCGCTACTTCGCCGGCGCCGACCCCGCCGCGCTGGCGCGGCGCTACGCCGCCGGCCCCCGCCCGCGCCGCCGCCAAACCCCACCCGTCGCCCCACAGGTGCCCACGGCGTCTGCCTCGCTGATCCCCGTTTGTCCCGACCCGCGCACCGGAGGCGATCGATGAATCCCGCAGGTGAGACCAGGCCCGTCACGATCGGTGCGCGGCTCGACCGGCTGCCGTGGAGCGCCCGGCACACCACCATCCTGCTCGCGCTCGGCGCGGGATGGCTGTTCGACTCGTTCGAGGTCCAGCTGTTCTCCAGCGCCGTCGGTCCGCTCGGTGACCACTTCGACGCCTCGGTGCTGGCCCGCACCGCCGTGCTCGCGGTGTGGCTCTCGGGCATCCTGCTCGGCGCGCTGGCCGGGGGGCGGCTCACCGACCGCTTCGGACGCCGCCGGCTGTTCGTGGCGACACTGCTCTGGTACGCCGCGTTCACCGTCCTCACCGGGCTCGCGCCGACGCTCGGGGTCGTCTACGTGCTGCGGTTCCTCGCCGCGCTCGGGGTCGGCGCCGAGTACGCGATCATCAACTCCGCGATCGCGGAGTTCATGCCGGCCCGGGTCCGCGGACGGGCCAACGCGATCGTGATGAACTTCTGGCCCGCCGGTGCTGTCCTCGCCGCGCTGCTGGCCTACCTGCTGCTCGGCACCCTCGCGCTCGACGCGGGCACCTCGTGGCGCTACATGTTCATCCTCGGAGGGCTGCTGGCGCTGATCGTGCTGGTCTTCCGCCGCCGCATTCCCGAATCGCCGCGCTGGCTGGCGGCCCGCGGCCGCCACACCGAGGCCGACCAGATCGTGTCCGCCCTCGAGTCCAGCACCGGCGCCGCCTCCGGGGTGACGGCTGCGGACGGAGCCGGGCCCGCGCCGCTGAGGCTGCGGGCCGCGCTGCGCGAACTGGTCCGCGACCATCCCGCCCGGCTCGCGCTGGGCGCGATGCTGGACCTGGCCGAGGCGTTCGGCTACTACGGGCTGTTCGCGCTGCTCTCGGTGGTCGTGCTGCCGCTGGTGCACATCTCCCAGGCCCAGATCCCGTTCTTCTACATCATCGGCAACCTCGGCGCGCTGGCCGGTGGGCTGGCCATGAGCGTCGTGTTCGACCGGATCGGTCACCGCGTCACCGTCATCACCACCTACACCGCCGCCGCGATCGGCGTCGGGCTCCTCGCCGCCGCGACCGCCACCGGCAGCGCCGCATGGGTGACCGTGGCGTTCGTCATCGCCAACGCGTTCGGCACCGCCGCCTGGACCTCGGCCTACCCGACGTTCACCGAGCTGTTCCCCACCCACCTGCGCGCCACCGGGGTCGGTATCTCGGTCGCGATCGGCCGGGTCGGGGCCATCGTCGGCACCCTGGCCCTGCCCAGCCTCGCCGCCACCCTCGGACCGGGCGTGTCCTACCTGCTCGTCGCCGGGTTCTGGCTCATCGGCGCCGCCGCCATGGCCCTCTACGCCTCGACCGGGGGCCTCGAGGCCGCCCGCCGCCCGCTGGAGACCCTCACCATCAGCGCCCGGCCGGCGACCGCGTGACCGGCGCGGAGCAGGGCGAGCGGATACGCCGTTGGCGACCGGTAGCCACCACGGCCCGTCACCGGAGAGCGCCGCGGCGGCGACCCACGCTGGTGATCATGGCGCGGGCCCCGGTCGCGGGAATGGTGAAGACCCGACTCCACCCGCTACTGGGCGCCGAGGGATGCGCCCGGCTACAGGAAGCCCTGATCCGCCACACCGCCACCCTCGACGGCGGCCGCGGTTTCCTCGCCCACACCCCGCCCGACGCCGCCGCGCTGATTCGGCCACTCGTCGGGCGACGACTCACGCTGTTCCCCCAACGCGGCGCCGACCTCGGTGAACGCATGGCCGACGCGGTCGCGGTCGCCGCCACCCGACGGCCCGGCCCGGTGATCCTCATCGGCACCGACTGCCCCGTCCTGCGCCGCGCGCACCTGAGCACGGCCGCCACCCAACTGACCCAGGGCTGCGACGTCGTCCTGGGCCCGGCCTACGACGGCGGCTACTACCTCATCGCCCTCGCCCGCCCCGACCCCCGGATATTCGCCCTCCCGACCAGCGCGTGGGGTGGCCCGCACGTCGCCAACCACACCGCCGAGCGGGCCGCCGCGGCCGGGCTCCAACTCGGGTTCATCGACCCCGAACACGATCTCGACACCCCCACCGACGCCACCACCATGCTGTCCGACCCCCGACTACCACCGGAGATCGCCGCGATACTGCGATCCGCGAGACCCCCACTCCCCCGGCGCGGGTAGCCGCGGGACTGTCCGACAGACGGTGTACCCGGTCCAACACGCCGAGCGCAGCTCGGGGGAAGAACCAGCCATGACCGAGACGATCGGGGCTGTGCCAGGTCGGATTGATCAGCTCCAACTCGCCCAGCAACTCCTAGAAGCAGCGCGCGCCAAGGGAGTCGAGCTCATCGGCCCGGGCGGACTGCTCACCGCGTTGACCAAGACGGTGCTCGAGACCACGCTGGACGCGGAGATGTCCGAGCACCTGGGCTACGACCGCCATGACCCGGCCGGGCGCGATGGCGGGAACTCCCGCAACGGGACCCGCACCAAGACGGTGCTCACCGAGAATCGGGCCGGCCGAGATCGAGGCTCCCCGCGACCGGGACGCCAGTTTCAATCCGGTGATCGTGCGCAAACGCCAACGACGGCTGGAAGGGATCGATGAAAACCGTGCTGTCACTACCCGGCCGCTGCGACGACCAGGCGGTGAAGTAGGGGTCGGACCGGCGCGCGGTACTGGCCTTGTGACCAGCCCGTTTCCCCGGCCCGCCCTCCGCGCCGGACATGCGACTCTCCCCCGCATCCGGCGCTCCACGAACTCCCTTGGCCCGCGCGGCTCAGGCCGTCGCGGATCTCGTCCACGGTGTTGGGATGCTGTAGCCCGCCAGCGATATCGGGTGACCTTCGCTAGGGGACGTGACCGACAGCGTCGGCTGGTTTGAGTTCTCGCGCCTGATCGCACGGCGCTATGAAGAATCAGGGCCGCCGACGCAGCCGGCGCCGCACAACGGTGCTCCGGCCGCTGACCAGCAGCGCCGCATGTGCAGATGCTGTACGAGCCGTGCCAGGGATTCAAACCTGCGACACGATCCCTTAGATCAGTCAGATCGACGGCCGGTGCAGTAGCCGTCGCGCCGCGTCTTGGCAAGGACAGCACGCACAGCGAATGGCAAGCCGTCTACCTGCAGGTTCAGGTTCGCAAAATGCCTTGTTGGGTGCACACGTTCGAGTCCTGCCGGGGCGGCGGCCCGACCTGGTGCGAACTCACGGCCATGCCTACCGGCCGCCGCCACCGACCCAAGGACCGCCGCAGGACGCGACCCGGGGCCCCTGAGCGGCCCACAGAACGACGACCAGCCCACGGCGGACCCCCTGACCAGGCCCGGACAACACCTCGCCAGCAGAAACGACGCACGAGGCCAGCTACAGCGAACTACACCCAACTGCACCGAACCGATGTGAACCTGCTCATAAGTCTGGAGCAAACCGTGACCACATTTCACCGCTGCGGACGCCGTGCTCCAGATTTGCTCCAGAACCGTGCACATCGCCGGTCAGGCAAGATCCACTATAGATCAACTTCAGTGATCAAGCGCCAGCAAATAGCCGCAGGTCAGAACGCAGAACGGGCGGTTCCCCCGTCGAAGGGAACCGCCCGTTCCGGCCGTCGGGACGACAGGATTTGAACCTGCGACCCCTTGACCCCCAGCCCGGCCCGGCAATGGTCCTGACCTGCGAAAACAGACTCTGTGCATGTCATAGTGGTGCAGTTCGACGCGGTTGAGCGCAGTTCTCGCCGGTTTACGTCAGGTCTGTGCTCCAGTTTTGCTCCAGACCTACAGTCAATGAGTTCGAGCGGTGACCGTTTGACTCAGCGTCAAACAGTCGCAGATCAGGCCCCTCGCACCCGTACCCGGGACGATGGGCTCGCCGTGACGAAGCTCTGACAACGGATGGAGCAACTGCTCCTCGAGGATCCCCGCTGCTGGGAGAGAAGCGCGGTTATGTCATCACCGTCGCGATGGCCGTCGAGCGCGAAGCGGAGGGCTCTTGACGGCAGATACCCCAGAGCAGTTGCAACGTCGCGGCGCGCTCGCGGCCCAGTAGTCATGCTGGGGTTGTAGCCGGTACGACTCGGTGTCCATGGCCATGGGAAAGTACCCACCGCCTGATAGAGATAGCCGCGGCCGTGTCGTTCCCGACCGACCAGGCCCTTGCCACCGAGCCGGTGCAACACTGTCAGCACCGTGGTCGTCGCCAGATCGGGGGTGGGCAACGCATCGCGCACCTGCCGCGCGGTCAACGGCCGCCCGGCACACCACAGCGTCTCCATCACCGCACGCTCGAGGCTACCCAGCCGACTCATCCCGCCAGTGTCACCGCCGGACAGGTCAAGGTCCACAAGCCCCCCATCGGCCCAGTGCCCCGGCAGTCCTGTCGAGTTGTCCCACCGGGGGCCAGGTGCGGGTCGTAGTGGGTCGCTCGCGGCCGGCCCAGGCAAGGCGACCCGAGGGTCCGTGGTCCCGGCGGTGTGCGCGGGTTGGCGAATCGACCCTCCGGCGCGTCGCGGCCAGCACGACCGCCGACGAAGCCACCGTGCCTCGAACACAGGTTCGACAGCTGGGAGGCTCGTCCAGCAGCACGCGCACCACGACCACACCACGGGCCGCCGTGGCCCCGCCCGGTCTCCCCGCCCTCCCGGGCGGCACCTCGGGCCGTCCCAGCCACCGCTGCTATCTCGCACGGCGAGATAGCCGTGTGGGACCTACCCTTCGCGGATATTCCTCGTCCGAAGGACAAACATGATCATTCTCGGTTTGATCCTGCTCGTAGTCGGCTATCTCACCAGCATCAGCCTCTTGTACTACCTCGGCGGCCTGTTGCTGATCGTCGGCATCGTGCTGCTGGTGCTCGGCCGTACCGGCCGCGCCGTGGGCGGGCGCAATCACTGGTACTGACCGCCGCGCCCGCCGCCGCGCCGTCGGTCTCGGCCTGATCGGATCGATGGCCAAGGGTTGCCGCGCTCGGCCTGATCGGGCTGCTGGTCGTCGCCGCCGCGATCCCGTTCCGCCCGGACACGTCCTTCGGGCTCGACCGCGCTCAGGCCCTCGCCGCCCAGCCTTACGGGACGCTGCTGTTGATCGTGGTCGCGGTCGGGTTTGGGGCGCCTACGGCGTGTTCTGATGTTCGACGCCGCAACCACCGCGTCTGACCCGGTCTGTGCGCGCAGGCCCAGGCCGACGACCTTACCGAGAGGCTCAATGATGGCCCGATCACCGGCCACTGCGAACGACGGGCCGCACGGCGACCACGAGAAGAGTGATACCGGGCACGGGGTCGGGACCCTCGCCGGCGCGGGCGACACGAGCAGCGCTGATCCTCAGGCCGAGTGGGGACATCACGACGATGTCGCGCAGCCGCACAACGGCGACGTGGAAGGACCGGTCGCCGACGCGGAGGCCGAGGCGGCCCGGATCAGTACCGACAGCGATCTGATGGGCCGGCCGGGCCAGCCGTGGGATCGGCGGGCCCCGTTCTGGGTCGGGATGGCCGGCGCGGCCGGGGTCGCGGTCACCGTCGGATTGGTCGAGGCGCTGGTGACGGTCAGCAGCGTGCTGGTGTTGATCGGGCTGGCGCTGTTCATCGCGGTCGGGCTGGAACCGGCGGTGTCCTGGCTGGCGCGCCACCGGTTCCCGCGCTGGGCCGCGGTGACCACCGTCGTGGTGGCCGGCTTCGCTCTGGTCGGCGGGTTCCTCGCCCTCGCGATCCCGGTCCTGGTCGACCAAGCCGGTCAGCTCGTGGCACAACTTCCCGGCTACCTGCAATCCGCCGAGGACCACAACTCGCTGCTCGGGCAGCTCAACGACCGGTTCCACCTCCAGCAGAACCTCGACCAGGTCCTCAGCGGCGGATCGCTGCCCAACGTGGCCGGCGGGGTCCTCGGCGCCGGGGCAGCGGTGTTCAGCGCCCTAGGCTCCACCCTGATCGTGGTGGTGCTGACCATCTACCTACTTGCCGACCTACCCCGGGTCCGGGCCGGGCTCTACCGGCTCGCGCCCGACAGCCGCCGCCCCCGAGTCATCCTGATCGGCGACGAGATCATCGCCAAGGTCGGCGCCTACGTGCTGGGCAACCTGGCCATCTCGATCATCTCCGGCGCGGTCACGGTGATCTGGCTGCTGACCTTCGGGGTGCCCTACGCGCTGCTGTTAGGGCTGTTCGTCGCGATCCTGGACCTGGTCCCGGTCGTCGGGTCCACCATCGGCGGGATCGTGGCCAGCCTGGTCGCGTTGACCGTGTCCCCGCTGACCGCGCTGCTCACTGCCGGGTTCTACGTGCTCTACCGCCTGGTCGAGGACTACCTGCTGGTGCCGCGCATCATCGGCCGGGTCATGAAGGTCCCCGCCCTGCTCACCGTGATCGCCGTGCTGCTCGGCGCCGGCCTGCTCGGCATCATCGGCGCCCTGGTCGCGATCCCCCTGGCCGCCGCCCTGCTGCTGGTCCTCCGCGAGGTCATCACCCCCCGCCTGGACCGCGCCTGATACCAGCGCGCGGCACAGGTGTGCCGGCGGCTCGCCGATCTCGACGTCGACCTCGATACCGGGCGGGGCCGGGATGCGCCGGGCCGCCCGCCAAGAAGGGATGCGGATCCGCACCTTCGTCGTCGAGCCCGCACCGGCCGACGGTACCGAGGACGTCCTCCATAGCCAGGACGACGAAGTACCAGTCGATCAGCCGGATGCCACCGGTTCAGGGCCGCTCGTGTACGCGGTCCGCACCGACCACACGCCCGACCTCGACACGATGATGGCGGCCACGACGGACCAGCTCGCCGCCGGTCGCCTCGGACCGGGCCTCGCTCACACGGTCGAAGGGTGGGCGATGCTCATCGCGATGTAGACCACGACAAACACGATCATGATCGACAAGTCCAGTCCGACACCGGCGATGCGGACGGTCGGGATCAGTCGGCGCAAGAGTTTCACGGGCGGGCCGGTGGCCAAGTAGATCACTTCGAGGGCCACTGCGCGGGAGCGGGTGGGTGTCCAGCTCCGAGCGAAGGAACGCACAATCTCGATCACGAGCCGGGCGGTGAGCAGCAGCCAGAACACGACCAGCAGGTAGCAGAGGACGAACTGCAGTATCAGGGCCACATTGTCATCCTGGACCGACACGAGCATCGGCGGCGGGCGTATCCCTCCCCTGCCTCGACGATGCCGATGATGGAGGTTGCGGCAACGCCCCGGCCGCCACCCCCTCGACCGACCATCACCCGGCTCTGCCCGACGTCACGAAGTATGACGATCTTCTGCCCTCGCGCCGCCGGCCCAGTGTCGGCCGATGACGCGCGTCCCCGGGTCGGGAGGGTTCAGCCGGGCCAGACGACGTTGAGCACGTCAACGCGCCGCTGGCCGTCCAGGATCAGGTACGTGATCAAGCCGAACCGGCCGAAGGGCAGGGTGCGCACGGCCCCGTCGGGGTTGTCCCGGTTCAACGGCGCACCGTTCCACGGGGTCAGCTCCAACATCGCCATCACCTCGGCCATCGGGAGCAACGCCTCCCCGGGCAGCGCCGTGATCTGGTCCCGGGCGTCGGGATAGAGCTCGATCGCGTAGCTCACGTCCTACAGACCGAGCTCCACTCGCAACTGCGACCACGCCACCGTGCCCACAGGGCGCTCACCGGTGCGCAACGTGTGCTCGGCCTGAGCCAGCATCCGGCGGTAGGCATCGGGACCGTTGGCCGTAGTCACCCAGGCCACCCGCCGCCACGATTCCAGGATGGCGGTCACCTCGGTGAGATCGAGATCCTCGGTAGCGCGGGCCATCACCTCGCGCCATTGCCGATCGAACCGCTCGGCGTCCTCGGCGACGAGTGCGGCCCGCACCTGCGCCGGCGACGCGTCGGCAAACGGCACCCCAGCGCGAGCGGGCGGGTCGAAAGCGGCGGCAGCGCTCATGGGCACACCTTAGCCAGCGAAACCCGCTCAGGCCCCGCACCCAGCCGGGACCAGCCGGCCCACGGTGACGGGCGGAACGCCGGCACAGTCGTCCGCGACCCGCTCGATTTCGAACACGGGTTTCGGACGATGCTGGCCGGGCGTGTCGCTGTTCGCGGTCAGACGCCCGTATAGGACCCCGATCGGAACTCGCCAAGCGAGGCGAGCGAAGCAGGGCCGAGCAGCCGGTCGGGTCGCTCGTACGGCGGGCATCGCAGCGGCTACCGGCTCACGGCGCAAGTCATCCCGGCCACTCATCGTCGGCGGGCGTGTGGTGCACCGGCCTGCATCGTGCCGAGCGGGCCGGCGATGTGCGTGCCCGGGTGCGCGTCGACGAACGCGAACGTCGTTCTCGACGGGATCCCGCATGGGGCGCGCACCGGGGGATGGCGGCATTGTCCGCTTCGCGGCGCCGTCCGGGGCTACGGTGCGAGCGTGGAATTTTCGCTCACCACCGAACGGTTGCGGGTCAGGCACTGGACGGCCTGGGTTCCGCAGCTAACGTGTGATCTGGTGCATGATCACGAGTGTTGATGCAGGTCAGCGCGATGCGACTTGGTCCAGCACGGTGAAAGCCCTAGTAACACGACTTGGCCGCGTCTGGAGCTGTGAGCTGCTTTGGGTCGTGTAAGGTCTGGTGGCGTGTTCGTGCGTACCTCGACCCGGCGGAACCGGGACGGTTCGAAGGTGTCCTACCTGCAGTTGGCCCACAACGAGTGGGACCCGACCGCGAAGACCGCCCGGACGAAGGTTCTGTACTCCTTCGGCCGCGCCGATCAGCTCGACCGGCCGGCGATCGAGCGCCTGATCGGCGCGTTGACCCGGGTGGTGGGTGTCGACGCCGTCTCGGCGGGCCCGGACCGGGCTCGCGTGGTCGGGGTCCCGGGGCTGGAGTTCGTGGAGTCCCGGCCGCTGGGCGGGGCGTGGCTACTCGACGGGCTGTGGCACCGCCTCGGGATCGACACCCTGCTGCGCGGTCTCGCGGCCAAGACGCGGCGGGATCCGGTAGTGGAACGGGTCCTGTTCGCGCTCGTGGCGAACCGGGCGTTGGCGCCGTCCTCGAAGCTGGCCGCCACCGGCTGGGTCGCCCACGACGTGCACATCCCCGGCCTCGACACGGTGTCTGACGACGCCTGCTACCGGGCGATGGACTGGCTCATCGCGGTCGAGGACCAGCTCGCGCGCGGGGTGTTCGACGCCGTCGCGCACCTGCTCAACCTCGAAGTCGATCTGATCTTCTTCGACACCACCTCGACCTACTTCGAGACCGAGGACCCCGACGAGCCGCTCTGGCGTGATGAGCACGGCCGGGTCGTCGAGCCCGAGGACGACAGCACCGACGACGGGGCGGATGAGCCGCCGGCGGGTGCGACCGGCCGGGCCGGGTTCCGCAGCCGCGGGAAGTCCAAGGACTCCCGCGACGACCTCCCGCAGGTGGTGGTCGGGATGGCCGTGACCCGCGACGGGATCCCGGTGCGGGTGTGGTGCTGGCCGGGCAACACCAGCGACTCCCCGCTCATCCGCCAGGTCCGTGACGAGCTGCGGGACTGGACCCTGGGGAAGGTCATCTGGGTGGCTGATCGCGGGTTCACCTCCGCGCAGAACCGCCGCCACCTGACCGCCGGCGGTGGCGGCTACATCCTGGGCGAGAAGATGCGCTCCGGGTCCGCCGAGGCGGCCGCGGCGATGGCACGACAGGGCCGCTACCAGGACGTGACTGCGAACCTACGGGTCAAGGAAGTCAAGATCAGCGAGTCGGAGCGGTTCGTGGTCTGCCACAACCCCGACGCCGCCACCCGCGACGCCGCGGTCCGCGTGAACCTGCTCGAACGACTCGAAGCCATGATCGCCGGCTCCGACCGGTTGTCGGCGACGAAGCGGGCCGAGCCGCGCGGGGTCATCTCCACCAAGCCCGGGCTGAACCGGTTCCTGCGCGTCACCCCGAGCGGGTTGCTCCGTGTCGATGCCGCGAAGATCGCCGCGGACGCGAAGCTGGACGGGAAGTATCTGCTGCGCACCTCGGATCCGAACCTGTCGACCGAGGACATCGCGCTGGGCTACAAGCAGCTGTTGGAGGTCGAGCGTGGCTGGCGCGACATGAAGCAGGTCCTGGACCTGCGCCCGGTCTATCACCGGCTCGAGGACCGCATCCGCGCCCACGTCCTGCTCTGCTGGCTCGCGCTGCTCCTGGCCCGGATCGTCGAGACCCGCGCCGCCACTGCTGACACCGCCACGACCTGGCCGCGGGCCCGCGACCAGCTCCAACGCCTGCACGTCGGCACGTTCACCGGCCCGGCCGGGCTGTTCCGCCAGACCACCCCGCCCAGCGCCGAGGCCCGAAGGCTGCACCAGGCCCTCGACATCGCCTTGCCCCCACGGATCCTCGACCTCGACCCCGAGCAGCCCACAACGCGCTGACCAGGCACAACACGCGCGCCTAGTGACACGACATGTCACCAGGCCGGCACCCGTTTGCCCAGCTCAGACCCCGTATCTGGGCACTTTCATCGCACGACAGCTGCGGAACCCAGGGGACAGGAGGGTTCACATTGTTCGGATTCACCGACGACGCCGCGGTCCTGATCCGGTCGCTGATCACCGACGCCCGGCTGGGGCCGGGATCGGGGCTGCGGATGAGCATCACCCGCGGCCACCCGGGCCGGGCGTCGCTGGCGATGAGCCTGGCCGCCCGGCCCGGCGCCACCGATCGCGTCATCACCCGCCACGACGTGCGGGTGTTCCTCGACCCCGCCGCGGCCGGGCGGCTGCACACACGGACCCTCGACGCGCAGGTCACCGACCGGCCCGCGTTCTTCCTGCGCGACCGCTGAACACCCCGCCGGGCGGCGCCGGGCCGGGCGACCGACCCCGGGTCACCGCCTCCCATCCGGGCCGGACCGCCGGCGCGCCACGACCACCGGGTCACCATCCCGGGCGCCGCCAGCTCGGGCCGGGCGGCACCGCCGCGGATCCCAGCATCGCGGTGAGGTCGGCCCGGCCGGTGACCACGTCACGGGCCAGGTCGGTCAGCCGCAATTGCTGGGCGCGGGCATGGCCGCGCAGCCGGGTGAACGCCTCGTCCACGTCGACGTGCGCGTGGGTGGCGAGCACCCCTTGGCCTGCTCGATCACGACCCGGTCATTGAGCGCGCCCTGCAGCTGCTCGACCAGGATCTCCCCGCGGCGCAGCGCCCGCTCGTGCAGGATCGAAATGGTCGCCACATCGGCCAACGCCTGACCCAACCGCAGATCCGCCTCGGGCAGCGAACCCGCCGCGGTGGCGAACAGGTTCAACGCGCCGATGGTCTCGGCGCGCAGCCGCAGCGGCAGCGCATGCACCGAGACGACCCCCTCCCGCCGCGCCGCCGCGGTGAACGCCGGCCACCGGGCGCCCTCGGTCGCGGCCAACGGGGTCAGGTTCCCGCGCTGATCGGCCAGCAACAACCCGGCCGCCTGACCCCGAGCAGCTCCACACACGACTCCGCCGACCGGTACAGCACGTCGATCACGTCGTAATCGGCGACCAGGGTGTCGACCAGCTCGACGAACGCCTCGGACACCGCCCGCTCCCGCGCACCATTCACGACCCGAGGACCACCCCGGTGGCCTGGTAGACCACGGCATGATCGCGATGCAGCACCCGCAGCCACCCCTCCCCGCCCCCGGCCCCGGCCCCGTCCCGGTGGTCGCCCGTGTCGCCGGTGTGGTCGGGCCCGGTGTCGGGTCGCGGGGTGCGCAGGTCCAGCAGCGCCCACAGCGCGGCGTCGGCGACCAGCAACGCCGCGCTCAACTCCGCCGCGGTGAGCAGCCCGGGCGTCACCCGGTACAGGTCCAGGCTCCCGACCGCGATCGCCCCGATCTGCAACGGGAACGCGAACGTCAACCCGCGCCGGGGTCCGGGCCACCGCCGCGGCGGCGAACATCGGACACCGCGGATCCGGGGATCCCACAGATCGGCGACCAGCACCGGTCGCCCGGAACCGAACGCCGCCAGGCACGGGCCCTCCCCCAGCCCGAACTGGAGGTCCTCGAGCTCGGTGGCGTGCCCGTCGCTGGATTAGAGGATGTCGCGGCGATTCGCATCACCCATCAGCGAGATCGCCGCTCCGGCCACCGGCACCCCGGCGACGCCCACCGCACAGATCCGCCGGGCCCGCTCCCCACCGGGAGCCCGGCAGCCGCGGCCAGCTCCGCCCGCAACCGGGACAGGTCAACCATCGGCGGAGCCCCGCACCCCGGTCGGCCGCGGCCGGCAGCGCTGCACCATGGTTTGGGCTCCGTCCCGTCGCGGGCGTGGCACCGCTGATGCGGGACGGCCCGATGGCACCCGATCACGCCCTGATCGTGGCCTGCGGGGTGCTCGACCACACCACCGTCACCCAACTCGACACCTGCGGCGCCGCGGTGCCCGACACCGGCGCCCGCTACCTGGTACTCGACCTCGCCCAGGTCAGCCGGCGCGACCCGGCCGCGCTGGCGGCGCTCGCCGCGGCCGCGCGGCGGTTGTCGCTGCGCCAGGGCTGGCTGCGGCTGGTCGCCACCAGCCCCGCCGTCATCGCCGCCCTGGGCAGCACCGACATCTGCGACCTGGCCGATCTCAATCACGCCCACCACGGGACCGGGATGCGTCCTGATCCCCACTGCGCCGGCCACCACCGGGCCGCCCAGGCGTCGCGCACCGACCGACCGGGCACCCGAGGCGCCCGGCCGGAGAAGACCCGCAACTCGGCACCGAGCGGGCATCACCGCGCGCCACCGCCGATCTCGCGGCGCCGCGCGCCAGCGCCGCGGGGTGCGACTGGAACGATCTGGCTGGGATGCCGGAGGGAGTCCATCCATGGATGCCCCCGAGGACCCCGTTCATCTTCCTGCCGTCCACGCAGATGATCAACTCATCGAGGCGATCATCGACGGCGCATCCCCCGCCTCGACCGACCCCACCGAGTCGCGGCTGATCGAACTCCTCGTGCACTGGCACCGCGGGATTGCCCGGGGCCGTGTCGAGGATTGACCCTGAGACCATCCCGGGCGTGGCGGGTGGGCCCACTGATCCCTGTCATTCGATCTTCAGACGGCCGGAGGTGGGACCTCGAGCCAGCCAACGCAGTGTCCTCGCCACGGCCGCGGTGACCGAGGCGGCGCCACGGCCGCACCCACCCCAGCCCCACAATCAGGCTTCAGAATCGGACAACCAGCTTCAGGACGCCGGTGTGCGCCGACGATCGGCGCACACCGCACCGCAACGTCTCGGAAGATCCGCACGACAAACCAGCCGGGGGTGCACCGAATGACCCGATGCTGGTGGAGGACACCGACCGAGCCCGAACGTCGCGCAGCGACGCGCACCGCCCCATCGCCACCCGCCGCACCCAGCGGTCGTGCCGCGGTCCGCGAAGACGCTCCGCCCGATCCCCGCGACACCGCTGCGACCACCGGCGGACCGGCCTGCCCCGCAGGATCGGCCAGAAGGCCGGAGCGGCATGACCCCCACACGATCAACAGCCCCACGCCCACCCCGCTGTGAGCGTGATTGACCCACACCGGGACCGGCAGGCTGAGCAGCTCAACCTCGGTGCCCTCGGATATCGGGCCTGCCGGCCCGGGTGATGACCAGCTCATCGATGAACGCGTTCATTGTCAAGGGCCAGTTGAATCTCCCCGCTGGCGGCATCGTCCGGTCTGGAAGTCCGACGAAGCGCTGCTCAACTGGCTGTCATCGCTCTGACCATTATGTGGCCGGCGCCGGCACCCACGGCCGGAACACCCGCCGCTGCCCGGCGTGCAGCCGCGCCTTGACCTCCGCGACCGTGCGCCGGGTGGTGCGCTCACCACCGGTGAACCCCATCGCGGAGATCCGCTCGTGCACCACGTCGGCGCGCACGCGCCCGTCCGAGCGCACGACCAGTTCCTCGATCTTGTCCAGGTACTCATCGATCGGCCGGACCCGGTGCTCCCGGGCGACCGGCGGCCGCCCGGCCTCCCGCAGCTCCACATACCGGGCCACGGTGTGGTGATCCGGCAGACCCTCGCCGCCGGCACCATGTGGTTGATCACCGGGGAGATATCTGGCCGCCAGCGGGGAGAACGCTGGCCGTCACCGGGGCGGTAAATGGCCGCCTACGGGGAGTTTGGACTGGCCGCCGTCAGTTCATCAACAACACGATGCCCCGAACCCGGTTCCCGGGATCGTCGGGCACCGCCCGCCACCGGCCGTGGTCGCACACACACCCGGACCCGGCGCGAACCGTCGGTCAACACCTCACCACGCCCGTGACCTCAACCTGCGTGGCTGTCCATCGCCCAGATCATCGGCGGCAGGACGTCGAGATGCGCAGGCCAATCGGAGTGGCATGCGAGGTCTTGGTCGGGGCACGACCTGGCCGCGGTCCGTGCCATCGACCTCGCCCGGCCGGCACTGGCAATCCGATTGTCGACACCTCCAGCAGCTTCATGCCGGACAGGTGGCCCGCAGCCTCACTGCCCCCGTTCGGTCGGGCGGATGAGCACCTCGTTGATCGCGACCCGACGCGGGCGGGTGTCGTTGACAGCGGGTGCCGACAGGCCAGACCGTCCCCGCGATGTCGACTGCGTCCGTCCGCTCCATCGTCCTGGAACCGCGTTCGCATCCTTCCTGCACCTCGGGGCGGTTGTGCCCGGCGAGCTCGGTGGTGACAGCACTCGGCTCGATCAGCGAGACTCGGATGACCGCTTGGCCACCTCCTCGCGCAATGACTCGCCGAACACGCCGACTCCGTGCTTGGTGAGGTCGAAGACGCCGCTCCCATTGCGGGGGCACGCGCCCCGCGGCGCTGCTGATCAACACGAGATCAGCGACCCGGCGCTTCTCGGCGGACGCAGCCTCAAGCAGGTGCGGGAGCACAGGATTCGCGATGAACAGCAGCCCCAATACTTTGATGTCAACCATCCGCTGCCACTCCATGAACTGGCGCGTTCTCGAGCGGGCCAACAAGATCACGCTTGCGTTCGCCACGACGATGTCAAGCCACCCGAACCGCGCGACCGCCTGCCCGAATGCCCCTCGTGCGGCCGCCTCATCGGTGATGTCCGCCTCGATCACATCTACCTCGGCGCAATCGGCTTTCAGCCGCTTCGCCAGCTCGGTCAAAACCGGTCCGCCAGCGCGCGACAATTGCGACCCGAGGGCCGCGACCTGCCAGTTCGGACGCGCCCCAACAGTCCGCCCACCGTCCCGCGTTCGGCGTAATTCGGATCATCTAGTGCCGCGATGTTAGGCTTGACCTGGGGAAACACGTTGGAACGTCGCGCAGAGCTGAACTCGTAGTTGCACTCCGGGACCAACCCAACCGCCACCCAGACTGCCCTTAGAAGCCCTGCCCGTCACCCATGCCCAGACAAGCCTATTTCAGGAGCATCCTTAGGGGCTGTGGCTCCGATGTCGATGTGGACGCCTGCGAGTGCTCCCGCCGCAAGCTGATGCAGCAGATCGACAAGTCTCGCGCGAGGGATGCTGTCCTTGATATACGCTGTGCCGTTCAGCATCGAGAGAATGACTTTGACGACGGCCCGAATATCAATCTCGGTCAGGTCGTGACGCTGCGCCGCGACAACGCCGCACCAGATGTTCTCATAGTCACGTTGGCGCCGCTTCAGCGTCCGGAGCTCACGTATCGGTAATTCCTGTTGCTCCCGCAGGTACACAGCGAGCACGATGCGTTCCCGCGCAGCGAAGTCGACGTGCAGCGCGACCAGCTGCCCGATGGTGGAGAGCTGTGCCGTCTCATCTGCGAGGATCGTCTGAGCGCCGTCCAGTAGATGGTCCATCGTGACGTTGCACAACGTGGCCAGCACTTCGGCCTTACTGGAGAAGTGGCGGTAGACCGCCGGACCGGAGATCCCGACAGATCGCCCAAGATCATCGATGCTCACCGCATGATAGCCCCGCGCGGCGAAAAGATCGGCTGCAGCGTGGAGTAGCGCTGATTTTCGCAGGGACCGCGCACCGTGTCCACCCACGACAGCCATCCACTCCCCCATCGCCCGCCTTGGCCACGCCCAGACTAGGTTAGCCGCCCCTAACCGGTCCCGCCTAGCCGGGGGCCCGCCGTCACCGAGATCGACGACCGGGCCGACAACGTCGGCAGTCAGGCTCCAAGCCATCGCTCCTTCGGGAGCACCGGCTGGTCGAGTCGGCCCTTTCCGGCGAGCACCCGCTCGAACTGCTGGAGGTGGCGCAGCATCGCTTTCGACGCCCGGTCGGCGTCCCCCGCCGCGACAGCCCGAGCGATGCTCCGGTGAGCTCTCCGGGTGTCGGCCATGTCCTGCTCGGACAGGTCCTCACCCGGGACGTGCCACGTCAGTTCCTGCCCGAACGCTGCGATGACGACGCGCAGGATCTCGTTGTTGCTGCACACGCCGAGTGCCTCGTGGAACTCGACCGACGGCGCCCATGACACGCTTCGCGACGTACCGGCCTCGGCCAGTGCCAGCAGCCAGCCGCGCTGCTCCTCGGTCGCCGAACGAGCCGCCGCCGCAGCAGCAGCGGGCTCGACGAGCTGCCGGAACTCGGAGAACGCACGCATCGACGTCTCGGCGAGCGTCAGCAGGAGCGCCAGCGATCGCGTCACCTGACTGAGATCAGGGTGGGCCACGCGAATTCCGCCGTGCGGCCCACGCCTGATCTCGATCAGGCCGTCCGACTCCAGCAGCCTCAATGCCTCCCGAACAGTCCCGCGGCTGAAACCGTGCTCAGCGATCAGGCCGGCCTCCGACGGCAGGTGCTCGCCGACTTGCATCCCGCGCCCGAGGATCTCACTGCGCAACCGGTCGGCAAGCACATCCGACGCCTTGGGCACCCTGGTTTGGCGCCGCGCCGCGGACCCGTTGACATCCGCAGAGTTCAGCCCACCCACGTCGTGCTCCCGCCACAGTTACGTCGACCGGTCCCCGTAACGGCAAGGCATATCAGCGCACGGGACTCGGCTTACGTCATGAAGCATAAGGAACTACAGGCATCAACGCGCGCGGGGCTACTGGATCTCAAGTCCGGCAGCCTCCAGCTTGCGGTAGAGCGTCGACCGGGAAATGCCCAGCAGCGCTGCTGCCGCCTTCTTGTTGCCACGGGCCTCGCTCATCGCATCCATGATCGCGCTCAGCTCAGCCTGCTCGAACCTGCTCATCCTCCGCCGGCACGCGTTGGCGCGGAGGTCTGCAGGCAGATCGCCGACGTGCACCTCCGTCCCCTGCGCCGTGGCGACAGCGCGCTCTATCGCAGCGCACAGTGCTCCCGTGTTCGCCGGCCATGCCACACGGAGCAACAGCGCCATGACATCCGGTGCCAGCCTGCGGGAACCGGCGAAATGTCGGGCCAGTGGCGGGACGTCGTCGATGCGGTTGCGCAGCGGCGGGAGCACGACGACGACGACTCGCTGCTGCTCGTTGCCTGCCGGCAGATGCATGATCTTGAGACCGGCTGTCGCCAGGCAGCGCCATCCACCCGCTCGCGCCGCGTCGAGAAGCGCCGTCACTCCGCTGATCGCGGCCGGCGACAGCCCGTCGACGTGGCGGATGATCACGCTGCCCGGCTCGCCGTCGAGCTCCGCCCGCAGCCTCTCCATCCACCAGGACGGGCCGTCGACCGACATGGTCGACGCATCATGGATGACCAGGCGCCCGCCGCCGTGGTGCTCGTGTGCGGCCACGGCCACGGCCGTCTTCCCCACTCCGGGCTCGCCGCAGATCACGACGACCTGGTGAGCTACGGCGGCCGCCACCTCGCCACAGGCCCGCAGCCATGCCGGGTCGGAGCCGACGAGACCCGGAAGTGGCTGCGGCTGTGCACGGCGACGGGAACAACCGGGTTCCCGCATCCCGGGTGCCTCTCTGATCTCGACGATGGCGCCGATCGACGCGCCGCCGTCGTGCAACTCCTCGCTGCGCACCACCAGCTGGCGGCCACCCGGAAGGTCGAGGTCGGAGGCGACGGACGCGGAGGACGACAGCAGCCGCGAGATGTGTTCCCACAGAAGTGCCTGCTCGGTTCCGTCGAGCATCTGCGCGGCGCGCGGTGACGTGATGAGCATCTGATCGCTGATCACGAAGAAGTCGCCGCGCCCGCGGCGGGACACAGCCAGGAACCGGTCGAGCAGTGCGCGCTCGCCGGCCGACTGCTGTGCGAGCAGCCGTTGTCCGATCTTCTCGGCGGTCTGCTCGGCGATGAAGTCGATCACCTTGTTGTCGTGGTCGGCCGCGCAGGTGACGTCCAGCAGACCCCGCAGTCGCTGATCGACCCCGAAGATGGGCACGCCGACGCAGGTGAACTGACGCAGCTCCTCCGAGTAGTGCTCGTGTCCATCGACCCGCACACGACGGCCGAGCTCGATCGCCGTACCCACTCCGTTCGTACCGACCTCGCGCTCGGCGAAGATGAACCCGGTCGCGGCCGACACCGAGTCGAGGCGGGAGAGCAACTGCGTGGTGGACGACCTGCGATCGATGATGCGGGCCGAGGGATCGGTCAGCAGGAAGGAGAGCCCGACGTCCCCGAGGCGCTCGTTGACGTGGTCCAGAACCGGCTTCGCCGCTCGGATGAGCGGAGCGTCGGGATCGACGTCGGGGGCGTAGCGGGGCGAGATGTGGTCGGCCGGGACGTCGAGGTACGAGCAACGACGCCAGGACACCGCGATATCGGGCCGGGCCGACCGGGGTACGTTGCCGGTGAGGAACCGTTCGCGGTCGCGTTCGACGGTGCGCTCACGGATCGTCATCCATCACCCCGCGATCTCCGGCCGGCGTGCGGCGTTCGGCTTCGGTGCCGCGGATAAGATTATACCGATTGAGCCGGGATCCGTGCCCCGTTCTGGGACACGGATCCCGGGCATCGGTCACTCGAAGCAGTTCGGTGCGTGCTTGAACTCGGCCCAGTCCTCCGGGTCGTGGCTGATCCAGATGGTGGCGTCGGCCGAGTCGCGGAGCAGGTTCAGCCTGCGGATTGACCGCAGCGACTCGACTGTGTCGGCGTCGTGGGGCATCGGGGCGATCGTCGTCAGGGCGTCCCGCAGGTGCACGGTGTCGCCGGTGAGGATGAAGTTCCTCCCCGGCAGCCGCACAAGCAGGCTCAGCTCACCCGGGGTGTGCCCGGGAGTGAACAGGATGACGAGGCTACCGTCGCCGAACACATCGTGGTCGACGCGCGGGACCTCCAGCACGTTGCGGCCGCGCAGCGGTTCGAGGTCGGCCTGCCGGAAGAACCCCGCACCGGCGGGGTCGGGCCAGAAGCCAAACCGCATGTCGCCCTCGCCCACGTAGAACTGGGCGTCCGGGAAGAGGTACAACCCGCCCGTGTGGTCGAAGTGCGTGTGCGACGCGATGACGTACTTGACGTCGGACGTCTTGTACCCGAGCGCCTTGAGCTGCGCGTCCACCGTCTGCTCCGGGGTGAACCTCAGCCCCAGGTGCTCGGCGAGCGGCCCGTACACGCCCTCCGGGTCGGTGGCCGCGGCCGGGACCAGCCCAGTGTCGAACAGCACCAGCCCCTTCGGGTGCTCGATGAGGTAGGCCGGCATCGGGATCGTGCACTCACCCGCCGCTCCGAGCAGGAGCAGCGACCTGTCGACGGTGAAGCTGGGCGAGTCGAGCGCCCACATCCGCTTGGCCGTTCCGGGGGAAGCCATGATCGTCTCCTTCCGCGATCAGTTGGCCGCCGGGACCCTGGCATGCACGTCCAGGTCGACGCTGCTCGGTTCGCGCTCGATGCGGCCGCACTCCTTGTGCAGCACCGGCATGATCTCCTCGGCGAAGTACTGCATCTGCGCCTCGATCTCCTCGCCCTGGAAGCCCCCGGCCTCGAACCAGGTGTGGAACATGAAGTCGTCGTAGCCGCACTGGTCCTTCACCTCCATGATCGAGTCGATCACGTACTGCTTGGAGCCGTGGATGGCGACCTTCTTGTCCCGCAGCATCTTCGCGGTCACCTTCGTGTTCAGGTCGTAGAACGGCTCATCGGCCTCGGCCAGCACGGCGGCGAAGCCGAACGGGCCGTAGTAGTCCCACTGCAGCTCCAGCGAGCGGGCGGCGCGGTCCATGTCGCCGAGCCCCTTGTCCACGCAGTGGATGTAGCGGCAGGTCACCACGCCGCGGCGGCGCTCGGCGTCCCAGCCGCGCTTGAACTCGCCGCGGTTCTGGCGGTCGGGCCAGCCCGCCTTCTCGGCCTCCGCGTGGTACAGGTCGATGTTCTGCTTCAGCCGGGAGTTGGGCTCGACGATGAAGTAGCCGTTGATGCCCCGCTCGGCGGCGAACCGGATGGAGCGGGGGCTGGTCAGCGGCTCCCACATCTGCGGGTAGGGCTTCTGCAGCGGCTGCGGGTAGACCGGGATCTCCAGCAGCTTGGTTGTGGTGGCCTGCACCGGGTTGCCGGCGGAGTACATGTCCGGGGCGCCGAGTTTGAGCACCTGCTCGAGCGTGCGGCCCATGCCCTCCTGGCTGAAGTAGGCGTGGGTCTGCTTGTGACCCCACTTGGTGTAGGACGGCGGGATCGACATGAACTCGCCGTGGTGCGACATCGAGTCCTGGGTCCAGGCCTTGATGATGATGTCGTAGGCCTCCTCGAAGTAGGACCGGTTGCGCTCCTGGTCCTGAATCGTGGAGCCGTAGGCCCAGCCGAACACCTCGTTCTCCCGCGGCTGGTAGCCGCGGCCGATACCGAACTCCACCCGGCCGCCGCTGATCACATCCAGCATCGCGGCCTGCTCGGCGATCCGGATCGGGTGGTGCCAGGTCACGATGTTGGCGGCCTGACCGAGCCGGATGTTCTTCGTCCGCGACGCGATCGCCGTCTCGGCGAGCAGCGGGTTCGGGCTGAGCTCGGCGCCCTCGGGCTGGAAGTGGTGCTCGGTCTGGAACCAGTAGTCGAAGCCGAGCTGGTCGGCAAGGATACCCTGGCGCACCTGGTTGACGATGGTCCGCTGGGCCGAGGTGTGCGTCGCTGCCAGGTCACCGTCGTTGACGGCCACCGTGTCCCCGTTGTACTGGACGTTCTTCACGGGCAGGTCCGAGGCCCCGTTGTGGAACACGCCGATTTCGATTGCCATTGCCGTTCTCCGTTCTCCGGCTGGTGCCGGTTGCTGTGCTGCGTTGTTCGGGACCGGACGCCCGGGTCACTGTGTCGAGTAGCCGCCGTCGATCACGAGCTCGGAACCGGTCACGTAGGAGGCCTCGTCGGAGGCCAGGTAGGGCACGCCGTAGGAGATCTCCTCGGGCCGTGCCATCCGCTGCAGCGGCGTGGCCCCGACGATGATCGGGATCACCTCCTCGGGCACCCCCTCGGACACCATCGGGGTGTCGACGATCCCGGGGTGCACCGAGTTGACCCGGATGCTGGCCCCGGCGAACTCGACGGCCGCGGTCTTGGTGAGCAGCCGGACCGCGCCCTTGGTGCCCTGGTAGGCGGTGGCGCCCCCACTGCCGATCAGGCCGTAGATCGACGAGGTGTTGACGATGGAACCGCCGCCGGCCCGTCGCATCGCCGCCGCGGCGGCCTTCATCCCGAGCCAGACGCCGGTCTGGTTGGTCGCGACGATCCGGTCCCACGACTCGCGGGTGGTGCCCTCGACGCCGGCCATGTCCAGCACCCCGGCGTTGTTGACCAGGATGTCGAGCCGGCCGAAGCGCTCCTCGGCGAGCGCGACCGCGGCGTTCCAGCCGTCCTCTTCGCGCACGTCGAAGGCGTGCGCGACGACCTCGTGACCCTTCGCGGTGAGGGTCGCGGCAACCGCACCCAGCTCGTCGGCGAGGATGTCGCCGATCACCAGACGGGCTCCCTCGGAGGCGAACAGGGCCGCGTGGGCGGCCCCCTGTCCCCGTGCTGCGCCACTGATCAGCGCGACCTTGCCAGCGAGTCTGTCACCCATTGTCGTCTCCTTCGGTTGGTCGTTCGGGTCGTGTAGCCGCACTCAGCTGGTGCCGGCGTCGGCCGCCACATGGGAGTGGGCGTGCCCGCTTCCCCCCGAGTGGCCGTGATCGTGCGACACGGGATCGGCCGCGGGTCCGGCGTTCTCCCGCAGGGAGCGCTCCTGACGCTCCAGCTCCCGGTCGAGGCTGCGGTTGTCCCCCCTGGCCCTGGCGACCCAGGTGCGCGCGGCATCCGGTGTCATGTGGCAGAGCCCGGGCACGTCGCGGTTGTCGAGGCAGAGCGCGCGTTCGGGCTTGCCCGGCTTGTGCTCGACCGGCGGCGCCGCTCGGCCGGAGAGCCCGACCGCCGCGAACCGGCGTTGGGCAGGGGCCCGGCAGGCCGGGCACTCCATCGTCGTGGGCGCCGGGTTGGACACGAAGTGCTCGCTGCGTCCGTCACACGCCTCGCACCGGTAGTCGACGATGATCATCGTGCCACCTCCGTGCGGTACCGCTCACGGGCGTCGGCGTCGCCGAAGCGGGCCCGCAGGACCTTCTTGTCGAACTTGCCGACCCCGGTCTTCGGGATGGCGTCGACGAACAGGAACTCCTCGGGGATCCACCAGCGGGCGAAGTGCTGCAGCAGGTACGCCGTGAGCTCCTCCGGGGTCACCGCGGAGCGCGTCACGACGCAGGCGAGCGGGCGTTCCAGCCACTTGTCGTGCGGCACCGCCACCACCGACGCCTCCACGACCGCCGGGTGCGCCATCAGCGAGTTCTCCAGCTCCACCGAGGAGATCCACTCCCCGCCGCTCTTGATCAGGTCCTTGGACCGGTCGGTCAGCTGCACATAGCCGTCCGGGTCGATCACGCCGACGTCGCCGGTCTTGAACCAGCCCTGCGCGTCATAGCTGGCCGGGCTGCGCGGGTCGTCGTAGTAGGCGCTGGCCATCCACGGCGAGCGCAGGTGGTACTCGCCGACGGCCTTGCCATCCCACGGCAGGTCGGTGCCGCCCTCGTCAACGAGCCTGACCTCGCACAGCGGCAACGGCAGACCCTGCTTGCCGCGGACGTCGTAGACCTCGTCCTCGGTGACGTGGTCGTGCTTGCTCTTCAACGCTGTGAACGTGACCAGCGGCGAGGCCTCGGTCATCCCCCAGCCCTGCGGCACCACGATGTCGTGGGTGTCGGCGAACCACTTCATCAGGCCGCGCGGCGGGGCCTGCCCGCCCAGCCAGAGCACATCGAGCGAGGAGACGTCGTAGTGCGGGTCATCACGCTCGAGCAGGTCTCGCATCATCACGCCGATCGTCACCGCGCCGACGGCGTGGGTGACCTTGTGCCGGTCGATCAGCTCGAGGTAGTGCTTCGGCTCGGGGTGCGGTCCGGGCAGCACCAGCGTCGCACCCTGCAGTGCGGCGGCGAAGGGGATGCCCCAGCTGTTGGCGTGGAACATCGGGCTGATGGCGAGGAAGATCGCCTCCTCGCGCACCCCGATCGAGCCGTGCAGGCACAGGGCCAGGGTGTGCAGCACCACGCTGCGGTGGCTGTAGAGCACGCCTTTGGGGTCACCCGTGGTGCCCGACGTGTAGCACATCGCCGACGCGGTGGTCTCGGGGAAGTCGGGGAACTCCAGCTTCCCGTCCTGCACGGCGAGCAGCTGCTCGTAGGAGTGGACGGGACTCAGCGTGGTCTCCGGCACCTCGTCGGCGAGCACCACGTAGGCCTGCACACCGGGCAGGTCGGGGGCGAGCCGCTCGAGCAGCGGGATCTGGTCGGGGTCAATCAGCAGCACCCGGTCGCCGCCGTGGTTGATGATGTAGCTGATCTGCTCGTCGAACAGCCGCAGGTTCACGGTGTGCAGCACGGCGCCCATGCACGGCACGCCGAAGTAGGCCTCGTAGTGCCGGTGGGTGTTCCAGGCCAGCGTCCCGACCCGGTCGCCCGGCTCCACGCCCAGCGCGGTCAGAGCCTGGGCGAGCTTGCGCGCTCGTACCGCGTACTCGGCGTATGTGTAGCTGATGTCCTCGCCATCACCGGTCCGGGAGATGATGCGCTTGTCCCCGAACACGCGTTCCGCGCGCCAGAGCAGCTGCTTCATCAGCAGCGGCCGATCCATGATCAGGCCGTCCATATCCACCTCCGAGCTCGATCCATCCGCTGAACGACGCTAGCCACCAGCGCAGGAAGTGGCGTGTGTCACTTCGTGACACGTGCCTGCGGCTCGACGCCCGGACCAGCGATCACGCGGTTCGACCGGCGCCGGATGACCCGTGCTGAGCATCGGAGTGTTGCGTTCTGCATCACACCCCTACCCAGCAGGACGGAGACGATGCCCGACGCGGCGCTTTCCCCACCGGGGACGGCGGCCCGACCGGACGAGCAGCAACGCGCGAGAGGGAGGTACCGCGGCCCGCTGCCCGACGCGAGCAGCCACGCTCAGAACGTGATCAGCAGTCAAGTCACTCGATGCGTGAGCTGGAACCAGGTAGCCAAAGCACCGGTCACACGCGGAGGCGGGCCGGACAGCTGAGCCGAGCCCCCGCGCCAGCGATCATGGCGGAGGGGTCGCCCCGGTCGGTAGGGCCGCGCACGCGGCCCCACCGGTCGTTCACGTCCGTGGCAGGAGGTGGAACGCGCGCCGGAAATACACCGCTGGAGTCTCCGGGCCGATCCGCACGGTCTGGACCTGACCGACCAGGATCGTATGGTCCCCGCCCGGATGGCGATCGTGCAGCGAACATTCGAGGATCACCGACGCGACATCAAGCACCGGGAGGCCATTGTCATCGGCAACGAATCCGGCGTCGGCGAACTTGTCCGCTCCGCGGGTCGCGAAACGCAACGCAAGCTGCGCATGGTCAGGATGGATCACGTGGACGATCCACCGCGTGGCGCGTTGGAAGACCTGTGCGCATTCGGCTGTTGTCGCCAGGCACACGAGCACGAGCGGTGGCTCCATCGAGACCGAGCAGAACGACGTCGCCGTGAAGCCCCACCAGCGGCCTGACGGATCAGCGGTCGTGACGATCGTGACCCCGCTGGGAAAGGACGCCATGGCGTCCCTGAACAGGTGCAGACCGTTCGAGTCGAGACGAGGACCGTCCTCGCTCACCGCAGTGCCGTCACATCCGGGTCGCCCACGTACCCCAGCTCGTGGTCCATGCGCACCCGCTTGGTCGTCAGGTAGGCGATGTTGTCCGCATTCGGGGCGATGATCAGCGGTTCGCGGGCGGCGATCCTCACCCCGTGCCCGGCGAGCCCGTGGTACTTCGCCGGGTTGTTGGTCATCACGCACACCTGTCGCACACCGAGGTCACGCAGGATCTGTGCGCCGATCCCGTACTCCCGGCTGTCGACGGGCAGCCCTTGGGCGAGGTTCGCCTCGACGGTGTCCATGCCAGCGTCCTGCAGGTTGTAGGCGCGGAGCTTGTGGCTGAGCCCGATCCCCCGGCCCTCGTGGCCTCGCAGGTAGACCACAGCACCGCGGCCGACCGCCCCGATGCGCTCCATTGCCGCCTGGAGCTGCTCACCGCAGTCGCAGCGGCGCGAACCGAACACGTCCCCGGTGAGACACTCGGAGTGGACCCGCACCAGCACGTTGTCGTCGGGGCCCGGGTCGTCCGGCTGGCTCACGTCGCCCATCACGAGCGCGACGTGCTCGCTGCCGTCGAGCTCCGAACGGTACGTCGTGACCGTGAACTCGCCGTACGGGCTGGGCACCCGGCCGGCCGCCTGGCGCACCACGAGGGTGTCCGTACGCCGGCGGTACCGCACCAGATCCGCAACCGTGATCGAGACCAGCTCGTGCTGCTGGGCGAACCGTGCCAGCTCGGGGCGTCGCGCCATGGTGCCGTCGGCGTTGGTGACCTCGGCCAGCAGGCCGGCAGGTGCGAGGCCCGCGAGCCGGCAGAGGTCCACGGCGCTCTCGGTGTGCCCGGCCCGCCGCAACACGCCGCCCTCGCGGGCCCGCAGCGGGAAGACGTGTCCGGGTCGGGACAGATCTCCCGGCCGCGTACCCGGATCGGCGAGCGCGCGGATCGTCGCCGCGCGGTCCGCGGCCGACACCCCGGTGCTGGTGACGTTCTTCAGGTCGACCGAGACGGTGAAAGCCGTCGCTCTCGGGTCGTCGTTCTCCGCGACCATCGGGGGCAGCTCGAGCCTGTCGACGAGCGCGGCGTCCATGCCGACGCAGACGAGCCCGCTGGTGTGGCGGATGACGAACGCGAGCATCTCCGGTGTCGCCAGTTCGGCGGCTGCGATGAGATCGCCCTCGTTCTCGCGGTCCTCGTCGTCCACGACGAGGACCATCCGACCGCGACGCAGCTCCGCCAACGCGGCGCCGACCCGGTGGTCCTGGTCCATAAGGATCACGATAGGAGGCCTTCGCACCGACGACGTGTACCACATCGCGACACGTCGTCCTGATTCACTCAGCCCGTCATGTCACAGTCCTAAATCAGCGGCGGGACGGGAATGGCACACTCGCTCATCGTGACGACGACGGAGACGGACATCCTGACCACTGCACGCACCCAGGTGCTCGAGAACGGCGCCGGTCTCGACGAGGCGCAGGTGCTGGAGGTGCTGCGGCTGCCCGACTCCGAGCTGGATGCGCTCCTGGAGCTGGCCCACGAGGTGCGGATGCGCTGGTGCGGGCCGGAGGTCGAGGTCGAGGGCATCATCTCCCTGAAGACCGGCGGCTGCCCCGAGGACTGCCACTTCTGCTCCCAGTCGGGGCTGTTCGAGAGCCCGGTGCGCTCGGCGTGGCTCGACGTGCCGTCGCTGGTGGAGGCGGCCAAGCAGACGGCCAAGACCGGGGCCACCGAGTTCTGCATCGTCGCGGCCGTGCGCGGGCCGGACAAGCGGCTGATGGCGCAGGTCGCGGCGGGCATCGCGGCGATCAAGGACGCCGTCGACATCAACATCGCCTGCTCGCTGGGCATGCTCACCCCCGAGCAGGTCACCGAGCTCGCCGCGATGGGCGTGCACCGCTACAACCACAACCTCGAGACGGCGCGCTCGTACTTCACCAACGTCGTCACCACCCACACGTGGGAGGAGCGCTCCGAGACGCTGCGGCTGGTCCGCGAGGCCGGCATGGAGGTCTGCTGCGGCGGGATCGTCGGCATGGGCGAGTCGCTGGAGCAGCGCGCCGAGTTCGCGGCCCAGCTGGCGGCCCTCACCCCCGACGAGGTGCCGCTGAACTTCCTCAACCCGCGCCCCGGCACCCCGTTCGGCGATCTCGAGCCGATGGGCGGCCCCGACGCCCTGCGCACGATCGCGGCGTTCCGACTGGCGATGCCGCGCACCGTGCTGCGCTTCGCCGGCGGCCGGGAGATCACCCTCGGCGACCTCGGCGCCCGCCGCGGCATGCTCGGCGGCATCAACGCCGTGATCGTCGGCAACTACCTGACCACGCTGGGCCGCCCCGCGGAGTCCGACATCGACCTGCTCGGCGAGCTCCAGATGCCGATCAAGGCACTGAACGATACCCTCTGAGGAGCGACGCTCACTCCGGTTCGGCCGGCGCCCGCTGTGGGAGCGGGCGCCGCGCCGGACCGACGTAGTCCTCGCGGTCGGGCGCCAGCATCCGGAACCGGGCCCCGCTCTCGATCTCCTCCAGCATGTGCGCCGCGATCCCCGGCAGGAACGAGATGAGGCTGACGACGTACATCTGCGGCGGCGCGAACCCCAGCTCGGTGAGCACGCGGGCCAGTGCGCCGTCGATGTTGAGCGGGAGCGGTCGCCGGCCGGGGCGCAGCGCGTTGTACTCGGCGACGATCGCGTCGTGCAACCGGCTGACGGTGCCCTCCACACCGTGCCTGCGCGCTACATCCAGTACCGCGACGGCCCGGGGGTCCTGTTCGGTGAACTCCGGGTGCCCCGCCCCGGGTAGCGGCTCCTGCGCCTCGCGGCGCTCCCTCGCGACGGCGGCGGCCACGGCCGACACCTCGGCGCCGGTCGGGTCGTCCCCGAGACGCCGCAGGGCGGCGGACAGCATCTCCCCCGTGTGCTCCGGCGAGATCGTCCGGCGCCCCGCGCAGGACAGCGCCGCGAGGATCCCGACGGAGGTATCGGGGTTCACCGAGACCGCGATGCGCCCGGCGAGGATGTTCGGTCCGCGCGCGGCCGGGTACGACATCAGCCCGCACAGCACGGCCTCGAACACCGCGGCCTGCGCGGCGGTGGGCAGTTCGCCGCGCAGGGTCAGCCAGGTGCACTCGGCGTAGCTGCGGCCGCGGATCAGGTCCGACAGCGGGTAGCCCCGGACGTAGATATCCTCGTCGTCCATCTCGGTGATCGCGGTACGGAACCGCAGGCCGTCGCCGCTCGCCATCGCGGAACGCCCCACTCCCACTGCCGGCCCGCTTGCCGCCGGTCAGATGTCGCTGTCGGCCAGGAACGCCAGCACCGTGGAGGTGAAGGCGTCGTTGTCGTCGCCCGCGACCATGTGACCAGTGGCGGACACGTCCACGTGCCGCGAACCGGGGATGAGCTCGAGGAACTCCGCGACACCCTCGTCGCTGACGATGTCGGACTGTTCCCCGCGCACCAGCAGGGTCGGCACGGTGACCCGCCGCGCCGCCGCAGCGGCCCGTTCGTGGGTGGTGGAGCGACGCGGCTCGGAGTCGATCTGCAGGAACGCCGGGTCCCAGTGCCAGTACCACCGGCCGTTCTCCCGCTGCCGTACGTTCTTGCGCAGACCCTCGGTGGTCGGCGCGCGCTTGCGGTGCGGGTTGTAGGCCCGTACGGCCTCCGCGACCTCGTCCAGCGAACCGAACCCGTCGGGGTTCGCGCTCATGAACGCCATGATCCGGGCCACGCCCGCGGGTTCCGCCCGCGGCACGATGTCGACGAGCACGAGCGCGCGGGCCACCTCCCCAAGCTCGCCCTGCGCGACGAGCGAGGTCATCCCGCCCATCGATGCGCCGATCAGCAGCGGGCGTTCCTCCATGGCCCCGACCACGGATGCCAGGTCGGCGACCAGCCCGTCGATGCCATAGTCACCGTCGGGCGACCAGTCGCTGTCGCCGTGCCCGCGGGCATCCAGCGCGACCGAGGTCCACCCGTTGTCGGCCAGGGCGGCAGCTGTGCGGAACCAGGAGTGCCGGGTCTGGCCGCCGCCGTGCAGCAGCAGCACGGCCCCACGGTGCTCGCCGACCCCGTCCCAGCGGTCGCCGACGATCTTGCCGGCAGTCCCGTCGAACACGACCCGTTCACCCGGGCGGACGGCGTTCACGAGCGGGAGCTGATCGTCGCCGTCGGTACCGGACCGGGAAGGGTTGCATCAACCATGTCCGCACCCTAGACGTCCGGTCGAGCTCGGGCGAGGGACGACGCCACCCTTTCTTCAACCATCAGTTCAAAGTTCGTCCGACACGTCGTTCTACGATCAGATGTTGGAGTCCACCCAATGCTGCACCGGCGGCGAGCAGCCCCGGCCGGGGAGCCGCCGGACACGGGATGAGCCACGCACCGGCCCGCGCACCGGCGCGATGCTGCGGACCTCGGACCCGCCAGGGCGGGGCACAGCCGACATCGCCGCGGCGGTGGTCCACCTGGAACGGATCGGCGCCGACACGATCTGGGCCGGCGACCACCTCGCCTTCCACACCCCGATGCTGGACAGCGCGATCGCGCTCGCGACGGCGGCCTCGGTCACCAGGACGCCGTCGATCGGCACCTGCGTGCGGCTGATCGCGCTGCGCAACCCGGCCTGGGTGGCGAAGCAGATCGCCACGGCGCAGGCCGTGTCCCGGGGACGGTTCGCCCTCGGGGTCGGCGTGGGCGGGGAGAACCCGGCCGAGTGGTCCGCCGCCGGCGTCCCGGTGCGGGAGCGAGGCCGCACTCCTGGACGTGCCCGCGCTCCAGCCCACCGCCGGCATCCCACCCGGGCGCCCCTGTTCAGCAGCCCGGCCCGGCCGAGGGGTGGAACAGGCGCAGGAGGTTGGACGCGACCGCGGCGGCGGCGGAATCGAGATCCTTCTTGCGACGGCCGCGGAACCACACCGGCACGTGGTTCATCGCGCCGTATAGGTTGTGCATCGCCACGTCCTCGTCCACGACGAACTCACCGAGGGCGATACCGCGGCGCACCACCGCGCGGAAGATCGCGTCGTGCTGCTCACGAAGGCGCCGGGTGCGTCGGCGGTAGGGCTCCGGCCAGTCCTGCGGCTGGATGAACAACCGGGCCATTTCCGGGCGAGTGCGGACGACCAGGTCCAGCTGGCTCCTGATCAGCAGGCCGAGCTGCTCGGTCGCGGTGCCCGGGTTGGCCTCGACGAGGCTGCGCAGCTGGTCGTTGAGCGAGCTGCCCAGCTGTTCGAGGCAGGAACTGACCAGTGCCTCCTTGCTCGGGAAGTAGTGGTAGAGAGAGGCCTTCGTCAGGTCCAGCCGATCGGCGATCTCATCCAGGCTCAGGCCGTGGTAGCCGCGCTCGGCGAGCACCTCGGCAGCCGCGGAGAGGATGTCCTGCACCTTGCGGTCGCGGCGCCGCGCGACCCGCCCCGGCGGCGGCTGCCACGGCACTCCGACCGCCCCGCTCATCCATCAGCTCCCCGGTTCGGTCTCCGAGGCTACCAGGCGGTCGACAACCGACGAGGGTCCGATATCCCACCCGATGGTCGGGGACTCGCCCGCGCCGAGCGCGACCCCTCAGTCCCGGCCCGTCCCCTGCCCGAAACGCGGCGGCCGCTTCTCGACGAACGCCGCGATCCCTTCCCTGGCGTCGGCGGTGCCGAAGAGCCGGTCGATTCCGGATGCCTCGGCGCGCATCCCCGCTCGCCGGCCGCCGTCGAGATGGGCCAGCACGCACGCCTTGAGCTCTTGCAGCGCCGGGCGGGCCCCCGCCGCAAGGCCGGCGGCGAACTCCACGGCCTCGGCCAGGAGCCGGTCGACCGGGTGCACACTGTTGACCAGGCCCAGCGACAGCGCCTCCGCGGCCCCGAGCTGGCGTCCGGTATAGAGCAGGTCCAGGGCCCTGCCCTTGCCCACGACCTCCACGAGCCGTTGCGTGCCCCCCGCCCCGGGGAGCAGGCCCAGCTTCACCTCGGGCAGTCCGATCCGTGCCCCCTCGGCGAGCATCCGCAGGTCGCAGGCCAGCGCCAGCTCCATGCCACCACCCATCGCGTGGCCGTTGACAGCGGCGATGGTCGGCAGCGGGATGGCCTCGAGGTCGTCCATCGCCCGCTGGATGCCGCTGATGAACCGCGGCATCTCGTCCGCGTCGAGCGTGTTCATCATCTTGATGTCGGCGCCCGCGACGAACCGCGGCCCGGCACCGGTTATCACAAGAGCGCCCACGTCGTCTCGGGCCGCTGTCCGCGCCGCCGCCAGCGAGATCTCCTGGACGAGCTCGAGGTCCAGTGCGTTCGCCGGCGGTCGGTCCACGGTCAGCAGGCCGACGCCGCGGTCGACCTCGATCCGGACGTGCTGGAGTTCGGTATCGGTCACGGTCATCTCACTGTCCTCCTTGTGCTCGGGTCGCGGTCGCGGCTCAGCGTGCGCTGAGCACCCGGTCGAGCCACGCCACCAGGTCGGCGACCACCTCGGCACGGTTGGTCTCGTTGAGGATCTCGTGCCTGGCGCCCTCGTAGGTGGCTACGGTGACGTCGGTCAGCCCGGCCGCACGGTAACGCTCGACGAGCAGGTTGAGCAGCGCAAGCCCAGCGTTGATCGGGTCCTGGTCACCGGCGACGACGTAGAGCGGCAGGTCCGCGCGGATCCCCGCGAGCCGCTGCGGATCGGCCAGCTCGGTGCCCGCGCCGAACATCAGCTTCGACGACGGGACGTCGGTGCCGAATCCGCAGGCGGGATCGGCTACGTAGGCGTCCACGATCGCCTCGTCACGGCTGAGCCAGTCGGACTCGGTGCGGGCCGGCTCGAAGGCCGCGTTGAACCCGGCGAGCTCGAGGGGCTGGTCCAGGTCGATCGCCGCGGCGAGCTGGTCGAGTGCGGTGCTGCCGGAGAGGACGGCAGCATCGATGCTCCCGCTATGGTCGAGCAGGTACTGCTGGGTGGCCAGCGACCCCATGCTGTGCCCGAGCAGCACGACAGGCAGCCCGGGGTGGGCGTCATGGACCGTCTCCACCAGCGCCCCGATGTCCCCGACCAGGCGGTTCCACCCGTCCTCCCCGAACACCCCGAAGCGCGACGAGTCGCCCGCGGTGGCGCCGTGGCCACGGTGGTCGTTGGCGTAGACCACGAAGCCGGCCGCGTTCAGCGCCGCCGCGGTCTCGGCGTAGCGCCGCGCGTGCTCCCCCATTCCGTGCGCGATCTGCACGATGCCGCGCGCAGCGCCGACCGGATCCCACCGGTAGACCACCACCCGGGTGCCGTCCCGGGACACCAGCTCCGAGGTGTGGGCGTCTTCGACAGTGCTCATCCGGTCCTCCTCGACGAGGTCGTGCGCGACGGGCAGCGCCTAGTGACGCAGTCGCCGCGAGCCGCTAACGTACCGGCTGATCCTTATCAGGAAAACAGTGAGGTTTGCCATGGCGGCGCTACGGGAGCGACTCACCCCGGAACAGGCCGACTTCGTCAAGGCGGTGGATGCGTTCTGCGAGCGGGAGTGCCCGCCGCACCGGCTTCGGGACGTCACCGCGAACGGCACCATCGCCCACGACGACGCCCTCTATCGGAAGCTGGCGGCCACCGGCTGGCTGGGCCTGACCATCCCCGAGGAGTACGGCGGCTCGGGAGGCCGGCTGTCCGACGTCGCGCTGCTCACCGAGCGGTTGTCCTACCATCGGCTGCCGGTCACCGGCTACCTGACCACGGTGATCACCGCGCAGGCCCTGATCAGGTTCGGCACCGAGGAGCAGAAGCGTCGCGTGCTCCCCGCCGTGGCGCAAGGGGCGGTGCTGTCGATCGCGATCACCGAGCCGGACACCGGGTCCGACGCGGCCGCCGTGCGCACCCACGCCCGCCGCGACGGCGACGGCTGGCGGATCAACGGCGAGAAGATCTACACGAGCAACGCCAACCACGCGCGCTGGGTATTGGTCGTCACGCGCACCAACCCGGACGCGGCCAAGCACCGGGGCATCTCGCTGTTCCTCGTGCCGATGGATGCCGTCGACGTCACGAAGCTGGACATGCTCGGCCACATCGACACCACCATCACCCGCTACGCCGACGTACCGGCCACCGACGCCGACATCGTCGGCGGGATCGACAACGGCTGGCAGGCCTTGGTGCAGGGCCTCAACAGCGAGCGGATGATCATCGGGGCCGAAGCGGTCGGGGTCGGCCAGCGCGCGTTCGACGACGTGCTGCGCTACGTGAAGGACCGGCACCAGTTCGGGCAGCCGATCGGTCGCTTCCAGGCCCTCCAGCACGGGCTGGCCGAGACCGCCACCAAGCTGCTGGCCGCCCGGTTGCTGGTCCGCCATGTCGCCGAGCTTCTCGACGAGGGCGATCCAGCGCCCGCGGAGGCGTCGATGGCGAAGCTCTTCGCCACCGAGACGGCTAAGGAGGCCGCACTGCAGGGCATGCAGTTCATGGGCGGCATGGGCTACAGCATGGAGAGCGACATGCAGTCCTACGTGCGCGACAGCCTCGTTATGACGATCTTCGGCGGGACGTCGCAGATCCAGAAGAACATCATCGCCGGCCAGCTCGGCCTCAACGACTGATTGACGAGGAACGCATGTCCGACACGCTCAACGAGCGGCTCGACGAACTGGCCGCCCGCACCGACACGTGGGTCACCCGCGAGACGCTCCAGCGCTACGTCGACGACGGGGCTTGGACCGAACAGAGCTTCGTGCACGATCTCGAGCGGCACGCGGCCGAGCGTCCCAACGCCCTCGCGATCATCGACGAGGACGGCAGGCGCACCAGCTACGGCGAGTACGAGCAGCGCACCCGGCAGCTGGCGAACTCGCTGCTGAGCCTGGGGCTCGAGCCCGGTGACCGGCTCGCGATGCAGCTGCCCAACTCCAGCGAGTTCTGCCTGACCCTGATGGCCTGCGCCAGGGCCAGGATCGTGCCGGTCTTCCTGCACGTCGTCTACGACGAGCACGACCTGGACTACGTGCTGAACCTGACCGGCGCGCGCGCCCTGGTGGTTCCCGCGTCGTTCAAGGGCCGTGAGTTCGTGCCGCTGGCCCGGACGATGCGCGAGCGGGTCGACGTGCTGGAGCACGTCATCGTGGCCGGTGGGGAGGGTGGCCAGGACCTACTGTCCTTCGAGGCCATGATCGCCGCGGAGCAGCCGGTGCACGACCTCGACGCGTTGCGTCCCACCGGAGCCGACCCGTTCTTCATCATGTTCACCTCGGGAACCACCGGGCGACCGAAGGCGGAGCTGCACACCCACGCCAACAACCTGTTCTGGATCCAGAGCTTCGAGCACGGGCAGAGGTTCCCCCGCGACGCACACTGGATCATCGTCACACCGATCGCGCACCTGACCGGGCTGGGCCTGGGGGTGCTCTCGGCCCTGCACCGCGGAGCGGCGTTCACGCTGCTCACCGGCTGGGACGTGGCCCGATGCGTCGAGCTGCTGGAGCGGGACCGGCCCACGTACCTGCTCGGCGCGGCGCCGATGCTGATCGACCTGTCCCGCGTCCCCGGCCTCGGAGCGCGCGACGTGCGGAGCTTGCGCGGCATCTGCTACGCGGGCGCCCCGTGCCCGGCCGAGACCCTCAACGCGCTGCACACCCAGCTCGGGGCCGAGATCTCCGCGTTCTACGGCTACACCGAGGCCGGCGTCACCCACATGACCCGGCCCGGCGACCCGATCTCGATCACCAGCCGGAGCATCGGGTCGGTGATCGACGGCATCGAGATGCGCCTGGTGGACGACGAGGGCAACGACGTCGCCCTCCCGGGGGAGGGCGAGCTCTGGTCCCGCGGGGCCAACTTCGTGGTCGGCTACTACGGCCAGCCGGAGACCACCGCCAGGATGTTCACCCCAGAGGGCTGGTTCCGCTCGGCCGACATCGTCCGGTTCGACACCGACGGGTACGGCTACTTCGTGTCGCGGCGCGACGACCTGATCAACCGGGGCGGCTACAAGATCGACCCCAGGGAGATCGAGGAGCTGCTCTACGAACATCCCCGGGTCGGCCAGGCCGCCGTCGTGGCGATGCCCGACGAGCGGCTCGGCCAGCGGGCGGCCGTCTTCGTCGTGCCGGCGACCCCCGGGGACGACGTCGCGCTGAGCGACCTCACCACCTTCCTCGGCGAGAAGGGGCTCAGCCGCACGAAGTGGCCCGAGGCCGTGGAGCTGGTCGAGTCGTTCCCGATGACCAGCACCGGCAAGTTCATGCGCTACTCCCTTCGGGACCGCGCCCGGCAGCTGCGCCCGCAGCGATGAGTCCGCGCCGTCACCCGGCGCCGACCGGCGCAACGGGCGACGGCGCGCGGTCCGCTGCCGGCGTGATCGACCTGCGCCCGTTCGTCCGCGCCGGCGACACGGTGCTGTGGGGACAGGCGGGCGCCGAGCCCCGGGCCCTCATCGGGGCACTCCTGCGCCAGGCCAGCGGGCTCGGCGGGGTCACCGCGTTCGTGGGGTTGACCTGCGACGATCGGCTCGCATCCGCGCCCGATGTCGCGCTGCGCTCCTACGGGGCGCTCGGGGTTCTCGCGGGCCACCCGGTCGAGGTGGTGCGCTGCCACATGTCCGCGCTCCCCGGCCTCATCCGTGCCGGCCGCCAGCCCGTGGACGTCGTCCTCTGCCAGGTCTCCCCGGCGGACGCGGACGGCTACCACAGCCTCGGGGTGAGCGTCGACTACTTGTTCGGCGCGCTGGCGGCCGCCCGGGTGGTGCTGGCCGAGGTCGACCCACGGGTACCGGTGACCGCGGGGCCGGGGCGGGTCCACGGGTCCGCGTTCGCCGCCGTCGTGGCCGCCGACTGCGGGCCGACCTGCGTGCCCGACCGCCGGGGCGGTGACGTCGAGGCCAGGATCGCCGCGCACATCGCCGCCCTCGTCCCGGACGGGGCGACACTGCAGCTGGGGATCGGCGGCCTCGCGACCGCCGTGGCGTCCGCGCTGCACGGGCGCCGCGGGTTGCGCGTGCACAGCGGGCTGGTCGGCGACTGGCTGGTCGACCTCGACGAACGCGGGGTGTTGGCCGACGACGGGGCCGGACCCGTGGTCGTCACCGGCACGGCACTGGGGACGCAACGCCTCTACCGCTACCTCGACCGCAACCCGAGGGTCGAGATGCGGCCGGTCGACCTCGTCCATCCGGCCGGGATCACCGGAGCGCTCCCCCGCTTCGTCGCCGTGAACCAGGGGCTGCAGGTCGACCTCGACGGGCAGGTCGGTGCCGAGTCGGTCGCGGGCCGGTACCTCGGAGCCGTCGGGGGCCAGGTCGACTTCCTGCGAGGCGCAGCCGCATCGGCGGGCGGGATCGGGATCGTGGCGCTGCCGTCGGTGACCTCGCGCGGTGAGTCGCGCATCGTGGATCGGCTCGGTGGACCGGTCACCACAGCGGCAGCCGACGTGGGATGGGTCGTCACCGAGCACGGCGCCGTCGACCTGCGGGGGCTCGGCTCGGGACAGCGGGCGCGGGCACTGCGTTCCGTCGCCGATCCGGCCCACCGCGACCGGCTCGACGTGCCGGCTCGCCCGCGTTGCCCCGACGTGCGAGTTACGTCATAATCCTTATGATGATCGGAGGCAGGCATGGCGAGGACGCAGCGTCCGCTCCCACTCCGCGACGACGAGGGCGTCTCGCGGATGTACGAACTCGGCCTGTGGGATGAGCGCACCCTCGCCGACATCGTCGACGAGCACGCACGGACGGATCCGGACAAGCTCGCCGTCATCGACGCCCGGAGCAGGGTGAGCTACGGCGAGCTGGGCGAGCTGTCCCTGCGGCTCGCCACAGTCCTGCACGGCCTCGGGGTCGAGCCGGGTGACCCGGTGGCCGTCCAGCTCCCCGGCTGCACGCTGCTCCCCGCGCTGCACCTCGCGTGCGTGCGGATCGGCGCGCTGTTCATGCCGCTGAGCACCGCGTGGCGCGGCGCGGAGCTGCGGCCGCTGCTGGCCGCCGTCGGGGCCCCGGTGCTCGTGGTGCCGGGAGCCGGCGGGATCGACGACGACTTCGACTTCCTCGGCCTCGCCGGGTCGATCCGCGACGAGCAGCCGACGCTGCGGGCGGTGATCCCGGCGCGCAGCGGGAACGCCGACGCGATCGAGGCGCTGGCCGCGGCGGTCACCACCCGGCAGGCCGTCGACGAGGTCGCCGGGCTGCGGGCCTCCGCCGAGGCGCCGGTGCTGGTCATGTCGTCGTCGGGCACCACGGGCACACCGAAGGCCGCGGTCTGGGGTGGCAACGACCTCAAGGCCCTGCTGCTGCACAACGTCGTTCCCCGGCTGCGGCTGACCGCCGACGACGTCGCCGCGGGCCTGGCCCCGGCGGGCACCGGTTCCACCGGCTACATCTTCCCGGTCCTGACACCCCTGCTGCTGGGCGCGACCGCGGCGATCCTGGAACGGTGGTCACCCCAGGCCGCGCTCGACCTCATCGTCGCGGAGGGCGCCACGTACGCCACCGCGATCCCGACCCAGATGGTGATGTTGCTCCCGCTCGGCCTCGAGGCCGCCGATCTGTCCCGCTTCACCCGGTTCAACAACGCCGGGGCACCGCTGCCCCCGAGTACCGCTCGGGAGCTGGAGGAGCGGATGGGCTGCCGCGTGCAGAGCATCTACGGCTCCACTGACGGCGGCGTCCCGGTGATGACGTCGGTGGACGACGAGGAGCAGGTGCGCCGCACCACCGTCGGCTCGGTCTGCGCGGGGGTCGAGGTGAAGCTCGTCGGCGCCGACGGCGCCGTCCTCCTCTCCGGCGAGGCGGGCGAGGTCTGCTGGCGGGCCGGCAAGTCCTACGGCTACCTGAACCAGCCTGCCTACGACGCGGCCGCCTTCGATGCGGAACGCTGGTTCCATTCCGGGGACGTCGGCCGGTTCGACGACGATGGCAACCTGCGGATCGTCGGGCGGATCAAGGACATGATCCTGCGCGGGGGCACCAACATCTTTCCGGCCGAGATCGAGCACCTCGTGTCCCAGCACCCGGGCGTCGCCGACGTGGCGGTCGTGGGGATACCCGACGACCGCCTCGGTGAGCGCGCCTGCGCCGTCGTCGTCCCGGTCGCGGGGGCGCCGCCCGACCTCGCCGGGCTCTGCGCGTTCTTGCGCGACCGCGAGGTGGCGGTGGTCAAGCTGCCCGAGGAGCTCGTCCTCGTCGACGCCCTGCCGACGAACGCGGGCGGCAAGATCGACAAGGCGCGGGTGCGGGAGACCGCCGTCGAGGAGCTCCAGGCCCGGTCGGCCTGACCGCCCGCCCCGTCCACCCGTCACGGAAGGACCCGCATGACCACCCCGCTCGACCAGCTGACCGACGCCCAGACCGAACTCGTCGCCCTCGCCCGCAGGATCGCCCAGGAGGAGCTGCGGCCCCGCGCGGCGGAGTGGGACCGTCGCGCGGAGTTCCCCGAGGAACAGTTCCAGCTGCTGCGCAAGGCCGGCCTGACCGCGCTCACCGTGCCCGTCGAGTACGGCGGCCGGGGCCTGGGCACGTTCGAGGCCTGCCTGGTGCTCGAGGAGCTCGCGGCCGGCTGCCTGGCCAGCGCGATGACCATCCAGATGCAGGTCAACGGGCCGCCGCGGGTGATCGCCCGGATCGGCACCGACCAGCAGCGCGAGGAGTACCTGCCGCGGGTCGCCGACGGGTCGGTGTGTTTCTCCATCGCCATGACCGAGCCGCAGGCCGGCTCCGACGGCACCGCGCTGCAGACCACGCTGAGCCCGCACGGCGACGGCTTCCTGCTCAACGGGGAGAAGTGCCACATCACCGGGGCGCTGCGCTCGGACGCCTTCCTGGTCTTCTGCCGCGCCCCCGACACCACCGGTCCAGACGGCATCGGGGCGGTGCTCATCGACCGCGACGTCGAGGGCATGGCCCCGATCGAGACCGAGGAGAAGATGGGCGGGCGCGCCATCGCCGAGGGGATCATGCGCTTCACCGACGTCCCGGTGCGGGCCGACCAGGTGGTGCTGATGCCGCGCAAGGGCTCCCGCGACGGCGCCCGGTTCCTCGTGCGCCAGTTCAACCCGGAGCGCTGCGGCAACGCCGCGATGGCCGTCGGGCTGGCCCGCGCAGCGCTGGAGGACGCGGTCGCCTACGTCAAGGAACGCCAGCAGTTCGGCCGCGCGATCGTGGAGTTCCAGGGACCGCAGTGGAAGATCGCCGACATGGCCACCGCCATCGACGGCGCGCGGCTGCTGCTGTGGCGCGCGGCCCGGACCGACGTCGAGGGTTTCCCCGGCATCCGGGAGACCGCCATGGCCAAGCTCGCCGCGAACGAGGCGGCGGTCATGGTCACCTCCGAGGCGCTGCAGCTGCTCGGCCACAAGGGCTACCTGACCCGGTACCCGATGGAGCGTTACGTGCGTGACGCGTTCGGCCTGGGCATCGGCGGGGGGACGACCGGCATCCTGCGCAACATGGTCGCGGGCGAGGTCACCGGCGTGCGCGTCAGCCAGCGGAGGTCCTGATGGACCTGTCACTCTCGGGGGCGGCGCTGGACTACCGCGACGAGCTGCGCGACTGGGTGGCCGCGACGCTGCCCGTCGGATGGCGCGACGTGCCCGTCGGCATCGGCGACGACGCCGCGTACGTCGCGATGCGCCGCGACTGGGGCACGATGCTGCACGAGGGAGGTTGGCTGGCCCCGCACTGGCCTGCCGCTTGCGGTGGTCGCGGGCTCGGCGTGGATGCGCAGCTCGCTTTCCTCGACGTGCTGGTCGCGGCCGGCGCACCGGAGCCGATGAACACCAACGGGATGAGCATCTTCGCCCCGGCTCTGATGGCCTTCGGCACCGACGATCAGCGGGCCCGTTATCTCGGCCCGATGCTCGCCCACGACGACATCTGGTGCCAGGGCTTCTCCGAGCCCGGTGCCGGGTCCGATCTGGGCGGGCTGACCACCCGTGCGATCCCCGACGGGGACGGGTTCGTGGTGTCCGGGCAGAAGGTATGGACCTCCTACGCCCTGTTCGCGCAGCGCTGTTACCTGATGGTGCGCGTCACCGGGGTCCCGGACGGGGTGACGATGGTCGTCCTGCACATGGACCGCCCGGGGGTCACCGTCCGGCCGCTGCGCAACCTCACCGGCAGCAGCGAGTTCTGCGAGGTCTTCCTCGACGACGTCACGGTCGACGCCGACGACATCGTCGGCGAGATCGGCGACGGCTGGCGGGTGGCCACCTACGCACTGGCCAGGGAGCGATCCACCGGCCTGGCCCAACGGGCGCTGCAGCTCTCCCGCGAGCTGGAGCTGATGAACGCGCGGCTGCACGCCGGCGGGCACGACGGCGCCGCGCTGGTGGGCGCGTTCGTGCGCAGCCGGGCGGTGGACAGCACGGTGCGCCGGGTACTGGCCACGATCGCCGAAGGTGCCGAGCCCGGGATGCTCGCGCCGGTGGCCAAGGTGCTGTGGAGCGAGGGACATCAGGCCCAGCTCGCCACCCTGGTCGAGATCGCCGGTCCGGAGGTCACCGCCGCCGGCGACGGGTGGGCCGACTGGCTGCGCGCGCTGCTGTTCAGCCGGGCCGAGACCATCTACGGCGGGACGTCGGAGATCCAGCGCAACCTGATCGCGAAGTCGCTCGGCCTGCCGAGCGACCGCGGCTGACCGGATCGGAGCAGACGGGATGGACTACCGGATCGACGACGAGGTGGCGGCGCTGCGCGCGGCGCTGCTGACGTTCCTGCGCGAGCGGATGCCCGACCCCGGCGCGGAGCCGGGCCCCGACGAGCGGCTCGCCGCCTGGCTGGAGCTGGTCGGCTCGGAGTGGCTGGAGCACTACACCACCGGCACCGGCGACCCCGCCGAGCGCGTGTCGGCGCTACACGTGGCGGAGGCGTTCGGCGCGGTGCCGGTCACCGGGCCCGTCGACGTCGTGGCGGGATACCTGCTGCCGCTAGCCGCTGCGACCGGCTGGACAGCGGGCCTCGACCGGCTGCGCGACGGGTCGCTGGTCACAGCGCTCGTGCCCGGCCTCGACACTCCCGGCCGGGACGGCGTCCCCCGTCGTCGGGCCGAGCGCCTCCCGGCCGTGCGCGACGGCGCGGTGCGCGTGACAGGCCGGCTCGAGCGGGTGCCGTGCGCCGCCGACGCCCACGCCGTCGTCGTCGCCGTCGAACTGGACGGACTGCCCGCCCTCGCCCTCGTCGAGACCGAGCGCGACGGCGTCGCGGTTGGCGCGCCATCGGGCGTTGACCTGCGCCGTCCGGTGGCCGACGTGACGTTCGACGACGCCGAGGCCGCCGCGGTGCACACCGCGACGGACCTGGTGGACCGCGAGGACTCCAGCGCGGCCGGGCACAGCCTGTTCCTCGACGCCGAGGCCGTCGGCGGCGGCACCGAGGTGATCGCCCGGAGCGTCGAGTACTGCACCGGGCGGGTCCAGTTCGGCCGGCCGGTCGGGTCGTTCCAGGCTGTCCGGCACCGACTGGCCGACGTGACGGCCACGGTCGAGGGCGGGCGCTCGCTCGCCTACCGCGCGGCGTGGGACCTCGCGGCCGCCATCCCGAGCGCCGCTGCCGACGTGATCGCCAGCAGGCTCTGGTCCTCGGCCGCCTACCTCGCGGCCGCCGAGGCCGCAGTGCAGTGCCACGGCGGGACGGGCTTCACCTGGGAGCAGGGCGTGCACCGGTGGTACCGGGCCGCCATCGCCGGCCGGGGCGGGGCCGACCTGGCCGCGGCCCGTGCCGCGGTCGCCGCACACCTGCGCCTGCTCGCCACCGGCCCCACCGGAGTGCGGGTCGCCGCACCCGTCGGGGCGGCGCGGAGGGCAGGTTGATGGGCGAGGACGTGGTGCTGGTCGACCGGCCGCAGCCCGGCGTCACCGTGCTGACGCTCAACCGGCCCGCGGTACGCAACGCCGCGAACTGGCAGACGTGGGAGGAACTAGGCCCGGCGATCGTCGATGCGGCCCGCGACGACGGCTGCCGCGCCGTGGTGCTGACCGGCGCGGGAGGCGCGTTCTGCGCGGGCGGGGACGTCAAGTCCTCCCCGTCGCGCGGCACCGGCCTCGGGGCCCCGGCCGCCCGGCTGCTCGTCGCCCAGCGGGTGCTGCAGGACCTCCTCGCGGTGCCCAAACCGGTGCTCGCGGCCGTCGAGGGTCCGGCGATGGGGATCGGCTGGAGCCTCGCGCTGGCGTGTGACGTGGTCGTCGCGGCCCGCGACGCCGTGTTCGGCGCGCCATTCGTGCTGCGCGGGCTGGTGCCCGACGGCGGCGCGGCCTGGTTCCTGACCAGGGCGCTCGGCCGGCAGCGGGCCGCGGCGCTGCTGCTGTCGGGCGGCCGGATGGCCGCGCCGGAAGCCGACGAGGCCGGCCTCGTCGCGCGACTGAGCGAGCCGGGCGCGGCGCTGGCCGACGCCGTCGCGATGGCCATGACGATGGCCGCCGGGCCGGCCGAGGCGCTGCGGCTGACCAAGGGGATGGTCCGCGCCGCACTCGACCTGCCGCTGGAGCGGTTCCTCGAGGTCGAGTGGCTCAGCGCAACGCTCGACATCACCGGGCCCGACGCGGCCGAGGGACGCGCGTCGTTCGTCGAGAAGCGTCCACCCGACTTCTCCGCCGTCCGCGGCGACACCCCCCAGGAGACATGATGACCGTGCAGATCGACCTGACCGGCCGCGTGGCGATGGTCACCGGAGGCGGCAGCGGCATCGGCCGGGAGACCTCGCGGCTGCTGGCCAGAAGCGGTGCGGCCGTCGGCGTCGCCGACCGCGACACGGCCGCCGCGCAGGGCACCGTCGAGCTGATCACCGCTGCGGGCGGCACGGCGGTCGCACTGCGGGTGGACGTGCGCGACCCCGCGGCCGCAGCGGCCGCCGTCGCCGACACGCTCGCCCACCTCGGCCGCCTCGACATCCTCGTCAACAACGCCGCCGCATGGACGATCAAGCTGTTCAAGGACCTCACGCTGGCCGACTACGAGCACGACATCGGCGTCAGCTTGATCGGGGCCATGGTGATGACCCGCGCCGCCTACGACGTCATGCGCGAGCAGGGCGATGGCCGCGTCGTCAACCTGATCTCCGACAGCGGCCGGGTCGGCGAGCCGTTCATGGTCGCCTACGGCGCCGCCAAGGCCGGGGTGATCGGGTTCACCAAGGGCTTCGCCAAGGAGGCAGCCCGCTACGGTATCCGCTGCAACGCCGTCTCGCCCGGCACCACCAAGACACCCGGCGCCCAGCCCGTGATCGACAAGTGGGGCGGTGAGGAGAAGCTGCTCGCGGCCTACCCGATCCGCCGCCTCGGCGAACCCGCCGACCAGGCCAACGCCATCCTGTTCCTCTGCTCCGACATGAGCTCCTGGGTGACCGGGCAGATCCTGTCGGTCAGCGGCGGCTACACGATGGCCGACTGAGGGGACCGTGATGGACTTCGATCTCGACCAGGACCACGACGACCTGCGCAAGGGCGTCCGCGGGCTGATCGCCCGGTTCGACGACGAGTACTGGTCGGCCTGCGACTCCGCTCACCGCTTCCCGACCGAGTTCTACCAGGCACTCGCCGAGGGTGGCTGGCTCGGCGTGGCGATCCCGGAGGAGTACGGCGGCGCGGGACTGGGCATCACCGAGGCCGCGCTGCTGCTGCAGGAGGTCGCCTCCTCGGGTGCCGCCATGAACGGGTGCAGCGCGATCCACCTGACGATCTTCGGGATGAACCCGCTGGTCAAGCACGGCTCCGCCGAGCTGCGCCACGAGCTGCTCCCCCGCGTCGTCTCCGGCGACCTGCACGTCTCGTTCGGTGTGACCGAACCCGACGCCGGCACGGACACGTCCAGGATCACCACCCGCGCGCGGCGTGACGGTGACGGCTACGTCGTCGACGGCCGCAAGGTGTGGATCACCAAGGCCCAGCAGGCCGAGTACCTGCTGCTGCTCACCCGGACCACCCCGCTGGAGGAATGCGCGAAGCGCACCGACGGGATGACGCTGTTCATGGCGCCGATGGACCGCTCCGCGATCGAGGTCCGCGAGATCCCCAAGATGGGCCGCAACGCGGTCAACTCCAACGAGCTGTTCATCGACGGGCTGCGGGTGCCCGCGTCGTGCCGGATCGGCGAGGAGGGCAAGGGCTTCCGCTACCTGCTCGACGGGCTCAACCCCGAGCGCATCCTGCTGGCCCACGAGTCGATCGGCATTGGGCGCGTCGCGGTGGACCGCGCGGTGACCTACGCCAACCAGCGGGTCGTGTTCGACCGCCCGATCGGGCAGAACCAGGGCATCGCGTTCCCGCTGGCCGAGGCCACCATGCGGCTCGACGCCGCCGAGCTGGTCGCCCGCAAGGCGGCCTGGCTCTACGACCGCGGACGGCCGTGCGCGCGCGAGGCCAACTCGGCCAAGTACCTCGCCGCCGACGCCGCGTTCTTCGCCGCCGACCGCGCGGTGCAGACCCACGGCGGGTTCGGCTACGCCGTCGAGTACCACGTCGAGCGCTACTTCCGCGAGGCGCGCCTGATGCGGATCGCGCCGATCTCCCAGGAGATGGTGCTCAACTACGTCAGCGAGCACGTCCTCGGCCTGCCGAGGTCCTACTGAGCCCACTGATCGGGCAGACGCTAATCGGTCATCCGGCGTAGAGCGCCTCGATGTCCGCGGCGTACTTGGCCGCGATCGGCTTGCGGCGCAGTTTGCTCGTCGGGGTCAGCTCGTCACCGGCCGGCAGCCACTCGTCCGCGAGCAGCTTCCACCGCTTGATCTGCTCGATCCGGGACAGCTTGGCGTTGGCTCGGGCGACACCGGCGCCCACCTCGGCGAGCACTGCCGGGTCCTCCGAGAACGACGCCAGGTTCGACCCGTCCAGGCCGTGTTCGGCGGCGAACGCGGGGACCGCCTCGGCGTCGAGCACCAAGATGGCGACGTTGTACGGCCGGGCGTCGCCGAAGCAGACGGCCTGGCCGATCAACGCGCTGCCGGACTTGAGCTCGGCCTCGATGTTGGCGGGCGACATGTTCTTGCCGCCGCTGTTGATGATCAGTTCCTTCTTGCGGTCGATGATCGTGAGGTAGCCGTCGGCGTCGATCCGCCCGACGTCGCCGGTGTGCATGTAGCCCTGCTCGTCGACGGCCTCCGCAGTGCGCTCCGGCTGGTTGCGGTAGCCCCGCATCACGATCGGGCCCCGGACCAGCACCTCCCCGTCCTCGGCCAGCCGCACCTCGACGCCGGGCAGCGCGGTGCCGCAGGTGCCCAGCTTGATCCGGCCGGGCGGGTTCCACGTCGCGATCGGCGAGAGCTCCGACATCCCCCACACCTCGGCCATCATCAGCCCCAGCGCGGCGAAGAACTCGTGCACCGGCATCGGCGTCGGGGCAGCTCCGACCAGCCTCACCTCGGCCGCGTCGAGGCCGAGCTTGGCGCGCAGCGGGGCCAACACCGCCTCCTCCCCCGCGCTCGCCCGGCGCGCGGTCGCCGCGTCGACCTCGGTACCGGCCTGCTCGGCCCGCACCCGCGCGAGGTTGGCCTCGACCGCGTCGTCGAACGCGGCCCGGAACTCCGCCGGGGCGGCGGCGACCTGCGCCTCGACCGCTGTCTTGAGCTTCTCCCACACTCGCGGTACCGCGAGGAAGATCGTGGGCCGGCACTCGACGAGCGCCGCACCCAGCCGGGACGCGTCCGGGCAGCAGGTCACCGTGTATCCGAGGTTGTTGGCCAGGTAGATGCCGATCGTGCGGTCCGCGATGTGCGCGGCGGGCAGGTAGGACACGACCCGACCACCGGGCTTGATCGGCCAGGTGCGCACCAGCATGTTCCACTGCGCGATCAGGTTGGCGTGGGTCAGCTCCACGCCCTTGGGCGGCCCGGTCGTGCCGGACGTGTAGATCAGCGTCGCGACGTCAGCCGGCTGGACGACCGCGCTGGCCTCGGCCAGGTCGAACCCCGCCGGAGCGGCCGCGACGAGCCCGTCGAGGGTGAGCGTGCCGTCCTCACCCGCGCCGTCGATCACGACGATGTGGTCGACGGAACCACCAATGGCCAGTGCTGCACGGACGATCGGGAGGAACTGCCGCTCGGTGACGACGACCCGGTTCGCCGCGTCGGAGAACAGGTACGCGACCTGCTCGGCGGACGAGGTGTTGTACACCGAGAACGGGGTGGCGCCCAGGTGCTGGGCGGCGGTGTCGACCACGAAGAACTCGGGCCGGTTGGCCAGCATCAGCCCGACGCTGTCCCCGCGGCGTACCCCGAGGCCGGTGAGCCCGCCGGCGACGTCCGCGACGCGGCCGCGGTACTGGTTCCAGGTCAACACCCGCGTCTCGCCGAGGGTGCGCAGCGCGACGTCGTCGGCGAAGCGGGCGACGGTGCGGGCGAAGACCTCCGGCAGGGTGCGCGCACCGTCCAGCGGCAGCGGACCGCCACACAAGGGGGCGAGGGACAGGTATCCGGGGGTGTCGACGGTCGCGGTCACGTTCGCTCTCCTCCGAGGTCACGGATGATGTCGGTCACGCGCTGATCGAGGGTAGTGGGCATCGCCGGCCCGGGGCATCGGCCGATCGCCTCAACGGACCGGGGCGGGCGGCACTCAGCCCGTGGCGAACCAGACGGACTTCTCACGGGTGAAGTGGCTCATCCCCGAGAAGCCACCCTCGCGGCCGAACCCGGAGTCCTTGTAGCCGCCGAACGGCACGGCCGGGTGCAGGAGGTTGTAGGCGTTGATCCAGACGTTGCCCGCCTCGATCCTGGTGGCGAAGCGCAGTGCGCGATCGACCCGGCTGGTGAAGATGCCCGATCCCAACCCGTAGGTGGCGTCGTTCGCGATGCGCAGCGCCTCGTCCTCGTCGGCGAACGGCATCACCGAGAGGACCGGCCCGAAGATCTCCTCGCGGGCGATTCGCGCGGTCGGCTCGACGTTGTCGAACACCGTCGGCGTGACGTAGAAGCCCGGCAGGTCCGGCCGGGTCCCACCGGTCACGAGCGCGGCGCCCTCGTCCCGGCCGACTTGGACGTAGCCCTCGACCCGGTCCCGGTGGGCGGCCGAGATCACCGGACCGAGCACGGTGGACTCGTCCGCCGGGTCGCCGATCGTCAGCCCGCTGGCCGTCGCGGTCACCGCGTCGAGCAGCTCGTCGTGCACGGAGCGGTGCACCAGCAGCCGCGAGCTCGCGGTGCACATCTCCCCCGCGTTGAGGAAGATCCCCAGGAACGCGGCCTTGGCGGCGCTCTTGATGTCCGCGTCGTCGAACACCACCAGCGGCGACTTGCCGCCCAGCTCCATCGTGCAGGTCTTGAGCTCGCCACCCGCGGTGGCCGCCACCTTGCGGCCGACCGCGTCCGACCCGGTGAAGGACACGTGGCCGATCCCGGGATGGCGCACCAGAGCCTCGCCGGCCGCGGACGCCGCGTCGGTCACGACGTTCACCAGGCCCGGCGGGATCCCGGCCTCCAGCGCGACCGTGGCCAGCGCCAGCGCCGACAGCGAGGCCAGCGGCGACGGCTTGATCACGATGGCGTTGCCGGCCGCGAGAGCGGAGACCGCCTTGCCGGCCGCACCCACCAGCGCGAAGTTCCACGGCGTGATGCCGGCGACGACACCGATCGGCTCGCGCAGCACCATCGTCACGAACCGGCCGGAGACCGGGATGGTGCGGCCCTCCAGCTTGTCGGGCATCCCGGCGTAGTAGCGCATGTTCTCCATGAGCATCGACCCGTCCACGGCGCGGGCCGTGGCGATGGGCTTGCCGACATCCAGGCTCTCGATCTTCGCGAGGTCCTCCACCCGCTCCTGGCAGAGGTCCGCCCACCGCCGGAGCAGCCCGGCCCGGGTGGCGACCGACCGCTTCGCCCAGGCCCGCTGCGCCTCGCGCGCGACCCGGACGGCATGGTCCACGTCGGCGGCGCCGGCGGCGGGCAGCCGCGTGATGACCGACCCGTCGGCCGGGTTGTGCACGGCGAAGGTCTCGCCACTGCGAGCGTCGAGCAGCTCGCCGCCGACCACCATCCTGTTGACGAGCAGCGCGGGTGCCGGGGTGTCGGCGACCTGGGTCATGCGGGGCCTCCCTGGGTCTGCTCGAGAGCGGAGCCGTTCGGCGCAGCGGTGGGACACGACGTCGGCGAAGCCCGCGTCGGCCGTCCGGTTGCTCCCATGCGTTCCTCCGGAAGGGTGCTTCCACCGCCAGGATCGACCGTAGCCCGCGGCCACGGCACGCGGATGCCCCGATTCGGGACACCGGCCGGCCGGCTCCGTCGGTCGGTCGGTCGGTCGGCCCGCCCGCTCGCCGACCCGACCCAGCGGCCCTCCACCGGCCCCGATGGTTAACTACTGTTAACGCTCATCGAACGGGGACCCCGATTGCCGGCGTTCGTGACGCCGACGCCACGATCGATCGGTTGCTGCGCTGCGGCGGCTCCACGCCGAGCCGTTCGCGGTGCTACAGCGGTGATCGAGGAACATGCCGGAGTTCGCTGTCACCGATCGCGCCCCGCTCTCGGCCTATGCCCGCGAGGAGCGCACAACTCGCCGAACCGTGGGCGCCGCGGGTCGCAGTGACGGCAGCGGCGTCCGTCGTCCGCGGAGGGCTGCGCACCCGCGGGGCCGCGGGCCGGCAGAACGCCGCGCTGCTTTCATCGGGGAGTGACCCCGGCGATCCCCCGTTGTACGGTAACGGCGGTTAACATGCTGGCCGTTCGACGGACGCGCTCGTGAGCGTCCGCCGACGGCGATCGTGGATACGGCCGAGTTCACGCCGGGCCGGACCGACTCCTGCCCGTCTGACCCGACCACACGCCCCGGCGAAGGGACACATTGATGACCGCAATGCCCGCCCCACTGGAGATCACGGGTACCGGACGGCTCGACGGCAAGGTCGCCATCGTCACCGGCGCGGCTGGTGCCGGCATCGGCCAGGCCGTCGCCCGCCGATACGCGGCCGAGGGTGCGAAGGTCGTTGTGACCGACGCCCACGCCTCCCGGCCCACGCAGCTGGCCAAGGACATCGAGGACGCCCACGGCGTCGAGACGATCGGGATGACCGTCGACGTCCGCGAGCCCGAGCACATCGCCGCGATGGTGAGTGCCGCCACCGACCGGTGGGGCCGCATCGACGTGCTGCACAACAACGTCGGCATCAACAAGCTGGCACCGATATGGGAGATGGACGACGAGACCTGGGACTTCGTCCAGGACATCTGCCTGAAGGCCGCGTTCCGCACGATGCGCGCGGTGCTGCCGGCGATGATGGCGCAGGGCTCCGGCTCGATCGTGAACATGGCCTCGGTGGCCGGGTACATCGGGTCGACGATGGGCGAGGCGGCCTATTGCGCGGCGAAGGCCGGCGTCATGGGCCTCACGCGGGCGGCGGCCGCCGAGCTCGGCCCCAAGGGCGTCCGGGTCAACGCCATCGCGCCCGGCCTGATCTGGAACCCCTTCCTGGAACGGATCTACCCACCCGGCGAGCTGCAGAAGCTCGTCGAGCCCGCCGCGCTGGGCCGCGCCGGCCAGCCCGAGGAGGTGGCGGCACTCTCGCTGTTCCTGGCCTCCGACGAGTCGCGGTACATCACCGGCGAGGTGCACACCATCTCCGGCGGCATGTACTACAAGGCATGAGCACCTACGGCGTGTCGGTGCTCGGCGCCGACCTCAGGACACTCGTCAACACCGCCGAGGCGGCGGACCGGGCAGGCTTCGACGCGGCCTGGACCTCGGAGTTCTACTCCCGTTCCGGGTCGATCTCGATGGCGGCGATGGCGGGCCGCACGCAGCACTGCCGGCTCGGCTCGTCGATCCTGTACGGCATCGGGCGCAGCCCGTTGGTGCTGGCCACCGAGGCCCGCGACCTCGATGAGCTCTCCGACGGCCGGGTCGTGCTCGGCCTGGGCAACGGCACGAAGCGGATGATGAGCGACTGGCACAGCGTTGCCGACACCTCCGCGCCCGCGCTGCGCATGGAGGAGCTCGTCGGGCTGATCCGCCGGATCTGGAACCTGCACGAGGGCCCCGTGCGCCACGAGGGCCGCTTCTACCACATGAACCTGGTGCCGACCGCCGAGCTCGAGCCGCCGCAGCGCGCTGTCCCGATCGTCACCGCAGGTGTCCGGCCACGGATGTGCGAGGTGGCCGGCCGGGTGGCCGACGGCCTCGCCGGGCACCCGCTGTTCACCACCACCTATATCGAGGAGGTCGTCCGTCCGGCGATCGCCAGGGGCGCCGCGCACGCGGAGCGCGACCCGGGCGACGTCGAGGTCATCTCGATGGTGATCTGCGCGATCCACGACGACCCCGAGGTGGCCCGGCGCGAGGCCGCCCAGCAGATCGCCTTCTACTCCTCGGTCAAGTCCTACGACACGGTCCTCGACGTCAGCGGCTTCGCGAAGGAGGGGGCTGCCATCCGCGAGGCGTTCGGGCGGCGCGACCTGCCCGCAATGTTCGCCGCGGTCACCGACGACATGATCGACACGATGGCCGTGGCCGGTACCGCGGAGCAGGTGCGCACCGGGCTGAAGCGCTACGAGGGGATTCTCGATCACATCATGCTCTACTCACCATCCATCGGGCTCCCCGCAGAACGCGTCCAGGAGAACCTCGACAGCTTCATCCGGGAGTGCGCGCCGTCCGCGGTCGCTTCCGGCCGGGAAGGTGGCGACCGTGGCTGACGACTCCCTCACCGGTAGGGATCTCGGGACCATGACGTTCCCGGTGGAACGGTCCAAGGTCCGGGAGTTCGCCCGCTCGCTGGGCGACCTCGATCCGGTGTACACCGACGTCGAGGCGGCCCGTACCGCGGGCTTCACCGACATTCCGGTGCCCCCGACGTTCGTCGTGTCCTCGGCCCACTGGCGGGAGGAGGACAACATGGTCGCCACGCTCGGGCTGGACCTGCGCCGAGTGCTGCACGGCGAGTGCGGTTGGGAGTACCACGGCCCCGTGGTGGTGGGCGACGAGCTCACCGCGTCCCGCCGGGTGGCCGATGTGACCACGCGCGAGGGCAGGCGCGGCGGGATGATGACCATGGTCTCCATCGAGACCGACTTCACCAACCAGCGCGGCGAGCTCGTCGTCCGCCAGACCGACGTGCTCGTCGAGACCGGAGGGTGACCGCAGTGACCACGACGACCCCCACCATGCCCACCTCGCCCGTGGCCCTCACCGAGGGTGACGAGATGCCGGCCTCGGAGTTCGGGCCACTGACCCGCTCGCACATCGTCCGGTACGCCGGCGCGGGCGGGGACTTCAACCCGATCCACCACGACGAGGAGTTCGCCCGCTCGGCGGGGATGCCCGGGGTGTTCGGCATGGGGCTGCTGCACGGAGGCCTGCTCGGGCAGCGGCTGGCGGCGTGGGTGGGCCTGGCCCACATCCGGGCCTTCCGGATCCGCTTCACCGGCCAGGTCTGGCCCGGCGACGTGCTGAGCTTCACCGGGTCCGTCACCGGCGTCCGCGAGCAGGACGGGGAGCGGCTCGCCGACCTCACCCTGGCCGTGACCCGGCAGACCGGCGACCCGGCCATCACGGCCACCGCCGTCGTCCGGGTGGCGTAGGCGAGCCGGATGGCGATGCGCCGCTCGCGCATGCCGCTGCCGGACCACACCACCGATGGGAAAGGACGATCGTGAGCACTGCGACCACCGACATCACCGGTCTCGGGATGGCCTTCGGGACGCTCGAGGAGGGCCGGGCCTGGGCCGGCCGCACCTCCGAGCCCAAGCAGGCCTGGTTCCCGATCGACCGCTCGATGGTCCTCTACTACTGCTCGCTCGTGGAGGACGCCAACCCGCGGTACTGGGAGGGCGACGAGTGCCCACCCGGCCTGCTGATGACGCTGGGCTTCAACCCGCAGTGGACCCCCGAGCACCTGCACCGCGACGACTCGCTGTTCGCGCTCAACGTGCCCCTGCCCGGCCACCACATCATCAACGCCTCGACCACCACCGAACTGGAGCGCAGGCCGCGGGTCGGCGACCACGTGTCGATCGTCGAGGAGATCGTCTCGGTCTCTCCGGAGAAGACGACCCGGATCGGCACCGGGGTGTTCATCACCTCGCTGACCACCTACAGCGACCAGCACGGCGAGGTCATCGCGCGCAACACCAACGTGCTGTTCCGGTACGACATCACCGCCCGGGACACCAGTGCCGAGACCGAGGAGCAGCCATGACCGCCACCACCGCGGGACTGCGGTTCGACGACGTCGCGGTAGGCGACGAGATCACCCCGGTCTCGATCCCGATCACCTACAAGCGGATCTGCATGAACGCCGCGGCCACCTGGGACTGGTTCCCCGGCCACCACGATCCCGAGTACGCGCGCAGCCAGGGCCAGCAGACGATCTACCTCTCGACGCTGTTCTTCCACGGCTTCGTCGACCGCGGCCTCGGTGACTGGGCCGGCCCGGACGCACTGCTGCGCCGCCGCAAGATCTCGATGATCAAGTCGATCTACCCGGGACAGACCGCAACCCTGACCGGGCGCGTCGTCGGCAAGCGCGAGGTGGACGGCACGGGCCTGGTCGACCTGGAGCTGATGGTCTCCAGCGAGGAGGGGCCGTGCGTGCCCAGCGAGGCGACACTGCAGCTCCCGACCGGACCGGTGCGATCATGAGCTCGAACGACCGACGCGGCATCGTCTCCTACGGCGCCTACGTCCCCTTCCACCGCCTCGACCGGACGGCGATCCGAGCGAGCCTCGGCCAGGGCGGCGGCACGGGCACCCGCACCGTGGCCGCCTACGACGAGGACTCGACGTCGATGGGCGTCGAGGCGGCCCGCCGGGCGCTGTGGGGCGCGCCCACGCCCGGGTCGCTCTACTTCGCCACCACCGCGCCCGCCTACGCCGACAAGACCAACGCCACCGCGATCCACGCGGCCCTGGGCGGCAGCCGGGAGGGATTCGCCACCGACCTGGGCGCGGCTGTCCGCGGCGCGTCCGGCGCCCTGCGGGCCGCCGCGGCCACCGGCGGGATGGCCGTGCTGTCCGACATCCGGACCGGGCGTCCCGGCTCGGCGGACGAGGTGGCCGGGGGCGACGGGGCTGTCGCGTTCGCGTTCGGCACCGGCGAGCAGGTCCTCGCCGAGATCGTCGCCCAGGCCTCGGTGTCCGCGGAGTTCCTGGACCGCTGGAGGGTGCCGGGCGAGTCCTACAGCCGGGTCTGGGAGGAGCGCTTCGGGGCCCAGGCCTACCTGCCGTTGATCACCGATGCTGTGACCCGGGCACTCAAGTCCGCGCAGCTCGAGGCAGCGACCCACGTCATCGTGTCCTCACCGCAGGCCAGGGCGGCGCGGGCGGCGCTCGGCGCGTTCCCGAAGTCCTCGCGCGCCGACGGGCTGGAGAACGAGGTCGGGTTCGCCGGTGCCGCGCACGCCGGCCTGGTGCTGGCCGACGTGCTGGACCGGGCCGCGCCGGGTGACACCGTCCTGCTCGTCGTCGCCGCCGACGGGGCCGACGCCACGGTCCTGCGCGTGACCGACGCGATCACCCGCCGCCCCACCGGCGACGGGGTGCGTGACCAGCTCGCGGCCTCGCGTGCCGTGTCCTACCCGGACTTCCTGACCTGGCGCGGGTTCCTGGACCGCGAGCCGCCGCGCCGCCCCGACCCGGAGCGGCCGGCCGGCCCTCCCGCGGCACGCTCGCTGCGGTGGAAGTACGCGTTCGAGGGCTCGCGCTGCCTGGAGTGCTCGACGGTCAACGTGCCCCCGCAGCGGGTGTGCGTGCACTGCGGCGCGGTCGACCGCGCCGAGCCGGTGCCACTGGCGGCCAAGCGGGCCACCGTGGCCACGTTCACCATCGACAAGCTGGCCTTCTCGCTCGCCCCGCCGGTCGTCGACGTCGTCATCGACTTCGACGGCGGCGGCCGCTACGGCTGCCAGCTCGCCGACGTCGACCCCGGGGCGGTCGCGATCGGCGATCGGGTGGAGATGACGTTCCGGCGCTTCCACACCGCCGGTGGCGTGCACAACTACTTCTGGAAGGCACGTCCTGTCAGGAAGGAGCACTAGTCATGGCCAGCAACGGTATCCGCGACAAGGTCGCCATCGTCGGCATGGGGTGCACGCCCTTCGGCGAGCACTGGGACCGGTCGGTCGACGACCTGCTCATCGACGCCGTCACCGAGTGCATCGGCTCCGTGCCCGGCGTCGAGAAGGACGACATCGACGCCTTCTGGCTGGGGACGATGGGCTCGGGGTCCTCGGGGCTCACGCTGTCCCGGCCGCTCAAGATCGGCTACAAGCCCGTCACCCGGGTGGAGAACTACTGCGCCACCGGGTCGGAGTCGTTCCGCAACGCCGCCTACGCCGTGGCCTCGGGAGCGTACGACTGTGTGATGGCCGTCGGGGTCGAGAAGCTCAAGGACTCCGGCTTCTCCGGTCTCGTCATCCCGACCCCGGCGAACGACGGCACCGAGTCGGAACTCACCGCCCCCGCGATGTTCTCGCTGCTCGCGCCTTCGTACTCGAAGAAGTACGGCGTCGACGCGGACGTGATGAAGGAGGTGATGACCCACATCGCCTGGAAGAACCACGCCAACGGGGCGAAGAACCCTCGTGCGCAGTTCCGCACCGAGGTCGCGAAGGAGACCATCGCCTGCTCTCCGCTGGTGGCCGGGCAGCTCGGCATCTTCGACTGCTCGGGGGTGTCGGACGGCGCGGCCGCGGCGCTGATCGTGCGGGCCGAGGACGCCCACCGCTACACCGACCGGCCGATCTACATCAAGGCGCTGTCGTTCGTGGCCGGCCCGGCCGAGGGACCGCTCGACCCCGCCTACGACTACACCACCTTCACCGAGGTCGTGCGCTGCGCCGAGGACGCCTACGCGCAGGCCGGAGTCAAGGACCCACGCACCGAGATCTCGATGGCCGAGGTGCACGACTGCTTCACCCCCACCGAGCTGGTCCTGATGGAGGACCTCGGGTTCTCCGAGCGCGGCCAGGGCTGGAAGGACGTGCTGGAGGGCTTCTTCGACCTCGGCGGCGGCCTGCCCGTCAACCCCGACGGCGGCCTGAAGTCCTTCGGGCACCCGATCGGCGCCAGCGGGCTGCGGATGCTGTTCGAGATGTGGCTGCAGCTGCGCGGCGAGGCCGGCGAGCGCCAGCTCGCGAGCCCCCGGCTGGGAATGACGCACAACCTCGGCGGCGCGCCCGGCGCGTGCGTCTCGTTCGCCTCGATCGTCGGAGCCGAACGCGACTGACACGCCGCGCCGGACCACCCAGTCCATCTGCACGAAGGAGTCACCGATGACCCAGACCACCGCGACCTACACCGAGATCCTCTACGACGTGGCCGACTCGGTCGCGACGATCACGATCAACCGGCCCGACAAGCTCAACTCGTTCACCCCCGTCACCGTCCGCGAGATGATCGACGCGTTCCGGCGGGCCGGTGCCGACAGCGACGTCGGCGTGATCGTCCTGACCGGAGCCGGCGAGCGCGCCTTCTGCGCGGGTGGCGACATGAGCTGGGAGAAGGAGGGCGGGCTCAAGGAGCTGCGCGACAACAAGGGCGGCGGCGACGACTTCATGGTCGGCCTCTACGACGCGATGCGCGACTGCCTCAAGCCGGTGATCGCGAAGGTCCGCGGCTGGTGCATCGGCGGCGGCAACCACCTCGCCTACCACTGCGACCTCACCATCGCCTCCGACGACGCGAAGTTCGGCCAGAACGGCCCGCGGGTCGGCAGCCCGGCGTCGGGCGCGATCGTGTCCTACCTCGTGCGGACGATCGGCGCCAAGCGGGCCCGGGAGATGTGGCTGGTGTGCCGGCGCTACACCGCGGCGCAGATGCTCGACTGGGGCCTGGTCAACGCGGTGGTGCCCGCCGACGAACTCGACGCCGAGGTGCGCCGCTGGGCCAACGACATGCTCGCCCTGAGCCCGACGGTGCTCAAGGTGCTGAAGAAGAGCTTCGACGACGAGTACCAGCCGCTGCGCGACCGGCAGATCCCCGACAACTTCCTGGAGGAGATCAACCCCACGTTCTTCGAGTCCGGCGAGCAGCAGGAGGGCGCCACGGCGTTCCTGGAGAAGCGCAAACCGGATTTCTCGCCCTACCGTTGAGGAGCGGCCGACCCGATGGCGTCGTGCGGCCCGCCCACGGGAACGGACGGGCCGCACGCCCCCGGATCAGGTGATGGTGAAACCCGCGTAGTCCTTGGCCGCGGATTCCTCCCACTTCGTGAGATAGGTGGGCAGACCGCCCGGATAGTTGAGCATTTGCCGGGTCTTGCCGGGGATGTTCGCTCCCATGTACCAGGAGTCGGCCCGGTCGAACAGCGTGGGCACCACCAGCTCGGCCACGTGCTCGCGCCACGCGCCTTCCGCCTCGACGTCCGCCTCGACACGCGTGCGGCCGCTCCGCAGCAGGTCGTCGATCATCCGGACGATCAGCTCGCCCTGGATCTCCGCGCACGTCGGCCCGTTGCAGAACCCCGACGGGCTCTGCGGCCCGTAGAGGAACAGCAGGTTCGGGAAGCCGGCGGTGGCCACGCCCATATAGGCGCTGACGCCGTCGGCCCACTTCTCCCGCATGGTGATCCCACCGGTACCGCGGATGTCCATGGCCGTCAGTCCGCCGGTGACCGAGTCGAACCCGGTGGCGAGGACCAGTATGTCGAGCTCCACCTCGCCGGCGGCGGTGCGCACCCCGGTGGCGGTGACCTCCTCGATCGGGTTCGCCCGCAGGTCGACGAGGGTGACGTTGTCCTGGTTGTAGGCCTCGTAGTAGTTCTGCTCCAGCGACGGCCGCTTGACGCCGAGTGGGTGGATCGGCACTACCGGCGCAAGCTTCTCCGCGACCGCCGGGTCGTCGATCCGTGCCCACACCTTCTTCCGCCAGAACTCGTAGGCGGTGTCGTTGGCCTTCGCGTCGAACAGCACGTCCTGGAAGGTGCCGAGCCAGAAGGTGAAGCCGCCCATGCCCCAGATGCGCTCATAGGTGGCCTCGCGTTCCTCGGGGCTGACGTCCAGGGCCGACATGGGCAGGAAGTCGTAGTCGAAGCCGCCGAAGGTCGTGGTGCGGATGGCGTAGCCGGCCGCCTGGCCGTCCTTGATCTCCTTCTGCTGCTCTGGGGTGAGCGTCTGCTGGCCCATCCGGAACGCCAGGTTCGGCGTGCGCTGGAAGACGGTGAGCTCGGCTGCGTCGCGGGCCGCCTCCTGGATGACCTGGACGCCGCTGGCCCCGGTGCCGATCACCCCGACGCGTTTGCCGGCGAGGTCGACACCGGACTGCGGCCACAGGCCGGTGTGGTAACACTCGCCGCGGAAGGAGTCGAGCCCGGGGATCGGCGGGACGTAGGGCTTGGAGCCGAAGCCGGTGCAGGGAACCAGGAACGTGGCCCGCACCGTCGATCCGTCACTCGCCCGCACGATCCACTGCCGGCGCGTCTCGTCGAACTCGGCCGAGGTGACCCTGGCGTCGAACCGGATATCCTTGCTCAGATCCAGCTTCTCGTCGAGGTAGTCGAAGTACCTCCGGACCTCGCTCCAGTCCGGGAACCGTTCGGAGTACTCCCATTCCTTCCAGAGGTCCTCGCGGGAGAACTGGTACATCGGGCCGTCGCTGTCCACCCGTGCCCCGGGATAGCAGTTCCAGTACCAAATACCGCCGATCCGCGAGCCGGCCTCGTAGACCTTCACCGAGTACCCCAGCGACCGTAGCCGGTCGAGCTGGTAGATGCCCGCGAATCCGGCGCCGATCACCAGGACGTCGAGCTCCTCGACCGTGTCCGTCTGGACCTGACTCATATGTTCTCCCCGTCGTGAACCCGTGGCAGGTTCGTGCTCGGCATCGTGTAGGCCTGTGGCTCAGGCACCTGAGTCCATCGTCAGGGGAACGGGCCGACATGGCGTGCCCCACATCGAGGCATTAATAAGCCGATGTCAGCGGGGACGCAGCCCCATGCCGCGGGCGATGTGGTTGCGCTGCATCTGCGACGTTCCGGCCGTCACCGTGGTGATGCGCGCGTCGCGGAAGTGGCGCTGCATCGGGAAGTCCATCATGTAGGAGTAGCCGCCCAGCACCTGCATGCCCTTGTTCGCGACGTCGACGAACGTCTCGGACCCGAACAGCTTGGCCATCGCCACCTCCTGCCGGGCGGGACGGCCCTGCGCGACCAGCGTCGCGGCCCGGTAGGTCAGCAGCCGCGCGGCGTCCACCGCGGTCTGCATGTCGGCCAGCATGTGCGCGATCGCCTGGAAATCGCCGATCGGCCGGCCGAACTGCTCGCGTCCCCGCGCATAGGCCAGCGCCTGGTCGACCACGGTCTGGGCGTTGCCCACGTAGGCCGCGCAGGTCATCGTGCGCTCCAACTCCAGGCCCGCGAGCAGGATGTCCCAGCCCCCGTGCAGCTCGCCGACGAGGTTCGCGGCGGGGACCCGCACGTCGTCGAGGAACAGCTCGAACGTGCCCATCGAGTGCCGGCCCAGCGTGTCGAGCCGGACCACCTTGAGGCCCGGAGTGTTGTTGGGCACCAGGAAGCACGAGATCGCTTTGCGGTCGTCGCGGCCGGTGCGCGCGAAGAGCAGGATCGTGTTGTCGGGCAGCCCGGCCCCGGTGGAGAAGACCTTCTGACCCTCGATCAGGAAGTCGTCGCCGTCCGCGCGAGCGAAGGTGCGCATGGCGCCGGCGTCCGAGCCGGCGTCGGGCTCGGTGATCGAGATCGACAGCCTGCGCTCGCCCCGGACGATGCCCGGCACGATCTCGTCGGCCTGCTCGTCGGTTCCGTGACGCACCAGCAGCAGTCCCAGGAACACCGTCATGCCGTAGGCACCCGCGAGGTCGTAGCCCTTGCGGCCGATCTCCTCGGCGGTGATGACGAACTCGAGCACGCCCCCGTCCAGGCCGCCGTAGCGGGCCGGGAACGGCATGGCGAGCAGATCCATCTCGACCCAGCGCCGCCACAGCTCGTGGGGGAAGAGGTGCTCCCGGTCCAGGCGCTGCAGGTACTCCTCGGGGGCCTCCCGGTCCATCATCTCGCGCACGGCCGCGCGCAGCGCGTCCTGCTCGGGTGTGAAGTCGAAGTCCATGGGTCTACTCCCCGGTGAAGGTCGGCGGGCGCTTGCCGAAGAACGCGGCGACACCCTCGGCGTGGTCGCGGGAGACCTTGACGATGCCGTGCGCCATGGCCTCCAGGGCCAGCACCGTGTCGAGGTCGGAGTCGAGCGAGCGGTCCAGGATCGCCTTGGACAGCGCCAGCGCCTGGGCCGGTCCCGCGGCCAGGTCGGTGGCCAGTGCCAGCGCGGCCGCCCGCATCCCGGCCGCGGGTTCCAGCCGGTTGGCCAGCCCCAGCCGCAGGGCCTCGGGGGCGTCGACGACGCGCGAGGTGTAGATCAGGTCCTTGGCGACCGACAGGCTCGCGACCCGACGCGGCAACAGGTAGGAAGCCCCGAAGTCGGGCTTGTTGGCGATCTTCAGGTACGGCATGCAGAACCGGGCGTCGTCGGCGGCGACCACCAGGTCGGCGGTCAGCGCGAGGCACATCCCGGCGCCGTAGGCATGGCCCTGCACGGCGGCCACCACCGGCTTGGGCATCCCCAACAGCTCCCGGACCAGCGCGTTGGCCTCGGTCGCGATGTAGGAGTACCAGCCGTAGGGCCCCCTCGGCGGCTGTGCGCCGGCGCCCTGGTCCCCGCCGGCGCAGAACGACCGCCCGGCCCCCTCGAGGAGCACCGCGGCGATCCCGTCGTCGGCGGCGCAGCGGGCGACGGCCGCCCGCAGCGCGCTGATGGTGGGTCCGTCGAGGGCGTTGAGCTTGCCGGGCCGGTCGAGCCGCACGACTCCGACCCGGCCGACGGACTCCACGACGACCGGCGGCGTCCCGTTCTCCGGGCCGACCGCCGCCATCAGGGCCTGCCCACGAGCGCGCGCCCGATCGTGTTCTTCAGGATCTGGGTCGTCCCACCGGTGATCTTGAACATGCGCACGTCGCGGAGCATCCGCTCCAGCGGCGCCTCGGCAAAGTACCCGGCGCCGCCGAGCATCTGCAGGCAGTCGTCGACCACCCGGAACGCGCCCTCGGTGGCGGCGACCTTCGCGCAGGCGGAGTGGTAGGCCGAGGTGCGGCCGGCGTCGACCTCCGCCAGTGCCCGGTAGCACAGCAACCGGGCGCCTTCGACCGCGACGGCCGCGTCGGCGAGCATCCACTGCAGGCCCTGGAAGTCGGCGAGCCGGCGGCCGAACTGGCGGCGCGTGCGCAGGTGGGCGATCGCGACGTCCATCGCCCCCTGGGCGATCCCCAGCGCCATCACCCCCATCCCGACCCGGGTGGCGTTGTAGACCTCCAGCGGCCGGGTAAAGCCCTCGGTGGAGCCCGCCCGGCCTTCGATGACGACGTTGGCGGCGGGCACCCGCACCCCGTCGAAGTGCAGGTGGACCTCCTCCACGCCGCGCATGCCGAGCTTGCGACCCATCGGGGTGGTCGACACGCCCTCCCGGTGGGCGTCCACGAGCACGATGCCGATCCCCTCGGGACCCGACGACGGTGCCGAGCCGGCCTCGGCGAACCGGGCGTAGACCAGATGCGCAGCGGCGCGGTCGCCGAAGGAGTTGTAGGTCTTGCCGCCGTCGACGACCCACTCGTCACCGTCGCGGCGGGCGGTGGTGGTCAGCTCGTAGAGCGCCGAGCCCGCCTGCGGCTCGGTCATCGCGATGGTCACCTCCGCCGTGCCGGCGGCGAGCCGCTCCAGGATCTCGCGATGACCGGGGCCGCCGTAGGTGGCGAGGATCCGGCCGGAGACGTTCTGGTCGTGCACCAGCAGCGCGGTGTTGGCGCACGCCTTGCTGATCTCCTCGACCAACAGGTAGCACTCGACGAGGCTGGCCCCTCCCCCGCCGAAGTCGACGGGCAGCGCGGCGCCGAGCAGTCCGAGCTCACCGAGCCGCTTGTGGTTCTCCTCGGGGTAGGCCGCCTCGGAGTCCCAGCGGGCGGCCCGGGGAGCGAACTCGGCGGCGAGCGTGCGCCCGAGCTCGACCCACTCGCGCTCACGATCGGTCAGGGTGAAGTCCACGATGTCCTCCCCGTCGGTGAGCAGCCTTGCCCGCCCGCACATTCAGGATGATAATCACGATGATCTAGATCACAACACCCCTGAACGGGAGTCACCGTGACCGACGTCGACACGGCCTACTACGCGACCCTGCGCGACACCGGCAACGCCGAGATCGCCAAGAGCTTCCAGTGGCGGGTGCCGGACCGGATGAACCTCGCGGTCCAGGTGTGCGACCGCTACCGCGACTCCGGGGCACGGGCGATCCGCTGGCTGGGGGCCGACGGCTCCTCGCGCGACGTCGGCTTCGCCGAGCTCGCCGACACCTCCGACCGGGTCGCCGGCGCGCTGCGCGCGCTCGGCGTGGCCCAGGGTGACCGGGTGTTCACCATGATGCCCCGGCTGCCCGTGCACTGGGCCCTGCTGCTCGGCACGCTCAAGGTCGGCGCCGTGTGGAGCTGCCTGTCCACCACATTCGGCCCCGACGGTGTCGCCGTCCGGGTGGAGGACGCCCGACCGCGGGTGATCGTCACCGCGCGGGCCCATGAGCCGACCGTGCGCGCGGCGGCCGCCGCCGTCGGGGCCACGGTGGTGCTGATCGACGACGACGGTCCCGGCGGCCTGACCTCCCGGATGTCCGCCGCCCCGGCGGGTGTCGAGGTGGCGGACACCACGGCCGAGGACCCGGCGTTCCTCTTCTACACCAGCGGCACCACCGGAAGGCCGAAGGGCTCGGTGCACGGGCACCAGCTGCTGGTCGGGGCGCTCGCGCTGGTCGCGTTGACCCTGGAGCTGCGGCCCGAGGACGTCATGTGGCCGACCTCGGATCTGGCGTGGATCACCGGGGTCCTGCTGCCGCTGGGCACGCTGGGCTACGGGCAGGGCTTCGTGACCTACGAGGGCGAGTTCGACCCCGCCCGCTGGTGGTCGATCATCCGCGACGAGGGCGTCACCACCATGTTCGCGGTGCCCACCGCCTACCGGATGATGCGTTCCGGCGAGGCCGGGCTGCCCGGTGCGGGTGGACCCGTCCCGATCCGCCGGCTCGGCACCGTGGGCGAGCCGCTCGACCCGGAGACCCTCGAGTGGTCGCGGCGCCGGTTCGGCACGCCGATCGTCGAGTGCTACGGGCAGACCGAGAACGGCGCGGCGCTGTGCAGCAACCGCAACGACATGACCATCAAGCCCGGCAGCCTGGGCCCGGCCCTGCCGTGGCTCACCGTGGCTGTGGTCGACGACGAGGGCAACGAGCTGACCACCGGCGAGGTCGGCGAGATCGTGTCCCGGCCGGACTACCCGGCCCTCACCCAGGGCTACTGGGAGCGGCCCGAGGCGACCGCCGCGGTCCTGCGCGACGGCTGGCAGTGGACGGGTGACCTGGCGAGGATCGATGAGGACGGGTACTTCTGGTACAGCAGTCGCCGCGACGACGTCATCTCCTCCGGCGGCTACCGGATCGGCCCGACCGAGATCGAAGCCGCCCTGCTGTCGCACCCCGCGGTCGCCGAGGCCGGGGTGGTCGGCAAGCCCGACGCGCAGCGCGGCCAGGTCGTCAAGGCCTGGATCGCGCTGGCGGCGGGCCACGAACCCAGCGACGAGCTGGTGGCCGAGCTCAAGGAGCACTGCAAGCGCACCGCCGGCGGCTGGAACCACCCCCGCGAGATCGCCTTCCTCGACGAGCTGCCGAAGACCATTACCGGCAAGATCCGTCGGGTCGAGCTGCGGGCGCTCGACGCCGGGTCCCGATGAGCCCGGACCGCACGACCACGGACACGACGACCCCGGTGCCCGGCCCGCTGCTGGAGTTCCAGCTGACGCTGCGGGCGCCCGACGGGATCTCCCCTGCCGCCCTTCTCGGCTCCTACGACGACTACGTCAATGCCGGGGGACCTCCGGTCGCGGCGGTGCACCACGCCGTGCCGATGCGCGAGGTGGCGGGCTGGCGGCTGGGTGCCGACATCACCGTCCCTCTCGGCGAGCCGCCCTTCCCGGTGCTGATCTACCTGCACGGCGGCGGTTGGGTCATGGGCGCACCCCACACCCATCGCCGGCTGGCCACCGAGCTCGCCGCGCTCGGCCTGCTCGTCGTCTCGGTCGATTACCGGCGGGCGCCCAAGCACCGGTTCCCCGCCGCCGTCCAGGACGCGGAGTACGCCGTCGGCTGGGCGGCTGGGCATGCCGCGGAGTACGGCGGTGACCCGTCCCGGATGATCGTGGGCGGGGATTCCGCCGGGGCGAACCTGTCGGCGTGCGTCCTCACCGGCACGGACGCGGGCCGGTCCGTGGCCGGTGCGCTGCTGCTCTACGGCATCTACGACTACCACCGCGCGCTGCCAGTGCTGGCCCCGCTGCTGGCCGGGCAGGAGGCGCACACGCAGCTCTACCTGCCGGCCGAGGACTTCGAGGCTGTCCGGGGTGACCCCCGGCTCAGCCCCGAGGGCCACGGCGCCGGGATGCCGCCGACGCTGGTGGCCGTCGGGGGGCGCGACCCGCTGCGCGACGAGTCCACCGCGTTCGCCGCGCACCTCGCCGAGGCCGGCGTCACGCACGAGCTCGTGGTGCTCGACGACGCCCCGCACGCCTTCCTGCAGCTGCCGACCCACCCCGCACACGACGAGGGCCTCGCGGCGATCGCGGAGTTCCTGCGGCGGCACGGCTTCGTACCCACGGTACGAACGGGCTGACGTGGTCGCCGGCGCGGGGGCGCAGGACGGGCGGACCCCGCCCGCGGGGGCGACCGGGCGGTCAGGTCCCGACCGACACCGGGAGCTCACGGACGGCGCGGGTGAGGATCTGTGGCTCCCAGCTCAGGTCCTGCGTCGCCAGCTCCAGCTCCGGGAACCGGTTGACCAACGCCGGCACCGCGATCCGAGCCTCGAGGCGGGCCAGCGCCGCGCCGAGGCAGAAATGCAGGCCCTGGCCGAAGCTGATGCCGGGCCGGCCGGGGACGCGGTCGAGTCGCAGGTCGTCTGCCCCGTCATAGACGGCGGGGTCACGGTTGGCGCCGGCCACCGACAGGTAGACGGTCTGCCCCCGCACGAGGGTCCGCCCCCCGCGTTCGTGGGTCCCGGCCGCGACCCGGACCATGGTCTTGACCGGCCCGTCGAAACGGATCAGCTCCTCGACAGCCGTGTCCACCGTCTCCGGCCTGGCCCGCAGGAGCGCCGCCTGGTCGGGGTGGCGCATCAGGGCCAGCGCCGAGTTGGACAGCAGGTTCGTGGTCGTCTCGTGGCCGGCGAACAGCAGCAGCGTGCACGCGCCGACCAGCTCCAGCTCGCTCAGCTCCCCGTCGCCGTCCTCGGCCTGGGCGGCGAGCAGCGCGCTGACCAGATCCGGTCCGGGGTGCTCCCGACGATGCCGGACCAGCCAGCTGAAGTAGTCGACGAACTCGGCGCTGCCCTCGGCCGCCCGGGCGTCGCGCTGCGGGTTGTCGGACTCACCGAACACGATCGCCGCCAGCTTGGCCGACCAGTCCTTGAAGCGATACCGCTCGGCGCCCTCCACCCCCATCAGGTCCGCGATGACCAGGGCCGGCAGCGGGAACGCGAACTCGGCCTTGAGGTCGCAGGTGCCCCGTTCGGCGATCCCGTCGAGCAGCTCGGCTGCGATCCTCTCGATCCCGGGCGCCAGCCGCTGGACCTGACGCGGAGTGAACGCGCGTCGCACCGGGTTGCGCAGCAGGGCGTGGCGGGGTGGGTCGTGGAACACCATCCAGCCGCGCAGGACGTCGAAGGTGGTGCCGAGGACGGCGGCGCGCCCGGGCGTGAGCCGGGCCCAGTACGGGGTGAGCCGGTCGGACGAGAGGCGCTCGGCGTCCAGGAAGCCCTCGGCGACCCCGTCGTACCCGGTGACGATCCAGGCGCGGTGGGTGTCGCTCCAGACCACCGGGCCGCGGTCGCGGAGCTCCGCGAAAATCGCGTGCGGATCGGTGACCGCGTCGGCGGTCAGCAGGTCGACGGTGGCAGCCACCGGACAAACCTACGACATCCGATCGACGATGTACAAGCTGGTGTCGTACATCTGGTCAGCAGTGGTGCGGCGATGGCGCCGTCAGCCGAGACCGGCGAGCCACGCCCTCGCGACGGGGTGCTCGGCGTCGTGGCGGCGGTAGAACAGTTCCCGGGCGCCGTGGCCGGGCCAGCGCGCGGGCAGCAGCTCCGCCGGCAGCGCGGGATCGCGGAGGACGAACTCGCGCCAGCGGTGCACCATCAGGGTCAGCCCGGTGAAGACGGCCGCGGGCTCCCGTTGGTCCCTCCCGCGCAGGTCGGCGAACTCGGCGACGAAGGCGGCGTAGTCGCGAGCCAGGCCGCCCAGGTCCCACGCCCGGTTCACGACCTCGTACTCCGAACCGAGGCCACCGATCCGGCCGACGACCGACACCGCGCTGGCGGTGAGGCCGAGCTCGGCCAGCACCTGCCGAGCGGCCTTCTCCGAGTCCACCCGCGGGGAGATCCACACGCCCTGCCCGAGCGGCCCGAAGCCGGCCCAGCGCAGCCGGGTGCGCAAGCGGTGCCGCAGGTCGCGATGGGACTCGGGCACCGAGGTGACCAGCGCGACCCAGTCGCCGTCCCAACCGGTCGGATGCCGCCTGGCTCCGTACACGGACTCCGCGGACTCCGCGAAGTGCTCGACGGCGCGGGAGGTCAGCCGCCACAACGTCCGGCGCCCGTGCCGCTCGGCCACGACCCAGCCGTCACGCGCCGTCCGCGTCAGGGCCTGCCGAGCGGCTCGCTCCTCGACCCCCAGCCGACCCAGCGCCGTGACCGCACCCGCGGTCCACAACGTCGCGCCCGGGTCCCGGAGGTACTCGCCGAGAACGGTGAACAGCAACGACCGGGCGCTCTGCGAGGCCCGTTGGACGCCGTTCCCGTTCCTCCCGCTGCCGGCCGGTGCCGACCCGTTGGGTGCGTCCATCGTTCTCCCTGCGGCCGTAGGCATCGTGCGACCGCGTATCCTAGCGGCGGCATCCTACGACACTCTGTTGACGACCGTCTCACAATCAAGCACACTCGATCCACCGACGAGGAGGTCGATGACCGATGGACGTCCGGGGTCTGATGCGCCGCTCGGCGCACTACTACGCCGACCGGACCGCCGTGGTCTCCGGCGACCGGCGGCTGACCTTCGGCGAGGCCTGGTCGCGCGGGCTGCGGCTCGCCAACGGCCTGCTCGCCCTGGGGCTGAACCCCGGCGATCGCGTGGCGGTGCTGGAGGACAACACCCTCGAGGCGCAGGACATGTACGGGGGTGCCGCCGCAGCCGGTCTCGTGCGCGTTCCGCTCTACGCCCGCGACAGCAGGCAGGCGCACGCCAACAACATGGGCGGGACGGGCTGTCGCGCGCTCGTCGTCGCCGAGCGCTACCTGCCCGACGTCGCCGGGCTGGTGGACGAGCTGCCCGACCTCGATCACGTCATCGTCCGGGACGCCACCTACGAGGGCTGGCTGGCCGCGCAGCCCGACACCGACCCCGACCCGCGGATCGACCCGGACGACTACTTCATCATCCGCCACACCGGCGGCACCACCGGCCGGGCGAAGGGCGTCGCGAACACCCACCGGACCTGGCTCGCGTCGGGGCGGGACTGGACCTACAACTTCCCTCCAGTCCAGGTCGGTGACGTCTGCATGCACGTCGGCCCGATCTCGCACGGCTCCGGCTATCTCTACCTCCCGATGTGGTTGCAGGGTGCCGTCAACGTGCTGCAGCCGGCCGCGGACCCGGGCGGATGCCTGGAGGTGATGGAGCGCGAGGGGGTCGGGTACATGTTCTGCGTTCCCGCACTGCTCGGCGCCCTCGCCCAGCACCCCGACGCGCGGCGCCGCGACTTCTCCGCGCTCAAGGTCATCCTGGTCGCCGGCGCACCGATCTCCGACGCCACCGCCCTGGCCGCACGCGACCTCTTCGGTCCGGTGCTCTACCAGCTCTACGGGCAGACCGAGGCGTTGCCGGCGTGCGCGATGGGCCCGCAGGAGTGGTTCTCCAAGGTCGAGGGCTCCAACCCGCTGCGGTCGGCCGGGCGCCCGCTGCCGTTCGCCGAGCTGGAGATCAGGGGGCCGGACAACGAGGCGTTGCCCGTCGGCGAGGAGGGCCAGATCGCGATCCGCTGCGAGGGCCAGATGGCCGGGTTCTGGAACGACCCCGACAAGACCGCCGCCCGTCTGGTGGACGGCTGGGTGCTCTCGGGCGACGTCGGCATCATGGACGCCAACGGCTACCTCTACGTGCTCGACCGGATGGACGACATGATCATCTCGGGCGGGTTCAACATCTGGCCGGCCGAGCTGGAGAACGCCATCGCCTCCCATCCCGCGGTCCGCGAGGTGGCCGTCTTCGGCATCCCGCACGAGCGCTGGGGCGAGACCCCGATGGCCGTGTGCGTCACCGACCCCGGTGCGGTGGTGAGCGAGCAGGAGATCATCGAGCTGACCGCCCGCGCCCTGGGCTCGTACAAGAAGCCGACCCGGATGGAGTTCCGCACCGAGGAGCTGCCCAAGAGCCCGGTGGGCAAGCTGCAGCGCAAGACGCTGCGCGAACCGCACTGGGCGGGCATGGAGCGCCGCGTCTCCGGCGTCTGAGCACGGCCTACCGACAGGAGCAGCATGGATCTCGGACTCGACGGACGCGCGGCGCTGGTCACAGGGGGTGCCCGCGGGATCGGCTACGCGATCAGCGCCCTGCTGGTGGCGGAGGGGGCGAAGGTGGCCGTCGCCGACATCGACGCCGCCGGCGCGCGCGAGGCTGCCGCCAAGCTCGGTGCCGCCGGCGGCACCCTGGTCGCGGTCACCGGCGACGTCAGCGACCACGCGGCCTCCGCCGCCATGGTCGCCGAGGCCGAGCAGGCGATCGGCCCGCTGGACGTCCTGGTCAACAACGCCGGGATGTGGATCGTGAAGCCGTTCATCGAGACGGGCCCGCAGGACTGGGCCCGCGAGTTCGGCGTGAACACCCACGGAGTGCTCAACATGACCCACGCGGCGCTGCCCGGCATGATCGAGCGCCGCCGCGGGTCGGTCATCACCATCACCTCGGAGGCCGGCCGGGTCGGCGAGCCCCGTACCGCCGTGTACTCCGCGGCCAAGGCCGCGGTGATCGGGTTCAGCAAGGCGCTGGCCAAAGAGGTCGGCCGGCACGGCGTGCGGGTGAACTGCGTGGCGCTGGGCACCACGCGGACCCCGCAGGCGGAGGCGAGCTTCGCACCGGAGCTGTGGGACCGCATCGCCAAGGCCTACCCGCTGGGCCGCACCGGCGAGCCCGACGACGCCGCAGCAGCAGTGGCGTTCCTCGCCGGCGACCGCGCGTCCTGGGTGACCGGGCAGACCTACGGCGTCAACGGCGGATACGCAATGCCCTAGCAGCGACACCGCCCCGGCGGGGTCGACAGGAGGCGACATGACGATCCAGATGGACCGCGACTGGACCCCACCGCCGGTGGTGGCCCCCAACATCTACCCGGTCGACTGGCGGGTCGAGGACCGCCGCGCACTCAACGTCTACGAGCGCGCCAAGGACCTCACGTGGAACCCGACCCGGCTGGCGTGGGACACCGTCGACGCCGACGCCCTGGATCCGGAGGAGCGGCTCGCCGTCGCCTACCACGGCGCGCTCGGGGCGATGTTCGAGTACGCCGCGGCGCCGCAGTTCCTGCACCCGCTCACCACACTCTACGAGCGCCACGAGGAGCACGGCCTGATCCTGCTCTGCATGGCGACCGGCCGCGACGAGTTCGTGCACGAGGAGTTCTTCCGCCGGGTCGCCACCACGATGATCCCGGGCTTCCCCTTCGAGTTCACCCCGCGCACCGAGCTGGAGCACCGCGCGGTGCAGAACCTGCGCTGGGTGGAGTGGAAGCAGTCGCGCATGTGGCCCACCTACACCGAGAAGGTCGTGCTCGGCGACAACCCGTGGCTGTTGCAGGTCAGCATCCTGGCCCCGGAGATCGTCGGGATGGTGCTGTTCGACCGCATCATCGACGGCATCGCGTGGCCGGCGCTCAAGGAGGGCTACCGCCACGTCGACGTCGACGAGCGCCGCCACGTCGCCTACGGCAGGCTTCTGTTCGAGAAGCGGATGCGCGACCGCGACCGCCCGGCGCTGGGCACCGACGAGCGCCGGTTCCTGGCCAAGCTCGCCAGCGACGGCATCCTCTACGCGATGGGCATGCTGGCCCTGCCGCAGCTGGTCACGAGCGACGAGTCCAACTTCTGGATGCGCCCCGCCGACCGGGCACCCGGGCACTTCGCCGAGACCCACGGCCGCCTGCTGCGCCGCGCCGTGCAGGTGATGACCGGTGAGGACGCCGACGCGATGTGGGAGGCGGCGCGCCCGGCGGTCAAGAAGGTCAAGTGGGTGCTGGAGCAGAACGGCATCGCCGACTTCGACGACCACTTGCCGGTGTTCGAGGCGTTCCGGATCGGGGCGCGCGAGCGCAGCCTCGAGGAGGACTACACCGCCGACCTGCTGGCCCGGTAGGCGATGACGGCGACACGGGCGGGCGCCGGTGCGCGAACCGCGCTGCACGACCCCGGCGTCCCGAGGGAGGTCGAGGAGATCCTGCTGCGCGTCGACGGCGTGCGGGAGTGCGCGGTGATCGGGAACGTCTGGTACTGGGCGGAGTCGTGGCATCGATCCCGCCGACACCGCTGGGCCTGGTGTCCAAGCCGGCCCTGCGCGACCCGTGCTGGGCCGGCCACGACCGGAGGACGTGACAGCGGATGACGAGTCTGCACGTCGACCGGGACGGCCCGGTGTGGACGATCCGGCTGGACCGCCCGCATGTCCGCAACTCCCTCGACCCCGCCACGGCCGGGGCCCTGGCGCTGACGTGGCGCGAGATCGACGCCGATCCCGACGTGCGGGCGGCGGTGCTGACCGGGACCGCGGGCAGCTTCTGCGCGGGAGCCGACCTGCGGGCGGTCGCCGACCCCGGCTCGGCGCTCAAGCTGCTGGAGGCGGCGCTGCTGGGGCCCACGACGATCGGCGTCCCGGTCGTCGCGGCCGTCAACGGCGGCTGCTTCGGCGGCGGCTGCTTCGGCGGCGGCATGTCGCTGCTGCTCGCCTGCGACCTGCGGATCGCGGCGTCGGGCGCCCGGTTCGGCACGCAGGCAGCGCGGATGGGTCTCTACCCGTTCGGCGCGGTGAGTGCGCTGACCCGCGAGATCGGCACGGCGGCGGCGGCGGACCGGCTGCTCACCGGCCGCCACTTCGACGCGACCGAGGCCGCCGCACTGGGCATAGTCGGGCGCGTCTGCGCACCCGAGGACCTCACGGCCGATGCCCATACCGCCGCGGTGATCGCCGGGAACGCGCCGGTGACGGTCGCCGCGATCAAGCGCACCTACACCGCGGAACACCGGCGGGCCCTCGCCGCCGAGCGCGCCGCGGCGCTCGCGGTCCTGGCTACCGACGACGCCAGGGAGGGCGCCCAGGCGTTCCTGCAACGCCGCCCTCCCCAGTTCCGCGGGCGATGACGGATCGCGGGAACGGTTGCTCACCATGCCGACCGGTCGGTATGGTGAACGAGCAACCCGCATCCCAGCGACCATCGGAGCCGTCGTGACAGAGGTTCTCGCCCCGGCCCGCATGGACCGGGCCCGACTCCGGGCCGCCGTACGCGCCGGCAACGTCCCCACCCTGCTGATGGTGCTGCACCAGCTCACCGGCGACCGGTGCTGGCTGCGTCCGCCGTACGCCCCTTGCCGCAACCGCGGGCTCGGCGCCAACGACTCCGGTGGGCTGCCCGAGGAGCGGCGCGAGGAGATCCTCGATGCCGTGACCGACGCCGTGTCGGCCTGGTACGGGGGCGTGCCAGCGGCCCTGCCCGATCCCTCCCCCGAGCTGCTGACCGAGATGTTCGGAGTGGCGATGGGTGAGGACGTGCCCGCCGAGTACGGCCGGCTCGCCGCCGCCGAGCTCGGCGCCCCGGACCGGCCGCCACGGCCGCGGGTGGCGCCGGGCACCGGCCAGTCGGTGCTCATCGTCGGGGCCGGTGTGTCCGGGTTGACGCTGGCGGTCCAGCTCCGCGAGGCCGGCGTGCAGCACCTGCTGGTCGAGCGCAACACCGACGTCGGCGGCACCTGGCTGACCAACTCCTACCCCGGCTGCGGCGTGGACACCCCCAGCCACCTCTACTCGCTGTCGTTCTTCCCCCGGGCGTGGTCGGGGCACTTCGGCAAGCGCGACGAGCTGGCCGGCTACCTGGCCGACCTCGCCGACCACTACGACCTGCGCGAGGACATCCTGTTCGGCACCGAGGCGCTCGACGCGAGCTACGACGAGACCGCCCAGCGCTGGACGGTGCGGGTCCGTGATCGCACAGGCGCGCAGCGCGAGCTCACCGCGGACGTTCTCGTCACCGCGGCCGGACTGTTCGGCCGGCCCACCGTTCCCGACCTGCCCGGACTCGACGATTTCCGCGGAACCGTGGTGCACTCGACCTCCTGGCCCGCCGACCTCGACGTGACCGGCCAGCGGGTGGCCGTGGTCGGCACCGGCGCCAGCGCGATGCAGACCGTCCCGGCGATCGTCGACCGCACCGCCGCGCTGACGGTCTTCCAGCGCTCACCGCAATGGGCCGCCCCCGCCGAGGGATACTTCGACCCGATCGACGCCGACGCGCAGTGGCTGTTCGACAGCGTGCCGTTCTACCGCGCCTGGTACCGGCTGCGCCTGGCCTGGACCTGGAACGACCGGGTGCACGCCTCGTTGCAGATCGATCCGGAGTGGCCGCACCCCGAGCGCTCGCTCAACGCCGTCAACGACGGGCACCGCGAATACTTCACCCGCTACATCCGCTCGGAGCTCACCGGCCGCCCGGACCTGCAGGCCAAGGCCGTCCCCGGCTACCCGCCCTACGGCAAGCGGATGCTGTTGGACAACGGCTGGTACCGGGCGCTGACCCGCCCGCACGTCGACCTCGTCACCGAGCCGGTCACCGGCTTCACCGCGGATGCGGTGCGCGACGCCACCGGCGCGCTGCACCCGGCGGACCTGGTGGTGCTGTGCACCGGGTTCGAGGTGAACCGGTTCGTCGCGCCGCTGCAGGTCCGCGGGCGCGGCGGGGTGGACCTGCGGGAGCAGTGGGGCGACGACGACGCCACCGCCTACCTGGGCATCACGGTGCCCCGCTTCCCGAACCTGTTCCTGATGTACGGACCCAACGTCAACCCGGGGGCGGGCGGCAGCTACATGTTCATCGCCGAGTGCCAGGCCCGCTACATCGGCGACGCCCTGCGGCAGCTGCGCGAGCGCGGGCTCGGTGCGCTGGAGTGCCGCGCCGAGGTGCACGACGACTACGTGGCGCGGGTGGATGCGGCGCACGACCGGATGGTGTGGTCGCACCCCGGGATGAGCACCTACTACCGCAACTCCGCAGGGCGCGTGGTCACGAACACGCCGTGGCGTGTCATCGACTACTGGGACATGACCCGCACCGCCGACCTGGCCGACTTCGACGTCGAACCGGCTCGCTCCACCGAGGAGAACCGATGAAGGGCTTCCCCTACCCCACTCCCCCCGCAGGCTGGTTCCAGGTCGGGTGGGCCGACGACCTGCAGCCCGGCAGCGTCCGCCGGATGCGCTACTTCGGCCAGGACCTCGTGCTGTTCCGCGGCGCCGACGGCGCCTACCGCACGGTCGAGGCCTACTGCGGGCACCTCGGTGCCGACCTCGGCGCCGGCGGCACCGTCCGCGGCGACGACATCGTGTGCCCGTTCCACGGCTGGGCGTGGGACGGGGAGGGCCGCAACGTCGACATCCCCTACAGCGCCCGCCCGGTGAAGACCTGCCTGCGCAGCTACCCGACCCGGACCGCCAACGGCGTGGTGCTGGTGTGGCACCACCCCGACGGCGCGCCACCGTCCTGGGAGCCCCCGACGCTGCCCGAGTTCGAGCACCCCGACTACCTGCCGGCCCAGCCGCACGCGGTCAAGCTCTGGGCGGACGTGACGTTCCAGCCGCAGGTCGTCGCGGAGAACACCGTCGACCCCATGCACTTTCACTACGTGCACCGGGCACCGAGATCCACGGCGATCGAGAAGTTCGAGACCGAGGGCACGTACGCCTACATCCTGCACGAGTACCCCTACGGCCGGGAGGGCGCCGAGCTGACGCCCGGTGGCACCATCGCCGGCCGCCTGGAGATCGAGGTGTGGGGAGTCGGGCTGATCTGCTTCCGGATGATGGACTACGTCGAGGCCGCCCAGTTCGTCTGCTCCACCCCGATCGACGCCGAGACCTCCGATGTCTTCTTCTCGATGTGGCAGAAGCGCCGTCCCGACGCCGTGCCCGGTTCCCCACCCGACCACCGGGAGCAGCGCGTGTTCGAGGAGCAGATCCGCCAGACCGAGATGGACTTCCCGATCTGGTCCAACATGCGCTACACGCTGCGGGCGCCGATCGTGCGCGAGGAGTCGCCCACCTATCAGAACTTCCGCAAGTGGTCCCGCCAGTTCTACGTGCCCGCCGAGGTCGAGGCGGCCCAGGAGCCGGCCCGGGAGGTGGCGCTGTGAGCACCACCTACGACGCCGAGCTCGCCACCAACCTCATCCAGCGCGCGTGCGTGGGCGACATGCTCACCCGCACGACGGCCCGGTTCCCGGACCGGCCGGCGCTGGTCGACGGCGACGTCCGCTTCGGCTTCCGCGCGCTCAACGACGCGGTGAACCAGGTGGCGCGCTCGCTGCTGGCCTCGGGGCTGCGGCGCGGCGATGTGGTCGGGGTGGTGTCGCGCAACCACTGGGTCATCCCGGTCACCTACCTCGCCGCGGCCAAGGCCGGGCTGGTCTACCTGCCGCTCAACGTCGCGCTGACCACCGACGAGATGCGCTTCATGCTCGACGAGGCCGAGGCCGCCGTACTCGTGGCCGAGGAGGCGTTCGCCGACCACACCCGGGCGCTGCTGGACGCGCTGCCCGGGCTGCGCGCGCTGTACGTCGTGGACGACGGGCCGCCGCACGACACCCGACCCGTCGGCGGAGCCACCGGGCGGGTGGCCCCGTTCGCGGACCTGATGACCGGCTCGACCGACGAGGTGGAGGTGCTGGTCGAGAACGCTGACACCCTGCAGCTGCTCTACACCTCCGGCACCACCGACCGCCCCAAGGGCGTGGCCACGAGCCACCTCGCAGTGCTGATCAGCGGGCTCTCCACGGCGCTGGCGATGCACCTGGAGCACACCGACGTGACGCTGTCGGTGATGCCGCTGTTCCACACCGGCCAGCTCAACGCGATGTGGTTGCCCCACCTCTTCGCGGGCGCCTGCACCGTCATCTCGCGCACCTACGACCCGGACGCCGCGCTCGACGCCGTCGTGGCCCACCGCATCACCACGACCCTGATGACCGGCCCGATGTGGGTGGGCCTGCTCGACCAGCCCGGCATCGGCGACCGCGACCTGTCCACGGTGCGGCTGTGCGTGATCGGCGCGGCCAGCCTGTCGCCGGAGCGCGTCACGGTCCTCGCCTCCCGGTTCCCGAACGCGCAGTGCCGGCTGATCTCCGGCCAGACCGAGTTCACCCCGGTCAACGAGATCCAGCGCCCGGAGCACGCCCACACCAAGACCACGTCGTGGGGCGCACCGGCCGTGACGATGGGGATCGCGGCGATGGACGAGGAGGGCAACCTGCTGCCGGCGGGCGAGCTGGGCGAGCTGGTCTACCGCGGGCCCCAGGCGATGACGGGGTACTTCAAGAACCCCGAGGCGACCGCGGAGGCGTTCCGCCACGGCTGGTTCCACACCGGCGACCTCGGCTGGGTCGACGAGGAGAACGTGGTCTGGTTCGTCGACCGCCGCAAGGACATCATCAAGACCGGCGGGGAGAACGTCGCCTCGCTGGAAGTCGAGCTGGCGATCGCCGGGCACCCCGCGGTGGCCGAGTGCGCCGTCGTCGGGCTGCCGCACGAGCGCTGGACCGAGGCCGTCACGGCGTTCGTCCGGCGCAGCCCGCGCGCCACGGTGTCGGTCGAGGAGCTCCAGGCCCACTGCCGCGAGCGGCTCGCCGGGTTCAAGGTCCCCAAGGCGGTGGTGCTGCTCGACGAGCTGCCCCGCTCGTCGTCTGGGAAGATCCAGAAGTTCCACCTGCGCGTCGAGTACGCGCAGCTTTACGCCGGCGCGCCCGGCGTGGTCGCTCCGGCGTCGTCGGTGACGACCTCGTGAGCCGGCTGGCCGGCAAGGTGGCCGTCGTGACCGGCGGGGCCAGCGGTCTCGGGCTGGCCACCGTGTTGCGCTTCTGCGCCGAGGGGGCGCGGGTGGTGGCGGTGGACCTCAACGCCGAGAGCGGCAAGGCCATGTTGTCCGCGGCCGGCGACGCCGGGGTCGCGGACGCGGTCCGCTTCGTGGCGGCCGACGTCGCCGACGAGGACGACGTCGCCGCGGCGGTCGGCACCGCGGTGGCCGAGTTCGGCCGGCTCGACGTCATGTTCAACAACGCCGGCATCGGCGGAGCGTTCGGTCCGGTCACCGACATCGAGGTCGACGACTGGGACTACACCTTCGCGGTGCTGGTCCGCGGGGTGTTCCTGGGCACCAAGCACGCGGCCCGCGTCATGATCGACCAGGGTGACGGTGGATCGATCATCAACACCGCCTCGGTCGCCGGCCTCTCGGGCGGGGCCGGACCCCAGGCCTACTCGTCAGCCAAGGCCGCGGTGATCAACCTGAGCCGGTCGATCGCGGTCGAGCTGGCGGCGCACCGCATCCGGGTCAACGCGATCTGCCCGGGCGTGATCCTCACCCCACTGCTGCACCAGGGCCGGGAGGAGCAGATGCGCAAGCTGCTGCCCAGCGTCCAGCCGTGGCCCGACCACGGCCGCCCCGAGCACATCGCGGGCACCGCGCTGTTCCTGGCGAGCGCGGACTCGGAGTTCGTGACCGGGCAGGCGATCTCCGTCGACGGGGGCCTGACCGCCATCGGCCCGGACCTGGGCAACCGGCTGCAGACCCGGCCCGGCGACGCCGGCCTGGTCGGGGTCAACCGCGGCCAGACCGGCCTCCGGTCGCAGATCCGCCGGCGGGTCACCGACCCGGCCCCGGGATGAGCCCACAGCCCCCGGCGCCGGCGCTGGCTACCATCCCGCCCATGGCCACCGCATCCGCTCCCGGCACCCGCCCGGCGTCCTCGCGGGGCGGGGCGTTTGACGCCATCGTCGCCGCCGCCGTCGACTGCTTCTACGAGAAGGGCTACGAGGCGACGGGGGTGCAGGAGATCGTGGCGCGGGCCCGGGTGAGCAAGGGTTCCTTCTACCACCACTTCGCGGCGAAGGAGGACCTCCTGCTGCTGATACACGACGCCTTCATCGACACCCAGCTCGAGATGCTGCGATCAGCCGCCTCGGCCGGCCGCGCGCCGCGCGAGACCCTCGCCCAGCTGATCGAGGAGAACCTCGTCGGCGCCGAGCGGTTCCAGCGCTACCAGACCATCTTCTTCGAGCAGCGCCGCTTCCTGTCCGAGGACCGGTTCATCGAGGTCAAGAAGAAGCGCGACGAGTACGAGCAGCAGGTGGTCACGATCCTGGAGGCCGGCATCGCCGACGGGTCGTTCCGCCCGGTGGCCTCGGCCCGGGTGCTGGCCTTCGGCATCATCGGCATGTCGGCCTGGGCCTACCAGTGGTACCGCCCCGGCCCGATGGCCGCCCGCGACATCGGACGCATGTACGCCGACGTCGTCCTCGACGGGCTGAACCAGCCCCATCAACCGCAGAGGTGAGCCGTGCCCGGATCGAGCCGCACCGACGTCGACGTCGTGATCGTGGGAGCCGGTTTCGCCGGCCTCTACATGCTCCACCGGGTCCGGGACGTGCTCGGCCTGCGGGCCGTCGTGATCGAGGCCGCCGACGGGGTCGGCGGCACCTGGTACCTCAACCGGTACCCGGGGGCGCGCTGCGACTCCGAGAGCTACGTGTACTGCTACTCGTTCTCCGAGGAGCTGCTGCAGGAGTGGGAGTGGAGCGGAAAGTACCCGCGCCAGCCAGAGATCCTCGCCTACCTCCGGCACGTCGCGGAGCGGTTCGAGCTGCTGCGCGACATCCGGCTCGGCACCCGCGTCGAGGCTGCGCGGTACCAGGACTCCGACGGCACCTGGCGGGTGGAGACGAGCGCCGGTGACGTCGTCACCTCCCGGTTCCTCGTCACGGGGGTGGGCCTGCTCGCCGCCGCCCCCTACACACCCGACATCCCGGGCCTCGACACGTTCACCGGCGAGTGCCACCACACCGGACGCTGGCCGCACGAGCCCGTGGACTTCGCGGGCAGGCGGGTGGGGGTGATCGGCACCGGGTCCACCGGCGTGCAGGCCATCCCGGTGATCGCCGAGCAGGCCGCACACCTGCACGTCTTCCAGCGCACCCCGCAGTTCGCCGTGCCCGCGCGCCACCACACCGTCGACCGTGCGGTGCTGGCCGGGATCAGGGCCGACTACGACGCGATCTGGGCGAAGGCCAAGTGGTCGCTCAGCGGCTTCCCATGGCAGCACAACGGCCGCTCGGCGCTGGCCGCCACCCCCGAGGAGGTCCGGCGGACGTTCGAGGAGCTGTGGGAGCAGGGCGGGTTCCGGTTCGTGTTCGGCTCCTACCGCGACCTGCTCACCGACATCCGGGCCAACGACCTCGCCGCGGACTTCGTCCGGGACAAGATCCGCGAGACCGTCACCGACCCGGACACCGCCGCGAAACTGATGCCGTTCGACCACCCGTTCGGCGGCCGGCGGCCCATCATCGACACCCACTACTTCGAGACCTACAACCACGACGACGTGACGCTCGTCGACCTGCGGGAGTCGCCGATCAAGGAGGTCACGCCGCAGGGCATCCGGACCACGACCGAGGACATCGACCTCGACGCAATCGTGCTGGCCACCGGGTTCGACGCCGTGACGGGACCGTTCACGAGGATCGACATCACCGGACGCGACGGCGTCGCGCTGCGGCGCGAGTGGGCCGACGGGCCCAGCACCTACCTCGGGCTGGCGGTGGCCGGGTTCCCCAACATGTTCATGGTCACCGGCCCGGGCGCGACCTTCGGCAACCTGCCGGTGTCCATCGAGCACCACGTCGAGTGGATCGCCTCCTGCATCGAGGACACGCTGCGCAACGGCCTGGACGTCGTGGAGGCCAGGCCCGAGGCGCAGCAGGACTGGGCCGAGCACGTGCGGGAGCAGGCCGACCGCATCGTCACGGGGCCGTCGGGGTCCTGGTACGACGGGGCGAACATCCCCGGCAAGGCGCGCAGCCCGCTGTTCTTCTTCGGCAGCTTCGGGCTCTACCGGCAGCGGTGCGAGGATGTGGCCACCCGCGGCTACGCCGGGTTCGAGCGACGTGCGCTGGTCTGATCGGGCGATTGTGGCCACCCGCCACTCGCACTACGGTCCGGCCGGGCTCGGGACGACGCGAGCTCGGCGGACCTCGACGAGGAGGATCGGTGACGGGTCTCCACCCCTCCGAGCGCGGCACAGCCGGCACCCTGCAGGTGCACCGCACCCCCGACGCCGTCTCCGCGGCCGTGCGGGCGCTGCGGGCCGACGGCCGGGCCGTCGCGTTCGTGCCGACCATGGGCGCGCTGCACGCAGGCCACCGGGCGCTGGTCCGGCATGCCCGCGATGCCGACCCGTCGGCCGCGACGGTCGTGTCGATCTTCGTCAACCCGCTGCAGTTCGGGGCCGGCGAGGATCTCGACCGCTACCCCCGGCCGCTGGAGGCCGATCTCGCGGCGTGCCGGGAGGAGGGCGTCGAGCTGGTGTTCCTCCCCGGGGTGAGGGACATGTACCCCGAGGGCGCCGATACCACCGTCGTCCCGGGGGCGCTGGGCTCGGAGCTGGAGGGGGCGGTCCGGCCGGGCCACTTCGCCGGCGTGCTCACGGTGGTCGCGAAGCTGTTCCACATCGTCGCCCCGGACGTGGCCTACTTCGGCGAGAAGGACTACCAGCAGCTGGCCCTGATCACGCGGATGGCGCGCGACCTCGACTTCCCGCTGACGGTGGCGGCCGTCCCGACCGTCCGCGAGCCGGACGGGCTGGCGCTGTCCAGCCGGAACGTGTACCTCTCCGCGCCCGACCGGGCACGCGCCACGACGTTGTACCGGGCATTGTCGGCCGGTGCCGCTGCGGCGGCCGGTGGCCCGGGCGCCGTGCTCGGCGCCGCGCGCGCGGTGCTGGCGGGCGACCCCGCGCTGGAGGTGGACTACCTCGAGCTCCGCGACGCGGCGCTCGGCGCCGATCCGGGGCCCGGCCCGGCGCGGCTGCTCGTCGCAGCGCGCCTGGGCTCGACCCATCTCATCGACAACATCGCCGTCCAGCTGTAGGAGGGCGACCCGCCGGTTCAGCTCATCGTCAGCCCGCCGCTGGCCGACAGCGTCTGGCCGGTGATGTAGCCGGCCGCCTGCGAGGCCAGGAACACCACGGCGGGCGCGACGTCGTCGGGCGTGCCCACCCGACGCATCGGGACGGCCTTGGTCATCGCCGCGATGATGCTCCCGGACCGTTCGCCGGAGGTGATCTGGCGCAGCAGCGGGGTGTCGGTCGGGCCGGGGCAGACGGTGTTGGCGGTGATGCCGTGCTTCGCGAACTCGCGGGCGATGGTCTTGGTGAACCCGATCACGCCGCTCTTGGCCCCGGAGTACACCGACTCCAGCGAGGAACCGACCCGTCCCGCGTCCGAGGAGATGTTGACGATCCGGCCGTAGTGCGCCTCGACCATGGCCGGAAGCGTCGCCCGCAGCACCCGGATCGGCCCGTTGAGGTTGATCTCCAGCACCTTGTGCGTGAAGTCCTCGTCGGTGTCCAGGAACGGCTTGAGCTCGTCCCAGCCCGCCACGTTGACCACGATGGTGGGGGCGCCCAGCTTCTCGGTGGTCTCCGCGACGGCCGCCGCGACCGAGTCGGGGTCGGTGACGTCGAGGGGGACACCGATCCCGTCGATGTCGGCGGCGACCTTCTCGGCCGCCTCGCGCGACAGGTCGGCGACGGCGACGGCGTGCCCGGCCGCCGCGAGCTGGCGGCAGATGGCGGTGCCGATCCCCCCTGCCCCCCCGGTCACGAAAGCGACCCGGCGTGCGCCGTTCTCCGCGGACTGTCCGTCTGCACCGGTCATGTCGTCTCCTCAGCGTCGGTGGTGGGGCCGGTCGGTGGTGGACTTTGCCCCCACCTCATACATACGATCCTCGTAATCATCATACCCGACACGGAAGGCGCTGGATCATGACCGGATCGGTCGTCGAATACTCGGACATCCTTTACGAGGTCAAGGACGCCGTCGCGCGGGTGACGATCAACCGGCCCGACAAGCTCAATGCTTTCACGCCGCACACGGTCAAGGAACTCGCCCACGCCGTCTGGCGGGCCGGAGCCGACGGCGAGGTCGGGGTGATCGTGCTGACCGGTGCGGGCGAGCGCGCGTTCTCCGCCGGCGGCGATGTCAGCGTCGAGAACGAGGACACCTTCCGCGCGGGCGACGACTCGTTCGACACCCTGATGAAGAACCTCTACCGGGCCTTCCGCGAGTGCCTCAAGCCGGTGATCGCACGCGTCGACGGCTACGCCATCGGGGGCGGGCACCACATGGCCTACGTCACCGACTTCACCATCGCCTCGGACCGCTCGGTGTTCGGGCAGAACGGCCCGCGGGTGGCCAGCCCGGCCGAGGGCTGGCTGGTCAGCCACCTCTGGACCGTCGTCGGCATGAAGCGGGCCAAGGAGATCTGGATGCTCTGCCGCCGCTACACCGCCCGGCAGGCGCTGGACTGGGGGCTGGTCAACGCCGTCGTGCCGGCCGCGGAGCTGGACGCGGAGGTGGCCCGCTGGTGCGACGACCTGCTCGCGCTCAGCCCGACGGTGCTCAAGCTGGTGAAGAAGTCGTTCGACGACTCCACCGCGCACATCCGCGAGGAGCAGGAGCGGTTCACCATCCTCAACCAGGTCAACCCCGGGTTCTTCGCCTCCGGCGAGCAGACGGAGGGCTCGCAGGCGTTCATGGACAAGCGCAAGCCCGACTTCTCCCCATGGCGCTGAGGGCCTCCGCGGTGGCCGGCGCGGCGCGCGGGATCCGGCTCCCCGACGCCGGCCTGCCCGCCGCCGCGGAGGCACTGCGCACCGAGGTCCGGGAATTCCTCGAGACCGAACGGCGACGCGGCGCGATCCAGGCCACCAGCGACGCCTGGCTGGCCGGGTTCGACCCCGAGTTCTCCACCCGCCTCGGCGACCATGGCTGGCTGGGCATGACGTGGCCGAAGCGCTACGGCGGCCACGACCAGCCGGCGCTGCACCGGTTCGTCGTGATCGAGGAGCTGCTCGCCGCGGGAGCTCCGGTGGTGGCCCACTGGGTCACCGACCGGCAGAGCGGCCCCGCCCTGCTGCGCTACGGCACCGAGCAGCAGCGGAAACGGATGCTGCCGGCGATGGCCCGCGGGCGCTCGTACTTCGCGATCGGGATGAGCGAGCCCGACAGCGGCTCCGACCTCGCCTCGGTGCGGACCACGGCCCGGCGTGACGGGGCCGGCTGGCGGCTGTCCGGCACCAAGGTCTGGACCAGCCAGGCCCACCGCTGCGACTACATGATCGCGCTGTGCCGCACCTCGCCGTCGACCGACGGCGGCCGGCACGACGGGCTGAGCCAGTTCATCGTCGACCTGCACGCGCCCGGCCTGACCGTCTCCCCCATCCGGCTGCTCGACGGGGAGCACCACTTCAACCAGGTCGTCCTCGACGACGTGTACGTCGGCGACGACATGGTGCTCGGCGAGATCGGCGCGGGCTGGATCCAGGTGACCTCGGAGCTCGCCTTCGAACGCAGCGGGCCCGAACGGTTCCTGTCCACGCTGCCGCTGCTCGTCGCCCTCGTCCGGGTCGCCGACCCCGGCGACCCGCGGCAAGCAGCGGCGATCGGGCAGCTGGTCGCCCAGCTCTGGGCAGTGCGGCGGCTGTCGGTCCAGATCGCCGCGGCGCTGGACCGCGGCGAGACACCCGACGTCGCGGCCGCGCTGGTCAAGGACCTCGGCACGACGCTGGAGAACGAGATCATCGACGTCGTCCGGTCCGTCGCGCCGGTGGAGCCGAGCACCACGGCGGCCGACCCGCTCGCCCGCGAGCTGGCCCGTGCCGTGCTGCACGCCCCGGGTTTCACCCTCAGGGGCGGCACCAACGAGGTGCTGCGCGGGATCGTGGCACGCGGACTGGGGTTGCGATGACGACGTACGAACCGCTCGAACAGGTCGTCACGGCCATCATGGCCGACCACTGCCCGCCGGAGGTGGTGGCTGCGGCCGAGGGCTCCTGGAGCCCGCAGGTGTGGGACCGGCTGGCCGGCGCCGACCTGACCGCCGTCGGCGTGCCCGAGGTGGCCGGCGGGTCCGGCGGGGACCTCGCCGACGCCGCGATCGTGCTCCGCGTGGTCGCCGCGCACGCGGGGCCGGTCCCGCTGGGCGAGACGTTGTTCCCGGCCGCGGCCGGGTGCGTGGCGGCAGGATTCGCGATGCCGGCGGGACCGGTCACGGTCGCGTGCGGCCCCGGTCTGTCGGTCACCAGGACCGGCGGGAATGTGGTGCTCGACGGCACCGCGCCCAGGGTGGCCTGGGCGCGGGTCGCCGAGCGCGTGCTGGTGGTCGGCGGCAGCCCGGACGGTCCGGAGCTGGCCGCGCTCGTCGACCCGGCCCGGCTGACCCTCGCCAACGGCGACAACCTGGCGGGTGAGCCGCGCGACGACCTCGTCGTCGCGGGCCTGCGGCTGCCCGCGGGTGCGGTCGCGACGGTGCCGCGGGGCACCGCGGCACATCTGTACCGGCTCGGTGCGCTGGCGCGGTCGGTGCAGATCGCCGGGGCGGTGGGCGCGGTGCTGGACCTGACTGTGCGCTACGCGGGTGAGCGCGAGCAGTTCGGCCGCCCGATCGGCCGCTTCCAGGCTGTGGCCCACCAGGTGGCGACGCTGGCCGGGCTGGCCGCGGTGGCAGGCGCGGCGGCCGACGCGGCGGTGGCCTCCGCCGTCCGCGACAGTGGCGCCGGCCCGGCCTCGACGAGCGACGTCGCGCTGGCCGTGGCCGCCGCCAAGGCCCGCACCAGCGCGGCCGCCGGCCCCGCGGCCCGGATCGCCCACCAGGTCCACGGCGCCATCGGTTTCACCCAGGAGCACCGCCTGCACCACCTGACCCGGCGGCTGTGGTCGTGGCGCGAGGAGTACGGCGCCGAGCAGCACTGGGCCGCCGAGCTGGGTCGCGCGGTCATCACCGCCGGAGCCGACGAGCTCTGGCCGACGATCACCAGGATCTGACGTGGACCTGACCTACTCCACCGCCGAGCAGAGCTTCCGCGGGCGGGCCCGGCAGTGGCTCGCCGAGCACGTGCCGGGCGAGCCGCTGCCGCCCCCCTACACCGCCGAGGGGGTGGCGGCCCACCGCGCGTGGGAACGGCAGCTGCACGACGCCGGCTACACCGCGCTGCACTGGCCGCGCGAGCACGGCGGCGGAGGCGCCGGACTGATCGAGCAGGCACTGTTCGGGGAGGAGTACGTGCGCGCGGGCGCCCCAGTCCGGCTCAACCGCCTGGCCCTGGGCATGGCGGGCCCCACGGTGATGGCCTTCGGCACACCCGAACAGCGCGGGCGGTGGCTGCCCGGGATGCTCAGCTGCGAGCAGCTGTGGTGCCAGGGCTTCTCCGAGCCCGACGCCGGCAGCGACCTGGCCGCCGTGCGCACCCGCGCCGAGCTCGACGGCGACGAGCTGGTGATCACCGGCCAGAAGATCTGGACGTCGCTGTCGGCCTTCGCGCAGTGGATGTTCGCGATCGTCCGCACCGACCCGGCGCTGCGCCGCCACCGCGGGCTGACCTTCGTCATGGTTCCGATGGACTCCCCCGGCATCGAGCTGCGCCCGATCCGCCAACTGCACGGCGAGCCCGGCTTCGCCGAGGTGTTCCTCACCGACGTGCGGGTGCCCGTCGCGAACGTCGTCGGCGAGATCGGCGAGGGCTGGTCGGTGGCGATGGCGACCCTCGGCTTCGAGCGCGGCACCGGACTCGGCGACCACGCACGCTTCGCCCGCGACATCGACGACCTCGTGGAGCTCGCCCGCCGCGCCGGGATGGCCGACGACCCCGTCGTGCGCGACGAGGTGGCGGCCCGCCACGTCGAGGTCCAGCAGTACCGCCGCCACATGCAGCACGTCACCACCCGGCTCGCCGCAGGCGGCTCGATCGGACCGGAGGCGAGCATGGGCAAGCTCTACTGGTCGGAGATGGAGGCGCGCATCTTCGAGACCGCGCTGAACATCCTCGGCCCGCTGGCCGAGCTGACCCCGGACGCGCCCCTCAACCTGGCCGCACCCGAGCTGCACCGGCGCTACTGGCACGCCCGGGCGTCGCGGATCTTCGCCGGCACCAGCGAGGTGCAGCGCAACATCGTCGCCGAGCGCGTGCTCGGCCTGCCTCGGGAGCCCCGGTGGACCTCGACCTGACCCCCGACCAGCGCGCACTGGCCGACGGCGCCCGCACGTTCCTGGCCGCGGAGTGCCCGCCGTCCCGGGTACGTGCGGCGTGGGAGGACGGGGCCGCCGGTCCGGACCGGCGACTGTGGGCCCAGCTTGCCGAGGTCGGCTTCCTGGGAGCCGTCGTGCCCGAGAAGTTCGGCGGCCTCGGCTACCGCGACCTCGAGCTCGCCTTGCTGCTGGAGGAAGCCGGGCGGGTCGCGCTCCCGGTGCCGCTCGCCGAGACCGCGCTGGCCGCGCTGGTCCTCGCCGAGCACGGCTCCGACGCGCAGCGCGAGCGTTGGCTGCCCGCCATCGCCGCCGGCGACGCGGTGGCGACGGTGGCGCTGCCCGGACGACCGCTCGTGGCATCGGCCCAGGACGCCGACGTACTGCTCGTCGCGGCCGCAGACGGGATGCACGCGGTCGAGCCCGGGCGCTGCGAGATCGTCGCCCAGCCGGCGTTCGACCGGTCCCGCCGGCTGGCATCGGTGCGGGCCGACACCGGGCCCGAGACCCTGCTGCCGGGCTCGGCCGGCGCCGCGGTCCGGCTCGCCGACCGGGCGGCCGTGGCGACCGCGGCGACCCTGCTCGGCATCGGCGCACACCTGGTCGCGGTCACCGTCGGCTACGTGGGGCAGCGCCACCAGTTCGGCCGCCCGGTCGGGTCGTTCCAGGCGGTCAAGCACCGGCTGGCCGACGCCCACCTCGCGGTCGAGATGGCCCGCCCCGCGGTGTGGGTGGCCGCGCACCTGGTGGCCGTTGGCGACCCGGACGCGGCCGGGGCGGCCGCCGTGGCCGCGGTGGCCGCCACGGAGGCGCAACGGCTGGCCAACGAGCACGCCCTGCAGTGCCACGGCGGCATCGGGTTCACCTGGGAGCACGACCTGCACCTGTGGCTCAAGCGCGGCAAGGCCCTGGAGCTGGCGTGCGGCACCCCCGCCGCACACCGGGCCCGGCTGGCCGAGGCGCTGTTCGACGGAGCACCGGCACGAGGGGGAAACAGCACATGACCACGGAAGACACCAGCACCGGGGGCCGCGGCGGGCCGCTGGCCGGCATCCGCGTCCTCGATCTGTCCGCGCTCGCGCCCGGTCCGTTCGCCACCATGCTGCTCGGCGACCTCGGCGCCGACGTGATCACCGTCGAGGCGCCGACGTCGGCGCGGCCCGGCACCGTGCTGGGCGAGCTGCCGATGTACGGCGGCGCCCGCGCCCGCCGCGCCGGGACCAGCCCGCTGCACCGGTCCCGGCGGTCGGTCGTGCTCGACCTGAAGCAGCCCGCGGGACTCGGGGTCGCGCTGGCACTGGTCGCGACCGCGGACGTGTTCGTCGAGGGCTTCCGGCCGGGGGCCTGCGCCCGCCTCGGGCTCGGCTACGACACCCTCTCGGCAGCAGACCCGGGGTTGGTCTACTGCTCGCTGACCGGTTACGGCCAGGACGGGGAGCTCGCCCAGCAGGCGGGCCACGACCTCAACTACATCGCCGAGTCGGGCCTGCTCTCGGCGAGCACCCGCCCCGGCCAGCGCCCGGGCATCCCGCTCAATCTGGCCGCCGACTACGCCGCGGGCGGGCTGCTCGCGGCGTTCGGCATCCTCGCGGCCCTCACCGGGCGGGCCGCCACCGGCCGGGGCACGCACGTCGACGTGTCGATGTACGAGGGCCTGCTCGGACTGCTGCAGGTGGTCCCCGCGTGGACCGGCGCCGGGGCGCCGGACCCGTCGTGGGGCGGCGGGCTGCTGTCGGGCGCCGTGCCGTTCTACGACTGCTACCGCACCGCCGACGACCGGTGGCTGTCGGTCGGCGCGCTGGAGCCGAAGTTCTTCGCCAGCCTGTGCACCGCCCTGGACCGGCCCGACCTGGTGGCCGCCCACGCCGACCCGCAACGCTGGGACGAGGTGCGGGCCGCGTTCACCGACGCCTTCGCCGGAGCCCCGCTCGACACCTGGCTGGAGCGGCTCGCGAAGGTCGACACGGCGGTCGCGCCGGTACGGTCGCTGCCCGAGGCCTTCGCCACCGCGTACCGCCATGGCGTGCTGCCCGCACCCGACACGGTCGGGCCCATACCGCGGATGAGCGGCTGGGCGGTCGCGTCCGGGCCGGTCGTCACCCGCCCCGGCACACACACCCGGGAGGTCCTCGGCGAGATCGGCAGGACCGCCGAGGAGATCGACGAGCTGGTGGCGACCGGAGCGGTCGCCGACTGACGGAGGAGGAATCGGTGGAGGTTGAACTCGAGGTCGACGACGGCGTCGCCCTCATGACCCTGAACGCACCCGAACGACGCAACGCGCTGACCCCCCAGATGGCGCGCGAGATGGTCGACGCCCTGGAACGCGTCGACGCCGACGACGGCATCGGTGCACTGGTGATCCGCGGAGCGGACGGCCGGTTCTGCGCCGGGGCCCACACCGGCACGCTCGACGGTGCGGGCGCCGACCCGTCCGACGACGCGACCTACACCGGCCTCTCGGTGATCTACGAGTCGTTCACCCGGGTGGGCGCCGTCAAGGCCTTCACCATCGCCGCGGTCCGCGGGGCGGCCGTCGGCGCCGGGATGAACCTGGCGCTGGCCGCCGACATGCGGGTTGTCTCCCGCGACGCCCGGCTGCTGTCGGGGTTCCTGCGGATCGGGCTGCACCCCGGTGGCGGCCACTTCGTGCTGCTGTCGCGGCTCGCCGGTCGCGAGGCGGCCGCGGCGATGGCGCTGGCCGGAGCGGAGATCGACGGCGACCGCGCGGTGGCGCTCGGCCTGGCCTGGGAGGCGCACGGCGACGACGAGGTCGAGGCCAGGGCGATGGACTTCGCCCGCGGCATCGCGAAGGACCCGGCACTGGCCAGGGCGGCGGTGCGCAGCTTCCGGATGGAGACCGGCCCGCCCGGGGTCGGCTGGGACATGGCGGTACAGACCGAGCGGGCACCACAGATGTGGTCGATGCGCAGGCGCAGCGGAGGGCGACCATGACTACCACGACGGTGAACCGGACCTGGTCCAAGACCGGGATGGGCAAGCTCGAGCTGCGCGAGGCCCCCGTCCCAGAACCCGGGCCGGACGAGGCAGTGCTGCGCACCCGGCTCGCCACGGTCTGCGGCTCGGATCTGCATTTCCTGCACGAGTTCCCGATGCCCCGCGGCGTCGAGCACGTCGGGATGGGCCACGAGGCGGTCGGCAACGTTGCCGCGTTGGGCGACAACGTCCGCGGGTTCGCCGTCGGCGACCGCGTCGTCGCCTCCTGCGTCGTCGGCTGCGGCGAATGCGCCAACTGCCTGCGCGGGCAGCTGCAGACCTGTCTGACGCTGGGCAAGGTACCCGGCATGTCCAACGCGTTGGCCGGCTGCCAGGGCGACTACTTCGTCGTGCCACGCGCGACGATCAACATGGCGAAGGTCCCCGACACCCTCTCCGACGAGCGCGCCATCCTGGCCGGTGACGTGTTCTCCACGGGCTTCTCCGCCGTCGAGCGTGCGAACGTGGAGACCGGCGACACGGTCGCGGTCTTCGCCCAGGGCCCCGTCGGGCTCTGCGCCACCGCGGGCGCCCGCCTGCACGGAGCAGGGCTGGTGATCGCCGTCGAGGGGGTGCCGGAGCGCGCCGAGCTGGCGCTGAAGCTCGGCGCCAACGTCGTGGTCGAACCCGAAGGCGCCGTGGCGCGCATCCGGGAGCTCACCGGCAAGCGCGGCGTGGACGTCGCCATCGAGGCCCTCGGCCGTCAGGAGACCTTCGCCGCGGCACTGGAGGCCACCCGGCTCGACGGCACCGTCTCCAGCGTCGGGGTGTACGCCGCCCACCGCAGCCTCGACGTCCCGGTCGGGCTCGGGTTCTACCAGCGCCGGATCGTCACGAGCCTGTGCCCGGCGGGCAGCGACCGGCTGCGCCGGCTGTTCGCGCTGGCCGAGTACGGGCCGACCGACCTGTCGCAGCTGTTCACCCACCGGATGCCGCTCTCGCACACCGACGAGGCGTACGAGCTGTTCGCCGGCCGACGTGACGGCGTCGTGAAGATCGCACTGACTCCGGACGTGGAGGACGGATCGTGACCAGCACCATCCCCCGGGATCACCGCGGAGTCGACATCGCGCTTCGTGCAGGTTGACGAGCACCGCATCCACCTGCACGACACCGGCACCCGCACGGAGCGGGCCGCGACCCGACCCGTTACCCCGTTACCTTCTTTTGATCAGGCCCGGTGAGGGCTTGCAGGCCACCGGCCAC
>NZ_MKVV01000049.1 GCF_001899645.1 Pseudonocardia sp. 73-21 | reverse complement strand
CCACCTCGACTTGAACCCCAAGAAGATGTGGACGCTGGACCACCTGCGTCGCTGCCCGCCGTGTGGTAGCCCGAACGTGGCTATCAACAACATGGACGCTGCCGGAAAGGCCGCGTTCCACGCGGACTACATCCGTCAGGGTCCCGCCGGACGACCGGCACCCGCGAGCGCCTGAGCGCGGGTCAGGTGAGGGGGGAGGGCCGGCGGCGCCACCGTCGGCCCTCCCCCTGCCAGGCCCCTTTCAGACTGATGTCGACAGTTCTACCGGTGAGAGGCAAGTAGTAATGGGCGAGAAACACACTGTCCGGTTCGAACCGGTAGGCATCGAGATCGAGGTCGACGAGGAACAGAACATTCTCCGCGCCGCGGCCGAGCAGGGCGTCCAGCTCATGCACGGCTGCAAGGAGGGCCAGTGTGCGGCCTGCAAGTCCTTCGTCCTGGAGGGCGAGGACATCGAGTACGACTCGTACTCGACGTTCGCGCTCCCGGACTACGAGAAGGAGGAGGGGTCCACCCTCCTGTGCAGGGCGCACGCCTACGAGGACCTGGTGATCGAACTCCTCAACTACGACGAGGAGATCATCAGGTCCGGCCTCCCCCTCAAGAAGGGGGTCGCGGAGGTCGTTTCGAACGAAGCCGTCACGCACGACATGCGCCACCTCGTCCTCCGGCTCGTGGAGCCCGAGGAGATCAAGTTCTTCCCCGGTCAGTACATGGACATCATGGTGCCGGGCACCGACGAGAGCCGCTCGTTCTCGATGGCCAACGTCCCCCAGCAGGGGGGCAGCGGCGGACTCTTCGAGTTCGTCATCAAGATCTATCCGGACGGGTTGTTCTCCGAGTTCCTGGCCTCCAAGGTCCAGATCGGCGACCGGCTCGACGTCGAGGGTCCGTTCGGGACCTTCACCCTGCGCGAGAGCCGCACCTCCCCGCTGATCTTCGTCGGCGGTGGGGCCGGGCTGGCTCCTGTACTGGGCCTGCTCCGATCGATGGCGGAGCGCGGCGTCGAACGACCGGCCGTCTTCTACTACGGGGCCCGCCAGCAGCGGGACCTGTGTTTCGAGAAAGAGCTTCGGGAGCTCGAGGAGAAACTGCCGAGCTTCCGATACGTCCCGGCCCTCTCCGAGCCGGCCGGTGACGACGAATGGAACGGCGAGGTCGGATTGATCACCGACGTCGTCCGTCGGGGTGAGCCAGATCTGAAGGGGAGGGAGGCCTACGTCTGCGGGCCTCCTCCCATGGTGGACGCGGCAATCCCATTGCTCACGGAACTCGGAGTTCCGGAGCAGTACATCTTCTACGACAAGTTCACCACCACCGGTGAACCAGGAGAAGGCGAGGACGGCAAGTGACGACAGACTCGACGACGCGACCCGAACGGAACGTGCCACGGCCGACGTTCACGGACGCCGAGGCCGGAGCACAGGAGTTCCCCGACTCCAGCGCGAGCGCCCGCCGGTACAACTACTACAAGCCGGCGAAGCGCAAGCAGACCCACTATGAGGACGTGACGGTCGACGTCCAGCCCGACCCGCGCCACTACCTGGCGCAGGGCTGGATCTACGGCTTCGCCAACGGTGAGGCGGGCTACCCGCTGACCTGGACGAAGCTCAAGGCGTGGGGCGTCGACAAGCCCGAGCCGCAGCGCGGCCCCGGCTCCGGCGGTCTCCCCAAGAACTTCGAGTGGCCCGCGCACGGCTGGCACGAGTTCCGGGACCCCAACGAGGAATGGGAGATGACGTTCTACCGCTACAACGCGAACGTCGTCCGCCAGACCACCCAGAACATCGAGAACGCCCGCCAGGCCAAGGCGTTCGACAACTGGACCCCGAACTGGAAGACCTTCGTCGAGCGCAACGTCGGCGCGTGGATGCACATCGAGCACATCCTCGGCCTGTACGTCTTCGCGGCGATCAACCGGTCGTGTCCGACCAACATGCACAACACGGCCATGGTCGTGAACAGCATGCACAAGATCCGGTTCGCCCAGGACCTGGCGCTGTACAACCTGACGCTCTCCGAGGAGATCGAGGGATTCGACGGCAGCGCCCACGTCGACGCGTGGAACAACGACGCCGAGTGGCAGGGCGTCCGGAAGGTCGTCGAGGCGCTCACCGCGGTCGACAACGACTGGGGTGAGATGGCCTTCGCCACCAACGTGGTGTTCGAGCCGCTGATCGGCGAGCTGTTCCGGTCCAACCTGGTGCAGCAGGCCGCGGCGGGCAACGGGGACTTCGTGACCCCGACCGTCATCGGCGCCGGCGAGTACGACTACTCGCAGCGTGACCTCCGTTGGACCGAGGCCTGCTTCGCCCCGCTCGTGTCCGACAAGGAGTTCGCGGACCACAACAAGGAGCTCATGCAGGGCTGGCTGTCCAAGTGGACCGCTCTCTGCATCGAGGCGGCCCGCACCATGCAGCCGCTGTGGTCGCAGGCCGACCACAAGCCCCCGCGTTTCGAGGATTCTCTCGACCGCGCGAAGAGCCGCTTTGCCGGCATCGTGACCGAACTCGGCCTCGAGCCCCCGAAGGAGCTTTCACTGTGACCACTTTCAAGACCTCCGAGAGCCCGTTCAAGGCCAACAACACGGCCTCGAACATGGCCGGTGTGACGCTGATGAACAACCAGGTCGGCGTCGTCGTGGCGGAGGTGATGGACCGCCAGGAGAACGTCACCATCACCCACCTGCCGTCGATGATCCGCGTCGACTGCGTCGGCCGGATGGATTTCGTCTACGACGAGATCTCCGAGGCACTCGGCGAGGAGGAGGGCTTCTACGACGCCTCCGAGTTCGAGGAGAACATGTCCACGCACTACGGCAAGATGATCCACATGGATGACCGGACGGTCATGTTCGGAAATCTCGAGGAAGCCGCCGAGTTCATCGGCGACATGCTGCCTCCGCAGGTCAGCTGATCTGAGTCGTACCCGGGTCGCCACCCACGCAATCCGGTGTGGGTGGCGACCCGGCCTGCTGTTAGTCGTACTTCCCCGCGCAGAGCACGATCCGATTTCTCCAGGAGGGCCCCGTGGCCAAGGAACTCAAGTTCGGACAGGAAGCCCGCGATCTGCTGAAGGCCGGTGTCGACCAACTGGCCGAAGCGGTGAAGTCGACGCTCGGCCCGAAGGGTCGCAACGTCGTCCTGGAGAAGATCACCGGCACGCCGGAGGTCACGAACGACGGTGTGACCATCGCGCGGGAGATCTACCTGAAGGACCCGTTCGAGAACATGGGCGCGCAGATCCTCAAGGAAGCCGCCATCAAGACCAACGACATCGTCGGTGACGGCACCACCACCGCCACGGTGATGGCGCAGGCGATCGTCCGCGAGGGCATGAAGGCCATCACGTCCGGTGGTAACCCGGTGCTGGTCAAGCGCGGTATCGACATCGCGGTGAACGCGATCGTGGCGCACCTGTCCACCGTGGCGCACCCCGTCGACAGCGTGGAGGACCTCTCCCGCGTCGCGGCCATCTCCGCCAACGACGACGAGTCCATCGGCCGCGTCATCGCGCAGACCCTGCACACCATCGGCGACGACGGCGTCATCTCCGTCGACGACGGCCCGGTGCTCGGCCTCGAGGTCAAGTTCGTCGAGGACTTCGAGTTCGACAACGGCTACGTCTCGCCCTACCTGGTCACCGACCCGGGCAGCATGATGGCGATCCTCGACGACCCCTACCTGCTGCTGTCGTCGGAGAAGATCACCGACGTCCGCTCGTTGATGCCGATGCTGGAGCGGGTCATGCGCGACCCGCGGCCGCTCGTGATCATCGCCGAGAAGGTCGAGGGCACCGCGCTGCAGATGCTGGTGCACAACCACGTCAACGGGCACCTCAAGGTCACCGCCATCCAGGCCCCGGGCTTCGGTGAGAAGCGCGTGCACATGCTGGAGGACATCGCGGCCCTGACCGGCGCGAAGGTGCACTCGAAGGCGTCGTCGTTCTCGCTGGAGCAGGTCACGCTGGAGCACCTCGGCCGGGCCGGGCAGGTGCGGGCCACCAACGAGCACACCGCGATCATCGGCGGCAGCGGCACCGCGGAGGCCGTCGAGACGCGGTTGTCGCAGCTGCGCGCCGAGATGAACCGGGCGAGCATCGGCACCGACGAGGACTGGCTCAACGACCGCATCGCGCGGCTGTCGGGCAAGGCCGCGATCATCTCGGTCGGCGCCCCCACCAACGCCGAGCTCAAGGAGATCCGCCACCGCGTCGACGACTCCCTGCAGGCCACCCGGGCCGCGATGGCCGAGGGCATCGTGGCCGGCGGCGGTTCGGCACTGCTGCACTCCGAGCCCGCGCTCGACGCGCTCGACGTCTCCGGTGACTACCGCATCGGCGTCGAGATCGTCCGGGCCGCGCTCACCGAGCCGGTGCACCTCATCGCCTCCAACGCCGGCTACGACGGCGACGACGTCGTGAAGCAGGTGTCGGCGCTGGGCGTCGACGAGGGCTTCGACGCCCTCGAGGGCCGCTTCGGGAACATGCTGGAGATGGGCATCATCGACCCGCTGCGGGTCGTGCGCTCCGCACTGCAGAACGGTGCCTCGGTGGCCGGTCTGATCCTCACCACCAACTCACTGGTGGCCGAGGAGCAGACCCCCTGGAACAAGGCCCTGATGACCGAGTACGGCCCCCTCGACGACGGCATCCCGCAGCCGTCTCCGGATGCGAGCACCCCCCAGTCCATGGGACTGGGGCCGCAGGTGGGGTAGCCCGTGTACACCGTCGGGGGCGAGAGCTACCTGGTCATCGACGCCCAGGTGCACATCTGGGACGCCAGCCCGCACAACCAGGCCATCCCCGACGGTGAGGTCTACGCCCTGGACCTCCTTCGCCGCCACCGCGAGCTCGACGGCGCCGGCGTGCCGCCGCACGAGGTGGAGCGGGTCACCGAGCAGAGCCTCAACCGCGACGTGTTCGGCGACGGCTACGTCGACCGGGCCGTCCTGCAGCCGGTGGTGCTCGGGGACCTGTTCGTCCTCGGGTTCTCCCCGCTGGAATGGCACGCGGAGATGGCCGGCTGGATGCCCGACCGGTTCGTGCTCAGCGGTGAGCTCGACCCGGGCGGTGGCCAGCCGGGGGCCCGCGGCATGACGCCGCGGGTGCGCCGGTTCGACCTGCGTGGCCTGACGCTGTGCGAGCGGCGCCGGCCGGCCGGGCGGCTCTCGCTCGCCGACCCGTGGTTGCGCCGCGTGCTGGCCCGCTGCGGCGAGGCCGGGGCCGACGTCGTCCACATCGGGGTGGGGCCGTCCACCCGGCCCGCCCCGTGGCGTCGCGACAGCGAGGAACCCGTCGTCACGCCGCCGAAGGTGCCGCGCTGGGCCGAACCGGTGCGGGCCGGGTCCGCGCAGCCGGTGCGCGCCGGCGCGGCCGCCCGCGTGGCTCCTCCGGGCTTCGACGCCCGCCAGTTCCGGGACCTGGCCCGGGCCCTGCCCGACATCCGGTTCGTGCTGGGTGCGGGCTGCCTGCCCACCGACCAGCTGTGCCGGCTCGCGGCGCTGCCGAACGTGCACGTGATCCTGACCGAGATCCTGCCGTGGATGGAGTCGCGCGACTTCGCCCACGCCTTCGGCTCCCTGCTCGTGGCGTTCGGCGCGGAGCGGCTGCTGTTCGGCAGCGGCTACCCGATGATGCGGCCCGGCCGCCTGGTGCGGGAGCTCGCGAGCTACCGCTTCCCGCCCGGCCTGGGCCGCCGCTACCCCCGCTTCGACGCGGCGGCGGTGCGGGCGGTGCTGGGCGGGAACGCGGCGCGGCTCTACCGCATCCCCGACGCCCAGCCCGCAGCCGCACCGGTGGCAGCGGCCGGCGCCTAGGAGCGCGCTGAAGAACTCGGGCGTACTGCGCGACGCTCGCTACGGCCGGAGTTCTTCAGCACCCTCCTAGACCGACACCGGCTCGCGGCCCGGGATGTCGGTCGGGTGCGAGATGGAGATCCGTGCGGTCTCCGGCATCAACAGGATCGGGACGATGGCGATCGCGGCCGCGCCCATCAGGTAGTACGCGAGGACGTAGACGTTGCCCGTCGCGCCGATCAGCGCCTCGATCACCAGTGGGGCCGTCCCGCCGAAGAGCGCCGTGGACAGCGAGTACCCGATGGAGAAGCCTCCGTAGCGGTTGCGCGTCGGGAAGATCGCGGGCAGGGCCGATCCGATCGTGCCGAGCATGAGCAGGAGCAGCAGGCCCAGCACGGCGACGCCGACCGTCACCGGCAGCGGGTCCTTCATGCCGACCAGCGCGATGGCCGGGTAGCTCAGGACGACGAACCCGATGGCCGACGCGAGCAGCAGGGGCTTGCGACCGACCCGGTCCGACAGCGCACCCACAGGGGCGATCAGCAGCATCATCACGAGCATGACGCCGATGAGGATCAGCAGCGCCTCGGTGTCGCTGATGCCCAGCACCTGGGTCAGGTAGGTCGGCATGTACGTCAACAGCGCGTAGTCGGCGACGTTGAGGAGGATGACGAAGCCGATCAGGATCAGGATCTGCGGCCACACGCTGCGCACGACGTCCTTGAAGGGCGCGGTGGACGTGTCGCCCGACGCCTGGGCGTGCTGGAACGCGGGCGTGTCCTCGAGCTTGTTGCGCAGGTAGAACCCGATGAGGCCCAGTGGGCCGGCGATCAGGAACGGGATGCGCCAGCCCCAGCTGTTGAGCGACTCCTCGGGCAGCCCCAGTTGCACCGCCGTCGCCAGTGACGCACCCAGCACCGTGCCGGCCAGCGTGCCGAACTCCAGGAAGGAGCCGAAGAAGCCACGCCGCCTGTCCGGCGCGTACTCGGCGATGAACGTGGCGGCGCCGCCGTACTCGCCTCCGGTGGAGAAGCCCTGCACCAGGCGGCACAGCAGCAGCAGGATCGGGGCGAACACCCCGATGACGGTGAAGCTGGGGATCAGCCCGACGCAGAAGGTGGCCACCGACATCATGACGATCGTGGTGGCCAGCACCCGCCGCCGCCCGAACTTGTCCCCGAGCGGGCCCAGGATGACCCCGCCCAGCGGCCGCAGGATGAAGGGGATCGCGATGCCGGCGAACACGAACAGCCGTTGGGCGGTCGGGCTGGCCTCCGGGAAGAAGTTGATCCCGATGCTCGCGGCCAGGTAGCCGTAGATCGCGTAGTCGAACCACTCGATGGCGTTGCCCATGGCGGCGCCGGCGACGGCTCGGCGGACCGTCCGGAGATCCGGCTCGGCCGGTTTCTGCAGGTCCGTACCCATGTGTCCTCAGCCCCTTGGTCCGTTTGGCGGATGAGGCTAGTGGCGGAGGGAGGGGTTCGCAGGGTCTGGCGGAGCGTTCAGGGGTGCCGGAGGCCGTCGCCCGCCGCGGGCTCGCCCGCGAGGCGCCGGGCCACCGACTGGGGCACGTCGGCGCACCGCACCGGGCGGCCCCCGACCAGCAGCGGCCGGCGGGCGGGCCCGAGGCCCAGGTAGACCCACGGGGCCTCGATCACGGTGCCGTCCTCGGTGCGGACCTCGCCGGTGTGCAGGCGGGCCAGACGGTGGCGCTCGCCGCGGCCCTCGCACACGTCGAGCACCGCGATCTGCTCGGGTGTCGCCAGCCAGACCGCGTGCTCCTCGACGACACCCGGCGCCGCGGCCAGGACGGCCGGGCGCTGGCCGTCGCGCGCGCGGAAACCGGCCGCCCACACCGCCGCGACGCCGGTGGTGCGCACCCGCAGCACCACCACGGGCTCGGGCCCAAGTCCCAGCTCCGCACGCAACCACGTGATCTTCGACGGGCAGCGGTTGGAGCCGTAGGCCAGCACCGGTTCGCGGTCGCCACCGGGCAGGGGGCCGTACTCGTCGGGCCGGTAGGACCGGCGGTCGACGTGCACGAACGAGGTGGGCGGCACGACGCCCGGGTAGGGGTCGGCGGGGAAGTCGGCGTCGGGCCAGGGCACCCGGCCACGCTAGCGCCGTGCCCAGCGCGTCGCCCGCGGTCGAGCGGGCCCGCCGCCCAGGGGGCCACTGCAGCTGGTCGGCACGCCTCCCCCTTCCGTAGGGTCGGCGCGTGCTGCCGAGGACGATCGACTGGGTGGACGGCCGGATCGTCATGGTCGACCAGACCGCGCTGCCGCAGGTCCGCCTCGTCACCGTCGACACGGTGGACGGGCTGGTGGACGCCATCCGCAGGCTCGTGGTCCGGGGTGCGCCCGCGCTCGGCGTGGCCGGGGCGCTGGGGGTGGTGCTCGCCCACCGGACGCTGGACGGCCCCGGGCGCGACGCGGCGATCGCCCGGATCGCCGCCGCCCGCCCGACGGCGGTGAACCTGGCCGTCGGGGTGCGGCGGGCCGCCGCCTCCGACGATCCGCTTGCCGCCGCCCTGACCGTCCGGGACGAGGACATCGCCTCCTGCCACGCCATCGGTGACCGCGGAGCTGCTCTGCTCGCCGAGCTGTGCGGCCCGGGCCCGCTGCGCCTGCACACCCACTGCAACGCGGGCGCGCTCGCCTGCGTCGAGTGGGGCACGGCGCTGGGCGTGGTGCGCTCCCTGCACGAGGCCGGACGCGTCGCGTACGTCGTCGCCGACGAGACGCGCCCGCTGCTGCAGGGCGCCCGCATCACCGCCGTCGAGCTGGCCGAGATGGGCGTGGAACACCGCGTCGTCGTCGACGGGGCCGGGCCGTCGGTCATCGCGCGCGGGCTCGTGGACGCCGTGGTCGTCGGGGCCGACCGGGTGGCCGCCAACGGCGACACCGCCAACAAGATCGGCACCTACCCGCTCGCGCTGGCCGCGGCCCGCGCCGGCATCCCGTTCCTGGTGGCGTGCCCGGAGTCGACGGTGGACCCCGCCACGTCGTCCGGCGCGTCGATCGAGATCGAGGAGCGCGACGAGGCCGAGGTGCTGACGGCGGCGATGCCGGAGGCGACCAGGGCGTGGAACCCCGCGTTCGACGTGACGCCCGCGGATCTCGTGACGGCCGTGGTCACCGAGCGACGGGTGTGGCGGCCCGGCCCGTGAGCTCCTGGTCCTTCCGCCTGGCCATGGTGGCCACCGTCCTGACCTTCGGCGGGTACGCGCTGCTGCTGCCCGTCGTGCCGCTGTGGGTGGCGCGCGGAGGCTCGGGCGCGTTCGGGGCGGGGGCGACCACCGGCGTGCTGATGCTGGTCACCGTCACCACGCAGCTCGCCGTGCCGTGGCTGCTCGCGCGTATCGGCCATCGCGCGGTGCTGGGTCTCGGCGCGCTGCTGCTCGGGGCCCCGGCTCCGCTGCTGGCGCTCTCGCCGGACCTCGTCCCGGTGCTCGCGGTGTCGGCCGTGCGCGGGGTCGGGTTCGGGCTGGCGACGGTGGCCGGGAGCGCGATCGTGGCCGAGCTCGTGCCGCCGCAGCAGCTCGGACGGGCCTCGGCGCTGTACGGGCTGGCGGTGGGCCTGCCGCAGTTCGTGCTGCTCTCGGCCGGGGTGGCCGCGGCCGAGCGCCTCGGGTTCACCCTCGTGTTCGTCGTCGCCGGGGTGCTGCCGCTCCTGGGTGCGCTGGCGGCGGTGGCCGTGCGCGTCCCGGTGCGGACCGAACGCCCGCCGCACGCCGCCAGGCCGGTGCCGCCGGCGTGGTGGCCGGTGCTCGCGATGCTGGTGTGCGCCACGGCCCAGGGCGGGCTGATCACATTCCTGCCGTTGGCCGTGCCCGACGCGGGCACTGCCGTCGCGCTGGCGCTGCTCGGCACGGCCGCCGGCGGGCTGACGGGGCGCCTCGTCGCGGGGGAACTGGTGGACCGCCGCGGCTGGGGCGGCCGGCTGCTGCGTCCCGGCGTGCTGGTGGCGGGGGTGGGCATGACGGTCGAGGCGGTCGTCGGGGCGGGGCCGCTCGTCGTCGTGGGCGCGGTCGTGGTCGGTCTGGGGTTCGGGCTCGTCCAGAACGACGCCCTCACGACGTTGTTCTCCGCGGCCGGCCCCGAGCGCTACGGCTCGGCCAGCGCGGCGTGGAACATCGCCTACGACGCCGGGACCGGCGCGGGCGCCGTGGGCCTGGGTGCGGTGGCGGAGCCGTTCGGCTACGCGGCGGCGTTCGGCACGTCGGCGGCGCTGCTGGGCCTGGTGTCCCTCGGCCGCAGACCTCGCAGCCCGTGAGTCTCGTCGCAGCGCGCCGGCGGGCTGCGAGGTGGCGTGGCGGGCTGCGAGGTGGGTCAGGCCGGAGCGGCCGTCGCCAGGCCGTGGGCCTCCGCCGCCTCGCGCAGGCGCGTGTCGTAGGTCAGGAGCGCCTCCACGTCATCCCGGATCAGGAGCGCTGTGGCGAGATGGATCGCGTCGAGGGAGCGGAGCATCGGGTCGGGCAGGCGGCCGGCGGATTCGATCACGGCGTCCGAGATGGCGAGCAGCTCGATCTGGCCCAGGATGATGTCGGTGCGGGGCAGACGGGCAGGTTGATGGCGCAGCACACCACGGCGTGCCTCCACCACGAGCAGGCTGCTCGACACCAACCCCCCGTCGGGATGACTGTCGAGGTACAACTGCAGAGCCGCCGACCCTGCCTCGTCCAGCACTGTCTTGAGGAACGCGGACGTGTCCAGATAGATCAATAGCGTTCCTCGTCGCGCATCTCCTGCAGTACCTCGGAGAGGGTCCGCTCGCCCGGTTCTGGTGGGAGCGGTGGATGCACGCGGAGGTACGTGCGGAGATCGCCGTTGGCGGGGCGCACCTGTCCGGCGGCCACCATCTGCTGGTACACCGACCTGGGCTCCTCGGCCGGTACGAGGTAGGCCACGAGTTCTCCACGATCGGTGACGGGGATCCGCTGGCCCGCCTTGGCCATGGCCACGTAGCGCGAGGCGTGCTGGCGCAGCTCGCGGATGCCGATGCTCTCCGGCTCCTTCATCGACCCAATGTAGCACCTAGGTGCTACATTGGGTCGAGAGTTTCTCAGCCGCCCTTCGCGATCCACTCCTCCAGGTGCGGGAGCTCCGCGCCGATGGACGTCGAGTCGCCGTGGCCCGTGCGCACCGTGGTGTCACCGGGGAGTACCAGGAGCTTGCCGCGGATCGAGTCGATGATCGTGTCGAAGCTGGAGTACGACCGGCCGGTGGCCCCGGGCCCGCCTTTGAAGAGCGTGTCGCCGGTGAACACCGTGCCCAGCTCGGGCGCGTACAGGCATGACGAACCGGGGGAGTGCCCGGGCGTCTGGATCACCTGCAGCTCCACGCCGCCGACGGTGATCTTCTGGCCGTCGGACAGCTCGCCGTCGGGCTGCCGGTCCGGCCACGTCATGTCCCACAGCACCTTCTCGGCCGGGTTCAGCCAGATCGGGGCGGAGAACCGGTCGGCCAGCGTCGGGGCCTGGTTGATGTGGTCGTCGTGTGCGTGGGTGCACACCACGGCCACCACGCGACGTCCGGCGACGGCGTCGGTGATCGCGTCGGCGTCGTGCGCCGCGTCGATGACGATCACCTCGTTCTCGTCGCCGACGATCCACACGTTGTTGTCGACGTCCCACGTGCCCCCGTCGAGGGAGAACGTGCCGGACGTGACGAGGTGGTC
>NZ_MKVV01000048.1:6046-91134 GCF_001899645.1 Pseudonocardia sp. 73-21 | reverse complement strand
ACCGAGCCGGAGGTCGGGTAGATGGGCTGGCGCATCCGGGTCGTGCACGAGACGGGCTACTCCTACTCCGCTCCCGTCCACGAGTCCTACAACGAGGTGCGGCTCACCCCGCGCAGCGACAACCGGCAGAACGTCATCGTCAGCCGCGTCGAGACGGTGCCGCCGACGCGGTCCTACCGCTACTCCGACTACTGGGGCACCACCGTCACCGCGTTCGACCTGCACGCCCCGCACAAGGAGCTGAAGGTCACCGGCACCTCGGTGGTCGAGACGGCCGACGCGCTCGCCCCCGCCCGTTCCGCCACGTGGGAGGAGCTGGCGAGCGAGCCGGTGCGCGACCGCTACACCGAGATGCTGGAGTTCACCGACTATGTCGGCCGCAACCGCGACCTGGCCCGGGCGGCCAGGGCGCTCAAGCGCGGCAAGGACCCGGCCGACGCCGTGCTGGCCGCCTGCCGCTGGGTGCGCGAGCACCTCACCTACCAGCCCGGCACCACCGGCGTGCACACCTCCGCGGTGGAGGCGTGGGAGACGCGCAAGGGCGTCTGCCAGGACTTCGTGCACCTCACGCTGCTGCTGGTGCGCGAGATGGGCATCCCCTGCCGCTACGTCTCGGGCTACCTGCTCTCGCGCGCGGAGACCGAGGTCCGGCAGACCGTGCGCGGGGAGAGCCACGCCTGGATCGAGGCCTGGACGGGCGGGTGGTGGGGCTACGACCCCACCAACGACATCGAGATCGGCCACCGGCACGTGTGGGTCGCGGTCGGCCGCGACTACTCCGACGTCTCGCCGCTCAAGGGCATCTACTCCGGTGGCAAGGCCGCGGCGCTCGAGGTGTCGGTGGACATGACGCGGCTGGCATGACCGCCGACGTGCTCCGTCCCGCGGAGGCGGAGTCGTGACCGTCGTCCTGGTCCACGGCAACCCCGAGACCGCCGCGGTGTGGGACCTGCTGGTTCCGCAGCTGGTCGCGCTCGGCGTCGACGAGCCCGTGCGGCTGTCCCCGCCCGGCTTCGGCGCGCCCGTCCCGCCCGGCTTCACCGCCACCGTCGACGGGTACCGCGACTGGCTCGTCGCGGAGCTGGAGGCGATCGGTGAGCCGGTGCACCTCGTCGGGCACGACTGGGGCGGCGGCCACGTCGTCAACGTCGCCATGACCCGTCCCGACCTGCTGCGCAGCTGGTGCTCCGACATCATCGGCGTCTTCGATCCCGACTACGTCTGGCACGACCTCGCACAGGCCTGGCAGCAGCCCGGCGTGGGTGATCAGGCCGTGGCCGCGATGGGGTCCGCACCGGTCGAGGTGCGGGCGACCCAGCTGGCGAAGCGGGGGATGGGCTCGGCCGTCGCCGAGCGGGTGGCGGCCGGGTTCGACACCGCCATGGGCGAGTGCATCCTCGCGCTCTACCGCGACGCGGCGCAGCCGGCGATGGCGCAGCTCGGCGCCGGGCTCGAGGCGGCCGCCGCCCGTCCGGGCCTGGCGATCCTCGCGTCCGACGACCACATGGTCGGCACCGACGGGCAGCGCCGGCGCTGCGCGGCCCGGGCCGGGGCCCGCGTCGAGGTGCTCGACGGGCTCGGGCACTGGTGGATGGCGGAGGACCCGGAGCGCGGCGCCGAGGTGCTCGCCGCGTTCTGGCGCTCGCTCTAGACCTGTCCGGCGTGCACGCGGCGCGCGTGTCGCCGCCCGCCGTGCAGGGGGAGGGGCGTGGTGTCGGGCCCGTGGACCCCGTTGCCGTTGCCGCTGCCGACGGTGCCGCTGACCACGGTGCCGCTGACCACGGTGCCGCTGACCACGGTGTTGCCGCCCGCGTGCTTGGCCGAGTACATCGCGGCGTCGGCGGCGGCGAGCGCGGCGGCGGGGTCGGTGTCCATGGGGGCGCGCACGACACCCACCGACATCGTGACGCCCGCGGCCACGTCGTGGGGCAGCGCCGCCACGGCGTCGGCGGCGCGGGCGAGGGCGGCCTGCGCCACCGGCAGCGGCGTGGACGGCATCACCACGACGAACTCGTCGCCGCCGTAGCGCGCCACCAGGTCCTGGCCGCGCAGGGCGGTGCGCAGGCAGGACGCCACCGAACGCAGCACCGTGTCGCCGACGGCGTGCGACATCACGTCGTTGACGTGCTTGAAACGGTCGAGGTCGACGAGTGCCACGGCGCACGGCTGGCCGGCCGCCGACGACGTGGCCTCGGCGAGGCGGACGTCCAGGGCGCGGCGGTTCGGCAGCCCGGTCAACGGGTCCTGCAGGGCCTCGGCGACGACGGCCCCGTGCTCGAGGGCGAGGCGGTGGTGCTCGGAGTGGCTGCGCAGTGCGGTGAGGCGGGCCTCGCGCAGCGCCCACAGCTCCTCCTCGAGCGCCACCGTGTAGCGGGTGACCGCCTCCGGGAGCTCGGGCAGGCCGCGCGCGATGCCGTCGATGCGGGCGTACTCGCGGTGCAGGGCGAGCGCGAGGACCGCCTCCGAGGTGTCGGCGGTGAGCTCGGCCCGCAGCGGTGCGAGCACCGCGGCCGCGTCGGCCGGGGCCCGCGCCGTCATGAGGCACCGGGCGGTGGCGATGGCCAGCATGATGCGGTCCTCGGTGAAGTGGGCCATGTCCTGCAGCCCGAACAGCACATCGAGGTGCCCCGGATCGGGACGGGCCAGCGCGTAGGCCGAGCCGATGATCGAGCACTCCTCGGCCGCGGGGCGCGCGCCGGCCTCGGCGCGGCCCAGCGCCGCGTTCCACAGCACGGCGGCGGCGTGTGCGGTCTGCGCGGCACCGACGAACCGGGTGGCGGCGGCGGCGGCCCGGCCACCGCGCTCCAGCCGCAGCGCCCACGACAGCTGCAGCCGGACCCGGTTGAGCTGGTGCACGAGCCGCTCGATCGGGGTGCCCGACGACTCGGTGATGGCGATGGCGCGCTGCGAGACCTGGTCGGCGAGCTCGTGGGACCCGAGCTTGAGCAGCACCAGCACCAGGCCGTTGAGGGTGCGCGAGAGCGTGCGGGACCAGTCGCCGGGATCGTCCCCGGCCGCCGGCGCCGCGATGTCGCCCAGGATCGCCAGTGCCGTCGCGGCGTCGGTGAGCGCGTTCTCACCGTGTCCGAACGCGATGGTCCGGTGGGCCCGCATGACGGCCGCCTCGCCGAGCCTGCGCGCGTCGCCGTCGGCCTCGGCCAGCTCGGAGAACTCCGCGAGCATCGTCTCGACCTCGTCGGCGTCCGCGGGATCGTCACCGAGGATCCGCAGCATGATCCCGAGCCGCAGCAGCTCCGACACGAGACCGGGCGTGCCGTGTTCCCGTGAGTACTGCAGCATCTCGTCGAGCCCGTGGCGGGCCGCCGCCCGCGGCTCGGGCGCCCGCCGCTGCTGCCACACGAACTTGTCGGTGGCCCGGTCGACGATCTGCCGCCCGGTGAGGCGGGGCATGTCGTGCACGCACCGGCACTCGGACGCGCCCATGACGAGCGCGCAGCCGTCCGGGGCCGATGTCACCGCCGCGTCTCCCTGGATCGCCGGTTGTTTGCCAGGGCCGGGCTGGGGTCCGACCCGGAGCGAACGCGGCATCCCCCGACAAGCCCCGCACGCAGCACGATCACCCCATCGTGGCATGTGGACGAACGCATTTGCACGCCGGGTCTGTTGTGCACAACCGGATGTCGGCGGGCTGTGACCGGACGACTACCAGCTGCGGTAGGGCAGGAACTTCCCGTTCAGGGTGATGCGGACGCGGTCGCCCTTGGGGTCCGGGACGCGCTCGAGGTCCATCTCGAAGTCGATGGCGCTGACGATGCCGTCGCCGAACTCCTCGCGCACCAGCTCGGTGATCGCGTTGCCGTAGACCTGCACCATCTCCTGGAGCCGGTAGACGAGCGGCTCGGAGGTGTCGACGACGTCCTTGCCCCGCACCGCGGGCAGCGTCAGGGCCTCGACGACGGCCTCGTCCAGCTCGAGCGCGGAGCCGAGCGTGGCGGCCTGCTCCGCGGTGAGCGGGTGCTGGCCCAGTAGGGCGGCGGTGGTCCACTCGGTGGACATGCCGATGGTCTTGCCCAGGTCCGCCCAGCGCAGGGACGAGCGACGCTTGGCCGCGAGGGCGGCGGCGGAGGCCTGCTTGCGGTCCAACGGAGTCACACTCATGGGGCGATCCTCACGGCACCCGTCGGCTTCGGCAAACGCAGGAACGTCACAAGTGTGTTTCACGGTCGCCGTCGCGCTCCGGGCCGTGCGCCCGATGTCCCGTGATTCCGGTTCGTGAAGGGTCCGTGGGGAGAGCCCAACGCGGTCGCGCTGAACGGTTCCGAGATCCGCTACGGCCGTTCCTCACCGTCGTGCTGCTGGCCGCGGTGCTGTTCGGGCCGGTGAAGCTGCTCGAGCGGGCGGGGCCGGGCAACGTCAAGGCCCTGTGGAGCCAGGGGAGGACGTGGCCTGGCGCCGTGCGCGGAGGGCGTGTCAGTCGGCCTCGGACCGCGGGCGGCCCCTCGGGCGGGGTGGTTTCGCGTCCCTCGGGAGGCGGCCGGCCTCGGCCAGCATCGCCCCCACCGCGAGCAGGATCACCCCGGCGAGCAGGCCGACGAAGCCGTTGACGCCGGTGGCGGCGCGTTCGCGCACCGCCGGATCCGGCATCCGCACCGGCACGCACGAGTCGGTCGTGGTCATGGCGTCCCCTGGGCGTCGAGTCGGTCGAGCTATCTCGACGACATCACTTCTTCAGACGACCGCCGTGGCCTCCCGGTCCACGCGGCGGTGGAAACGCTCGCCCATCCGGCCACCGACGGCGGCGGTGAGCAGCGTGACCAGCAGGACGACCACCAGCGCGACGACACCGCTGAGGGTGAGCGTCGCCGGGTCGACCGGCACGGCGGGCAGCGTCAGCCGCCCGAACACGTCGTAGCTCTGACCGACCACGCTGCCCGCGATCGCGGCGACGATCGTCACGATCACGCCGACCACCCACGACAGGACGCCGTTGCGGAGCCCGTCGAAGCGGGCGAGGCGCCCGGCCACGTAGCCGCCCGCGAGGTAGGCGAGCGCGAGGACGACGAGCAGCACGACCGCACCGACGACGCCGACCGTCCGTACGTCGACGGTCGAGGGGTTCAGCTGGGTGCCCAGGCCCGCGGCGGCGCCGATCCCGGCCGCGACCGCGGCCAGCAGCACCGTCATCCCGACCGCCACGATCCAGCCGAAGAACGCCGCACCGACCTTCGCCCCGCCGAACCGGTCCCGCTGCCGCGCCTGGGCGTCGGCCAGGAGCCCGCGGCCGGTGTAGTGGCGCTGGAGCGTGGTCTCCGTGTCGGAGTCCGGTGCCCCGGGGCCCGTGCGCGGGGCGGCGCGCAGCACCGCACGGTCCACGGGCACCGTGAGGCCGGCGTCGCCGTCGGTCGCCGCGCCGTCGAGGGGGACGAGCCGTCGCCGCCCGAAGCGCGACCGCACCTCGCCCCAGGTGCCGCCGTTCCCGTTCGGCGGGTGCACCCGCCCGAGGGTGCCGAGCGCGGCCCCGTCGCGGGCGCGGACCGTGCGTCCGGTCCAGTCCTGAGTGTCCTGACTCACATCTGTCATGAACTCCTGTTCCCGCCCGACGACCTGCGAAAACGCCGTACGGTCACGATCCGGTCGCGGTCGGCGGCGCTCTCGTCCCCCGTTCGGCCGGACCGGTCCGCGCACGTGGGACGATGGAGGCACCCGTACCCGAAGGAATCGCTGCGTGAGCTCGTTCGCCGACCAGACGTTCACCCCGCCGGAGCTGATCCGGAACTTCTGCATCATCGCCCACATCGACCACGGCAAGTCCACCCTGGCCGACCGGATGCTGCAGATCACCGGCGTCGTCGAGGCGCGTGACATGCGTGCCCAGTACCTCGACCGCATGGACATCGAGCGCGAGCGCGGCATCACGATCAAGGCCCAGAACGTGCGCCTGCCGTGGAAGGTGGGCGACTCCGAACACGTGCTCCACATGATCGACACCCCCGGCCACGTCGACTTCACCTACGAGGTGAGCCGGGCGCTGGAGGCGTGCGAGGCCGCGATCCTGCTGGTCGACGCCGCGCAGGGCATCGAGGCGCAGACCCTGGCCAACCTGTACCTGGCCATGGAGAAGGACCTCACGATCATCCCGGTCCTCAACAAGATCGACCTCCCCGCCGCCGACCCGGACCGCTACGCCAAGGAGATCGCGCACATCGTGGGCTGCGACGCCGACGACGTGCTGCGGGTCAGCGCGAAGACCGGCATGGGCGTGGCCGAGGTGCTCGACGAGGTCGTCCGGGTCACGCCGGCGCCGGTCGGCGACGCCGACGCCCCCGCCCGCGCGATGATCTTCGACTCCGTCTACGACACCTACCGCGGCGTCATCACCTACATCCGCGTGGTCGACGGCAAGATCACCCCGCGCGAGCGCATCAAGATGATGTCCACCGGCACCACGCACGAGCTGCTCGAGGTGGGCATCGTCTCGCCCGAGCCGAAGCCGTCGCGGGGCCTGGGCGTCGGCGAGGTCGGCTACCTCATCACCGGGGTGAAGGACGTCCGGCAGTCGAAGGTCGGCGACACGATCACGTCGCTGCGCCACGGCGCCACCGAGCCGCTCACCGGCTACCGCGAGCCGCGCCCGATGGTCTACTCCGGGCTCTACCCCGTCGACGGGTCGGACTACCCCGAGCTGCGTGACGCCCTGGACAAGCTGCAGCTCAACGACGCCGCGCTCACCTACGAGCCCGAGACGTCGGCGGCGCTGGGGTTCGGCTTCCGCTGCGGGTTCCTCGGCCTGCTGCACCTGGAGATCACGCGCGACCGCCTGGAGCGCGAGGCCGGGCTCGACCTGATCTCCACCGCGCCCAACGTGGTCTACCGGGTGGTCCGGGACGACGGCGTCGAGCTCACCGTCACCAACCCGTCCGACTGGCCCACCGGCCGCGTCGCGCAGATCTTCGAGCCCATCGTCAAGGTCACGATCCTGGCGCCGTCGGAGTTCATCGGCGCGATCATGGAACTGTGCCAGAGCCGTCGCGGTGAGCTGGGCGGCATGGACTACCTGTCCGAGACCCGCGTCGAGCTGCGCTACACGATGCCGCTCGCCGAGATCATCTTCGACTTCTTCGACGCCCTGAAGTCGCGCACCCGCGGTTACGCCAGCCTCGACTACGAGGAGGCCGGCGAGCAGGAGGCCGACCTCGTCAAGGTCGACATCATGCTGCAGGGCGAGCCCGTCGACGCGTTCTCCGCCATCCGGCACAAGGACTCCGCGTACGCCTACGGCACGTCGATGACGGTGAAGCTGCGCGAGCTGATCCCGCGCCAGCAGTTCGAGGTGCCCATCCAGGCCGCCATCGGCTCGCGCATCATCGCCCGCGAGAACATCCGCGCCATCCGCAAGGACGTGCTCGCCAAGTGCTACGGCGGTGACATCACCCGCAAGCGCAAGCTGCTGGAGAAGCAGAAGGAGGGCAAGAAGCGCATGAAGACCATCGGACGGGTCGAGGTGCCGCAGGAGGCCTTCGTGGCCGCCCTCTCCACCGACTCGGCGGGGGACAAGCCGAAGAAGTAGCAGCTGGCCGGGCAGCCGTTCCCGGTTGTGCTCGTGCCCGCCCGCCTGTTGGACGGCCTGCGCCCCTGAGCGGTGCCACGATGGGGACATGCCCGTAGGTGTCCCCGTAGGTGTCCCCGTAGGTGTCCCCGTAGGTGTCGCAGCCCTCGTCCTGCTCGTCGTGCTGGTCGTCGGGATCGCGGCCGGGCGGTCGAAGCGGCGCTTCGGGCTGCTGCTGATCGGGATCATCGCGATCGCCGTGATCGGGTTCGTCGTCACGGCCGCCACCACAGGTGCGGTGGGCACCCGGGCCGCCGACATCGCCCGGCTCTACACGATCGCGGTGCCGCCGCTGGTCGCGTTCGTCGCGGGGTGGATCTGCGCGCGGGGCAGCTGGTTCACCCGGATCGTCGTGATCGCCGCCGCGGCGCTCCTGCTGGCCGCGTTCCCCTACGCGAACGCGGGCGACGCCACGGCGAGGCTCCTGCCGCAGGCCTCGGCGCTCCGATGACGGGGCGCGTGGAACAGGTGGATGTCGCGGTCGTGCGCACCCGGCATCGGCGAGCGACCCCGTCGACGGCCCCGTCCACCGGGGACGGTCCGGTGTGGACGGCGGCACGATCTGCCCGTGGTTCGTCGCCGCCGGGCGGGTGACCCGGCGACGGTGCGGGAGCGTCCGCGGCACGGGGTCACCGTGGCCGACGTGATGGCCGCGATGACCGGGATACGGGAGCGGCCGGATCGGGTGGTGCGGGCCCGGGAGGACCTGGGTGTGCGGGAAACGACGTGGTTGGGGGAGGCGACGGGGTGGGTCAGTTGCGGACGGCGAGGGCTTCGAGGAGGTCGGCGAGCTGGGCGCGCTCGACGGTGTGGGATCCCCCGATGACGTCGCCGGCTCCGCGTTCCACCCGGCGGCAGACGCGCTCGACCACCTCGCGCCCTCCGGCGGCCAGATGCACCAGCACGCGGCGGCGGTCGACGGGATCGGTGTTGCGGAAGGCCATCCCCGACGCGACCAGGCGGTCGACGACGCGGGTGGCCGTGGGGGCGGGGAGAGCGGTGTGCGAGGCGATCTCGCCCATGCTCCGCCCCCCTCCGCGGGCCAGCATCAACAGCACGCGCCAGCCGTCACGGCTGACGCCTTCCGCCGAGGTGATCGGGGACAGTGCGGTGGCCACCGCACGGTCCAACCGATCCAGCAACTCGACCAGGCCTGTCACTCGCGGCGCCGGAACGTAGACCGTTCCCGCCGTTCTTCGACTCAGTGGCTCGGACACGGTGACCGACTGTACTTGCTGAGAGGACTATTAGAGGTTCTCAGGGTGAGAAAAGTCCTTACGGCCCAGTCACTCGCTGTCAGCGGGTGAACACGATCTTGCCCGCCGTGTGCCCGTCGAGCATGGCGCGGAACCCGTCCGCGGCCTTCTCCATGGGCAGCTCGAGCCCGATCTCCGGAACGATCCCCGCGTTCGCGACGAAGGTGAGGAGGTCGGCGAGCTCGTCGCTGGTGCCCATCGTCGAGCCGACGACGCGCAGCTGGAGGAAGAACAGGCGCTGCAGGTCCGCACCGGGGTTGGGGCCGCTGGTGGACCCGGAGACCACGATCACCCCGCCCGGCCTGAGCGCGCGCATCGAGTGCGACCACGTCGCGTCGCCGACGGTCTCGAAGACGGCGTCCACCTTGCCCGGCAACCGTTCCCCGGACGGGAAGGTGGCGTGTGCGCCGAGCTTCTCCGCGAGCGCGCGCTTCTCCTCGGTGCGGCCGGTGACCCAGACGCGCATGCCCGCCGCGCGACCCAGCTGCACCAGTGCGGTGGAGACGCCGCCGGAGGCGCCCTGCACGAGCATGGTCTGCCCCGGGCGCAGGCCCGACTTCACGAACAGCATGCGGTAGGCCGTGAGCCACGCGGTGCCCATCACCGACGCCTGGACCGCCGTGAGGCCCTCGGGCTTCGGGATGGCGTTGCGCTTCGGGACCACGACGGTGTCGGCCATCGCGCCCTGGGCCTTCTCGGTGAGCAGGGTGCGCTTCGGGTCGAGGGTCTCGTCACCCTGCCAGCCCGGGGCGTTGATCACGGAGTGCAGCACCACCTCGGTGCCGTCCTCCAGCGTGCCGGCGCCGTCGCAGCCCAGGATCATGGGGAACTGCTCGGGCTTGATCCCGACGCCGCGCAGCGTCCAGATGTCGTGCATGTTGAGGCTGGCGGCGCTGACCTTGACGGCCACCCAGCCCTCGGGCACCTCGGGCTCGGGACGCTCACCCACGGTGAGCGAGTCGAGCGGAGCGTCGGCGTTGGGCTCTGCTGCGTAGACGGCGAACATGCAGGCAATGTAGCCACGATCCGTGCGGTCTACTGTGTGGGGCGTGGCACGTGCGATCGCGGACTGGTGGGACTCGTTCGAGCTGTGGCTCACGCAGCTCGCGTTCCCGCTGCAGGTGGTGCTGGCGATCCTCGTGATCGTGCCGCTCTGCTGGTTCGTCTCCGCGGGCCTCGACCGGCTCGTCGACCTCGTCGCCGACGCCCGCCGTCGATGACCATCGGAGTCCTGCGCGTGGCCGCGTCCGCGGCCGAGGTGGCCGCGGACGCCCGGTTGCGCGGGGCCGCCGTCGCCGTCGTCGGCACCTTCGACGAGCGGCGGGCCCTGCTCGCCGCGATCGGTCGCGAGCTGCGCTTCCCGGCCTACTACGGCGGCAACCTCGACGCGCTCGAGGAGTGCCTGGGCGACCTGTCCTGGCTGCCGGCCGGCGAGGTCGTGCTCGTCTGGGACGGCTCGGAGGCGTTGCGCCAGACCGATCCTCGCGGCCATCGCGTGCTGCTGGAGGTGCTGGCGGCGGCAACGGAGTCCACTGCGGACGGTGCCCGCCCGCTCAGGGTCGTGCTGGCGGGTGCCTCAGTCCCGCGCTGAGCCTCCTGCGAGTCCCGCCAGCGCCGCCAGCACCTCGCTGCAGCCCGCGTCGAGGCGGACCGCGGCGAACTCGTCGCCACGGGTGGCCCCCCGGTTGACGATCACCACCGGGATGCCGTGCTTGTGGGCGTGGCGGACGAAGCGCAGGCCTGACATCACCGTCAACGACGAGCCCGCGACGAGCAGCGCACCGGCCGTGTCGGCCGCCGCGTCCACCCAGCTGTAGGCCAGCGCCACGCGGTCCTTGGGCACGTTCTCCCCGAAGAACACGACGTCGGGTTTGAGCAGGCCACGGCAGACCGTGCACGGGGCGAGCCGGAAGCCCTCGACGGCGTCGAGCTCCGCGTCACCGTCCGGGGCGGCCTCGATGCCCGCACCCGCGGCCTCGACGAAACCGGGGTTGAGCTCGGCGAACCGGTGCTGCAGCTCGAGCCGCGGGCTGCGGGTGCCGCAGTCGAGGCAGACCACGTCGGCGATGCGCCCGTGCAGGTCGATCACCGTGCGGCTGCCGGCCGTGGTGTGCAGCCCGTCGACGTTCTGGGTGATCAGCCCGCGAAGGGCGCCCGTGCGTTCCAGGTCGGCCAGCGCGTGGTGGCCGTCGTTGGGGGAGGCGTGCGCCATCCGGGCCCAGCCGACGTAGCTGCGGGCCCAGTAGCGACGCTGCGGACCCTCCCCGGACCGGAACTCCTGGTAGGTCATCGGGGTGCGCTTCGGCGACGCGGGGCCGCGGTAGTCGGGGATGCCCGAGTCGGTGGACAGCCCCGCGCCCGTGAGCGCGACGAGTGGACGGCCGGCCAGGACGTCGAGAGCCTCGTCCAGACCGTCGGCCAGCGTTTCCACCCCTCCACGGTAGCTGTCGCGTTCGTCCAATGCCCGGCGTCGGGACCCGGGCAGACTCCCGTGCATGGATCATTCAGACCACATGGCCCAGAGCATCGACATCGCCGTCGCCGCGATCCGCGGAGCCGACCCGGCCCGCTTCCCCGACCCCACCCCGTGCACCGACTACACCGTCGGGAAGCTCTTGCACCACCTCGCGTTCGGGCTGCTGCTCGCGCAGCTCGGCGCCGAGCGCCGCGACCTCGACCCGTCGATCACCGACTACGAGCACGCGCCCTACCTCGTCGGCGTTCCCGAGCAGGAGTGGGCCGGGCTGGCCGCCGAGCAGGCCGCCGCGGCCGCGCGGGCGTGGGCCGACCCGGCCGCCTGGGAGGGCGAGGCGAGCTTCATGGGCAACCCCATGCCCGCCACCGCCATCGGGTCGATGATGATCACCGAGTTCGTGCTCCACGGCTGGGACCTCGCCACGGCCACCGGGCAGGCGTTCACCGTGCCCGAGGGCCTCGCCGCCGCCGCGCTGGACGGCGCGCAGGAGCTGGCCCCGATGGGACGTGACGCCGGCTGGTACGGCGCCGAGGTGGCGCTACCCGCGGGCGCCTCGACGCTGGACCGGGCGCTCGCCACGTCGGGTCGCGACCCCGGTTGGGCCAACGCCCACTAAGATCGACTGGGTGTCCCGCCGCGTCGACGCCCACCACCACGTGTGGGATCTCGCCGTGCGGGACCAGCCCTGGACGGCCGACCTGCCACCGCTGCGGCGCTCCTTCGCCCTCGACGAGCTGGCTCCCGAGCTCGACCGCGAGGACGTCGGCTCCACCGTGGTGGTCGAGACCGTGAACGTCTTCGAGGAGGGCGTCGAGCTGCTCGCGCTGGCGGCCTCGTCGCCCCGGGTGGCGGGCGTCGTCGCGTGGATGGACCTGACCGCGCCCGACGTCGCGCAGCAGATCGACCAGCTGCGTGACGGGCCGGGCGGTGACGCGCTCGTCGGCGTCCGGCACGGCGTGCAGGCCGAGCCCGATCCGGCCTGGCTGTGCGGTCGGGAGGTGCGCCGGGGTCTGGCCGCCGTCGCCGCCGCCGGGCTGGCCTTCGACCTGCTGGTGGTGCCGGCGCAGCTGCCCGCCGCGGTCGAGGCCGCCCGGGTGCTGCCCGACATGCGGTTCGTGCTCGACCACGCGGGCAAGCCGCGGATCGCCGAGGGCGGGCACGATCGGTGGGCCCGTGACCTCCGCACGCTCGCCGGGTGCGAGAACGTCGCCGTCAAGATGTCCGGGCTCGTCACCGAGGCCGGCCCGGACTGGTCCGCCGAACGCATCGCCCCCTACGCCGCCACGGTGCTCGACGCGTTCGGGCCCGGACGGGTCCTCTACGGCTCGGACTGGCCGGTCTGCCTCGTGGACGCGGGCTACGCCGAGGTCGCGGCGCTGGCCCGCACGCTGGTCGCGGACCTCTCGGCCGCCGAGCAGGCCGACGTCTTCGGGGAGAACGCCGTCCGCTGGTACGGGCTCGCATGATCGGCCGTGTGCTGGGGCCCGTCGGGTTCGGGGGCGCGGCCATCGGCAACCTCTACTCGGCCGTCGACGACGACACGGCCGCCGCGGCGGTGCACGGCGCGTGGGAGGCCGGGATCCGGTACTTCGACACGGCGCCCCACTACGGGCTCGGCCTGTCGGAGCGGCGGCTCGGCGCCGCGCTGGCCCGCTACCCGCGCGACGGGTTCGTGGTGTCCACCAAGGTCGGGCGGCTCCTGGTGCCGCACCCGCACCCGACCGACCGGGACCCGGAGTTCGACGTTCCCGGCGTGCTCACCCGCCGCTGGGACTTCAGCGCCGACGGCGTGCGGCGCAGCGTGGCCGAGAGCCTGGAGCGCCTGGGCATGGACCGGATCGACATCGCCCTCGTCCACGATCCCGACGACCACATGGAGCAGGCGCTGGCCGAGGCCGTGCCCGCGCTGGCCGCGATGCCGGAGGTGGGGGTGGTCGGGGTCGGGATGAATGTCGTGGAACCCCTGCTCCGGTTCGTGGAGGAGTCCACTGTGGATGCCGTGATGGTCGCCGGGCGCTGGACTCTCGCCGACCGTTCCGCCGCCCCGCTGCTGGAGGCGTGCAGCCGGCGTGGGGTGTCGGTGCTGGCCGCGGCGCCGTTCAACTCCGGGCTGCTCGCCGCGGCGTGGCCCGCCGACGACGCCTTCTTCGACTACGCACCCGCTCCCGCACCGGTGCTCGCGCGCGCCCGCCGGATGGCCGCCGCCTGCGAGCGCGGCGGGGCGAGCCTCCCGCAGGCCGCGATGCAGTTCCCGTTGCGGCACGAGGCGGTGGCGTCGGTGGTGGTCGGGATCCGCACCGCCGGGCAGGCCCTCGTCGACGTCGCGTGGGCCGCCGACCCGGTGCCCGGTCCGGTGTGGACGGAGCTGGACGCCGTCTACTGAACGACGGTCCAGGCCGGCGGGCGCTTCTCCGCGAAGGCCCGCATGCCCTCCTGGCCCTCCTCGCCGGCGAAGAACCCGGCCGACAGCGTGAGCATCTCGTCGAACCGCGCGCTCATCCCGGAGTCCCGACCACCGCTGCCGCGCAACATCTCCTTGGTGGCGGCGAGTGCCCCGGGAGCGCCCAGGCGCAGCATCTCCGTGTAGCGCGCGACCTCGCTGTCGAGGTCGTCGGTGGGCACGGCCGCGTTCAGCAGGCCGATCGCCACCGCGCGCGGGGCGTCGAACGTCTCGCCGGTGAGGAACAGCTCGTGCGCGGCGCGGGGCAGCAGGCGCGGCAGCACCGTCACCGAGATCACGGCCGGCACCACGCCGATCCGGACCTCGCTGAACGCGAACGTGGCCCCGGCGGCGGCCACGGCGATGTCGCAGGCCGCGACGATCCCGACGCCGCCCGCGCGGGCCGCTCCGGCGAGCCGGGCGACCACGGGCTTGGGGGAGGTCCAGATCAACTCGAGGATCTCCGGCACGTCGCGGATGCCCTGTTCCTGGGAGCCGGCGCCACGCGTCTCCTTGAGGTCCATGCCGGCGCAGAACACCGTGCCGGTGTGGGTCAGGACGATCACGCGGGCGGCGTCGTCGGCGATCGCGGCCCGGAGGTGGCCGATCAGCTCGCCGCGCAGCTGCGCCGACAGCGCGTTGCGGTTGGCGGGGGAGTCCAGCGTGATGGTCGCGACGCCGGCGGCGACGTCGAGGTGCACGAGCTCGGTCATGCCGGGACCGTATCCCGTCACGAACCGGCGTACAGGCGCTCGCGCACCTCGCGGGTCTGGTCGTCGTGGCGCGCGGTGGCCTCCAGCGCGCGGTCGAACGTGGAGCCCAGCAGGTCGGCGACCGCGTCGCGGGGGATCTCCGGGTGGTCGAGCCAGGTGAGGCAGGCCTGCTTCTCGAACGCGAGCCACCCGTCGAGCATCAGGGTCAGCGCGGGCGACGGCGCCTCCACGCCGAACGCGGCCAGCACGAGCCGGCGCGAGTGCTCGTCCACCGCGGCGGCGATGCCCTCCAGCTCGCCGGACCGGGCCTGCAGCAGCGAGCGCCATCCGGTCGGGTCGGCCCGGACGTGGTCGAGGTACGCGGCCAGCCCGGCGGCCAGCGCCAGCGAGGGCGGCCCCACCGGCACGGCGTCCAGCGCGGCCAGCATGGCGTCGGCCGCGCGCCGCACGGCCGCGACGAGCAGAGCCTGCTTGGTGGGGAAGTAGTGGTAGAGCAGGCCCTCCGACACGCCGGCGTGGGTCGCGATCTCCTGCACCGACAGCGTGGCCAGGTCGCGGCCGGCGGCCAGGTCCGCCGCGGCGTCGAGGAGGTGGGCGCGGCGGTTCTCCGCCGTCATGCGTCGCCCGGGTGCCATGGGTGTCACGGTAGCGAGTTCCTTGTTGAGCAGATCTTCAACAGCCGCTAGGCTGCTTGTTGAGCCGAGATTCAAGGAGGGCCCATGGCCATCGCCACGACGTCCACGCTCCGCACCGTCGACACCCCCCACGGACAGGTCCGGCTGATCGACACCGGAGGTTCGGGCACCCCCGTGCTGCTGGTCCACGCGCTGCTCACCGACCCCGACTTCTACGCGGCGCTCGCCCCGCTGCTCGTCGCCCGCGGCCACCGCTGCCTCATCCCGGAGCTCCCGCTCGGGGCCCACGGAGTGCCGCTGCGGGAGGGTGCCGACCTGAGCCCGCCCGGGCTCGCCCGGCTGCTCGTGGAGGTGCTCGACGCGCTCGACGTGCCGCGCGTGCACGTCGTCGGCGTGGACACGGGTGGCGCGCTCACCCAGATCCTGATGGCGCAGCACCGCGACCGCGTCGACCACGTCGTGCTCACCGCCTGCGACGCCTACGACGCGTTCCCGCCGAGCAGCTTCGGCTGGCTGGTGCCGCCCTTGCGGCTGCCCGGTGCGCTGTGGCTGACGGGCCAGAGCGCCCGGCTCGGTGTCGCGCGCAGGCTCGCGAACCTGCGGCTGCTCACCCACCGCGGCGTCGACGACACCGTGCTGCGCCGATGGACCGCGCCGCTGCGCACGGCCGGGGTGCGCCGCGACCTGCGCGCCGTCCTGCGCCACATGCACGCCCGCCACACGCTCGCGGCGGCCGAGGCCAACCGCGACTTCCCGCGTCCGGTGCTCGTCGCGTGGGGCGAGGACGACCGCGCGTTCCCGCGCCGCCTCGGCGAGCGGCTGGCCGCCGACATCCCCGGCGCCCGCCTGGTGACGCTGCCCGACTGCGCCGCCTTCGCCGCGATCGACCGGCCCGACCTGCTCGTCGACCTCATCCATGAGCACGTCGACGGCCACCTCACGAGAACGCCTGCTCCGGGAGGCTGAACAGCGTCGGTCCATGGGCGCCGAACCGGCGCATGATCGGTCCGCATTACCCGCGAGGTCATGGCCCGTTCGCCCGTGGCGGACCAGGGTGGCCCCCATGAACGACGAGGAACTGCACGCCGCCATGCCCTTCACGGCGCTGCTCGGAGCGACCGTGGACGCGGCGGCGGCCGACGAGGTGCGGCTGCGGCTGGCCTGGGACGCCACGCGCTGCACCGCCGGCGGGATGCTCCACGGCGGGGCGCTGATGGGGCTGGCCGACGCCGCCGGCGGGCTGTGCGCCTACCTGAACCTGCCCGACGGCGCGACGGGCACGGCCACCATCTCGTCGGCCACGAACTTCCTGCGCGGCGTCCGGGAGGGGCACGTCGAGGCGGTGGCGCGCCCGCTCAACGCCGGCCGCACGGTGATCGTGGTGGACACCGAGCTGCGCGACGCGGCGGGGAAGCTGGTGGGGCGGGTGACCCAGACGCAGGCGGTGCTGCGCTGACGCGCCCGTGCGCGGAAATCAGCGCCAGGGCCCTGATTTCCGCGCACGACCCCTCGAGGGCTCAGCTGGGCTCGACCTGCGTCCAGTCGTTGGTGATCTTCACGCCGGCGCGGGCGAACAGGACGCTCACCGGGCAGCGGCGGGCGGTCTCGTCGCGCAGGGTGGCGAACTGCTCCGGGGTGGCGTCGGTGGTGATCTCCGCCGTGATCCGCAGGTTCTGGAACGTGGCGTCGGCGGTGCCCTTGCCGGTGGTCATCACGGTGGGGTCGAAGTCGGCGGCCACGTCGAACTTCACGGCGCCGATCGTGATGCCGAGCTCCTTGGCGACGATCGACGACGTCACCTGGTTGCAGGAGCTGAGCGAGGCGAGGGTGAACGCCAGCGGGCTGGGGTGCTTGTCGGCGCCGCCGAAGGCCTCGTAGGCGTCGGTCTCGATGACGTAGTCGGCGCCCTTGACGGCGACGGTCTGCGCCACGCCGGTTCCGGCACCACTGACGGCGAAGTTGACGAGGGGCATGGCTGTTCTCCTGGTGAGGGTCTGCAGAGCGAGGGCGTGCGGAAGTGCCGACGGTGCGGCGGGGGGACGGATCGGATCAGCGACAGACGGCGCAGATGAGCAGCAGGTCGACGTGCAGGCGGCGCACGAGACCCGGATCGATCGTCACGGTTGCAGAGTCAACTGCATCCGGCCCCTCGGCGCCATCCCACGTGGGATGGCGCACGGGGGCCGAACCGTCAGGCGGGCACGGACGAAGACTCTGCGTCGCGCCGCGCGACCTCCTGGCGCACCAGCGGGATCACCTCGCGGCCGAACTCCTTCGCGTCCTCCAGCAGGTCGTAACCGCGCGCGGACAGGATGCGCACGCCGAGGTCGTAGTAGTCCACGAGCGCGGCGGCCACGGTCTCCGGCGTGCCGACGAGGGCCGTGGAGTTGCCTGCGCCGCCGGTGGCCTGCGCCGTGACCGTCCACAGTGCCCGGTCGTGGCGCTCGCCCTGGGCGGCGACCGCGAGCAGTCGCTGCGAGCCGGCGTTCTCGGGGTCGGTCAGCTTGTGGCGGCGGGTCAGCTGCTGGCCGCCCTTCGTGCGGTCCTGGATGCGCGCGACGGTGGCGTAGGCCTTCTCCCACGCCTCCTCCTCCGTCTTCCCGAGGATGGGCCGGAACGCCACCTGGAACGTCGGCGCCGGCCGGCCCGCGGCGGCCGCGAGCTCGGTGATCGTGGCGATCTGCTCGGCCGTGCCGGCCAGCGGCTCGCCCCACAGCGCGTAGATGTCGGCCTCCTCGGCCCCCACCTCGTACGCCGCCTTCGACGACCCGCCGAACGAGACCTTCGGCCTCGGCTTCTGGGCCGGCTCCACGTCGAGGACGAAGTCGCTGAAGTCGTAGTGCTCGCCGTGGAAGTCGAACGGCTCGCGCTCCGTCCACGCCTTCTTGTAGATCTGGATGGCCTCGCGGGTGCGGGCGTAGCGCTGGTCCTTGGGCAGGGTGTCGCCCTCGCGCTGCTGCTCGTGGTCGTTGCCGCCGGTGATGACGTGCAGCGTGAGGCGCCCGCCGGAGATCTGGTCGAGCGTGGCCACCGTCTTCGCCGCGAACGTCGGGTAGGAGACGTTGGGGCGGTGGGCCAGCAGCAGCTGCAGGCGGTCGGTGTTGCAGGCGATCAGCGCCGCGGCCTGGGCGGGGTCGGGGCTGCCGGAGCCGTAGGCGGTGAGGACGCGGTCCCAGCCGGTGTCCTCGTGGGCCCTGGCCAGCGCGAGCGTGTAGTCGCGGTCGAACGCGGGGCCGGTGCGGGGCTCGGTCTCGGAGCCGTTGTTGGTGGCGCCGATGCCGAGGAACTCGACGGGCATGGGGTGGTCCTTCCGGGAGGGGGCGGTCAGCGGCGGCAGGACCCCGGACACGCGGCAGACCACACCCGTCCGAGGTCGACGTGGGCGCGGCCCACCAGCGGAACCCGAACGGTCACGCCCTCCACAACCGCGCGGCCACCCGGCGGCATTCCGGTCCGCGCAGATCCCGTGTGCTCCGCGCAGGCCCCACCGACCCTGTGCGCAGGACGTGCGGTCTGCGAGGACGGCAGGATGGGCCGATGTCCGGTGATCGGCGCAGCCCGGTGCTGCTGCACGCGCCGCACGCCGGCACCGCCGTGCCCGCGTGGGTGCGCCCGCACCTGCTGCTCTCCGACGCCGAGCTGGCCGCGGAGATCGCCGCGCTCACCGACCACCGCACCGACGCGGTCGCCCTGGCCGCGGCCGACCTCGCTGCCGTGCGCCCGTTCGCACTGGTCAACCGCGTGTCACGGTTCGTGGTCGACCCCGAGCGGTTCCCCGACGAGCGGGAGGAGATGGCCGCGGTCGGGATGGCGGCGGTGTACACCCACGGCACGCGGGGGCAGCGGATCCGGGCGGACGACGGGGCCCACGTCGAGGAGCTGCTGGCCGCGTTCTACCGGCCGTGGGGAGCCGCTGTGGAAGCGGCCGTCCGGGGCCGGCTGGCGGTGACCGGCCGCGCCGTCCTGCTCGACGTCCACTCCTACCCCCGCGAGCCCCTGCCCTACGAGCTGCACGCCGAGGGCCCCCGCCCGGCGATCTGCCTCGGTACCGACGCGTTCCACACCCCGTCGTGGCTGGTCGAGGCGGCGCGAGAGGCCTTCTCCCCACTGGGGACGGTGGAGCTGAACACCCCGTTCGCGGGCACCTACGTGCCCCTGGCCCACTTCCGGGCCGAGGAGCGGGTGGCGTCGCTGATGCTGGAGATCCGGCGTGACGTGATCGACGACGCGGAGCCGGGGGTGGCCCGCGCCCTCGCGACGCTGGTGGACGTCGCCGCCCGGTGATCGGCGACGGTCGCACCGCAGCGTCCTCGCCGGGCCGGTGACGTGCGGTGGTGGCCGATCGCCGCCGCGTGACCCTGCCCGGTATCGGTGGCCACCTCGCCCGTCCCCACCTACAGTCGAGGCGTGGCGACCTCTCTCGTGTGGCGCAGGCACGTGGACCTCTGCCGCACGCACGCGGACCTCTGAGGACCGGGCCGACACCGCCCCGTCCCCCCGAGAGGAACCCATGAACGCCATCGCGATCGTCGGCGCAGGCCCGCGCGGCACCGGCATCCTGGAACGCCTCGGTGCCAGTGCCCCCGACCTGCTGCCCGGAGGCCTCGACGTCCACCTCGTCGACCCCTACCCGGCCGGCGCCGGTCGGATCTGGCGCCACGAGCAGTCGCCGCTGCTGGCGATGAACTCGATGGCCGCCGACGTCACGATGTTCACCGACGAGTCCGTGATCTGTGACGGGCCGGTGCGCCCGGGGCCGTCGTTCTGGGACTGGGTGCAGACCGGCCCCGAGGTCGATCCGGAGCTGCGCGACGAGCTGAGCAGGGTCACCGCATCCACGTTCCCGAGCCGGCGGCTGCAGAGCGCGTACCTCGGCTGGGTGCTGCGTCACGTCATCGCAGGCCTGCCCGACGGCATCCGCGTGCACGTCCACCGCACCCGGGCCACCGGCCTCACCGAGGACGGCGCCACGCAGATCCTGCACCTCGCCGAGGGGGCGCCGCTGCGCGTCGACACCGTGGTGCTCGCGTCCGGTCACCTCGACGCCACCCCCACCGACGACGAGCTGGCGCTGGTCGCCCGGGCCGCCGAGCGGGGCCTGCGCTACCTGCCACCGGAACAGACCACCGACTCCGACCTCTCGGTGATCGCCCCCGGCGAGACCGTGATCGCCCGCGGGCTCGGGCTGGCGTTCGTCGACCTCGTGGTGCTGCTGTTCGAGGGCCGAGGCGGGCGCTTCGAGCCCGACGGCGACGGGCTGCGGTACGTCGCGTCGGGGCAGGAACCGCGGCTGGTGGCCGGCTCGCCGCGCGGCGCGCCCTACCACTCCAAGACCCACTACCAGCTCAAGGGCGGCCGCCCGCCGCTGCCGCGGTTCTTCGGCCCCGACGCCACCGACGCGCTGGCCACGCCGGTCGACCTGCGTCGCGACGCCTGGCCGCTGATGGCCAAGGAGATCGCCTGGGGCTGGTACCACGAGCTGTTCGTGGGCCATCCCGACCTGGTCACGACGTCGTGGGAGGAGTTCGCCGACCGGTTCGCCGCGCTCGACTGGGACTCGCCCGCCATGGACGCGCTCATCGCCGGGACCGTGCCCGACGCCGGCGACCGCATCGACTTCACCGCGCTCGACCGCCCATTCGAGGGACTGGCCGCCGCCAGCCTGGAGGACCTGCAGCCGCTGGTGCGCGACCGCATCGCGCTCGACCTGCACCGCCACGTCGACGAGCGCCACACCCCGTACCTCGGCGCGTTCGTCGCGATGCTGTCGGTCTACGGCGAGACCGGGCGACTCACGCTCTCGAACCGGTCCCGGGCCACCGACATGGGCTGGTGGCAGGGCTTCTTCAACTCCGTCGCGAGCGGCCCGCCCGGGTTCCGGGTGCGGCAGCTGCTCGCGCTGTCCCGCGCGGGCTACGTGCAGTTCCTCGGCCCGGGCATGTGGGTGGAGATCGGCGAGGGGGAGTTCCGGGCCGGGAGCGCCGCGCTCGACGGCGCCCCGCCCGTCACGTCCACGGTGCTGGTGGACGCGCGTCTGCCCGACATGAGTGCGGCCCGCAGCGTCGACCCGCTGGTCGCCTCGCTGATGCGCGACGGCGCGCTGTCCGAGGACGTGATCGTCGACGCCGACGGCACGGTCCTGCGCAACACCGGGCAGATCCTGGTGCGTCCGGCCGACGGCGCCGTGGTCGACGCCGGGGGCCGGGTGCACCCGCGGCGGTTCGCGATCGGCCCGCACACCAGCGTCACGGTCGCGGGCGCGTTCACCCGGCCCGGCATGAACGCGCAGAGCCTGCGCTACAACGACGCCGTTGCCCGCGCGGTGCTGCAGAGCCTGCCGCGCGGGGCGGAGCGGGCCTCGGCGGCCTGACCCGGCCCGTCACCGCAGGCTGCCCCTGCTGTCGCCCTAGCTACTTCGACCTGAAATAGACCGCTGGCGCTGGTGCAGCTCGCTGGAATGAACACCGCAGGAGGTGTTGATCTCCGTCGGGCGGTTGATCAGCCCGCGATGGCCGCGATCTTGACCAGGTTGTGGGCCAGGACGCCTTGTCCGGCCCAGATCCGGGCCCCTTCGAGGTCATCGAGACGCGTCCGATCCCACCCGTACTGCCGTTTGAGGGTGCTGATTCGGGCCTCGCTCCCGGTTCGCCACTTGACCGTTCGGCGGAACGCTCGGCGGTGCTCGTGGGCTTGGCGGCCTTTGCCGGGTCGGCCCTTGCGCGGGATCACCACTGTGCGGACCCCGAGGTCGTGCAGGTCGTTCTCCACGGCGGCTTCGCCGTAGCCGCGGTCGGCGGTGACCGTGCGCGGGCGACGGCGGGTGCGGCGGATGACCCGACCGACCGCGGGTGCAAGTTGCGGCGCGTCAGCGGGGTTGCCCCGTTCGACGGTGTGGTCGAGCACGACGCCGTCGTCGTTGTCGACGACCTGGCCCTGGTAGCCGAACTCGACGGGCCGGCCCAGGCGGCCCTTCGCGATCGGGCGGGCGTCCGGGTCATGCAGACTGACCCGCCGGGTGGGCCGGGCGGGGTCGTCCCGGACAGCCGTTGGCGAGTCTGGGCGGCGATCCGCCGGGTCGCCTCGAGTAGCTCGGTCAGGTCGTTCACCGCGCGGCGCAGCCGGCCCCGCCGCCGCCCCGCGGCAGGGTCACTGCCACCGGTCGCGGCCAGCTCAGCTGCCTTGACCTGGGCGCGGCGCAGCGCCCGGCGGGCGTTCGCGAGCAGCAGCTCGGCCTCGGTCGCGGCGCGTTCGGCCAGCCCGGCCAGCTCACCGGTAATCCGCCGCACCACGGCCTGGGCATCGTCGCGACCCTCCGCGGTGCGCAGCCGCAGCTTCGCTCCGATCGCCCGCGCGCGGGCACCAGCCGAGCGGCTGCGATCCCGCACCCGGGTCCGGACAGCGCCGCCCGCGGCCTGCACCCGACGTCCGGCCGCGCCGATCCGACGGACCGCCTTGGCCAGCAGCGCCTCGTTGCACCCGTCGACCGCGGCGGTGCCGCAACGGGTGGTGAGCTTCATCAACGTCGTCGGGTGCGGCACCCGCCCATCGATCGAGATCCGACAGAACCGCCGCCACGTGATCGAGTCGGCCACCTCGCGACACAGCGTCTCGTAACCCAGCCGGTAGCGGAACTTCAAGAACATCAACTGCAGATAGACCTCCATCGGCGTCGACGGCCGACCCACCCGCGGATCGAAGAACGGCACAAACGGGGCGAAGAACACCGGATCGTCCAGCAGTGCGTCCACCCGGGCCAGCTCCTCGGGCAGCCGCAGGACCTCCTCGGGCAGCACCCGCCTCCCACAAGCTCACCCCGGGAGCACGCGTCCGCAGCATCTCGCCTCGTTTCCCCAGCTCACAGCGGATACGAGACCATTCTCGCGTCAAACCAGGCCCCACTGGGGGAGGCGCGCGGACATTTCCGCAGGTCAAACGCCTACCCACTCAGGACTTCTTCAGGTCGAAGTAGCTAGACGCCGAGTGCCAGACCGCGGGCCCGGAGCACCCGCCGTTCGATGGGGCGGAACACCAGTAGCTCGATACCGATGCCGACGATCAGGATGAGGAAGATCGCGGCGATCACGCTGGGCATGTCGGACAGGTCGCTGCCGTTCTTGAGGTAGGCGCCCAGTCCGAACCCCAGCAACGGCCCGGCGGCGATGATCTCCGCCGCCATCAGCGAGCGCCACGAGAACGCCCAGCCCTGCTTGCATCCCGCGATGTAGCCGGGCAGGGAGGCGGGCAGCAGGATGTGCCGCGCGCTGCGCAGCCCGCTCGCGCCGAGCACCTGGCCGACGCGGGGCAGGATCGGCGGGATCTGGTCGATGCCGGCCACCAGGCCGTTGGCGATCGACGGGATCGAGCCGGCGAGCACCACGAAGTAGATCGTGGCGTCGGTGAGCCCGAACCACAGGATCGCCGCGGGCACCCAGGCCACGGACGGCAGGCTCTGCAGGCCCGAGAGCAGGGGCCCGATGGCCGCCCGCACGACCTTCACCTTGGCCACGAGCAGGCCCAGCGGTGTGGCGATCAGCAGCGCGATGGCGAACCCGATGAACGCCCGGCTGATCGACGTCCAGAGGATGCTCCACACGCTCCCGTCGACGACGATCTCCGCGAACGCGTCCCACACGCTCAGCGGCTGCGGGACCTTGAACTCGCTGGTGATCGCCGACGCCCAGACGAGCTGCCAGACCGCGACGAACAACAGCAGCGCGACGATCGGCGGCAGCCCCGTGACGATCGCGCGCCGCCACCAGGGCGTGGCGACGACCGTGGGCGTGTCGAGCGCGTCGAGGCCGGCTACCGCGGCGGCGGAGTCGTCGGCCCGGGGTCCGTCCTTGCGGATGTCGACCTCAGGCGGCATGGCTGGTGATCACCTGTCGGAGCCGGGCCGTGATGTCGTCGTAGAGCTGCGGGCCGCCGTCCTGCACGTCGTCCCACTCGCCGACGATCGTGCCGGGCCGCGACGACAGCAGCACCACGCGCTGGGCCAGTCGCACGGCCTCGCGCACGTCGTGGGTGACGAAGATGATCGTGGTGCCGGTGGCCTCCCAGACGCGCAGCAGCTCGCCCTGCAGCACGTCACGGGTGATGGCGTCGAGCGCGGCGAACGGCTCGTCCATGAGCAGCAGGCCGTCCCCGTCCCCGCTGCTCGTGGCCGCCGCGAGCGCACGGGCCAGCGACACGCGCTGACGCATGCCGCCCGAGAGCTCGTGGGGCCGCTTCGGGCCCAGCCCGTCGAGGCGGACGAGCTCGAGCAGCTGGTCGGCGCGGTCCCGGCGGGCCTGCCGGCCCAGTCCCGCGAGCTGCAGCGGCAGCTCGACGTTGCGGCCCGCGGTGAGCCACGGCAGCAGGGCGGCCTCCTGGAACATGAACGACGGGCGCGTGGTGCGCAGCTCTACCGTGCCCGTGGTGGCCTCCTCGAGCCCCGCCACCACGTTGAGCAGCGTCGACTTGCCGCAGCCCGACGCCCCCAGCAGGCAGACGAACTCGCCGGGGCGCACCTGCAGGTCGATGCCGTGCAGCGCCGTGACGGCTCCCGCGCCGGTGCCGAACGTCTTGCCGACGCCCCGCAGGTCGACGGCGGCGGTCTGCACGGTGCGTTCGATGGTGGCGGTCATCTGTTTATCCCTGGGCCTTGTCGAGACCCGCGGCGTCCACCGCGGGCTTGCCTGCTGCCTGGAGCACGCTGTTGAGCTGGGTCACGTCGACGAAGCCCTTCAGGTCGGTCTCCGTCGTGGTCACCCCCGCCGTGACGCTGTCCTTCGACAGCTGCGGGAACCGGGCGGCCAGCGGGTCGAGCGTGAACGTGAGCTCCGAGAACGCCCGGTCGAGCACGGCGGCGGGGAGCGTGGCGTTCGTGATCTTCTTGATCGCGTCGTTCGTGACGGTCTTCGCCGCGGCCGGGTCGGAGGTGGCGAGGTCGACGGCCTTCTGCTCACCGCGGAGCAGGGCCGCGACGGTGTCGGGGTGCTCCTGCAGGTACTGCGTGCGGACGATCAGCACCGTGGAGGGGAACTGCCCGTTCGGCCACAGGGTCTTCTCGTCGACGAGCACCTTCGCGCCCGCGTTCACCAGCTGCGAGCTCCACGGCTCGGGCAGCCAGCCGCCGGCGAGCTGCTTGGTCCTGAAGAGGTCGAGCGTGCGCGGGTTGTCGAGGTTCTGCACCGTCACCTCGTCGGGGCCGGTGCCCTGCTCCAGGTTGTTGTCCCGGAGCCACTTCTTGAGCGCGACGTCCTGCGTGTTGCCCTTCTGCGGGGTGGCGATGATCGTGCCCTTGAGCTGTGCGGGCGAGGTGATGTCGGGGGAGACCACGAGCTGCGCACCGCCCGAGGTGGCGCCGGCGATGAGCCGCACGTCCGCGCCCTTGGACTTGGCGAACCCGTTGATCGCGGGGCTGGAGCCGATGAAGCCGGCGTCGATCGAGCCGCCGAGGATGGCCGCGATCTCGTCGCCGCCGGCGTTGAACGTCTGGGTGGTGAGCTTGGTGCTGCCCAGCTCGGCGGCGAAGAAGCCCTTGTCCACGCCGATCAGGGCGGGCGCGTGGGTGATGTTGGGGAAGTAGGCGAGGCGCAGCTCGGCGGCGGGGGTGGTCGCGGCGGGAGCGGCGGCGGTGCTCTCCGCGGCGCGCGAGCAGGAGGCGAGGGCCCCGAACGCGACGACGGCGGTGAGGGCGGTGAGGAGACGGGGCAAGCGCATGGTGGGTGGAGTGGTCCTTCGGCTGTGCGCGTCGGGGCGCGCGGCATCGCTGACGGGGCCGGCGTGGGGCACGGCGGGGGTGGAGCGGCTGGGTCAGCGACAGAACTCGTCGAACGCGTGGCCACGACGGGACGGCCAGAAGCGCTCGAGATCGATGACGAGGGGAGCCGGTGCGCTGGCACGGGGACGACGCAGGGCGTCGTCGGTGCGCGTCATCGGGTCCACTGTTCCATCGTCGGTACCCGCGGGGCGTTGTACAAGTGGCTGTCCGCTCCCCGGGATACGGAGCAAATGTACGGACCTCTGATCATGGCCAGCTCAGAGCCGGGTTTGCGGATGGACGGGCTCGGCGCGTGACCCGGCTCTCCACGAGTGGTCGGGTCGGCGGCTCGACCCGCTGCCGTCGCATCAGCAGCGCGACCCGGTCGCACGCAGACCCCGACTCGCGGTGTTACGGGGCCAGGGTCAGGGGGCTGCCCACCAGGCCGGCGGCCAGGGTGTTGCCCGTCGGCGGGTCGATCAGCAGGAAGCTGCCCGTCGCCCGGATGTCGGCGTAGTCGTCCACCGGGAGGGGGTCGGCGGTGCGCAGGCTGACGCGGGCGATGTCGTTGATCGTCAAGGTCTGCGGGGCGTCGACGTAGGCCACCGTGTCGGTGTCCAGGCGGTCGCCCAGCGCGCCGACGATCACCTGCGTGGTGCGGGTGCCGTGCTTGAGCAGCAGCCGCGCGCCGGGACGCAGGGGCTTGTCCGACAGCCAGCACAGCGTGGCGTCCAGCTCGTTCGTGACGGTCGGCGGCTGGGCGGCGGAGGCGAGGACGTCGCCACGGGAGATGTCGATGTCGTCGGCGAGCAGGATCGTGATGCTGCGGCCGGCGCCGGCGGTGTCGAGCGGGCCGTCGGCGGTGTCGACGCTCTCCACGGTCGTGCGGGTGCCGCCCGGGAGGACCACGACCTCGTCGCCGGGACGGACGGTGCCCGACGCCACCTGCCCGGCGTAACCGCGGTAGTCGCTCCGCGGAGCGTCAGCGGAGCGGGCATCGATACCGCGCGGCGGCCGGATCACGTACTGGACCGGCATCCGGAACGGCGCGCCCGCCTCGGGCGGGGTGACCGGCACCGACTCCAGGTGCCCGAGCAGGGTGGGGCCGTCGTACCAGGGGGTGTGCTCGGAGCGGTCGACGACGTTGTCCCCGACCAGTGCCGAGACGGGGATCGTCACCACGGCGTCGTCGGAGAACCCCAGCGACCGGGCCAGCCCGGCGAAGTCCTTGCCGATGGCTTCGAGCTCGGCCTGGTCGTAGCCCACGAGGTCGATCTTGTTGATGCACAGCACCAGCCGCGGGACGCGCAGCAGCGCGAGGACGGCGGCGTGGCGGCGGGTCTGCTCGACCACGCCGTGCCGGGCGTCGACGAGGAGCACGGCCAGCTCCGCGGTGGACGCGCCGGTGACGGTGTTGCGCGTGTACTGGACGTGCCCGGGGGTGTCGGCGAGGACGAACTCGCGCGTGGGGGTGGAGAAGTAGCGGTAGGCCACGTCGATGGTGATGCCCTGCTCGCGCTCGGCGCGCAGGCCGTCGACCAGCAGCGACAGGTCGGGGGAGTCCTTGTCCACCGACGCGCGCTGCACGGCCTCGATCTGGTCGGCGAGCACCGACTTGGTGTCGTAGAGCAGGCGCCCGACGAGCGTGGACTTGCCGTCGTCGACGGAGCCGGCGGTGGCGAAGCGCAGCAGATCCTTCACTTAGAAATACCCCTCGCGCTTGCGGTCTTCCATGGCGGCCTCCGACAGGCGGTCGTCGGCGCGGGTGGCCCCGCGCTCGGTCAACCGCGACGCCGTGACCTCGGCGATGATCTCGTCGAGCGTGCTGGCCGACGACTCGATGGCTCCGGTGCACGAGCCGTCGCCGACCGTGCGGTAGCGGACCGTCCTGAGCTCGAGCGTCTCGGTGCCGCGTGCGCCGCCCCACGGGCCCTCGGCCAGCCACATCCCGTCGCGCTGGAAGACCTCGCGCTGGTGGGAGTAGTAGATCGAGGGCAGCTCGATGTTCTCGCGCTGGATGTAGCGCCAGACGTCGAGCTCGGTCCAGTTGGAGATCGGGAACACGCGCACGTGCTCACCGGGGGCGTGGCGGCCGTTGTAGAGATTCCACAGCTCGGGGCGCTGGCTGCGGGGGTCCCAGCGGCCGAACGCGTCACGCAGCGAGAGGATCCGCTCCTTGGCCCGGGCGCGCTCCTCGTCGCGGCGGCCGCCGCCGAACACGGCGTCGTATCTGCCCTCGACGATGGAGTCGAGCAGCGGGACGGTCTGCAGCGGGTTGCGCGTGCCGTCCGGGCGTTCGGTGAGGCGACCGTCGTCGATCCAGTCCTGGACGTTCGCGACCTCCAGGCGGAGGCCGAGGCGCGCGACCAGCGAGTCCCGGAAGTCGATGACTTCGGAGTAGTTGTGCCCGGTGTCGACGTGCAGCAGCGGGAACGGCACCGGCGCGGGCGCGAACGCCTTGACGGCCAGGTGCACCAGCAGCGTGGAGTCCTTGCCGCCGGAGAACAGGATCACCGGGCGGTCGAACTCGCCGGCGACCTCGCGGAAGATGTGGATGGACTCGGATTCGAGGGCCTCGAGGGCGTCGAGAACAGGTGCGCTCACTGGACGTGCAGCCCGCATTCGATCTTGCCCGTGCCGGCCCAGCGGCCGCTGCGCGGGTCGGCTCCGGGGGCGGGCTTCGCGGTGCAGGGGGCGCAGCCGATCGACGGGTAGCCCGCGTCGACCAGCGGGTTGACCAGCACGCCCCGCTCGCGGATGTAGGCGTCCATGTCCTCGTCGCTCCAGGCGGCGATCGGGTTGATCTTGACGAGCTCGAACTTCTCGTCGTAGGTGATCAGAGGGGTGTTCGCCCGGGTGGGGGCCTCGACGCGGCGCACGCCGGTGACCCAGGCGTCGTAACCCGCCAGGGTGTCCTGCAGCGGGGCGACCTTGCGCATCGCGCAGCACTGGTTCGGGTCGCGGGCCCAGAGGTCCTTGCCGAACTGCGCGTCCTGCTCGGCCACCGACAGGGACGTCTGCGCGTTGACGATCCGCACGTCGTAGGTGTGCTCGACGGCGTCGCGGGTGCCGATGGTCTCGGCGAAGTGGTAGCCGGTCTCCAGGAACAGGATCTCGACGCCCGGGCTGGCCTTCGCCGCCAGGTCGACGAGCACCGCGTCCTGCATGTTGGAGGCGACGATCAGCCGGTCGCCGAACGTCTCGGCGGCCCAGGCGAGCAGCTGCTGGGCCGTGGCGTCCGGGCCCAGGTCCGCGGCACCGCGCAGGGCGACGGCGCGGAGATCGACTTCGGTGGTGACACTCATGAAGGAACTCCGATCCCGATCATCTTCACGGTGAACGTCCGCAGGCACGAGCCGCAGTACCAGGCCCCGTGCGCGGCCTCGGCGGGGCGCAGGTCCTCGTCCCCGCAGTACGGGCAGTAGAAGGGCACGGCGCGCGCACGGGCGGCGGAGCCGCTCACTTCAGTGAGTCCTCGTCCGCCCGCAGCACCCACTGGGCGAACCGCTCGCCGTCCTCGCGTTGCTCGGTGAAGCGGCGCACGACGCGCTCGACGTAGTCGCCGAGCTCGTCGCTGGTGACCTTGAGGCCGCGCAGCTTGCGCCCGAACCCGGCGTCGAGGCCCAGTCCGCCGCCCAGGTGCACCTGGAAGCCCTCCACCTGGTTGCCCTCGGCGTCGGTGACGATCTGGCCCTTGAGCCCGATGTCGGCGACCTGCGTGCGGGCGCAGGAGTTGGGGCAGCCGTTGAGGTGGATGGAGATCGGGGTGTCCGGCGTGACGTCGGCGAGCCGTTTCTCCAGCTCCTCGACCAGCCGGATCGCCCGCTCCTTCGTCTCGACGATCGCGAGCTTGCAGAACTCGATGCCCGTGCACGCCATGGTGGAGCGCCGCCACGGGGACGGGTCGACCTGCAGGCCGAGCGCGTCCAGGTCCCGGGTCAGGGCGGCGACCTTGCGGTCGTGGACGTCGAGCACCACGAGCTTCTGCTGCGGGGTGAGCCTCACGCGCTGCGAGCCGGCCCGCTCCGCGGCGTCGGCGAGCGCGACGAGCGTGGTGCCCGAGACGCGGCCGGACGCGGGGGCGGCACCGACGTAGTTGAGGCCGTCCTTCTGCTTGTGGACCCCGATGTGGTCGATCGGGACGGCGGGCGTCTCCGGCGCGGGGCCGTCGACGAGCCTGCGCCCGAGGTACTCCTCCTCCAGCACGCGCCGGAACTCCTCCACGCCCCAGTCGGCCACGAGGAACTTGATGCGGGCGCGGTGGCGCAGGCGGCGGTAGCCGTAGTCGCGGAAGACCGAGACGATTCCGGCCCACACTCCCGCCACCTCGTCGAGCGGCACCCAGGCGCCGAGGCGCACGGCGATCTTCGGGTTGGTGGACAGGCCGCCACCGACCCAGACGTCGAAGCCGGGGCCGTGCTCGGGGTGCTCGGACCCGATGAACGACACGTCGTTGATCTCGTGGGCGATGTCCTGCTGCCACGAGATCGCGGTCTTGAACTTCCGCGGCAGGTTCGAGAACGCCGGGTTGCCGATGTACGTGGCGATGATCTCGTCCATCGCCGGACTCGGGTCGATCTTCTCGTCGGCCGAGACGCCGGCGACCGGCGAGCCGAGGATGACACGCGGGGTGTCGCCGCAGGCCTCGGTGGTGATCATGCCCAGGCCCTCGAGCTTCGCCCAGATCGCGGGCATGTCGGCGATGTCGATCCAGTGGTACTGGATGTTCTGCCGGTCGGTGATGTCGGCGGTGTCGCGGGCGTAGGTCTGGCTGATCTCCCCCAGCGCACGCAGCTGCTCGGTGGTGAGCGCGCCGCCGTCGAGCCGGACGCGGAGCATGAAGTAGGAGTCGTCGAGCTCCTCGGGCTCCAGTGCCGCGGTGCGGCCGCCGTCGATGCCGGGGCGGCGCTGCGTGTAGAGGCCCCACCAGCGCATGCGGCCGCGCAGGTCGGCGGGGTCGATGGAGTCGAAGCCGCCCTCGGCGTAGACGGTCTCGATCCGCGCGCGGACGTTGAGCCCGTCGTCGTCCTTCTTGGTGCGCTCGTTGGGGTTCAGCGGCTCGCGGTGGCCGAGCTTCCACTGGCCTTCGCCGCGCTTGCGCTTGCCGGGAGTGGTGGTGGGGGGCAAGTCAGGGCCTCCGGACATGCGGCACGGGCGTGCCGCGGCGCGGCAGGGCCCGGCGCCGGGTGGTGGTGGTTCGGGGTCGGCGCGGAAGCTAGGGCTGCCGACAGAGCGCGCTGCTGACGCGGTTCAGGTCGACGTGGCGGCGGGCCACCAGTCGCAGCATCAGCGCGGGCATGGGTTCAGCGTGCCACCTGTCCGGTCAGCAAATCCATCGCCGTCCGCATGCTGGGAGCGGATTCACACCGCGGTGACCCGGCGCAGCGTCCTGACCTCTGGTGTTCCGGCCCATCCCGGGGCGTCGGTCAGATGCGCCATCACCCGTTCGCCGGCGTCGAACCCGGCCGAGCCGGCGTCGATGCGCAGCACGGCGTCGGCGCGGGCGAGGGCGGTCTGGGCCCCGGCGCCGCGGGCGAGGGGTTCCGCCGACCCGTCCTCGTGCAGGGTGAGCAGGACGTACTCCTCGCACTCGGCCCGGCTCGGGACGGCGCTGCGCAACCGGGCCGGGACGGGCCGGGGCGGGTCCAGACGACGTCCCTGCAGGTCGGCCAGCAGCGGGACGGCGAACAGCTCCACGGCCAGCGCCGCCGACACCGGATAGCCGGGCACCCCGATCACCGGCACGCCCGTGTGGAGCACCCCGAGCAGCACCGGGTGTGCGGGCCGCACGGCCACGCCCTGCACCACGACGGTGCCCAGGCTCCGGATGACGTGCGCCGTGTGGTCGTCGCGGCCGGCGCTGGAGCCGGCCAGCACGAGCACGAGATCGGCGTCCGCGTCCCGGACGGCCGCCGCGATGAGGGCGGGCTCGTCGGGCTGGATCGCGGTGACCCGCACGACGCACCCGAGTGACCGCAATGTCGCGGCCAGCATGAGCGAGTTGGTGTCGAGCAGCTCCCCGGGCGCGAGGTCGGTGCCCAGCGGGCGCACCTCGTCACCGGTGGGGACGATCGTGACCACCGGCCGCCTGCGGACGTCGAGCGCGGGGAGCCCGCCCGCGGCCGCGGCGGCCAGGTCGGCCGGGCGCAGCACGCGCCCGGCCGGGACGAGCTCCTCGCCGGCCAGCACCGACTCGCCGACCTGCCGGACGTGCTGCCCGCTCCGGGCGGGTTCCCGCAGGTGGACCGACCCGTCCGGGCGTCGGCGCAGGTGCTCGCGCATGACCACGGCGTCGCGGCCCGGGGGCAGCGGGTCGCCGGTGTCGACGACGTCGAAGCGGCCCGCCCCGACCACCGACGAGAGGGTGTCCCCGGCCAGTACCGCGATCCCGTCCATCGCCGCGCACGGCACGGCGGGGGCGGACAGCCGGGCGCGCACCGGCCCGGCCGTCACCCGCCCGGCCGCGTCCGTGATCGGGACGCACTCGCTACCCAGCACGGACGAGCCGAACGCGGCCCGCCACATGGCCGTCGCGGTACCGACCGAGGGCGCCATCAGATGGCCTCGACCTCGACGCGCGTGTCGGAGAACGTCGGCGCGTTGCCGAGGTCGGCGAACCGGAAGGGGTTCACGGCGTTGACCGTGGACTGGTCCTTCGCGTTCTTGCGCCACGCCCCCATCGGCGACATCGCCACGCCCGGCGCGATGTCGTCGCTGATCTCGGCGAGCGCGACGTACTGCCCGCGGTCGTTGTAGACGCGCACGTAGCGCCCGGCGACGATACCGCGCTCCTCGGCGTCCTGCGGGTGCAGGATCACCGTCTGCTCGCCCTGGACGCGCTTCTGCTTGTCCTGGTCGCCCGCGCTGGAGTTGACGTAGGCGTGCGACTTCGGCGAGATGAGGTTGAGCCGGTAGCCGGAGTCGGCGGTCTCGCGCGGCGGGATGTAGTGGGGCACCGGGTCGACGGCGTCACCGGGCTGGAACTCGTCGCAGCCCTGCCGGAACAGGGGCACCACGAAGTTGTTGGCGATCGACGACTTGAACTCGGTCTTGCCCGACGGGGTCGGGAAGTTGCCCTCGGCGTGCGGGGCGTACTCGTCGGGGCCGGGGAGGTTGAGCCGCGCCCAGCCGGTCTCGCGCAGCGACTCCAGGGTGATGCCCTCCATCGCGGGGGCGTCCCAGTCGTAGGCCTCGGCCATCATCTCGTCGTCGGTGCGCGTGAAGCAGGGCTCGGTGAAACCCATGCGCGCGGCGAGCCTGCGGAACAGCTCGGTGTTGGGGATCGCCTCCCCCAGCGGCTCGACGGCCGGGGTGTTGAGCGTGATGTAGAAGTGGCCCCAGCTGAACATGATGTCCTTGTGCTCGAGCTGGGTCGTCGCCGGCAGCACGATGTCGGCGTAGCGCGCGGTGTCGGTCAGGACGTGGTCGCTGACCACGGTGAACAGGTCCTCCCGCGCCAGCCCCTCGGCCATCTTGTCCTGCTCCGGACAGACGACGAGCGGGTTGGAGTTGTAGACCATCAGCGCGTTGATGGGCGGGTCGAGCTCCATCTCGCCGTTCAGCGCGCGGCCGAGCAGGTACTGGTTGACCACGCGGGTGCCCGGCGTCTGGAGCTCGGGGTGCATGTGCGCGCCCCAGTTCACCGGGTGCGCCCACAGCGGTAGCTGCAGCAGCCCGCCGCCGACCTCCTTCCAGGCCCCGACCAGCGCGGGCAGGCAGGCGATCGAGCGGACGGTCTGGCCGCCGCCGGCGTGGCGCTCGATGGCGACGCCGATCCGGATCATCGACGGCGACGAGGTGGCGTACTCGCGGGCGAGGGTGCGGATGTCGTCGGCGGGGATGCCCGTCTGCTCCGACGCCCACTCCGGCGTGTGCTCCTGGACGCGCTCGACGAGCTCCTCGTAGCCGACGGTGTGGTCGCGGACGTAGTCCTCGTCGGTGAGACCCTCGTTGATGATCACGTGCATCATCGCCAGGGCGAGCGCGCCGTCGGTGCCCGGGCGGATCGGGATGTGCCAGTCGGCGCGCTTGGCGGTGCGGTGGCGCATCGGGTCGATGACCACGACCTTCGCGCCGCGCTTCTGCGCCTCGGCGACGAAGGGCCACAGGTGCAGGTTCGTCGAGAGCATGTTGCAGGCCCAGATGATGATGTAGCGGGAGTGCACGAGGCTCTCCGGGTCGACGCCCGCCGTCGCGCCGATCGTCATCGTGTAGGCGGTGCACGCGCCCGAGTCGCAGTAGGTGCGCTCGGAGATCGTCGCCCCGATCTTGTTCATGAACGGGTCGCCGACGTTGAGGCCGTTGAGGATGCCCTGGGTGCCCAGGTAGCTCACCGGCATGAGCGTCTCGGGGCCGTGCGCGGCGATCTCGGTGCGCCAGCGGTCGGCGATCGTGTCCAGCGCGGTGTCCCAGCTGATGCGTTCGAACTGCCCGCTGCCCTTGGGGCCGGTGCGGCGCATCGGGTACAGGACGCGGTCGGGGTTGTAGACCTTCTCCTGGTAGTTGTTGACCTTGACGCAGAGGCCGCCCTTGGTGAAGGGGTGGTCGGGGTCGCCCCGGACCTCGGTGGCCTTGCCGTCGGTCACGGTGACGAGCATGGCGCAGGTGTCCGGACAGTCGTGCGGGCACGCGGCCCGCACCGTCGTGGTCGTGACGTCGGTGACGGGGATGTCGTCGAGTGCGGTCATCGCAGCATCGTGCTGCGCGGACGGCCGCTCGGGTTGGCCCTGTGTGACCACGCTGTTGTCGCTCGGTGACACATGTGCGTGTGCGTTGACGCGCACCGCGGTGCACTCCTAGCCTCGGAACACCCCCGAGCAGCCGAGGCGCCCATGAGCTCACCTGCGACGACCGACCGTCTGGACGTCTGGCGCGACCTCATCCGGGACAACTTCGTGGCGCTGGACATCCACGCCGACCGGGACCGGACGTTCGCCGGCTCGGTGCGCACCAGCGACCTCGGGCACCTCACGGTCGCGTCGGTCGAGTCGGGCACGCAGGGCTGCAGCCGCACCCCGGGCCTGGCCCGCCGCGACAGCGACGTCTACCTGCAGGTCGGACTGATCGCCCGCGGCGCCGCCACCGTCGCGCAGGACGGCCGTGAGGCCGTGCTGCGCCCCGGTGACTTCGCCGTCTACGAGACCGACCGGCCGTTCTTCTGGGGGCTGCAGGGCGACTGGGAGCTGCTGGTCTTCACGTGGCCGCGCGCCAGCATCGCCCTCGACGCGGGTGCGTCGCAGCTGCTCACGGCCCGCGCGCTCAGCGGCGGCGACGGGCTGGGCGCCATCGTCGGCCGCATGCTGCGCGACCTCGTGACCAGCCCGCCCGAGCTGAGCGCCGCCGGCGGGGTGCGGCTCGCGGACGAGGTCGCCGAACTGGTCACCACCGTCGCGGGCGAGCGGGTCAGCCCCGCCGCGCCCGCGCGGGCCGCGGACGACCTGCTGCGCCGCATCGACGCCCACATCCTGGAGCGCCTGGCCGACCCGGACCTGTGCCCGACGAGCATCGCCGCCGCGCACTTCGTCTCCACCCGCCACCTGCACCGCCTGTTCGCCCACCGCGGCGGCACGGTCGCGCAGCAGATCCAGCGCCTGCGCCTGGAGCGCTGCCGCCGCGAGCTGCTCGACCCGCGCGGCTCGATCACCGACGTCTCCCGGCGCTGGGGGTTCACCGACCTGGCGACCTTCAGCCGGGCCTTCCGCGGGGCGTACGGGATGTCGCCGAGCGAGTGGCGGCAGCGCTGCACACCGATGTCGTGAAAGCCCCACGCGGGAGGGGTGGCGCCCGCTAGCGTCGAGGGCGTGCCACCGACGGTCGTCGACCTGCGCAGGGCCCCACGGGTGCCGTTCCTCGGTGCGCTGCTCGTGGTCGGCGTGCTGGCCGCGTCGGCCGGGTACGGGGCCTGCACCAGCCGATCCGTCCCGATCGGGGTGATCGGCGGGGTGCTGGCCGTCGTGTTCCTCCTCTGCCTCGTGGCTCTTCCGGGGGTGCTGCGCACCCGCCGGCTGGTGATCGACCACGAGGGGGTCCGGCTCGAGCGCGGCGGGCGCCGTCCGGAGTGGCGGGTGGCGTGGACCGAGCTGGCCGGGGTCGGACTGGTCCGCAACGACCGGGAACGGCAGCGGATCGCCCGGCGGTTCCGCGCCAACCCCCTCGGGAACGTCCCGCCCGGCGTCGTGGCGGTGACCGTCTCGGTGGAGCTGGTGCCCACCGGCACCGAGGCGGTCCGCCGCCATCCCGAGATGGCGCGGTACCTGCGGCTCGGCCACGGCGAGGCGTGGCGGGTGCCGCTCATCGTGAGCGTGGGCGAGCCGCTCCCGATCGCCGACGCCCTGCGGCGGCGGCGCCCCGATCTGTGGCGCGGGGAGCGGTCGGGCCCGGCGCTGCTCGGCTGAGCGGCGGGGCGCCTACCCTGGGCGCAGTGCACCCGCCCTTCGGCATCTACGTCCACGTGCCGTTCTGCGCGTCGCGCTGCGGCTACTGCGACTTCAACACCTACACGGCCAGCGAGCTCGACGGCTCGGGCGCGTCGCCGGACGGCTGGCTCGCCGCGGTCCGCCAGGAGCTGGCCCTGGCCGCGGGCGTCGTGGGGGAGCGGCCCGTCGACACGGTGTTCGTCGGCGGCGGCACGCCCTCGCTGATCGGCGCCGCCCGGCTGGGCGAGGTGCTCGGCGCCGTCCGGGACACGTTCGGGCTGGTCCCGGGGGCGGAGGTCACCACCGAGTCCAACCCCGAGTCCACCTCGCCGGAGTTCTTCGACGAACTCGTCGACGCCGGGTTCACCCGGGTGTCGCTGGGCATGCAGTCCGCCGCGCAGCACGTCCTGGCGGTGCTCGACCGCCGCCACACCCCCGGCCGCGCCGTCGCCGCCGCGAAGGAGGCCCGCGCCGCCGGGCTGGAGCACGTCAACCTCGACCTGATCTACGCCACCCCCGGCGAGACCGACGACGACCTGCGCTCCTCCCTCGACGCCGTGCTCGACGCCGGGGTGGACCACGTCTCGGCCTACTCGCTGATCGTCGAGGACGGCACCGCGCTGGCCCGCCGCGTGGCCCGCGGCGAGCTGCCCGCCCCCGACGACGACGTGGCCGCCACGCGCTACGAGATGATCGACGACCGGCTGTCGGAGGCCGGTCTGGGCTGGTACGAGGTGTCGAACTGGGCCCGTTCCGACGATGCGGCCTGCCGGCACAACCTCGGCTACTGGCTGGACGGCGACTGGTGGGGCCTGGGCCCCGGCGCCCACTCCCACCTCGCCGGATCGCGCTGGTGGAACGTCAAGCACCCGGCCCGCTACGCCGCCCGGCTGGCGGAGGGGGAGCCGCCGGAGGCCGACCGCGAGGAGCTCACCGACGCCGAGCGCCACACCGAGCGGGTGATGCTGCGCCTGCGCCTGGCGGAGGGGCTCCCCGTCGATCTGCTGGACGCGGACGGCCGGACGGCGGCCGGCCAGGCGGTGGCCGACGGCCTGCTCGTGCCGGAGGGCGACCGCGTGGTCCTCACCCGCCGCGGCCGCCTGCTGGCCGACGGCGTGGTCCAGTCGCTGCTGGCCGGGGTCGGGGTATGACGCCCGCGACCCCCGTCCCGCGCGCCCGCAGCTCGACCGAGGGCTGCGATGTGTCGCCGGGTCCGGTGGGGGCGGGATGAGCCCGCGGCGGCGCCTGCTGGTCGCGCTCCTCGGGGTCCTCGTGCTGGTGGGAGCGGTGCTCGTGGTCGTCCAGGTGATCGGCAACCGCCCCGCCTCCGTCGATCCCTCCGCCCGGCCCGCGCAGGACGACCCGGGACCGGTGCTGCTCGTGCCGGGCTACGGGGGGTCGCAGGCGAGCCTGGAGCCGCTGGCCGCACGGATCCGCGCCACCGGACGGTCGGCGCAGGTCGTGGCGCTGGAAGGCGAGGGCACCGGTGACCTATCCGCGCAGGTGGACGTGCTCGACGCGGCCGTCGACACCGCGCTGAAGGCGGGCGCGCCGTCGGTGGACGTCGTCGGCTACTCCGCGGGTGGCGTGGTGGCCGGGCTGTGGGTGGCCCGCGACGACGGCGCCGCGAAGGCCCGCCGGGTGGTCACCCTCGGCGCGCCGCTGGCGGGCACGTCGCTCGCTGCCGCGGGGGCGGCGGACCTGCCCAGCGCGTGCCCGGTCGCGTGCCGGCAGCTGGCTCCCGGCAGCTCCCTGCTCGCCGAGCTGGCCCGCGCCCGCGTCGGCACCGCGCTGCCGTGGCTGTCGATCTGGACCACCGACGACCAGACCGTCACCCCGCCCGACTCGGCCCGCCTCGACGGCGCGGTGAACGTGCCGCTGCAGAGCCTGTGCCCCGGCGCGCAGGTGGGCCACGGCAGCCTGCCCCGCGACCCCGCCGTCGCCGGCCTGGTGCTGGAGGGCCTGTCGACGGCCGCGCTCACCTCGACGGGCGACTGCACGACCCTCCGCGCGGCCGGGACCGGCTGAGGCGGCGGGTGGGGGAGCGCCTCCTAGCTCGTGACGTCCTTCGTCGCGAAGTTCGCCCACGCCGCCCCGAACGCGACCACGATGTAGCCCAGCTGCACGAACACCCCTTCGCGGACGGCCCGCCACAGGATGGGGTCGCGGAACAGGTCGATCCAGGCCAGCCAGTGCGTGGTGGGCAGGTAGAACCGGATACCGGCCGCCGCGTCGAGCGGCAGCAGGATCGCACTCACCACGACGAAGGCGAGCACCCCCAGCGCGGCGGCCAGCGGCGAGTCGGTCAGCGTCGAGAAGAACAGCCCGATCGCGCCGATCGCGAGCATGCACAGCGCCAGGTAGCCGACGGTGGCCGCCGTGCGCCCGGCCAGCTGCAGGGGCGTGAGCACCACTCCGGACAGCGACGTGATGCCGCCCGCCCCGCCGACGGCCGCGTCCGCGCCGAACCCGAAAAGCAACACCCCGACGATGTAGCTCGTGATCGTCACGAACACCACGGCGAGCAGCACGAACGCCCCCACCGACACGAGCTTCGCGGTGAGCAGCCGCAACCGCCCGACCGGCCGCACCAGCAGGTAGCGCAGCATGCCGGTGCTGGCCTCGCCCGCGACCGCGTCGCCGGACACCAGGGCGACGGTGATCGGCAGGAACACCGGCAGCACCAGGGCCAGCGCGGCGGCGGGGAACAGCTGCCCGTCGCTCGTCACGGCCGAGAGGAACGCCCCGCCCTGCCCGGGTGCGGGGGCCAGGTTCGTGACGGCCAGCAGCACCGCGACCAGCGCGGGGATCGCGCACAGCAGCACCCAGCACAGCCACACGCGGCGGCGGCGCAGCATCAGCCGGAGCTCGACGCCGATCACGGGTCGACCCGGTCCGAACCGGCACCGGTCAGCTCCAGCACGACCTGTTCCAGGCTCCGTCGTTCCGCGCTCAGCTCGGTGACGGTGATGCCCGCCGCGACGAGCTGCGCGTTGAGGACGCCCGCGTCGGGCGCACGTACGAGCAGGGCGTCGCCGTCGCGGTGCACGACCTGGCCGTTGAGCAGTCCGACCACCGAGCCGGGGTCGGGCGTGCGGACCCGCACGTGGCCGGTGGGGGAGCGCAGGACGTCGAGGTCCTCGGTGAGCACCAGCCGCCCCGCGTCCATCACCCCGACGCGGGTGCAGAGCGCCTCCACCTCGGACAGGAGGTGGCTCGAGAGCACCACCGTCACCCCCGACGCGGACAGCCCCAGCAGCAGCTCGCGCATCTCGCCGATGCCGCGGGGGTCGAGCCCGTTGGTCGGCTCGTCGAGCAGCAGCAGCTCGGGCCCCCGCAGGAGTGCGGCGGCGATGCCGAGACGCTGGCGCATGCCCAGCGAGTAGGCCTTCACGGGGCGGCGGTCCACGCCGGCGAGCCCGACGCGGGCCAGCACGTCCTCGACCCGGGCCTTCCGGTCGCGGCCCCGGCCGCCTCTCCCGGCGGCGTCGAGCAGGCGCAGGTTCGCCCGGCCGGACAGGTGCGGCCACGCGGCGGGGTTCTCCACCAGCGCGCCGACGCGGGGCAGCACGTCGGCGGCGTGGCGGGGCATCGCCCGCCCGAGCAGCTCCACGGAGCCGGACGTCGGGTGCACCAGGCCCAGCAGCATCCGCACGAGCGTCGTCTTGCCGGAGCCGTTGGGGCCGAGCAGTCCGAACCGGACGCCCGCGGGCACGGTGAGGTCGACGCCGTTCACCGCGGTGACCCGGCCGAAGCGCTTGGTGAGGGAGGCCGTCCGGATCACGGTCATGAGGGCCGTCCTCGCGCGGGGAGTTCGAGCAGGGCCTGTTGCAGGACGTCCGCGGCGACGGTGCCGATCAGCAGCGATCCACGCCGCCCGGTGGACCGGACCGCCACCGACAGCAACGGCGTGCCGATCCGCGCCGCGCGTCCGAACGGTACCGGGATCGCCGTCCCCCCGGCCGCCGTCGCGCCGTCGACGGCCCGGTCGGCGACGTCACGGCCGGTCGGGATGAGCACGAACCCGGCCAGCCCGGTGCCGTAGACGCCGACACCCGGCAGGTCGCTGCCCGGGGTACTGGGCAGAGTGAGCCGGGCCCGGCCGGCGAGCCGGGCCGGAGCGGGCGGGGCCCTCAGGTCGCGCAGGGCGCCGCTGAGATCGGCGGCGCTCGCCGTGACGGCCCCGGCTCCCGGCGGCACGACGGGCCGCAGCACCGCGGGATCAGGTGGACCGTCGGTGACCTCCAGCAGCTCGCTGACCAGCAGCGTCGGGCCGGTCCGCGCGGCGATCTCGACGCGCAGCGGCAGCGCCGTGGTGGGGTCGGCCCAGATGTCGACGCGTCCGACCGTCGTGTCCGGATCGGTGGGGACGAGCCGGATGCCCGCGGCGTCCCGGCCGGCGATGCGACGGGCCGGGATCGCCGTCACCGGGTCGCCGGGGGCGAGTCCGAGCATGCGGCGGGCGAGGTCGGGGGGCAGCAGGTCGCCGGCGCGCGGGAGCCGCAGCGGGGCCTGGCCGAGGACGCGGGTGAGCTGGTTGCCGCCGAAGTCCCACACGTACTCCGCGGCGCCCAGGTGGTAGGTGTCGCGCTCGCTGTCGCCCAGCGCCCCGGTCAGCTGGTCGGCGCGCCAGCGGTCGGCGCCGGCGACGTAGCTGCGGATCCGGGTCGTGGTGGTCAGCAGCGTGGTGACCGACTCGAGCTGCGGGATCTCCGGGAGCCCGAGCCGGCCGCTGGCCTCGGCGTACCCGACGTACGGCGGGACCTCCGCGCGGATGCACCGGCGCAGGGCCTCGGCATCCACGTCGAGGGCGGCCGCGGGCAGCTGCACGGCGCTCACGCCGACGATCGCCGCGGCACCGGCCGCGACCAGCAGCCAGCGCCGGCTGAAGCGTTGCCCGGCCATGTGACCCCACGATGCCACCGTGGTGGTGTGGATAGTGTTCAGTTCAACCTTTTCGTGCGGAGCCACGCCCGGCCGCGCGGCGAGAGCCGGTAGCCCACCTCCAGGCTCTCGGTCAGTCCCAGCTCCTTGAGCTTGCGCACGTCGCGCTTGAACGGGAGCGTCTCCAGGCCCAGGCCGGCCGCGAGGTCCGGGGCGCGGACGCCGGGGTTCCCGGCGATGAGGTCGAGCACCGCGGCCGTCCACGGTCCGCGCTTCGACGCGCGGTCGAGCCGGGCCAGGCGCTCGGCGATCTCAGCGCGGGCGGTGGCCGAGAGCCGGGCCTTCGCGCGCAGTGCCACGCGCGGGTCCGGCCCGGCCAGGCGCACCGCCACGCGGTAGAGCTGGTTCTCCCCGACCTGGGCGGCGCGCAGCGCGTCGAGGTCGGCGAACCCGGCCGCCTCGGCGTCGTCGGGGGTGAGGTCGCCCGCGTCCACCGGGTCGACGGCCGTGAACTCCAGCACTCCGACGGGCGTGCGCTGCGTACCCCCGACGAGCACGCGCGGCCGCTCCCAGCGGCGGAACAGCAGCGTGACGGTGCCGGCGGCGATCGCGTGGAGGGTCGTGAGACGGATCTGCACGCGGGGCATTCTCCACACCGAACACATAGAATGGGGCGATGAACGCCGACGAGCGCCGCTTCGCGGTCCTGCGCGCGATCGTCGCCGACTACGTCTCCACCCAGGAGCCCGTCGGCTCCAAGATGATCGTCGACCGCCACAACCTCGGGGTCTCCAGCGCCACCGTCCGCAACGACATGGCCGTGCTGGAGGAGGACGGGCTCATCGCCCAGCCCCACACCAGTGCCGGCCGGGTGCCCACCGACAAGGGCTACCGGCTGTTCGTCGACCGGTTGGCGCAGGTCAAGCCGCTCTCGTCCGCGGAGAAGCGGGCCGTGCAGGCCTTCCTCGACGGTGCGGTGGACCTCGACGACGTGCTGCGCCGCAGCGTCCGGCTGCTCGCCCAGCTCACCCGCCAGGTCGCCGTCGTGCAGTACCCCACGCTCACCCGCTCCACCGTGCGGCACTGCGAGGTGGTCGCGCTGACGCCGGCCCGGCTGATGCTGGTGCTCATCACCGACAGCGGCCGCGTCGACCAGCGCGTCGTCGATCTCGGGCAGGTGCTGTCCGACTCCGACGTCGGCGAGATCCGCACCCTCATCAACGGCGCGCTGTCGGGCCGCCCGCTCGCCGCGGCGTCCGTCGCCGTGGCCGACCTGCCCGAGACCGCGCCCGCGGCGTTGCGCGACGTCGTCACCACCCTGGCCACGGTGCTGATCGAGACGCTCGTCGAGCATCCCGAGGAGCGGCTGGTGCTGGGCGGCACCGGCAACCTCACCCGCAACGCCGCCGACTTCCCCGGCTCCCTGCGCCAGGTCCTCGAGACGCTGGAGGAGCAGGTCGTCGTGCTCAAGCTGCTCGCGTCCGCACAGGACCCGGGCACGGTCACGGTCCGGATCGGCGGCGAGAACGAGGCCGAGGAGATGCGTGACACCTCCGTGCTGTCGATCGGCTACGGCGCGGGCACGGTGTTGGGGGGAATGGGCGTGGTCGGGCCCACCCGGATGGACTATCCGGGTTCCATCGCGGCGGTGCATGCCGTCGCCCGTTACGTGGGTGAGATCCTGGCCGGGCGCTGAGCGGAGCTTGCGGAGCGACAATCGGCACAGCTTGTACTGCAGACGACTTTCTGAGCGAGAAGGATCATGGGGAACGCGCGAGTGGCACGGGACTACTACGGCACCTTGGGCGTCGCACAGGACGCAGGGGCCGACGAGATCAAGCGGGCCTACCGGAGGCTCGCGCGCGAGCTGCATCCCGACGTCAACCCGGATCCGGCCGCGCAGGAGCGGTTCGCCGAGATCAGCGCGGCCTACGAGGTGCTCTCGGACCCCGAGAAGCGGCGCATCGTGGACCTCGGCGGTGATCCGCTGGGCAACGGTGGCGGTGGTGGCGGCGGGGGCGACCCGTTCAGCCAGTTCGGCTTCGGCGACATCATGGACGCCTTCTTCGGCGGCCAGGGCGGGGGCGGCGGTCGTGGGCGGGGCCCGCGCAGCCGCGTGCAGCCCGGCGCCGACGCGCTGATCCGGATGACGCTCACGCTCGAGGACTGCGCCACCGGTGTCACCCGCGACCTCGCGGTCGACACCGCCGTCCTGTGCACCGAGTGCACCGGTTCGGGCTGCGCCCCCGGCAGCGCCCCGTCCATGTGCGACATCTGCAACGGCCGCGGCGAGGTGCAGAGCGTCCAGCGCTCGTTCCTGGGCCAGGTCGTCACGTCGCGGGTGTGCCCGCAGTGCCGCGGCTTCGGCGAGGTCATCCCCGACCCGTGCCGCCAGTGCGGCGGCGACGGGCGCGTGCGCTCGCGGCGCACCGTCGGCGTGCGCATCCCGGCCGGCGTGGCCGACGGCATGCGCGTGCGGCTGGCCGGGCAGGGCGAGGTCGGTTCCGGCGGCGGGCCCGCCGGCGACCTGTACGTGGAGGTCGAGGAGGAGCCGCACGAGCTGTTCACCCGCGACGGCGCCGACCTGCACTGCACCGTCGCCCTCCCGATGACGGCCGCCGCGCTGGGCACCACGCTGCCGCTGCCCACCCTCGACGGCACCGACGAGCTGCACGTCGACGCGGGCACCCAGGCCGGCACCGTCAAGACGCTGCGCGGCAAGGGCATGCCCCGGCTGCGCTCCACCGGCCGCGTCGACGGCTACGGCGACCTGATGGTGCACATCGACGTCGCGGTGCCCACGGCCCTGACCAAGGAGCAGACGGACCTGCTGCGCCAGCTGGCGGCGCTCCGGGGTGAGGAGCAGCCGGATCTGGTCGGCGGCAACCGCAACGGCCACGGCATCTTCTCCAAGCTGCGCGACAGCTTCGGTCGCTGAGCCACCTCCGACGAGCGGCACTCCCGTCGGATAGGTTCCGACGAATGTGCCGTTCGTCTGACCGGGTTCCGGGGGTGCGGTGAGTACCGCACCGCTGTTCCTCGTCCCGGTCCTCCCCTCCTCCGGATCGCTTCTGCTCGACGGGGCGGAGGGGCGGCATGCCGCCACCGTCAAGCGGTTGCGGGCGGGGGAGGCCGTGCTGCTCGCCGACGGCCGGGGCGGGCTCGCGCACGGCGTCGTCGCGTCCACGGGTCGGGACACGGTCACCGTCACCATCGAGGCGCGGGAGGACCTCGCACCCCCCGCGCCGCGCGTGCTCCTGGCGCAGGCGCTGGTCAAGGGGGACCGGGGCGAGCTGGCCGTCGAGCTCGCCACCGAGGCCGGGGTGGACGGGATCCTGCCCTGGCGGGCCGCCCGCTGCGTCGCGCGCTGGGAGGACGGGCCCCGCGGTGACAAGGCGCTCGCGAAATGGCGCTCCACGGTGCGCGAGGCCGCCAAGCAGGCCCGGCGGCCGTGGCTGCCGGAGGTGGAGGAGCCCGTCTCGACGCCGGCGCTGGCCCGGCGGGTCGCCGAGGTGGCGTGCGCGCTCGTGCTGCACGAGGCCGCCACCGACCACCTCGCCGACGTCGCCCTGCCCGCGGAGGGCGACGTGCTGCTCGTCGTCGGGCCCGAGGGCGGGGTGTCCGACGAGGAGATCGCCGCGCTCGTGGGGGCGGGCGCGCGGCCCGTCCGGCTGGGGCCCGAGGTGCTCCGCGCGTCGACCGCGGCCGCCGTGGCCCTCGGCGCGATCGGGGTGCTGACCGGCCGCTGGTCCTGATGCCCGCCTCCGTCGTCCGTTCGGGCGTGTCGATGTGCCGACCAGGCGGAATCCTCGGCGAGTCGGATATCGACCGGGTGATGGCGATGAATGTTCCGCGGCGGATGGGGATATCGTCTGCGCTGTTCCGGCCGCGTGAGTGTCCGGAGTGGATCGTGGGCGTTCGCGCCCGCGGGGCCGCCGGAGAGTCCCCCTCGTCCGGCGGAGCCACGTCGCGGTGCTTGTCCCCCCACAGCCACCGCGACGTGGCAACCCCCGGGGTTCTTGACAGGATCGCTCCATGACTCGCCGTGGCCTCCTGGGCCGGCTCGCCTCCCTCCTGGCCCTCCCGGCCGCCCTGGCCGCCTGCTCCGTCGCCACCCCGGCGCCGGCGCCCGGCGTCAGCGGCCCCCGCAGGATCACCTACGGGAGCCACCCCAGCCAGTTCGGTGAGCTGACGCTGCCCGCGGGGGCCGTGCGCGGGGTCGCGGTCGTCGTGCACGGCGGGTTCTGGCGGCAGAGCTACGGGCTGGAGCTGGGTCGCCCGCTGGCCGCCGACCTCGCCAACCGGGGCCTGGCGGCGTGGAACATCGAGTACCGGCGCGTCGCCGCGGGGAGCGCAGGCGGACCGCGCATCGACACGGAGGACGGCGGTTGGACGGCCACCTTCGACGACGTGGCGGCGGCGATCGACCTGCTGGCCGCGCAGTCCCTCCCGCTGGACCGCGTCGTCGCGATCGGGCACTCCGCGGGCGGCCAGCTCGTCGGCTGGGCCGCGGCGCGCCCCGGGCTGCCCGCGGGCACCCCGGGCGCGTCGCCGAAGGTGCGGCTGCGGGGTGCGGTGGCGCAGGCCGGCGTGATGGACCTCGTCGACGCCTCCCGGCAGGGCGTCGGGAGCGGCGCGGTGGAGGACCTGATGGGCGGCTCGCCCACCGCCGTTCCCGACCGCTACGCGTTGGCGTCGCCGATCGCGCGCCTGCCGATCGGGGTGCCGGTCACGTGCGTCCACGGCACGGAGGACGGCAACGTGCCGCTGCGGCAGTCGCAGCGCTTCACCGCGGCCTCGGGGGACCGGCTGGTCACCATCGACGGCGCCGACCACTTCGCCCTCATCGACCCCACCACCGACGCCTGGCGTGTCTGCCGCGACGCGGCGGACGCCATACTCGCCTGATGTTGGTCACCGCCGCCGGCTCCGCCCTGCTCCTCGTCGACTTCCAGCAACGCCTCATGCCCGCCATCCACGATGGTGACGCCGTGGTCGCCAACGCGGTGCGGCTCGCGGAGGGAGCGGGCCTGCTGCAGGTGCCGGTGTGCGCCACCGAGCAGAACCCGACCGGTCTCGGCCCGACGGTCGAGGCGCTGGCCGCCTACCCGCAGATGGTGCTGCCGAAGATGTCGTTCGGTGCGGCGGGGGAGCCGGGGTTCGCGACGCTGCTCCCGCCCAACACCGAGGAGATCGTGGTGGCGGGCTGCGAGGCCCACGTCTGCGTGCTGCAGACCGTGCTCGGGCTGCTCGCCGCCCGGCACCGCGTGCTGGTCGTCGCCGACGCGATCGGCTCCCGCGTGCCGTCGAACAAGGACGCGGCCGTCGACCGGATGGTGCGCCACGGCGCCGAGATCGTCACCACCGAGATGGTGCTGTTCGAGTGGCTCCGCGACGCCCACCACCCGCAGTTCAGAGCGGTTCACAAGCTGATCAGGTGATCCCCGTGCGCGGATGACGGTGTTCCCACCCTGATATCCGCTCACGACCTCCGTCTCGTCCGGCACCGACGTCGTCCACGACGCCTACGCGCTCACCTGAGCGACGGCAGCGGCTTGCGGAAAAGCCAGGCGTCGAGCAGGTCCGCGACGTCGGACCCGGCGAGCGCCGCGAACTGCTCGGTCGCCACCGTGCCGTGCCGGTGCCGATCGGCCCAGGCCCGCACCAGCGCGAAGAACCGCTCGTCCCCGGTCCGGGTGCGCAGGGCGTGCAGCGTCAGCGCGCCGCGCTTGTAGACGCGCTGGTCGAACAGGCGGGCCACGCCGGGGTCGGCGATCACGATGTCAGCGGGCTGGGCCGCCACCACCGCGTACCACTCGCGGGCGTGCGAGGTGGCCGTGCGTTCGCCGACCGACTCCGACCACAGCCACTCCGCGTACGTCGCGAAGCCCTCGTTGAGCCAGATGTGGCTCCAGTCGGCGATCGTCAGGCTGTTGCCGAACCACTGGTGCGCCAGCTCGTGCACGACGAGCCGCTCGTGGGTGCGCTTCCCGTCGATGTGGTTGGCGCCGAAGATCGCCATGCCCTGGGCCTCGATGGGGTCGTCGAGGTCGTCGTCGGTGACCACCAGCTGGTAGTTGCCGAACGGGTACGGGCCGAAGAAGCCCTCCAGCACCTTCATGATCTTGCCGTGCCGGCCGAGGTCGTGGGCGGCGGTGCGGCGCAGGCGACCCGGGACGGCGGCGGTCTGCGGCAGCTTGCCCGGGGCGAGGGTGATCTCCTCGTACTGCCCGATCTGGACGCTCACGAGGTAGCTCGCGGTGGGCTCGGGACGCTGGTAGACCCAGGTCCGGGTGCTGCCCGAGCGTCGCCGTGACGTGAGCACCCCGGTGGCGAGCACGGCGTACGGAGCGTCGGCGGTGATCGTGATGCTGTAGGTCGCCTTGTCCGACGGGTGGTCGTTGCACGGGAACCACGACGGTGCGCCGATCGGCTGGCTCGCCACCAGCGAACCGTTGGTCAGCTCGTCCCAGCCGACGTCGCCCCACCGGCTCGACACCGGCCGCGGGTTGCCGACGTAACGCACCTCGACGGTGAACGTCGCGCCGTCGGCGATCGGGCGGGCGGGCGTGACGCGCAGCTTGCCGCCGCGGTGGCTGAACGTCGCGGCGCGGCCGTCGACCGTCACCCGCGGCACCTTGAACGGGCCCAGGTCCAGCGAGAACCGGGTCAACGGCCGATCGGCCACGGCCGTGAGCACGGTGCGGCCGGTCAGCCGGTTGGGGCCGACCTTGTAGCCCAGCTCCAGGTCGTAGTGCTCGGCGTGGTAGCCGTCGTTGCCGTGGTGGGGCAGGTAGGGGTCCGGTGTCACCCGCGGGCCGGCCAGGACGTGATCGGGTTGCCCAGCCAGCGGGTGTCGGCGGGCACCGCGTCGCCGCGGGTCACGAGCGAGCCGGGGCCCACCGTGGTGCGCGCACCGATGCCGGCGCCGGGCAGCACGATGCCGTTCGGGCCGAGGGTGGCGCCCTCGTCGAGGCGAACGGTGTCCATGCTCATGATCCGATCATGGAACAGGTGGGTCTGCACGACGCAGCCCCGGTTGACCGTCGCACCGTCACCCAGGTGGACCAGGTCCGACTCGGGCAGCCAGTAGCTCTCCAGCCACACCCCCCGCCCGATCGACGCGCCCATCGTGCGCAGCCAGCCGGTGAGCACGGGCGTGCCCGCGGCCGGGCCGACGAGCCACGGCACGGCCAGCAGTTCGACGAACATGTCGGCCAGCTCTCCGCGCCAGACGAACGAGCTCCAGAGCGGGTGCGAGATGGCGCGCAGCCGCCCGACCAGCGCCCACTTCGCGAGCGACGTGACGAGCGCCGCGACCACCCCGGTCGCGAGCAGGAACGGCCCGGCCAGCACGGCGGCGAGCAGCCAGTCGCCCAGGGAGACGAGGGCGGCCACCACCAGCACCGCCAGCGCCGCGGAGACCATCAGCGGCAGCACGCGGCACAGCTCCACCAGCCCGCGCGCGACCTTGAGCCGGCGCGGCGGGTGGTAGGTGCGGCTCGTGTCGGAGCGTTCCACCGCGCGGCGCAGCGGCATCGGGGGCAGGCCCAGGTAGGACGAGCCCTTCTTGGCCTTGCGCGGGGTGGACGACAGCACGCCGATGAGGCCGTGCTTGGGCACCGACCGGCCCGGCGCGGTCATGCCGGAGTTGCCCAGGAACGCCTGCTTGCCGACCCGTGACGGGGCCACGTGCAGCCAGCCGCCGCGCAGCTCGTAGGTGCCGACCATCGTGTCGTCGGCCAGGAACGCACCGTCGTCGACGGTGGTCATCCTCGGCAACGCGATCACCGTGGACGCCTCGACGTCGCGGCCGATCCTCGCACCCAGCAGCCGCAGCCAGGTGGGCGTGGCGAGGCTCGCGTAGAGCGGGTAGAGCCCGACGCGCGCGAGACCCATCAGGCGCTCGGTGGTCCAGACCTGCCAGCCGACGCGGCCGTGCACGGGGTGGTAGCCCTCGACCATGCCGACGCCGAGCAGCCGCACGCCGCCGAGCACCAGCAGGGCGTAGGTGAGCAGGTAGGCCAGCGTCGCGAGCGGCACCAGGGCCAGCGCGGCGCCGACGTCCGGCAGCGCGGTGGCGAGCAGTGCCACGCCGGGCACGGCGGCGATCGCCGGCAGCAGCCCCAGCAGCGTCGACGTCGCGCCGTACGCCGCCACCCAGAACCGCGAGTGCGCCGGGCGGTCGGCGGGCCAGGTCAGGGCGCTCTTGCCGGTGCGCGCGGCGGGGGAGCCCGCCCAGCGCTGCCCGGCAGGCACCGCGCCGCGCACGGTCGATCCGGCCACGACCTCGGCTCCCCGGCCGATCCGGGCGCCGGGCATCAGCGTGCTGCGGGACCCGACGCGGGCGCCGGCGCCGATGCGGATCTTGCCGATGTGGACGGTGTCGCCGTCGACCCAGTGGCCCGCGAGGTCCACCTCGGGCTCGACGGCGGCGCCGCGTCCGAGCTTGAGCAGGCCGGTGACCGGAGGGGCGGAGTGCAGGTCGACGTCGCCGCTGATCCGCGCGCCGAGCAGCCGGGCGTAGCGGGTGGTCCAGGACGCGGCGGAGACCCCGGTGGCGCCGGACAGCTCCGCGAGCCGTTCGGCCGTCCACAGCCGCAGGTGCACCGGGCCGCCGCGGGGGTAGCGGCCGGGCCGGACGCCGCGCAGCAGCAGCCGGGCGCCCGCGGCCGCGACGCCGATGCGGCCGGCCGGGCTGAAGAACACGACCCACCCCAGCGCGAGCGCCCACCAGGGCAGCGTCGGAGCGGCCGGGAGCACACCGGTGACGGCGCCCAGGGTGGACAGCGCGGCCGCGAGGGTGGTCCAGCGCAGCCCGACCAGCGCCAGGACCGGCGCCATCAGCAGGGCCTGCAGGAACCCGGTGCGGCGCGGGGTGGGGGCGACGTCGCGACGGGTGGTGGTGACGCCGCTCAGGGCGTCGAGCTGCGCGGCGAGGGCACCCAGCGTGGGGTGCAGGTAGAGGTCGTTGACCGACATCTGCGGGTGCCGGGTGCGGATCACCGCGACGAGCTGGGCGGCGGTGAGGCTGCCGCCGCCGTGGGTGAAGAAGTCGGCGTCCGGGCTGCTCACCGACACCCCGAGGATCTCGGCCCAGCCCTCGGCGAGCCACGCCTCGGTCGGCGTGAGCGCGTCGGTGTGTGCAGAGCCTGTGGTGAGTGGCCACGGCAGGGCGTCGCGGTCGACCTTCCCGGACGTGCGGGTCGGCAGCTCGTCCACGACGGCGACGAGCGGGACCATCGAGGACGGCAGCTGGTCGCGCAGCGCGCGGGCGGCGCCGTCGGCGTCGAACTCGGGGGTGGCGGGGGCGACGTAGCCGATCAGGACCTGGTTGCCGGCCTTCGTGCGGCGGATCGCGGCGGCGGCGCCCCGGACGCCGGGCAGCGCCTGCAGCGCCGCGTCGACCTCGCCGAGCTCGATCCGGCGCCCGCCCAGCTTGACCTGCTCGTCGGCGCGGCCCAGGAACAGCAGCCCGGCCTCCTCGGCGCGCACGACGTCGCCGCTGCGGTAGGCGCGGTCCCAGCCCATCGACGGCAGTGGCGCGAACCTGGCGGCGTCCTTCTCGGGATCGAGGTAGCGGGCCAGCCCGACCCCGCCGATCACGAGCTCGCCCTGCTCGCCCATGGCCACGGGCTCGCCCGCGGCGTCGACGACGACGAGGTCCCATCCGTCGAGCGGCAGGCCGATGCGGACGGGGCCCTGACCGGTCAGCGGCGCGGCGCAGGCGACGACGGTGGCCTCGGTGGGGCCGTAGGTGTTCCAGACCTCCCGGCCCTCGACGGCCACGCGCTCGGCCAGCTCGGGCGGGCACGCCTCGCCGCCGAAGATCATCAGGCGGACGTCCTCCAGCGCCTCGGTGGGCCACAGCGCCGCGAGCGTGGGCACGGTGGAGACGACGCTGATCTGCTGGGCCTCCAGCCACGGCCCGAGGTCGACGCCGGTGCGCACCAGCGACCGCGGCGCCGGCACCAGGCACGCGCCGCTGCGCCAGGCCAGCCACATCTCCTCGCAGGAGGCGTCGAACGCCACCGACAGGCCCGCGAGCACGCGGTCGCCGGGGCCGAGGGGCTCGTCCGGCAGGAACAGGTTCGCCTCCGCATCGACGAACGCCGCCGCGGACCGGTGGCTCACGGCCACGCCCTTGGGCGTGCCGGTGGAGCCCGAGGTGAAGATGATCCACGCGTCGTCGCCGGGGCCGGGGCGCGCGGGCTGGCCGATGGGCGCGGTGAGCATGCGCAGGCCGCCGTCGTCGACGATCCCGCAGACCCCGGCCTCGCCGAACACGAGCGCGGCGCGCTCCTCGGGGTCGTCGGCGTCGACCGGGACGTAGGCCGCGCCCGCGGCGAGCACGGCCAGGATCGCGACGTAGAGGTCGGCGGTGCCCGAGGAGATCCGGATGCCGACCCGGTCGCCGACGCCGATCCCGGCGGCCACCAGCGTGGCGCGCAGCGTCTCGACCTCGACGGCGAGCTCGGCGTAGGTGAGCAGCACGTCGCCGGCGTCGATCGCGGGGTCGTGGGGGTGGCGGGCCGCCGTCTCCGTGACGATGTCGAGCAGGGTCCGGGCGGGGGCGGCGGGGCCCGCCGTGAAGCGGGCAGGCGCAAGCGGGCTCGGGGTGATCGCGAGGGTCAAGGAACTCCGCACCTTCTGATGCACGCTCGCGTCGTTGGGGGCCCGGGACGCGGTCTACCGGCGTTGATGGACGGTAAACGCTACATGACCGGCGCGTCTCGGGTTGGTGTCGGGATTCACCCGGTGTCGGAGCGCAGAAGTAAAGGTCGGCGCACTGTCGGTGTGCCGCGGTAACATGTGGACGTCCCACTACCAGAGGTAGAAAGCAGGCGGCTGAACCCTTGACCGGTACCGAGCCCGGCCCCGCATCGAGCAGGGTGCAGTCCCGTATGGCCGTTCCCGATGCCGCGTTGCTGGCGCTGCTGGGCTCGCGCGACGAGAGTCTCCGCGCGGCCGAGGACATGCTCACCGCCGACGTCCACGTCCGCGGCAACGAGCTCACCCTCTCCGGCACCCCCGCCGACGTCGCCTTCGCCGAGCGCGTGTTCGCCGAGCTGATCGCCCTGGCCGAGCGCGGCCAGCAGGTCACCGCCGACGCCGTGCGGCGCACCGTCGAGATGCTGGGCGCCGGTGCCGAGCGCCTGGGCGAGTCCCCCGCCGAGGTGCTGTCGCTGGACATCCTGTCGCGGCGCGGCAAGACCATCCGGCCCAAGACGCTCAACCAGAAGCGCTACGTCGACGCGATCGACCACCACACCATCGTCTTCGGCATCGGCCCGGCGGGCACCGGCAAGACCTACCTCGCCATGGCCAAGGCCGTGCAAGCGCTGCAGAACAAGCTGGTCAACCGCATCATCCTCACCCGCCCGGCCGTCGAGGCGGGGGAGCGGCTGGGGTATCTGCCCGGCACCCTGTTCGAGAAGATCGACCCGTACCTGCGCCCGCTCTACGACGCGTTGCACGACATGATCGACCCCGAGTCCATCCCGAAGCTGATGGCCGCGGGCACCATCGAGGTGGCGCCACTGGCCTACATGCGCGGCCGCACGTTGAACGACGCGTTCATCATCCTCGACGAGGCGCAGAACACCACGCCCGAGCAGATGAAGATGTTCCTGACGCGCCTGGGCTTCGGCTCGAAGATCGTGGTCACCGGTGACGTCACGCAGGTCGACCTGCCCGGCGGCGGCACCCGGTCGGGGTTGCACGTGGTGCGCGAGATCCTCGACGGGGTCGACGACGTGCACTTCTCGGCGCTGTCGAGCCAGGACGTCGTGCGCCACCGGCTGGTGGCCGACATCGTCGACGCCTACTCCCGCTGGGACGCCGACAACGAGCGGCCCAACCTGCGCTCGGCCGCCCCCCGCAACGGCCCCCCGCAGGACCGCCGCGCGCGCCGCCGCTAGACCGGATCGTGTGCGGTTCGGTCGGTGCTGATCGCGGACCCGTGTGTGCGGTGATCGCCGCCCGCCGCACCGCAACGCCCTCCGGGGGGCGCTGGTGCGCGGCGGCCGGTGATCATTACCCGGACGGTGGCCGTCAGCTCGTGGGGACCCGGTCCAGGAAGCCGTACACGGACCGGATCCGGCCCTCCTCGTCCGTCACGGCCACGTCGAAGCCGGCGATCGGGGCCGCGCCCGCGCCCTCCGGGCCCAGTTCCCAGGTGAAGCGGGCCTGGTCGTGGTGGCCGTCCACCGGGCCGGCCAGCCGGAACCGGAAGCCCGGGAACCGGTCCTGCACCGCCGCGATGGTGGCGTCGAGGGCGTCGTGCCCGCCGGCGTCGGCGAGCGGATCGACGTAACGGGCGTCGGGGGTGAACAGGTCGGCCACCGCCGCCTTGCGGGCGGCGGGGTCGGTCTCGTTCCAGGTGGCGATGTAGCGGGTGGCCAGGTCCTCGTATGTGGTCATGGGAGGAGCCTGGCCGCCCGAGGTAATCCCCGCGATTACCTCACGGGTAAGGCTCGCAGGGCAGCGGCCGTCGTCTCGTCCTCGGGGTAGAAGGCCTCGATCGCCAGCTCGGACACGGTGACGTCGAGCGGGGTGCCGAAGACCGTGGTGGTGCTGAAGAAGGCCAGTTCCGTGTCGCCGCGCCGGTAGATCAACGGCACCACCAGGGTCGGCGGCGGTTCCGGAGCGGCCCCGCCGAGGTAGGACCCCAGTTCGGTCAGCAGCTCGGCCAGCACGGCGTCGCCGGTCGAGTCGACGTCACGGCGCAGGCGCGCCAGCAGGTGCGCACGCCAGGCCCCGAGGTTCGCGATCCGGGGCGCCATCCCGTCGGGGTGCAGGCTCAGCCGCAGCACGTTGACGGGCGGCTCCAGCAGGTGGGTGGCGCAGCCCTCGATGAGCACGCCGATGGCCGGGTTCGCCGCCACCATCTCCCAGTGCCGGTCGACCACCACCGCCGGATAGGGCTGGTGCGCGGCCAGCACCCGCTCGATCGCCTCGTTCACCGCGGCCATCGGCGGCGCGTCGAGACCGTGCTCGGGGTAGGCCGGGGCGAACCCGCCGGCGAGCAGCAACGCGTTCCGTTCGCGCAGCGGGATGTCGAGGTGCTCCGAGAGGTGGATCAGCATCTGGCTGCTGGGCTTCGACCGGCCCGTCTCGATGAAGCTCAGGTGCCGCGACGAGACGTCGGCGGCGACGGCCAGATCGAGCTGGCTCAGCCGCCGGCGCTGCCGCCAGGACCGCACCAGCTCCCCGACGGCCGTCACAGGTAGCGGTCCAGCAGCTCGTTGCGGAACGTGCCGGTCGGGTCGTTCTGCCGCAGGTACGCCGCCGCCTCGGGCAGGTGCGGCCACAGCTCGCGGACCCGTCCGGGATCGGTGGAGAACACCTTCCCCCAGTGCGGACGGGCCGCGAACGGCTCCAGCACCCGCTCCACCTCGGCGACGACGGGTGCGACGCGCGCCGCGTCGGCGATCCACGTGAAGTGCAGCGCGGCGCTGTCGCGGCCCTGCGCGGCCGACAGCCACAGGTCGTCGGCGGCGATGGAGCGGACCTCCGACACCAGCAGCACCGACGAGATCCGGTCGCGGATGTCGTCCAGGGCGTGCAGCGCCTCGACGACGGTCCCCCGCGGCACGAGGTACTCCGACTGCAGCTCGTCGCCGTTGCTCGGCGTGAACGCCAGCCGGAAGTGCGGCAGCCCCCCGAACCACGGCACCGCGACGCCACCCTGCCGCGTGGCGTGTGCGGGATCGACGCCGCGGACCATGTGGCGCGGGCCGTCGGCGGGGGTGGTGCCGAGCCACTTCTCGGGTACAGGATCCGAGTCGGCGCGCTGCTTCACCCACACCTGCTCGAACCCCGCGCCCTCCCAGTAGGTGAACAGACTGACGCTGTAGGCCGCGGCGAGGGCGTCGCCGGCCGCGTCCAGGGGCAGTCCCTCGTACACGGTCTGCCGGATGTCGAACGTCGGCTGGACGTCGAGGGTCAGCGCCGTGACCACGCCCAGCGCGCCCAGCGCCACGACCGATCCGGGGAACCCGGGCTCGCCGCGCCGCACGGTGCGGAGCGTCCCGTCCGCCCCGACCAGCTCGATCGCCGAGACGGCCGTCGCGAGGATCCCGAGCCCGTCCCCGGATCCGTGGGTGCCCGTCGAGCACGCGCCCGCCACCGAGATGTGGGGCAGCGACCCCGTGTTGTGCAGCGCCAGCCCGGCCGCGTGCAGGGGGTCCATCAGCTCGCCGTAGCGGGTGCCGGCCGACACCCGGACACTGTCTGCGCCGATCTCGAGCACCGGCGGGAGCCCGGCGACCGACACCAGGTCGCCCGTGGTGTCGGCGATGCGGTTGAACGAGTGACCCGTGCCGAGCACACGCAGGTGGTCACTCGCGGCCACCAGCTCCTGCAGCTGCTCGACCGTGGCGGGACGGTGGAAGCGCTGCGCAGCGAAGGTGACGTTGCCGGCCCAGTTGGTCACATCTGCCATGGCACTAGTCTTAAGGCATGTCGATCGAGGTGTACAACGAGTCGGGCGTGAGCATCGACGCCGGGCTGATCTCCTCGGTCGCCCGCTTCGCCCTCGACGCGCTGCGCGTCAGCCCCGCCGCCGAGCTGTCGATCCTCGCCGTCACCACCGACGCGATGAGCGAGCTGCACGAGCGCTGGATGGACGAGCCGGGCCCCACCGACGTCATGTCGTTCCCGATGGACGAGCTGGCCGACGAGTCGCGCCGCCCCGACGCCCCCGACATGGGCCCGGCGCTGCTCGGCGACATCGTGCTCTGCCCGGAGTTCGCGGCCGGGCAGGCGAAGACCGCGGGCCACGGCCTCGACGACGAGCTGCACCTGCTCACCGTCCACGGCGTGCTGCACCTGCTGGGCTACGACCACGCCGAGCCCGAGGAGGAGCGTGAGATGTTCGGGCTGCAGACCACGCTGCTCACCGACTGGCGGACCGGGCGCGAGCAGGCCGCCGCCGCGGAGGCGCAGCGGCGCAGCGACTCCGCCGTGCTGGGCGCGGTCGGCCTCGAGGACAGTTGAGGCTCCGGTCATGAACGGCACCCCATGATCTCCGTCGGGCCGCTGATCGTCATCGCCGTCCTGCTCGTCCCCCTCGCCGGGCTGTTCGCGGCGGCCGACGCCGCACTCAACTCCGTGTCGCGCGCCCGGGTGGAGGCCCTGGTGCGCACGGGCCGGGCGGGCTCGCGGGCCCTCGCCGCCGTGGTGGCCGACCGGCCGCGGCACGTCAACCTGCTCCTGCTGCTGCGCCTCGCCTCGGAGACCGCGGCCACCGTGCTGCTCACCGTGGCGCTCGTGACGACGATGCGCACCGTCTGGGCGGGCGCGCTCACCGCCGGGGCGATCATGCTCGTCGTGTCCTACGTGCTCATCGGCGTCGGGCCGCGCACCCTGGGCCGCCAGCACCCCTACCGCGTCGGAATGCTCGTCGCGGCGCCGATCCGCGCGCTGGCCACGCTGCTCGGGCCGTTGACGAAGCTGCTGATCCTGGTCGGCAACGCGATCACCCCCGGCCAGGGCTTCCGGCAGGGCCCGTTCTCGTCCGAGGTGGAGCTGCGCGAGCTGGTGGACATGGCCAGCACCAGCGGCGTCGTCGACGAGGACGAGCGGCAGATGATCCACTCGGTGTTCGAGCTGGGCGACACGCTCGTGCGCGAGGTGATGGTGCCCCGGCCCGACGTCGTCTGGATCGAGCGCGACACCCCCATCGACAAGGTGCTGCGCCTCGCCCTGAAGAGCGGCTACTCCCGCATCCCGGTGCTGGGCGAGAGCATCGACGACATCATCGGCGTCGCCTACCTCAAGGACATCGTGCGGGCCCAGGCCGAGGTCGTCGACGGGCCGCCCGCCGCCCTGCACACCGTGATGCGGCCCGCCGCGTTCGTGCCCGACAGCAAGCGCGTCGACGAGCTGCTCAAGGAGATGCAGGCCGCCCGCAACCACATGGCCATCGTCGTGGACGAGTACGGCGGCACCGCGGGCGTCGTCACGATCGAGGACATCCTGGAGGAGATCGTCGGTGAGATCACCGACGAGTACGACTCCGACGAGGTACCCGACGTGCAGGAGCTCGACGGCCGTAGGATCAGGGTGTCGGCGCGGTTGCCGGTGGAGGACCTCGCGGAGCTGTTCCCCGGCGTCGACGGCGAGGCCAGCCCGCTCACCGAGGTGATCGCGACGGCCGACGTCGACACGGTGGGCGGGCTGCTGGCCCAGCAGCTCGGCAAGGTCCCGCTGCCGGGGGCCACCACCGAGGTCGCCGGCCTGCGGCTGCTGGCCGAGGGCGGCAAGGACGCACGGGGACGGATCCGCATCACGTCGGTGCTGGTCGATCCGATCCCGGATGAGAACGTGACAGTCGAGGAGACCGACGTCGAACGCATGGAGGAGAGCGATGTCCGCGGCTGACCCCGAAGACCAGAAGATCGTGACGCTGGCGCGCTCGTCGCGTGCGCGCACCGGAGCCGCCGAGGGCGCCGCGGTCCGCGACACCGACGGCCGCACCTACGCCGCCGCCACCGTCGCCCTGCCGTCGTTGCAGCTCACGGCCCTGCAGGCCGCCGTCGCCGCGGCCGTGTCCAGCGGCGCGCCCGGGCTGGAGGCGGCGGCGGTCGTCACCGCGTCGGAGAGCGTGGACGAGCCGTCGTTGGCCGCCGTCCGCGACCTGGCGCCCGGTGCCCACGTCCTGCGCGCCGATCCCGCAGGCACTGTCCTCGAGACGTTGGAGAAGCCATGATCCCCACCCCCACCTTCGACGTGGTCGTGGTGGGCGGCGGCATCGTCGGCCTCGCCACCGCCCACGCCGTCGCCCGCACCGGCCGTTCCGTGGCCGTCGTCGAGCGGGAGCCGACGCTCGGCCACCACCAGACCGGCAACAACTCCAACGTGATCCACTCCGGGCTGTACTACGCGCCCGGTGGTCTCAAGGCACGCCTGGCCGTGGCGGGCTGCGCGGAGACCGTCGCGTTCTGCCGCGAGCACGACCTGCCCCACGACGTCTGCGGCAAGCTCGTGGTCGCGACGGAGCCGGAGGAGCTGCCGCGCATGGCGGAGCTGGTGCGCCGCGGGGCCGCCAACGGCGTCGAGGTCACCGAGCTCGATCAGCAGGGCATGCGCGTCTACGAGCCGCACGTGCGGGGGATCGCGGCGCTGCACGTGCCGTCCACCGGGATCTGCGACTACCGGCTCGTCGCCGAGAAGCTCGGCGAGCTGATCGCGAAGGAGGGCGGCGAGGTCCACCTGGGCCGCACCGTCACCGGGATCGCCCCCCGCCGCGGCGACGTCGTCGTCCGCACCGACGGCGGTGACCTGCTGGGCACCCAGGTGGTGGTGTGCGGCGGGCTGCGCTGCGACGAGTTGGCCAAGGCCGCGGGCGTCGATCCCGGTATCCGCATCATCCCGTTCCGCGGGGAGTACTCGGGCTTCGCCGACCGGGCCGCGGCGCTGGTCAAGGGCCTGATCTACCCGGTGCCCGACCCCGCGTTCCCGTTCCTCGGGGTGCACGCCACCCGCGGCATCGACGGTCACGTGCACGCCGGCCCCAACGCGGTGCTGGCGCTGGCCCGGGAGGGCTACTCGTGGGGCACGGTGAACCCCAGGGAGTTCCTCGCGACCATCGCCTACCCGGGCATGCTGCGCATCGCGAAGGAGCACTGGCGCTACGGCTTCGGCGAGATGCACCGGTCGCTGTCGAAGAAGGCCATGGTCAAGCAGATCCAGCGGATGCTGCCCGACGTCCGGGCCGAGGATCTCTCGCCCGCCGGCGCCGGGGTGCGCGCCCAGGCGGTGAAGGCCGACGGCACGCTCGTGGACGACTTCCTGTTCGTCGAGCAGGGGCAGGGCAAGGGGTCGGTGCTGCACGTCCTCAACGCTCCGTCGCCCGCCGCCACCGCCGCCCTGCCGATCGGCCGCGAGATCCTTGAACGGCTCACCGGCGACCGGATCGCCCCCTTGAGCGCCGCGTGAGCGCGCCTGCGGCGCCCGTGCGCGGAAATCCGTGCCCTGACCCTGATTTCCGTGCACGAGGGGTGGCGGCCTGATGGGCTTCGCCGATGTCCCCGACGACTACCGTTCCGGGTTCGCGTGCTTCGTCGGACGTCCCAACGCCGGCAAGTCGACGCTCACCAACGCCCTGATCGGCGCGAAGATCGCCATCACGTCCAGCCGCCCGCAGACCACCCGCCACGCCATCCGGGGCATCGTGCACCGCCCGGACGCGCAGTTGATCGTGATCGACACCCCGGGCCTGCACAAGCCGCGCACGCTGCTGGGCAGCCGGCTCAACGACGTGGTCCGGGAGACGTGGGCGGAGGTCGACGTGATCGGGTTCTGCGTGCCCGCCGACGTGCCCGTGGGCCGGGGCGACGAGTTCATCGTCAACGAGCTGAAGTCGGTGGCGGGGCGCACGCCCGTGATCGGCATCGTCACGAAGACCGACCTCGCCCAGCCCGAGCAGATCCTGGCCCGGCTCACCGAGCTGTCGGCGCTCATGGAGTTCGCGGACGTCGTGCCCGTCTCGGCCAAGGACGGCTACCAGGTCGACCTCATCGCCGACCTGCTCGTCGCCAAGCTGCCCGAGGGCATGCCGCTCTACCCCGAGGGCGATCTCACCGACGAGCCCGAGCAGATCCTCGTGGCCGAGCTGATCCGCGAGGCCGCGCTGGAGGGCGTGCGTGACGAGCTGCCGCACTCCATCGCCGTGGTGGTCGAGGAGATGGGGCCGCGGGAGGGGCGCCACGAGAAGGCCGAGCCGATGTTGCAGATCATGGCCGACATCTACGTGGAGCGCTCCAGCCAGAAGGGCATCGTCATCGGACGCGGCGGGGAGCGGCTGCGGCAGGTGGGCACCGACTCGCGGCGCCAGATCGAGGCGCTGCTGGGCACGAAGGTGTTCCTGGACCTGCGTGTCAAGATCGCCAAGGACTGGCAGCGCGACCCCCGTCAGCTGCGCAAGCTGGGCTTCTGAGCCGGGTTTGCGGGCGATTTCGCGCGTTCGCGCGGCAAGGACGCAAAATCGCCTGCAGAACGGCTAGGTGCGCGCCTCGCGGACCAGCTCGACCATGGCCGCGCGGGCCGCGTCGGGCGTGGTCACGTCCGACCGGAACGGCAGGCGCAGGTCCTTCTCCTCGCCGCCGGCGTCGCGGGTGAGCATCGCGAAGCCGTAGCGGTCGCAGCCGACCATCCGGGCCTCCACGGTGTCGGTGCGCCCGGCGAACACGCGGGCGAACAGCACCAGCGAGTCGGCGTGGTCGTCGTTCATGTGCCGGGCGATGCGGGCGGCGTGCGGCCGCAGGGGGTCGGGCTCCGCGGACGTGTAGCCGGCCGCGTCCACCCAGCTCATCCGGCCGAAGCCGCCGACGTAGCGCACCGAGGAGACCTCGAGGCGGTAGATCCGGAACCCGTGGTCCTCGATGGTGGTCGGGTCGGCGTAGAACGCTCCCGGGTGGGTGTCGCGGTAGACGGCGAGCGTGGCGGTGCGCTCGTCGCCGCTCAGCACGGACACCTCGCCGACGACGGTGACGCGGCCCAGCGCCAGCGGGTCACCGTCGCCGTCCTGCACCGCCATCAGCGACGCCCTGGGGTCGGCGACGAGGTTGCGGGTGTGCTCGGCCAGCTCGCTGAGCAGCAGCAACGGCCGCCCCGCCGCGTCGACGGCGTGGGTGACGAGCGAGCCGAACGGGAATCCGCCCTCGCCGATCGTGGACAGCGCCGCGGTGGGCGCGGCCGCGATCAGCGTGCGGGCCAGTTCGGCGTCGCTCGGCTCCGGCGCAGGAGAAGCCATCTCAGCCCGTCGGGAACGAGCCGGAGCTCGGGAAGTCCGGGATCTGGCTCGCGACGGCCGAGATGAACACGATGATGAACACGAAGTAGGCGATGATCAGCAGCGTGAAGATGCCGCCGATGATGATGCCGGCCAGCGCGAGGCCGTCACCGCTCTCACCGGTGCGCTTGATCTGGCCTCGCGCGATGAACCCGAACACGACGCCCAGCGGCGCCAGGATGATGCCGAAGATCAGCGCGAGGATCGCCATGGTGTTGGTGGCCGGCGCGGGGGCGTAGGCGCCGCCCTGCGGGTAGCCGCCGTAGGCGGGCTGCTGGCCGTAAGCGGGCTGGGGGTACGGCTGGCCGTAGGCGGCCTGCTGGTCGTAGCCCGGCTGCTGCCCGTAGCCCGGCTGCTGGCCGTACGGGGGCTGCTGCCCGTAGCCGGGCTGCTGGCCGTACGGCGCCTGACCGTAGGCCTGCTGCTGGTCGTAACCCGGCTGCTGGCCGTACTGCGAGTTCTGCGGCTGGGAGTTCTGCTCGTAGGACCGCGTGTCGTACGCGGGCGGCGCGTCGCCCGACTTGCCCAGGGAGACCGGCGGGTCCGAGCTCTTGTCCGGGGCCGCGCCGCCCGGCCGGTAGGCGGTGGTCGGTTCGTCGTCGGACGGGTTCTGCGACATTCGTTCCCCCTTGGGATGTGTGGGGCCCGATCGTAGGGGTGCGGGCGCCTAGCATGGACCCATGGCCCTGTATCGCGACACCGGCGTGGTGCTGCGCGTGCAGAAGCTCGGCGAGGCCGACCGGATCGCCACCATCCTCACCCGCCGCCACGGCAAGATCCGCGCTGTGGCCAAGGGCGTGCGGCGCACCACGTCGCGGTGGGGCGCCCGGCTGGAGCCGTTCAACCACGTCGACGTGCAGTGCTACACGAGGGGCGGGGCGGTCACCGGCCGCTCGCTCGACATCGTCACGCAGGCCGAGACCGTCGACGCGTTCGGTGCGGGCCTGGTCAACGACTACTCCCGCTACACGGCGGGCTGCGCGATCCTGGAGACGGCCGACCGGCTCGTCTCCGAGGAGGGGGAGCCCGCGCTGCGGGTGTACCTGCTGGTGGTGGGGGCCATCCGGGCACTGGCCGGCCGCGAGCGCGACGCCTCACTGGTGCTCGACGCGTTCTTCCTGCGGGCCATGACCCACGCCGGCTGGGCCCCCGCCATCAACGACTGCGCCCGCTGCGCCGAGCCCGGCCCGCACCCGGCGTTCAACATCGCGGCCGGGGGAGCGGTGTGCCCCCGCTGCCGCCCGCCGGGGTCGATCATGCCGTCGCGGGAGACCTACCAGCTCCTCGACGCCCTGCTGCACGGCGACTGGGAGGTGGCCGACGCGATGGGCGCCGCCACCCGCCGCGACACCAGCGGCCTCGTCGCCGCCCACCTGCAGTGGCACATGGAGCGCCAGCTGCGGTCGTTGCCGCTGGTGGAGCGGCGCGGAACGCGGTTGCCCAGCGTGTGACGATCACGCGATGAGCGACGACCGCGCCCGCCGGACGGCCGCCTACCGCGCCGCGACGAAGGTGCTCTCGGCCGCGGATCCGACGCTCGCCGGCGGGCTGGCCGCCCTGGCCGCCGCCGCGGAAACCGTGCGGGGCCCGGACGGTATCGACCTGACCGCCTCGGTCGACACCTACGGCGACGGCGTCGTCGGCGAGCTCGAGCGCCGGGTGGCCGCGCTGCTCGGCCTCCCGGCCGCGGTGTTCTTCCCGACCGGGACGATGGCGCAGCAGGTGGCGCTGCGGTGCTGGGCGGGCCGCACGGGCAACCCGCTGGTCGCACTCCATCCTCTTGCCCACTCCGAGCTGCACGAACGGGAGTCGCTCACCACCGTCGCCGGGTTGCGCACCGTCCACACCACCGGCGCGGCGCGGCTGCCGACGCCGGAGGAGGTGCGCGCCGTCGAGGAGCCGTTCGGCACGCTCATGCTGGAGCTGCCCCTGAGGGAGGCCGGATTCGTCCTGCCGACCTGGGACGAGCTGGTCGCCACCGTCGAGGCCGCCCGCGAGCGGCAGGCGAAGGTCCACATCGACGGGGCCCGGCTGTGGGAGTGCACCACCCACCTCGGGCACGACCTGCCGCAGATCGCCGCGCTCGCCGACAGCGTCTACGTCTCGCTCTACAAGTCGCTCGGCGGCCTCTCCGGGGCGGTGCTCGCCGGACCCCGGGAGTTCGTGGACGAGGCCCGCGCCTGGCGGCACCGCTACGGCGGTCGGCTCTACCAGCAGTTCCCTCAGGTGCTCTCCGCGCTCGTGGGCCTGGAGCGCGAGCTGCCCCGGCTGCCGTCCTACGTGGAGCAGGCGCGCATGGTCGTCGAGGTGGTGCGGGCCGAGCTGGCGTCGGCCGTCCCGTGGTTCCGGGTGGTGCCGGAGGTGGCGCACACCCACCAGTTCGCGGTCTGGCTGCCCTACGACGCGGACGTGCTGCGCGACGCCGGCGTCGTCCAGGCCGAGAAGACCGGGGTGTCGCTGTTCCGCGGCTGGTGGAGCCCCGGCCCGGCCGGGCCGCCCGGTGTGGCCAAGACGGAGGTGACGGTCGGCGCCGAGGGGCTGGAGTGGACCCGTGAGGACGTGGCGGAGGCGGTCCGCGGCTTCGTCCGGCTCCTGCCGCCGTAGGGTTCGGGGCGTGCCGCAGTTCCAGCCCCCCGCCCCCCACCCGTCGGGCGCCCGACCCCCGGCGATCCCGCGCGAGCTCGTGCCCAACCACGTCGCTCTCGTCATGGACGGCAACGGCCGCTGGGCCAACGCCCGCGGTCTGCCGCGCATCGAAGGCCATCGGCGCGGCGAGGCGTCGCTCATGGACGTGGCGCGCGGCTGCATCGACGTCGGTGTGCGCTGGCTCTCGGCCTACGCGTTCTCCACCGAGAACTGGAAGCGCAGCCCCGACGAGGTGCGCTTCCTCATGGGCTTCAACCGCGACGTCATCCGCCGCCGGGTCGACGAGATGCACGAGATGGGCGTCCGCGTGCGCTGGGCCGGCCGGCGGCCGCGGCTGTGGCGCAGCGTGATCAGGGAGCTGGAGGTCGCCGAGCAGAAGACGCTGCACAACGACGTCCTCACGCTCACCATGTGCGTCAACTACGGGGGGCGTGCGGAGATCGCGGACGCGGTCAAGCAGATCGGGCGGCTCGTCGCCGAGGGCAAGGTGAAGCCCGACAAGATCGACGAGCGGATGATCGCCAAGTACCTCGACGAGCCGGACATGCCCGATGTCGACCTGTTCGTGCGCAGCTCCGGCGAGCAGCGCACGTCGAACTTCCTGCTGTGGCAGTCGGCATACGCGGAGATGGTCTTCCTCGACACGCTGTTCCCCGACTTCGACCGCAGGCACATCTGGGAGGCGATCGAGATCTACGCACGACGGGACCGGCGCTTCGGTGGCGCCCTCGACACTCCGGAGACGGCGTCATGATCAGCCCCATCGAGGTGGCGCAGGCGGCCCTGGAGAACTTCCACGACGTCACCGCCGACGACGACGGCTCGCTCACGTTCGCCCACGGCGGCGTGCTGTGCGTCGTGCAGGGCATCGAGCTGGAGGAGGGCCTGCCCGTCCTCAACCTGACGTGCGTGGTGGCCTGGGACCTGCCGCTGGAGACCGACGTGCCCACCCGCGTCGCGATGGGTGCGGGGGAGGGGCTGTTCGGCACGCCCCGGGTGATCCGCGGGGAGAAGGGCTGGGACGTGACGCTGCGCTACGCGTTCCCCGCCGCCGGCCTCGACGAGAAGGCCATGGGCACGCTGCTGATGCTGGTGGTGGGCAACGCGTCCACCCTCCGTGCCGAGCTGACGGGCGCCTGACGTCCGAGCGCGTCGTGGGTTGCATCGACGTGGTCGGCGTGGTGATCGTCGTGTGCTACATCGCGTTCTCGATCTTCCGCACACGGCTCGTCGGCCTCTGGGTCGACGCCCCGGTGGCCGGGGTGGCGAGCCTCGCGGTGCTGGCCGGGGTGCTGTTCGGGCAGTCCTTCGGCACCCGGCGGGGTGTGATCCGGGTCTTCCGGATCCTCCGGGGCCAGCAGCGCGGCTAGGAGCGCCTGGGAGCGCGCTGAAGAACTCGGCGCGCTCCCAGAGCTAGATCGACTCTTCGGCGAGGTGCATCAGCGGCAGCTGCGACAGCTCCATCGGCGACAGCTTGCCCGCCGCGCCCAGCACGTCGTTCTGGCTCTTCTGCATGCGCGCGTCGATGAGCCCGGACAGCGCGTAGGCCACGCGGCCGAGCAGCCGTACCGTCGTGTCGTCGACGATGGGGCGCGGAGTGGAGACCACCGCGATGCCGGTCGGCCTGCCCTCGTTGGACTGCGCCGCACCGATCGTGAACGCCTCGCGCGGGTTCACGTGGCGGGAGGCGTAGTGGTCGCGGAGCTTCTTGACCAGGCCGTGGAACTCCTTGACGTCGCCGTCGAGCTTGAGCTCGTCGAGGTCCTTCTCGGTCAGCACCGAGGTACGTGCGGAGAAGCAGCGCACGTAACCGATGAGCGCGCCGGTCCACAGGGCCTCGACCAGCGCGTTGTCGGTGTCGACGCGCACCGGGCCGTTCTCGGGGGAGTTCAGCGCCGTGACGAGGTGCTCGCAGCAGCGCAGCACGTACTGGAGGTCCTCGAACACCGCGGCGAGGGAGGCCAGCTCGCCCGCCTCGGGCCCGTCGAGCCTGCGTACCCGGCTCGGGGCGGTCGCCGTCGATCCGTTGCTGCCTGCGTCATCGGTCACCGGCGGGACGTTAGCCGGGGAGCCGCGACCCGGATGTGTCGATGTGAGACGCGGGCCACACCGCTACCGGTCGGCGCCGCAGGTGCGGCAGAGCCCGAAGATCTCCACGGTGTGGCTGAGCTCGGTGAACCCGTGGGTGTCGGCCACCTTCTGGGCCCACGTCTCGACGGCGGGCCCCTCGATCTCGACGGCCGTGCCGCAGCGGCGGCACACCAGGTGGTGGTGGTGCTCGGCGCTCTCGCAGCGCCGGTAGACCGCCTCGCCGGACGCCGTGCGCAGGACGTCGACCTCGCCGCCGTCGGCCAGGGTCTGCAGCGTGCGGTAGACGGTGGTGAGCCCGATGCCCTCGCCGGTGCGGCGCAGCTCCTCGTGGATCTCCTGGGCGGAGCGGAAGTCGTCGAGCCGGTCGAGCAGCGCCGACACGGCGGCGCGCTGCCTGGTGGAGCGCAAGGGGGTGCTCACGTCGACCGTCCCTCCTCGGCGTGCGCCACGGCGTCGACGACGATGTGGGCCAGGTGGTCGTCGACCAGCGAGTACACGACCTCGCGACCCTGCCGCTCGCCGTGCACGACCCCGGCGGACTTGAGCACCCGCAGGTGCTGGCTGATCAGCGGCTGGGTGACACCGAGCGCGTCCACCAGGTCGTGGACGCAGCGGCTGGACTCCAGGAGCTGCAGCACGATGGCGATGCGCACGGGGGCGGCCAGCGCGCGGAGCAGATCACCGGCCGCGGCGAGCGTACGCGGGGTGCGGACGGGGGCCGGTGCGGCGCACTCGTGCGCCTGCGCGGCGTCGGCTCCTGCGACGATCGACATCTGCGTTTCCTCCCGGTGGCTCACCCCCATCCTAGGTGGATGGCAGGCTGCGCCCGTGCTGCTCGTCTGCCGCTTCACAACGCCCGTGCCCGTCGACCTGTTTTCCCGCGCCCGCCGCGCCCTGGAGCTGCTCACCGCGGCGCCCGGTTGTCTCGGCGGTGAGCTGGGCCGGGCCGTCGACGACCCCGGCTGCTGGGTGCTGACGGTCCGGTTCGTCTCCGTGGACGCCTACCGGCGCAGCCTGAGCCCGTTCGCGGTGCGCGAGCACGTCGTGCCGCTGCTGGCCGAGGCCACCCCGGAGATCGCCACCTTCGAGACCCTGGTGGAGGCTGTGGGTGGGGAGGCGACGGACCATCGGAGTCTCCGGGCCGAGTGAGCGGGGAACTCGCACGATGAACCTTCGGATTTTCGGGCTGGCCTACGGGGTCTCGATCGTCGCCCTCGTGGTCGCCTTTCTCTACGGCGGCGTCGAGGGCCTGCTGCTCTGCGCGATCCTCGGCATCCTGGAGATCTCGCTGTCGTTCGACAACGCGGTGGTCAACGCCACCGTGCTGGACCGGATGGACCCGTACTGGCAGCGCATCTTCCTGACCGTCGGCGTGATCATCGCCGTGTTCGGCATGCGCCTGGTGTTCCCGCTGATCATCGTGTCGGTCACGGCGGGGCTCAATCCCGTCGAGGCGTTCACGCTCGCGCTGGACACCAAGAACCTGCCGCCCGAGGACCCGGGCACCTACGCCTACCTGCTCAACCAGGCCTACCCGCAGATCGCCGCGTTCGGCGGCATGTTCCTGTTCATGCTGTTCCTGGACTGGACGTTCGAGGACCGCGACATCCGGTGGCTCACGTGGCTCGAGGTCCCGCTCGCGAAGATCGGGCAGCTCTCGCGGCTGTCGATCGTGCTCGCGCTGGCGGTGCTGGTCGTGCTCTCGGAGACCCTGGCGGCCGACCCGGGCGTGGTGCTGGTCGCCGGCGCGCTGGGTCTGGTCACGTACCTGGTGGTCAACGGCCTCGGGGAGTTCTTCGACCAGCCGGGGGAGGACGAGCAGCCGGGCTCCCGGCCGTCGCAGCTCGTGAAGGCCACCGGCCGGGCCGGGCTCTTCCTGTTCCTCTACCTCGAGGTGCTCGACGCCGCGTTCTCCTTCGACGGGGTGATCGGGGCGTTCGCCGTCACCACCGACCCGATCCTCATCGCGCTGGGCCTCGGTCTCATCGGCGCGATGTTCGTCCGGTCGATCACCGTCTACCTGGTGCGCAAGGGCACGCTGGCCGACTACGTCTACCTGGAGCACGGCGCGCACTGGGCCATCGGCGCGCTGGCGGTGATCCTGCTCATCGGCATCGGGTTCAAGGCCAACGAGGTGGTCACGGGGCTGATCGGGGTGGCGTTCATCGCCGCCGCGTTCGTCTCGAGCATGGTCCGAAACCGCAGGCTGGCGGCCCGGGAGAGTGCGGGGTAAACCACGGGCGGCATATCGCTACCCTTGGCTCTTCCACTCACTAGTCCTGGAGTACCCCGTGGCCAGCAAGTCCTCGTCCGCCAAGATCGAAACCATCGTCGCGCTCGCGAAGCGCCGCGGCTTCGTCTTCGCCTCGGGGGAGATCTACGGCGGTACGCGCTCGGCCTGGGACTACGGGCCGCTGGGCGTGGAGCTCAAGGAGAACATCAAGCGGCAGTGGTGGCGCACGATGGTCACCGGCCGCGAGGACGTCGTGGGCCTCGACAGCTCGGTGATCCTGCCGCGCCAGGTGTGGGTCGCGAGCGGTCACGTCGGTGTGTTCAACGACCCGCTGGTCGAGTGCCTGAGCTGCCACAAGCGCTTCCGGGCCGACACCCTGGCCGAGGAGTTCGTCGAGCGCACCGGCAAACCGGCCGCGGAGGACGACCTCTCCGAGGTCCCCTGCCCCAACTGCGGCACCCGCGGCCAGTACACCGCGCCGCAGGACTTCAACATGATGCTCGAGACCCACCTCGGCCCGGTGAAGACCGACGAGGGGCTGGCCTACCTGCGCCCCGAGACCGCGCAGGGCATCTTCGTCAACTTCCTCAACGTGCAGACCACGTCGCGCAAGAAGCCGCCGTTCGGCATCGGCCAGATGGGCAAGAGCTTCCGCAACGAGATCACGCCCGGCAACTTCATCTTCCGCACCCGCGAGTTCGAGCAGATGGAGATGGAGTACTTCGTCGAGCCCGGCACCGACGAGGAGCTGCACCAGTACTGGATCGACGAGCGCACGCGCTGGTACACCGACCTGGGGATCGCGGCGGAGCACCTCCGGCACTACGAGCACCCCAAGGAGAAGCTCTCCCACTACTCCAAGCGCACCGTGGACATCGAGTACAGGTTCGAGTTCCAGGGCCAGGAGTGGGGCGAGCTCGAGGGCATCGCCAACCGCACCGACTTCGACCTCACGACCCACAGCAACCACTCGGGCGTCGACCTCTCGTTCTACGACCAGGCGAGCGGCACCCGCTACCGCCCGTACGTGATCGAGCCCGCGGCCGGCGTCGGCCGCTCGATGATGGCGTTCCTCATCGAGGCCTACACCGAGGACGAGGCGCCCAACGCCAAGGGCGGCGTCGACACCCGCGTGTCGCTCAAGCTGGACCGCCGCCTCGCGCCGGTGAAGGCCGCGGTGCTGCCGCTCTCGCGCAACGCCGACCTCTCACCCAAGGCCCGCGACCTCGCCGCGCAGCTGCGGAAGAACTGGAACATCGAGTTCGACGACGCCGGCGCCATCGGCCGCCGCTACCGCCGCCAGGACGAGATCGGCACGCCGTTCTGCATCACGGTGGACTTCGACACCCTCACCGACCAGGCCGTCACCATCCGCGAGCGCGACTCCATGGCGCAGGAGCGGGTGGCGCTGGACCAGGTCGAGGGCTACCTGGCGGCGCGGCTCATCGGCTGCTGAGCTACAGGACGGCCAGCATCCCGCCGTCGACGTAGACCACCTGGCCGGTCACGAAGTCCGAGGCCGGGCCCACCAGGTAGAGCAGCGTCCCGACCAGGTCCTCGACACGGCCCCAGCGGCCGGCGGGGGTGCGTCCGCGCACCCAGCCGTCGAAGGCCGGGTCGGCGACGAGGGCGGCGGTCAGCTCGGTCTCGATGTAGCCGGGGCCGAGTCCGTTGACCTGTATCCCGAACGGGGCGAGGTCGGCGCACATGCCCTTCGTGAGCATCTTGAGCGCGCCCTTCGTCGCGGCGTAGGGGGCGATCCCGGGCCTGCTCACCTCGCTCTGCAGCGAGCAGACTGTGACGATCTTGCCCCGGCCGCGCGGCGCCATGCGCCGGCCGGCCTCGCGGGCCACGAGGAACGTGCTGGTCAGGTTGGTGTCCAGCAGCCGGAACCAGTCGTCGTCGGCGAAGTCGAGGAACGGGGCGCGGTGCTGGGCGCCCGTGTTGCAGACGGCGATGTCGAGCGGGCCTGCCATCTCCTCGGCCCGGGTGACGCCGGCGGCGACGGCCGCGGGATCGGCGTTGTCGAACGCGACCGCGTACACGGCGCCGCCGTGCCTCGCGGCCACCGGCGCCAGCGCGTCGACCGCCGAGCCCAGCTGCGTGTCACCGCGGGCGTTGAGCACCACCGTGCAGCCCGCCTCGACCAGCCCGCGGGCGAGTGCCAGGCCGATCCCGCGGCTGGATCCGGTGACGAGCGCGGTGCGCCCGGAGACGTCGAAGAGGGGATGCGCCACTCAGGGACGGTAGGCCAGCAGCTGCACGCCCAGCTCGGCCTCGGCCCGCTGCAGCTCCGCCACCTGCTCGTCGGTGAGCGGGGCGTAGGGCGTCTCGGGGGCGTAGGCCACCAGGGGCACCCCCAGCCGGCCCTCCAGCGTGCGGATCTTCTCCAGCGCGGTGTCGTCGAGGTCGGCGGGGCGCAGGGTGGGGGCGCTCATGGACATCTCCCGGGGTGTGACGGAGGTGCAGCGGAGCGTAGCGCTGATCAACTGCTGCCGCGCGCCGGCTGCACCCCTGGTGCTACACCGGCGCCGGGAGCAGGCGGTCGAGGATGTCCTGCATCGTCACGAGCCCGAGCAGCTCGTCACCGTCGGCCACCAGGGCCAGATGGTTGCGGCGCTCCCGCATCGCACCGAGCGCGTCGTGCAGGGGGACCCCGGCCTGCAGGGTCGGCACGGGCCGCATCAGCTCGGCGGCGGTGCCGGCCTGCGCGGTGAGGGCGTCGCGGACGTGCACGACGCCCACCGGATGTCCGTCCGTGCCGGTGACGATCAGTCGCAGGTGGCTGGACTCCCGCGACACGGCGCGGATGTCGGCCGGGCTCGCACCCGACGGCACGGAGGCCACCTCGGCGCGGGGCCGGACGACCTCGCGCAGCGGCGCGGAGTCGAGGTCCAGCGCCGTGACGAGCCGCGCATGGTGCTCGGCGTCGAGCGCGCCGGTGGTGGCCGAGTGCTCCACGAGCTCGCGCAGGTCGGCGGGGTTGCGCCCCTCGCCGACCTCGTCGACGGGCTCGACACCCACACGGCGCAGGCACCGGTTGGCCATGCCGTTGAGCCCGAGCAGCAGCGGCCGGGTGAGCACCATGAACCCGCGCATCGGCAGCGCCAGCAGCGTGGCCGACCGCTCGGGGTGCGCGATGGCCCACGACTTCGGGGCCATCTCGCCGACCACGAGGTGCAGGAACGTCACGATGACCAGCGACAGCACGAACGACAGGACGCCGGCCGCGGTGTCGCCCAGGCCGCCCAGCAGCGGCGCGAGCAGCTCCTCGACGGCCGGCTTGCCCAGCGCACCGAGCCCGAGCGTGCACAGCGTGATGCCCAGCTGCGAGCCCGCGAGCAGCAGGGACAGGTCCTTGGCGCTCTTCAGCGCGGCCCGGGCGGACGAGCTGCGCGCCGCGGCCTCCTCCAGCCGGTAGCGGCGGGCCGCGACGAGCGCGAACTCGACGGCGACGAAGAACGCGCTGAACGCGATCAGGGCGACGGAGATGCCGATGGCGAGACCGGTGCTCATGCCGGAACCTCCGCCGAGGCGAAGGCGAGTCGGACCGTCGCGGGCACGCGGCGTTCCACGGTGCACACGGTGATCTCCAGTGGGCGTTCGGGCAGGGGGAGGGTGACGGCGTCGCCCACCTCGGGCAGGCGCTGCAGCGCGTCGATGACGAGGCCGCCGACGGTCTGGTAGTCGCCCTCGGGCAGGTCGGTGTCCAGCATCCGCTCGACGTCGTCGATGCCCATGGCCCCGTCGACGGTCCACTCGCCGTCACCGATCCGCGGCCGGTCGACCCCGGCGGCGTCGTGCTCGTCGGTGATCTCCCCGACGAGCTCCTCGGCGATGTCCTCCATCGTGATGACGCCGGCGAGACCGCCGTACTCGTCGACGACGCAGGCGAACTCCTCGTCGGCCTCGCGCAGCGCGGCCAGTACCGCGGGCAGCGGCAGCGAGGCCGGTACCAGCACGGGCGTGCGCGCGGCGTCGGCCACGCGGAAGGCGGACAGGTCCCGGCCCTCCAGCGCGAGCACGTCGCGCAGGCAGATGACGCCGACGACGTCGTCGACGCCGGAACCGAGCACCGGCAGCCGCGAGTGCCCGGACGCCATCAGCTCGACCAGGTCGGCCATCGTCGCGTCGGCGGCCACCGAGGCGACGCGGGGCCGGGGGATCATCGCGGCGCGGGCGGAGCGGTCGGTGAAGTCCAGGACGCGGTCGAGCAGGGTGGAGAGCTCCTCGTCGAGGTCGCCGCTGTCGCGGGACTCGTCGATGATCGCCTCCAGGTCACGGGGCGTGGCGGAGTGCTCCACGTCGTGCACGGGCTCGACGCGCAGCGCCTTGAGCAGCAGGTTCGACGCCGTGTCGAAGACATGGATCAGCCAGCCGAACAGCTTCAGGTAGACGGTGGTGGACAGCGCCAGCGCGCGGGCCACCGGCTCGGGCCGGGCGATCGCGAGGTTCTTGGGGAACAGCTCGCCGAACACCATCTGCACGACCGTGGCCAGCAGCAGCGCGAGCACCGTGCCGATCGCGATGCCGACGCCGGTGGGCACGCCCACGCCGCCCAGCAGGGCGCCGAGGCCCTCGCCGATCAGCGGCTCGGCGACGTAACCGACGAGCAGGCCGGTGACGGTGATGCCCAGCTGGGCGCCGGAGAGCATGAACGACGTGCGGTTCGTGACGGCCAGGGCGCGGCGGGCGCCGGCGTCACCGTCCGCGGCACGGGCCCGCAGCCGGGCGCGGTCGACGGCCATGTAGCCGAACTCCTGGGCGACGAAGTAGCCCGTGAGCGCGGTGATCGCGACGACGACGAGCACGCCGAGGAGCACATTGAGCAAGTCGATGATCATCTATCGGCACCGTCCTGCGAGGACGGTGCCCGTACTGTCTGACGGGTCCATGGATCCTGTCTCGTGAGGGGCCCGCTACGGGGCCGGTCGATGAGATCAACGGAGATCAGACCACAGGTGTTCCCCTGACATCCGTCACGGGCGGGTGCCACCCACCGCAAATACCCGGGGCGGCATGTCCGAGGTCAGCGACCCGGCGCGGCTGAGCCCGCGCAAGTGGTACCTGCTGTCGGTGGGTCCTGCCCGCCGACGACCAGGCCATGGTGAGGGGCGCTCGCCGCGATGCTGGGGCCGAGGCCGTGCAGCTGGCCGACGACCGCGGCTGCCTGTAGCTACGCTTGGGTGCGTGACCCAGACGACTGACTCCAACACCCGGCTCCGCGAGCTCGGAACCGCCCTGCGCCGCATGGCCGGTGACGGGCTCGGTGTGGTCCGGGTGCTCGACCGGCACGGCTTCGGCACGGTCGAGAGCGGGCAGCTGCTGGCCGGCACCGCGTCGGGCGCGCTCGCCGGGGTGCTGTACCGCGGAGCCCTCGACGACGCCGCGGTCCCGCTGGCCGCCGCCTCGGCGGCCACGGCGCAGACGAGGAAGGCCCACGTCGCCGAGCCCGCCGCGCTCGCCGCGGGCCTGGCCTGCTCCGGCGGCGCCACGCTGCTCGGGCACCCGCTGCCGGCCGCCCTCGCCGACGCGCTGGGCAGGTCCCTGGAACGGGGCGCCCCGTCGGCGCTCGTGTCCACCGCCGACGGCGCGGGCGCGCTCGTGCTCACCGGCCCGGAGCTCGCCGACGTCGTCGGCACCCTGGGTTCCGCCGGCCTCGACGAGGTGGCCACCGGCGCCGCCCGGCAGCTGCTGCGCCGCGGCGCCACGGTCACCGAGCGGGTCCCGAACGAGGCCGGTCCCGAGCTGCTGCTGGACCTGTGGGTGCCGGTGCCGTCGGTGCTCATCGTCGGCTCGGGTGCGATCGGGGCGGCGCTCGAGGCGCAGGCCGCGCTGCTGGGCTGGTCGTCGCGGTACGAGAGCGAGCTGGATGCCACGGTGGCCGCCGTCGCCGCCTTCTCCGACGCCGACGTGCTGGTGCTGCTCGACCACGCCCCCTCCTTCGACGCGGCGCTGATCGAGGGGCTGCGCGGGCGCGGGTTCATCGGCGCGCTCGGATCCCGCCACACCCAGTCCGCGCGCCGTGAGCGGCTGCTGGCCGCCGGGCTCACCGCCGACGAGATGGCCCGGCTCTACGGCCCGGTCGGGCTCGACCTGGGCGCCCGTACCCCGGCCGAGACGGCCGTGTCGATCGTCGCGCAGGTGATCGCCGCCCGCGCCGGTCGCGCCGGCACCGCGCTCGCCGCCGCCGAGGGCCGGATCGGCGGATGACCCGCGCCGTCCGCTCGGAGGCACCCACGGTGCCGCTGCACTCCGCGGCACCGCCGCGCGCGAGGCGGCGCAGCTGGGTCACCCGCGTGGTGCTCGGCTCGGTGCTGGTCGGGCTGCTCGTCGTCGGAGGCACGGCGTTCCGGGTGTGGCAGGTCGCGCGCATCGACGACCGGCGGCCCGTCGACGCCGTGGTGGTGCTCGGCGCCGCCCAGTACGACGGCCAGCCCAGCTCGATCTTCGCGGCCCGGTTGCGGCACGCTCAGCAGCTCTACGACGCCGGCATGGCGCCGCGGATCGTCACCACCGGCGGCGGCCGCCCGGGCGACGCCTACACCGAGGCCGAGGCGGGGCGCCGCTACCTGATCCGGCAGGGCGTGCCCGCGGGCGCCGTCGTCGCGGTGCCGGTGGGGTCCGACACGCTGCTGAGTCTGCAGGCCGTCGCCGACCGCGCCCGCCAGGACCGCTGGGGCCGCGCGTTGCTGGTCAGCGACCCGTGGCACTCGCTGCGCGCCCGGCAGATGGCGCGCGACAGCGGGCTCGACGCGTGGACGTCGCCCACCCGGTCCGGGCCCGTCGTGCAGACGCGCGAGACGCAGATCCGCTACATCGTCCGCGAGACGGGCGCGATGCTCTACTACCGGCTCACGCACGCGTCGGTGGACACCGAGACCACAGGACTCGGGTGAGCTACTCCGACCACGACCGCGAGCGGCTCGTCCCGGAAGGTCCCAAGGCCGCCGGACGGCCGGAGCGCCGCACACCGTTCTCCCGTGACCGCGCCCGCGTGCTGCACTCCGCGGCGCTACGCCGGCTCGCGGGCAAGACGCAGGTCGTGGGCCCGGGGGAGGGCGCCGAGGTCAGCGGGGCGCCGCGCACCCGGCTGACCCACTCGCTGGAGGTCGCCCAGATCGGCCGCGGCATCGCCGAGGACCTGGGCGCCGATCCCGACGTCGTCGACACCGCGGGGCTCGCCCACGACATCGGCCACCCGCCTTTCGGGCACAACGGGGAACGGGCGCTCGACGAGTTCTGCCCGGGCGGGTTCGAGGGCAACGCGCAGACGCTCCGGATCCTCACGCGGCTCGAACCCAAGATCGCCGGATGCGGGCTCAACCTCACCCGCGCCACCCTCGACGCCTCCTGCAAGTACCCGTGGGTGCAGCGCGCCGGCGACCGCAAGTACGGCGCCTACCCGGCCGACGCCGAGGTGTTCACGTGGGTCCGGGCGGGAGCGCCGCCGCGGCGTCGCTGCATCGAGGCGCAGATCATGGACTGGGCCGACGACGTCGCCTACTCCGTGCACGACGTGGAGGACGGCATCCTCGCGGGCCGCATCGACCTCGCCGCCCTCGGTTCGCCGGGGGAGCAGGCGGTGCTGGTGGAGCTGGCGGCGCGCCACTTCGGTGGCGAGCCCGGCGCGCTCGCCGAGGCCGGCGACGGGCTGCTGGCCCTGCCCGTCGTCGACGCGGTGCGCGGGTTCACCGCCGCCACGGCGCCCGAGTCGGGCCACGTGGCGCTCAAGCGGCTGACCAGCGAGCTCGTCGGACGCTTCGCGGTGGCGGCCACCGACGCCACCCGCGACGCCCACGGCGAGGGCCCGCTCACCCGCTACGCCGCGGATCTGGTGGTCCCGCCCCGGGCGGGTGCCGAGGTGGCCCTGCTGAAGGCCGTGGCGCTGCGCTACGTGATGAGCGATCCCGACCGGCTCGCCATGCAGGCCCGCCAGCGCGAGCTGCTGGCCGAGCTGGCCTCCGCCCTGCTGGCCAAGGCCCCCGACGTGCTCGACCCGGTGTTCGTCGAGGTCTGGAACGCCGCGGCGGACGACGCCGAGCGGCTGCGCGTGGTGGTGGACCAGGTCTCGATGCTCACCGACCAGCAGGCGGTGGCGCGGCACCGGGCGCTCGTTCGGTGACCACGGCCCAGACCTCCAGGTCCTGACGCCCGTCGTCGCCCGGCACGGCCGCGCGCAGCACGCCCTCCCGCACCATCCCGAGCCGCCTCGCGGTGGCGAGGCTCCGCACGTTGGACGTGACCGCCCGCCACTCGACGCGGCTGAGCCCACGCACCTCGAACGCCCAGTCGATCATGACCCGGCAGGCGCGGGTGACGAGCTTGTCGGCGTAGGTCTGCAGCCACGCCCGGGCCCCGTCGGCGTCGACGATCCGGGCGGCCCAGGGCAGCCACGGCGCGAGGTGCTCGCGGTCGCGCTCGATGCACGCCGCGAACTCGGCGGCCCGCCACGGTTCGAGCGGGCGCAGCTGCGCCCCGTCGCCCAGCGGGTGGTTCAGCATCCGAAGATCCCCATTCGGGTGTTCTACCGGGCGGCGGGGCCGGGTGCGAGCGGGATTCGCGGGCGGTGCTCGGTGGCGTGCGGCCATGGTTCGATCATGGGCAGGGTTGCTCGCGGCCGCCGTCGCACTCACGACGATCACCGCCTGCAGCGGGACCGAACCGCTCGCGCCGGTGGCGGAGCCGGCCACCACCGCCCCGGCGGCGACCAGCACGGAGGCGGCACCCACCCCCACGGCCGAACCCGTCGTCCGGTGCACCGCCGCCGACCTGGGCCTGCGCGTCGGCGGCCGGGGCCCCGACGTCAACCCCGGCCAGAAGACGGTGGCGCTGGTGTACACCAACATCTCCAGCCGGCCCTGCTACGTCACCGGGGTGCCCGGCGTCGACCTGCTCGGCCCGGCCGACCCGAACGGCCCCACCTACCCGGTGCCGCGCCCCGGTGCCGACGCCGTGCAGCCCCGCACCACGCTGGGGCCGGGCAGGAAGGCCTCCGCCACGCTGACCTACCTCAGCGGGGGTGCCGGCTGGGTGCCCACGGAGATCATCACGACGCCGCCCGGCGACACCCACCAGCTCGTCACCCGCTGGTCGCTCGGCGACCCGGTGCTGCGCCAGGACGGCGCCACCCACCCGGGCACGTTCGTCGGCCCGCTGGTGGCGTCCTGACCCCGTCGACGGCTGCGGCCCTCAGGGAACGCAGCTCCCGCCGTAGGAGGCGATCTTGAAGTCGATCGTGTCCAGGGCGAACTGCAGCTCGGCGAGCTGCCGGCGCACGGACTCGCGGTGGGCCAGCAGCATCTCCAGACGCTCGTCCACCGTAGCCTCGCCGGCGCCGGCCAGCTCCACGTAGCGCAGCAGCTCCCGGATCGGCATGCCCGTCATGCGCAGGCGGGTGAGGAACACGACGCGGCCGTAGTCGCCCGCCGAGTAGGCCCGGTACCCCGAGGCGTCGCGGGCGACGCGGTCCAGCAGCCCGATGCGTTCGTAGTACCGCAGGGTGTGGGCTGTGACGCCGGTGCGCTCGGCCATCTCCGCGATGCTCAGCGTGCTGCCGGGCTCGGGCGGCGCCGTGTCCTGGCGGCGCAGGCGGTCGAGCGCGTCCTCCACGCTGGTCGTCACCACCTCACGGTAGGCCTTCGAGTGCGCTCGAAGGCAAGCGCTACCGGGCAGCCACCGTCGAGTCCGGCGGGAGCTTCTGCCCCGGGCACCCGGCCAGTACGCCGGCGATGGCATCGTGCTCGGCCTGGGTCACCCACAGGCCGTACTTCGCCTTGACCTCCACCTGTCGGGCCACGTACGAGCACCGGTAGCTCTTCACGCCGGGCAACCAGGTGGCGGCGTCGCCGTCGCCCTTGGACTGGTTGGTCGGCCCGTCCACGGCGAGCAGGTTCAGGGGGTCGTTGCCCAGCCGCACGCGACTGTCGGCCGGCAGCATCTGTGCGCCCTTCTGCCAGGCGTCCGAGAGCGCGACGACGTGGTCGATCTGCACGGCCTCGCTGGTGCCCTGGCCGCGGGTGAACGCGATGGTCCTGCCGGTGTAGGGGTCCTTCAGCGTGCCGGTCAGCACGACGCAGTTGCGGGTGCCGGGCTTGAAGGTCTCGTTCGTCATGTCGCGGGCGAGCACGTCGTTGCGCTGGTCGCAGCCGTTGTGGTCGACGTCGGCCCACGCCGCCCCGAACTGTTCGCGCGTGTAGCCGGTCCTGGGTGCGCGGCCCTTGACCGGGAGTTTCGCGAGCGCGGCGGCGGCGCCACCGGGGACGGCGGTCGGGGCCGCCGTGACCGTGGGGCTCGGCCGCCACGGGGTCGGGGTGGTGCCCGCGGCCGGGGCCGCCGCCGGTGCCGGGAACGCCGGCAGGGTCAGGGTCGGGAGGGCCGAGCATCCCGCGAGGGAGACCACGGTCGTTGCCACTGCGAGGAGCCGGGCCGTTCTGTAGTGCCGCACCGGAGGATGGTGCCGGTCCGGGCGGCCGGGACGGGGGAGGGCGCGCGGCCGTTCGGCGCATGTGGTCCCGGGCACCCCGCTTTGACACCTCCGTTAGCCATGCGAACAGTGGGGCCGTGCGCGTCATCCTGCTCAGCGTCGCCTTCGTGCCGCTCTGGGCCTCCGGATTCCTCGCCGGCAAGCTCGCCACCCAGCGCACCGACGTCCTGACGGTGCTGTTGTGGCGCTTCGCGATCGCCACCGTCGTGATGGGCGTGGTCGCGCTGGTCACGCGCCCCGCGCTGCCGCGCGGCCGGGCCTGGCTGCACCTGGTGGTGGCGGCGCTGCTGCTGCAGATGGGGCAGTTCAGCGGGGTCTACACGGGCCTGGCGGCCGGGGTGCCCGCCGGGCTGTCGAGCCTGGTGCTCGGGATGGCCCCCCTGCTGGTCGGGCTGCTGACGCCGCTGCTGCTGGGCGACCGGCTCGGCCCGGCGCCGGTGCTCGGGCTCGTGCTCGGCGCAGCCGGGGTCTACGTGGTGCTCAGCGACGAGATCGGCGGGGCGGTCGGCGGCGCCGTGGTGTTCCCGGTGCTCGGGATGGTGTCGCTCACGGCGGGCACGCTCTACCAGAAGCGCTTCGGCGCGGGCACGGCGATCAGCATGAGCGTCATCGTGCAGATGGTGGCCTGCCTGCTCGTGACGCTCGTCGTGATGCCGTTCAGCGGGGCCGCCTGGGTGCCGCCGACCCTCGGGGCCTGGGCGGCGATCGGCTGGCTCGGCGTGTTCAACTCGGCCATCGCGTTCGCGGTGATGTTCGTGCTGCTGCGCCGCACCGGCACCGTGCACGTCAGCGCCCTGCTGAACCTCGTGCCGGCCACCGTGGTGCTGCTGGCGGTGCCGATCCTGGGCGAGCCCCTGACCCTGCAGGCCCTCCTCGGCCTGGGCATCGCGCTGGTCGGCATGTACCTCGGGCTGGGCCTCTTCGGGCGCGCCGGCCGCGGAAGTCCGCCGGCGGCGTCGCGAACGCCTCCGGGTCCACCTGCGACGTCGTATCACCCGGTTCCCGACCGGCCGTCACGTCCGGCGGCAGGCGACGCAGGACGTTGATCACGAACACGACGACGGCCTGTCACCGGGCCGGCCCGGACGCACAGCCAATTCCCAGCTTCGGCTGAGATCCCGCACGGGTTCGACGGTCATCGTGGAGCCATGACCTTCTCCACGGTGATCTCCACCCTCGGCTCCGCCGGCGGCATCACGGTGCTGCTGCTGATGGCGGCGTCGCCGTTCCTCGCCGAGCTGCTGCTGCCGGGCCCACGTCGCGCCGAGGAGCCGGTGATCCCGGAGCAGCGCACCTCCACCGACCCCGTGCGACGCCCGGTGCACGCGGCCTAGACTCAGGCCCGTGCCAGGACGGATCCGTGACAGCGACATCGTCGAGGTCCGCGACCGAGCCCGCATCGACGAGGTCATCGGTGACTACGTGGCCCTGCGCCCCGCCGGCTCCGGCTCGCTGAAGGGGTTGTGCCCGTTCCACGACGAGAAGTCGCCGTCGTTCAACGTCCGGCCCAGCCACGGCACGTTCCACTGCTTCGGGTGCGCCGAGGGCGGCGACGCCATCGCGTTCATCCAGAAGATCGAGGTCGTCGGGTTCGTCGAGGCCGTCGAGCGGCTGGCCGACAAGGTCGGGTTCCAGCTCACCTACGAGGGCGGCGGCAGCTCCGTCCAGCGCGACCGCGGCACCAAGACCCGCCTGCTCGAGGCCAACAAGCGCGCGGCCGAGTTCTACGCCGCACAGCTGCGCACCCCCGAGGCCGCCCCGGCCGTCCAGTTCCTCACCTCGCGCGGCTTCGACACCGCCGCCGCGGCCCGGTTCGGCTGCGGCTACGCCCCCGCCGGCTGGGACGCGCTCACCAAGCACCTGCTGTCGGCCGGATTCTCCCTCGACGAGCTGACCAAGGCCGGACTGTCCAAGGAGGGTTCGCGGGGCAGCCCCATCGACCGGTTCCACCGCCGCCTGCTCTGGCCCATCCGCGACCGCGGTGGCGAGGTCGTCGGGTTCGGCGCGCGGCGCCTCTACGACGACGACAAGATCGAGGCCAAGTACCTCAACACGTCGGACTCGCCGGTCTACCGCAAGTCCAGCGTGCTGTTCGGGCTCGACCTCGCCAAGCAGGAGATCGTCAAGCGCCGCCAGGTGGTGGTGGTCGAGGGCTACACCGACGTCATGGCCATGCACCTCGCCGGTGTGCCCACCGCCGTCGCCTCCTGCGGCACCGCGTTCGGCGCCGACCACATCTCCGTGATCCGCCGGCTCATCGGCGACGACTCGTTCGACATGGGCGAGGTCATCTACACCTTCGACGGCGACGCGGCCGGCCAGGCGGCGGCGCTCAAGGCGTTCGAGGGCGAGCAGACCTTCGCCACCCAGACGTTCGTCACCATCGCGCCCGACGGCCAGGACCCCTGCGAGCTGCGCCAGAGCCACGGCGACACCGCGGTGCGCGACCTGGTGGCGCGCCGCGAGCCGATCTACGAGTTCGCGATCCGGTCGGTGCTGCGCGAGTACGACCTCGACGCCGCCGAGGGCCGCGTCGCCGCGCTGCAGCGGGCCGTGCCGATGGTCGCGAAGATCAAGCGCGAGGACCTGCGCGACGAGTACGCCCGCCGTCTGGCCGGCTGGACCAGCTGGGACGACATCGGCATGGTCGTGCGCCGGGTGCGGGAGTCGGCCGGAGCCCCCGTCGAGGGGGGACGCCGCCGCGCCGCTCCGCCACCGAAGGACGACCCCCGCCTGCACGTCCAGCGCGAGGCGCTCAAGGCCGCTCTGCAGGTGCCCGCGCTCGCCGGCCCGAGCTACGACGAGCTGCCCGAGGCCGCCTTCACCCACCCGGCGCTGGCCGGGGTGCACCGCGCCATGCAGATCGCGGGCGGGGTGAGCACAGGGCTCTCGGGGCAGCCGTGGCTGGAGGCGGTCATGGCCGAGTGCACGCCCGAGGTGCGGCCGCTGGTGTCCGAGCTGGCCGTCGAACCGATGGAGCTGCCGCGCCGCACCGGCTCGCGCTTCGACGGCGAGGCGGCGCGCTACGTCAGCAGCGTCATCGCCGGGGTGCGGCTCGCGCTGGTCGAGGCGCAGGTCACGGAGCTCAAGTCGCGGCTGCAGCGCACCAACCCGGTCGAGGATCCCGACGGCTACCACCAGCTCTTCGGTGATCTCGTGCCGCTGGAGCAGTACCGGATCGCGCTGCGGGCGATGGCCGCCCGATGAGCGAGCTTGCGAGCGAATGGTCGGGGCAGTGAACCTCATCAAGAAGCTGCTCGGCCGCAACGAGATGCCGCCGGGGTTCGCCGCCCACCTCGCCGCCGACGAGCACGTGATCGCCACCGCGGCGCTGACGGGCGGAGGGCACGTGGTGGCCACCTCCCTCGGGCTGTGGGTGGAGGGCCCCCGCCGCGTGGGCTGGGGTCTGGTCAGCAAGGCCACCTGGGGCAACGGTGCGATCACGCTGGTCGAGGCCCGGCTCGTCGAGGACCTCGGGGGTGCCGTGCTGATCGAGGACCTCCCGCCGGTGCGCCTGCGTCTGGCCGAACCCGGCCGCGTGCCGCAGACCGTGCACGAGCGCGTCGAGGCGTCGATCAAGAGCAGGCACCACCGCGACCTGCCCGGGGGAGGCGCGTGGTTCGTGCAGCGCAAGGTCCCCGGCCGCGACGGGGTGCTGCTGCAGGTCCGGCCCGACCCGGGTACCGACGAGGCCGCGGCCCGTCAGGTGGCGGCGGACGCGGCGCGGAAGCTCGGGTTCCGCTGAACAGTACGAGCGTACTGTCCGGCGTCGTGAGCACCTCCTGGGACCCGGCCCTGTACCTCGGCTTCGACGACCACCGCTCCCGGCCCTTCCACGACCTCCTGGCCCGTATCGGCGCCGAGGCTCCGCGGCGGGTGGTGGACCTCGGTTGCGGCCCCGGCCACCTCACGGCCCTGCTCGCCGCCCGCTGGCCGGACGCGCAGGTCGCGGCGTCGGACTCGTCGGCGGAGATGGTGGCCGCGGCTCGTTCGCGTGGGATCGAGGCCGAGCAGGCCGACGTCGTCGACTGGACGCCCGGCGCGCACGACGACGTGGTGGTCACCAGCGCCGTGCTGCAGTGGGTGCCCACCCACCTCGACCTGCTCCCGGGCTGGATCGCCGCGATGCCGTCGGGCGGCTGGTTCGCGCTGCAGGTGCCGGGCAACTTCGGCGCGCCCTCGCACGTGCTCATCCGGGAGCTGCTCGACGAGCCGGCGTGGCGCGGGCGGGTCACCGTGCGCGGCGGGGACGCGGTGCCCGAGCCGGCGGGGTACGCGGAGCTGATGGCGGCGGCGGGCGCGGACGTCGACGTCTGGGAGACGACGTACCTGCAGCGCCTGACGGGGGAGGACCCGGTGCTGCGGTGGATCAGCGCCACGGCCCTGCGCCCGGTCCGCGACGCGCTGGAGCCCGACGCCTACGCGGCGTTCCGCGCGGAGCTGGCCCCGAGGCTGCGCGAGGCCTACCCCGCCCGCGCCGACGGCACGACCTGGTTCCCGTTCCGCCGCCTCTTCGCGGTGGCCCGCACCCCCTGATCGGTTCCTCGCAGACCCGGTGTCCTCCTCACCGAGGTTCCGGACTCTGCGAGGAGGACGGCCGATCTGCGAGGACGTCAGGTGATCACGGGTTCGCGATGAAGCCCTTCGAGGCCAGCCAGTCACGGGCGACCTTGCGCTCCGGGACGTTGTCCGACGACTTCTCGCCGTTGAGCTTCAGCATCTCCTCGTTGGTGAGGGCGGCCGAGATCGGGGCGAAGAGGTCGGCGAGGCCCGGGTTCGCGTCGAACACCGACTTCCGCACGGTCAGCGCCGCGTTGTAGAGCGGCTGGTAGGTCTTGTCGTCGGTGAGCACCCGCAGCTTGAGCGCCGGGATGCGGCCGTCGGTGGTGAACACCTCGCCGAACAGGCACTTGTTCGGGTCGGCGGTGGCCTGGTAGATCGCACCGGTGTCGAGCACCGTGGGCTGGCCGGCCGGGAGCTTGAAGCCGTAGGTCTTCAGGAAGCCGGGCAGTCCGTCGTCGCGGTTGAGCCACTCGCTCTCGACGCACATCGTGCCCTTGCCGCCCTTGTTGTAGTAGGCGGCGATGTCGGAGTCGGTGGTGATGCCGAGCTCCTGGGCCTTCGAGTCCAGCACCGCCATCGCGTAGGTGTTGTTGAACGTGGTGGGCGCGAGCCACACGATGTTGTTCTTGGCGAGGTCGGCCTTCTTCACGGCCTGGTACTGCTGGTCCGCGTCCTGGATCGGCTTGCCGCCGAGGAAGGTGACCTGGGCGGTGCCCGTGTAGTCCCAGTACATGTCGATCTGGCCGCCGAGCAGCGCGTTGCGCACCGCCTGCGTGCCGCCGAGGTTGCACTTCGGGTTGACGGTGGCGCCGGCGGACTGGAGCACCGCGACCGTCATCTCGCACAGCACGAGCTGCTCGTCGAAGTCCTTGCCGCTGACGGTGAACGTCTTGCCCGTCAGGTCGACCTTCGCGGCGTTGCTGCCCGCCTCCGCGGACGGTCCGGCGCTCTGCTGGAGCCCGCACCCGGCCATCAGGGCGACGGCCGCGGTGCCCGCGACGGCCGCGACGAGGCGGCGTTTCAGGGAGGTCACGATGGTTCTCCTTCGGTGGTGGATCACGCGGACGAGCCGCGCACGAGGCGTTCGACGACCGCGGCGAGCCAGTCGACGAACAGCGCCAGCGCGGTGACCAGCGCCGCGACGGCGAAGGCCGCGTCGGCGCGGCCGAGCTTCAACATGCTGAGGATCGGGGTGCCGAGACCGCCTGCGCCGATGTAGGTGGCGAGGGTGGCGGTGCCGACGTTGAGGACGAGGGCCACGCGGATGCCGGCGACCATCACGGGCACCGCCAGAGGCAGCTCGACCAGGCGCAGCGTCATCCCGGCCGACATGCCCATGCCGCGGGCGGCCTCGATGTAGGACGGCTCGACGGCCCGCAGGCCGACGACGGTGTTGGTGAGCACCGGGAGGAACGACGCGATGACGAGCGCGACGATCGCGCTGCCCGCACCGAACCCGAGCGGGCTGAACGCCATCAGGATGATCACGCCGAACGGCGGGAGCGCCTGCAGGAAGCCGCCGATGGACAGGACCGCGTCGCCGAGGCGGCCCGCCGACTTCCGGCTGAGCAGGATGCCGAGCGGGATCGAGATGATCACGACCACGACGGTGGACACGCCGACGAGATAGGCGTGCTGGCCGAACTGCGAGAGCAGGTCGCCGAAGTCGAGCGCCCGGCCCTCCGGGGCCCGCCCGGGTGCCGTGAAGTCCTGGGCGTTGATCCACAGCACGACGCCGATGACGATCACCGCGACGACGGCGGGGGTCACGAACAGCGCGAGGCTGCGCCGCTTCCGCAGCGGCGTGACGATCGGACGGGTGATCGTCGGCGGGGGCGCGGTCATGCGTTGCCCCTGGCCCGCAGGTCGCCGACCATGGCGTCCCACCGCAGCGCACCGCGCGGGGCCCCGTCGTCACCGAGCACGAGGACGAGCGGGGCCCGCGAGTCCAGCATCACGTCGACGGCGTCGTAGACGGTGCCGGTGAACGGCACCGTGACGAGCGGGGGGGCCTCGGTGGTGCCGGGCACGTGCAGCCAGCGGTCGGGCTTCCCGGCGTCGTCCAGGGCCAGCACGGGGTGGTTGCCGGCGGGCGAGTCGGTGGCCGAGACGACCACCTCGTCGAGCTTCAGCCTCGCGATGTC
>NZ_MKVV01000048.1:706-5962 GCF_001899645.1 Pseudonocardia sp. 73-21 | reverse complement strand
TTGGTGAGGATCTCGTCGGGGGTGTCGTACTGCCGCAGCCGCCCGCCGGTCCCGAAGATCGCGATGCGGTCACCGAGCTTGACGGCCTCGGTGAGGTCGTGGGTGACGAAGCAGATCGTCTTCGCCACCTGCCGCTGCACCTCGAGGAACTCGTCCTGCAGGCGGTCGCGGGTGATCGGGTCGATGGCGCCGAACGGCTCGTCCATGAGCATCACGGGCGGATCCGCGGCGAGCCCGCGGGCCACGCCGACGCGCTGCTGCTGGCCGCCGGAGAGCTGGCGCGGGTAGCGGTCGCGGTACTCACCGGGCTCCATCCCCACGAGGTGCAGCAGCTCGTCCACACGTGTGGCGATGCGCTGGCGCTCCCAGCCGAGCATCTTCGGCACCATGCCGATGTTCTCGCCGATCGACATGTGCGGGAACAGCCCGACCTGCTGGATGACGTAGCCGATGCGGCGCCGGAGCTGGTCGGCGTTGACGGAGGTCACGTCGTCGCCGTCGAGGATGATCCGGCCGGTGGTGGGCTCGATGAGCCGGTTCATCATCTTCAGCGTGGTGGTCTTGCCGCAGCCCGACGGGCCGATGAGCATCACGATCTTGCCCTCGGGGACCTCGAACTCGAGCTCCTCGACGGCCGGCCGCTCCTGGCCGGGGTAGGTCTTGCTGACGCCCTCGAGGGCGATCATGGGCCGGCCCGCGGCCGTGTCGTCAGATGTTGTGATCTCGCTGGTCTCAGACACGGATCCCCCTCGGCGTGGTGAGGCGTTTGATGATGACGAACGCGATCTCGAAGACCGCGGCGATGACCAGCGGCCCGAGCGTGCCGACGACGACCTGGGCGAAGCTGCCCGCTCCGCCGAGGCGCGTGAGGCCGTCCAGCAGGGGCTTGCCGAAGCCCAGCCCGCTCACGACGGCACCGACGGCGGCGATGGAGACCATGATCAGCACGGAGACGCGGATCCCCGAGAGCACCACCGGCCAGGCCAGCGGGAGCTGCACGCGCGCCATGCGCCGGATCGGGCCCATCCCGATCCCGCGGGCGGCCTCCAGCACGGCGGGGTCCACCGACGACAGCCCGGCCACGGTGTTGCGGAGCACCGGGTAGATCCCGTAGAGCGTCAGCCCGACGATGGCCGGCGAGATGCCGAACCCGAAGATCGGCTGCAGCAGCCCGAACAGGGCGAGCGACGGCACGGTCAGCAGCGCGGACGCGATCAGCAGCGCGGTCTCCTGCGAGCCCGCGCGCACCGTCCGGGACCACGACGGCGGCGTCAGCTGGTTCGTGTGCAGCACCAGCGCGAGCACCAGCGCGATGACGGTGGCGATGGCCACCGAGTAGAGCACGAGGAGGAAGTGCGTCTGCGCGTAGAACTGGACGTCGGTCGCGTTGGTCGAGAGGTACTGGAGGATGTCGCCCATCTGCCACGTCCCTTCCCCGATTGCGTCCGCCGGCGGGTGCGGGTTCGGCGGTGCGTCTGGGCACGTTAGCCGCGTACGACCGATCCGTCGGGCTGGAGGACGGCGACCGGGCCGGTCCCGGACAGGTCGATCCGCGGCTCCGCGTCGCGGCCGGAGTCGGGTATGCACCGGTCACAGGCGGTACCGGTGCTCCCGGGCCGCCCGCTGCACGATCGGACGATGTGTTCCCGGGCGAGACCGGATCGTGATCTCCTCACCGTCCACGCGCGAACAGGCGCGTCCGTTCGAGGGGATCGCCACCTCAATGGCGGTACGCTCGCCGTCGGCGAACAGCGACCCCACCGGGGTCGCGAACGGGACTAGATTCGCACGAGGGCGCCCACGTCGCGCGGCGTTGCGCTCCACTTTCCCGTCGTCCAGGAGCGTGCATGGCCAAGCCCGTCCTCATGACCGTCGACGACGACCCCGGCGTCAGCCGCTCGGTCGCCCGGGACCTGCGCCGCCGCTACGGCGAGGAGTTCCGGATCGTGCGCGCCGAGTCCGGCCGTGACGCGCTCGACGCGCTGCGCGAGCTGGCCCTGCGCGGCGAACCGGTGGCGGCGATCCTCGCCGACTACCGGATGCCCGAGATGAACGGCATCGACTTCCTCGAGGCCGCCATGGACGTCGCCCCGCACGCCCGTCGCGCGCTGCTCACCGCCTACGCCGACACCGACGCCGCGATCCGCGCCATCAACGTCGTCGACGTCGACCACTACCTGCTCAAGCCGTGGGACCCGCCGGAGGAGAAGCTCTACCCGGTGATCGACGCGCTCGTCGAGACGTGGCGTGCGGTGGGCGTGCGGCCCGTCGAGGAGACGCGCGTGGTGGGCCACCGCTGGTCGGCCGAGTGCTTCGCCGCCCGCGACTTCCTGGCCCGCAACTCCGTGCCCTACCGCTACTACTCGATCGACGAGCCCGAGGGCGCCCGGCTGCTCGAGGCCGCCGGCGCCGGGCCCGACGACGTGCCGCTGGTGATCACCACCGACGGCACGGCGCTGCGCAACCCGTCGGACGCCGAGATCGCCGTCGCGGTAGGGCTGACCACCGTCCCGGCAGGAGACTTCTACGACCTGATCGTGATCGGCGGCGGCCCGGCCGGGCTGGGCAGCGCGGTCTACGGCGCGTCGGAGGGGCTGCGCACGGTGCTCGTCGAGCGGCAGGCCACCGGCGGGCAGGCCGGGCAGAGCTCACGCATCGAGAACTACCTGGGCTTCCCCGACGGCGTGTCCGGCGCCCAGCTCACCGACCGGGCGCGCCGGCAGGCCGCCAAGTTCGGAGCCGAGGTGCTGACGGCCCGCGACGTCGTGGGGCTGGAGGTGCGGGGCTCCGCGCGCGTGGTGAAGTTCGGCGACGGCAGCGAGATCGCCGCGCACGCCATCGTGCTGGCCACCGGCGTGTCCTACAACAGCCTCGACGCGCCGGGCGTCGGCGAGCTCACCGGCCGCGGCGTCTACTACGGCTCCGCCGCCACCGAGGCCCCCGCCTGCGCCGGCCAGGACGTCTACATCGTGGGCGGCGCCAACTCGGCCGGGCAGGCCGCGGTGTTCTTCTCCCGCCACGCCGACACCGTCACGGTGCTGGTGCGCGGCCCCGGCCTGGAGGCCTCGATGTCCAGCTACCTGATCAGGCAGCTCGACGCCATCGACAACGTCCACGTGCGGTCCGGCACCGAGGTGGTCGAGGCGTGCGGCGACGGCCACCTGCAACGGCTCGTGCTGTCCGACCGCGCGAGCGGGGAGAAGCAGGAGGTCGAGGCCGGGTCGATGTTCGTGTTCATCGGCGCCGCGCCGCGCACCGACTGGCTCGACGGCGTGGTGGTCCGCGACGCGCGCGGGTTCGTGCCCACGGGCCCCGATCTCGTCGTCGGCGGCGCCCGGCCGCCGGGCTGGACGCTCGACCGCGATCCCTACCACCTGGAGTCGAGCGTGCCCGGGGTGTTCGTGGCCGGGGACGTGCGGGCCGAGTCGGTCAAGCGCGTGGCGTCGGCGGTCGGCGAGGGTGCGATGGCGGTGACGCTGGTGCACCGGTACCTGGCGGAGCAGTGAGTACGTCGGTGGAACTGCGCAACCTGTTCCTCTTCGCCGACCTCAGCGACGAGCAGCTGGCCTGGATCGGCGAGCATGCCGACGTCGTCGAGGTGGCGGCGGGCGAGGACGTCGTCACCGAGGGCGAGCCGGCGCGCTGCTTCCACGTGCTGCTCTCGGGCACCGTCGCGATGAGTCGCATGATCGGTGGCGACGCCGTGGAGACCACCCGCACCGACCAGCCCGGCGTCTACTTCGGGGCGGTGCAGTTCTACCTCGACGACGACTCGGCGCGCGACTACCCGTCGTCGGTCCGGGCGATCACCGACGCGGCCGTGCTCGCGTTGCCCGCCAAGGAGTTCGCCCGCGAGTTCGCGCAGTGGTTCCCCATGGCGATGCACCTGCTGGAGGGGATGCTGCTGGGGATGCGCAAGAGCAACTCCCAGGTGGCCGAACGCGAGCGGTTGCTGGCGCTGGGCAAGCTCTCGGCCGGGCTCACCCACGAGCTCAACAACCCCGCCGCCGCGGCCGGCCGCGCCGCCGACGCGCTGCGCGACCGCGTCGCCGGCATGCGCAACAAGCTGGCCATGATCGCGTCCGGCAAGCTCGCCGGCGCGCAGCTGCAGAAGCTCGTGATGGCGCAGGACGAGTTCGTCAAGAAGGTGCGCCACGCCCCGGCGCTCACGCCGATGCAGGCGTCGGACCTCGAGGACGAGCTCGGCGACTGGTTCGACGACCACGACATCGCGGGCGGCTGGGACCTCGCGCCCGTCTTCGTCTCGGGCGGGCTGGGCGTCGAGGACATGGAGGCCGTGCTGACCTCGGCGGGCGAGGAGACCATCGAGGGCGCGATCCGCTGGCTCTCCTACACCGTGGAGACCGAGAGCCTGATCCGCGAGATCCTCGACGCCACCTCGCGCATCTCCGACCTGGTCGGCGCGGCCAAGCAGTACTCGCAGATGGACCGCGCGCCCTACCGCTGGATCGATGTCCACGAGGGGCTCGAGGCCACCCTGGTGATGTTCGGGCGCAAGGTCGGCCCCGACGGCGGCATCGACATCGTCCGGGACTACGACCGGTCGCTGCCCCAGATCCCCGCGTACTCCGCCGAGCTCAACCAGGTCTGGACCAACATCATCGACAACGCCGTCGACGCGATGGACGGCGCCGGCACGCTCACGGTGCGCACCGCGCTGGCCGGGGACCGGTTGATGGTGGAGATCGGCGACACCGGGCCCGGCATCCCGCCCGAGGTCCGCAAGCGGATCTTCGAGCCGTTCTACACGACCAAGGCCGTCGGGAAGGGCACCGGGCTCGGGCTCGACGTCACCTACCGCGTGGTGGTGGGGCGGCACCACGGCGACGTGGTGGTGACGTCGGAGCCCGGGGACACCCGTTTCCAGGTGTTGCTGCCGCTCTCGGAATCAGGAGACGGCTGACTCGATCCGGTCGAGGGTCCCGGCCAGCTGCTCCTCGGAGACCAGCGGGAACATCTTGAGGAACTCCTCGTCCTTGACGCTCATCCACTCGTAGGTCTGCGTCACCTCGGTGCCGCCCTCCACCTCGCGCAGGTCGTAGGTGAAGGTGTGCCCGCTCGCGTCCATGTCGCCGAGCTTCCCGGCGAGCTCGCACGTCGGGTCCATCTTCGGGGCCCACCCGATGCGCGCGTCGGGTACGAGCGCCGTGACGGAGTTGACCATCCGGTAGTCGCCCAGCGCGTCCTGGTGCATGTTCATGGTGAAGACCTGACCGATGGCCCGGATCGGGACGG
>NZ_MKVV01000048.1:0-573 GCF_001899645.1 Pseudonocardia sp. 73-21 | reverse complement strand
CCCAGGTGGCGGAGTCGATCGCGAGAGCGGTGAGGACGTCGTGGGCGGTGGGCTGAGGCGCATGATTCGTCGCGTGCCCGCCGTGCCCGACGATCAACAACGTCCCACCCGGGGCGACCGCGGCGGTGGCGCGGCGCAGGATCGCCTCGCGGGGGAAGGCCTCGTCGGGCGACTGCAGGTACTGCGCGTTGACCAGGTCGAACGTGCCCGCGGGGAAGGTGGCCGTGAGGTCGTGGCGCTCCACGGTGACGTCGGAGTTGCGTTCCAGGACGCGGTCCAGGGCGGTGGTGGAGACGTCGACGGCGGTGACGGCCCATCCGTGTTCGGCGAGCCACGCGGTGTCGGCGCCTTCGCCGGCGCCGAGGTCGAGGGCGGTGCCGGGACGCAGGTGCTCCGCGGTCTGCGCGAGGATCGGGTTGACGCGCCCGCTGAACACCTGGGGCCTGGCGCGGTAGAACTCCTCCCAGAACTGCGGGCTGCCCGGTACCGCCTCGGCCGTCCCGGTCTGGTGTCCGTGTCCGTGTGTCATGGCGGGAGTGTGCACCTCCGCGTGCGAGATTGACGAATCACCTT
>NZ_MKVV01000047.1:28744-115090 GCF_001899645.1 Pseudonocardia sp. 73-21 | reverse complement strand
GAAGAACACGGCGGACACACCATCACCGGTGCCGCCGCCCGGGCCTACCAGCGACCACCCGCCCCGACCGCCGCGATCGGGCACAACCACCACACCGGCCAACCCGTCCAACGATCACTCTCAGGCCCACGACCATCGACCTGGGAATCAGTCATCTACTGGGAAACACCGTGGGCTGGGCCGCGTCTGGTCGGCCACGCCTCTGGTGCGGCGCGGCCGTCGGCCGGCCTGAGCGGGTCGTTGGGCTCTACGCGCGGTGATCGTCGACGACGACGCTGGGGGCATGAGCAGAACGACGATGACGGCAGTGGCGGCCGCGGCGGTGGCCGTCCTGGCCGGGTGCGGCACCGGAGCCGGCGCCGTACCCGGCCCCGGGATGATGAACGGGGCCGGGTCCGCCGGCTACACCTACTCGGGCCCGACCTGCGCAACGCCGGCGACGCTGCCCGGGCACACGGTCACGGTGATGCTCGCGGACGCGGGCATGGGCTCGATGATGGGGGGCACCGCCCCGCTGGGTGCGCCGATGATGCTGCGGAGCATGCCCGCCACCGTCGCGGCGGGCCGCATCAGCCTGGTGGCGCAGAACCGGGGGTGGCGCACCCACGAGCTGGTGGTCCTGCCGCTGCGGGCCGGGTCGGTGGCCGGTGCGCTGGTCCCGGGAGCGGACGGTCGGGTCGACGAGACCGGCGCGCTGGGCGAGGCGTCCGCGACCTGCGCGGCCGACGGCGGGGACGGGATCACCGGCGGCGCGGTCGGCTGGACGACGGTGACCCTGCCCGCCGGCCGCTACGAGCTGGTGTGCAACCTCGCGAACCACTACGCCGACGGGATGCACCAGGAGCTCGACGTGACGGCCGGCTGAGGCTTGTGGCCGGCGTCCGCGTGCGGGAGGTTCGGCTCATGATCCTCCCCGCGGTCCGGGACCCCCGCTTCGTGACGGTCCGCCGCGGCGGCACCCTCACCGACCCGGACCACCACCTCCTGGCCCTGTGGGCGGCGGCGTGCGCGGAGCACGTCCTCGACCTGTTCGAGTCGGTCCGGCCCGGGGACGACCGGCCCCGTCGGGCGGTGGGGCACGCCCGCGCCTGGGCGCGCGGCGAGGTCACGATGACGCAGGCCCGCACCGCGGGCGGGCACGCGATGGGCGCGGCGAGGGGCCTGCGCGGCGCCGCCCGGCACGCCGCCTACGCCGCCGGCCAGGCCGGCGTCGTCGCGCACGTCGCCGCCCACGAGCTCGGCGCGGCCGCCTACGCGATCAAGGCCGCGCGGGCCGCCGCACCGGAGGGCGCGGGGGAGGCCGAGGGCCGGCGGGAGTGCCGGTGGCAGCGCGACCAGCTCCCGGAGGCGATCCGCGAGCTCGTCCTCGACGACCAGCGGTTGCGCAACGACATCTGCTGGTCGGTGTTCGACTGCTGAGCCCGGCGATCCGGTCAGCGCGCGGCCAGCGACCGGACGAGGTCGGTCGCGGTGACGATCCCGACCAGCCGGTCCCCGTCGACGACCACGACGGCGTCGGTCGCGGCGGCCGCCATGACCTGCGCCGCGGTGGACCGCCGGTCGCCGGGACGGACGGCGGGCGCGGGGCGGCACACGTCCGCGACGGTGAGCGCGCGCCGGACCAGGCTCTTCAGCAGGTCGGTCTCCCCGACCAGTGCCACGCAGCGGTCACCGTCCATCACCGGCAGGTGCCGGACCACCCCGTCGGCCATCAGCTGCAGCGCGACCGGGATCGGCGCCCCGGACACGATGCCCAGGAGGCGGCGGGTCATCAGGGTCCGGACCAGCGGGTCGTCGTCGGCGGTCTCGGGACGTGCGGCCAGCCGCACCTCGTGGTCGGTCACGCGGTCACCTCCATCGGCCGGGCGGCGGGGGCCCCGAGCCGCAGCGCCGGCAGACCGGGTGTCTGGTCGGGGCGGTGGGTGACGATCAGCGCGGTGCGGCCCGCGGTGACGGTGAGCAGCTCGGACGCCAGCGCGTCCGACGTCGCCGGGTCGAGGTGCGCGGTGGGTTCGTCCAGGACGAGGACGGGCCGGTCGGCCAGCAGCGCGCGGGCGATCCCGAGGCGCTGGCGTTCACCGCCGGAGACGGGCCCGCCGTGCTCGCCGAGCGGCGTGTCGAGGCCGTCCGGGAGGCCGTCGAGCCAGCTCCCGAGCTGGGCCCGGTCCAGCGCGGCGACGAGAGCGGCGTCGTCGGAGGCGGGGGCGGCGAGCCGCAGGTTGGCCCGCAGGGTGCTGTCGAACAGGTGGGTGTGGGCCCCGCACCAGGCGATGCCGCCGCGGACCTCGTCCCCGGTGAGCTCGTGCACGTCGCGCCCGTCGGCGTGGACGGTGCCGGCCGTGGGCTCCAGCGTGCGCAGCAGGGCGGCGACGACGGTGGACTTGCCCGACCCGGACGGTCCGGTCACGGCGAGGCGGGTGCCGGCGGCCAGCACCAGGTCGACGTCGCGGACGGCGTCGCGCCCGGCGCCGGGCCAGCGCACGGCGAGCCCCTCGGCGGTGAGGCGCGACGGGGGAGCCACGCCGGCCGGACGGGCGGGATCGGCGACGGTGGCGGGCACGGACCCGAGGTCGGCGAGCCGCTGCGCGGCCGGGACGGCGGTGAGCAGGCGGACGGCGGCGTCGGGCAGGCCGACGAGGACGTCGCCGAGCGCGAGCGGCGTCAGCGCCAGCACGGCGAGCGCCGGACCGGGCAGCATCCCGGTGCGCAGGGCCGCGATCCCGACGGCCGCGGCCAGCACGGAGGTGGCGCCGACGGCGAGCACCCCGATGCCGCTGCCGAGCCCGCGGGCGGTGGCGGCCCGGCGCAGCAGTGCCGCGAGGGAGCGGTCGGCGGCGGCGAGCCGGTCGCGGTAGTGCGATGCCGCACCGAAGACGATCAGGTCCGGCGCCGCGTCGAGGATCTCGACGGTGCGGGCCAGCACGTCCCCGCGGGCGGCGGCGGTGCGGCGTTCGGAGCGGTGCGCCGCCCACAGGGTGGCGGCCGGGGCCACGACACCGGCGGCGACCAGCCCGGCCAGCACGACGGCACCGGCGGCGGGCAGCAGCAGCCACAGCCCGGTGACGGCCAGCGCCCCGACGACGGCGGCGGACGCGGCCGGGACGGCGGCCCGGATCAGCAGGTCCTGCTGGGCGTCGACGTCGCCGACGAGCCGCGAGAGCAGCTCGCCGCGGCGCAGCCGGGCGGTGCCGGCCGGGCCGATGCGCACGAGCTCGTCCCAGATCCGGGCGCGCAGCGCGGCCCCGGCGCGGAGCGCGGCGTCGTGGGAGACGAGCCGCTCGGCGTAGCGCAGCACGCCTTTCCCGAGCCCGAACGCGCGCACGGCCACGATCGCGACCATCAGCGTGAGCACCGGTGGCCCGAGCGCGGCCGCGGAGATCAGCCAGGCCGACGTCGCGGTCAGGGCGACGCCGCAGCCGAGGGCGGCCGTGCCGAGCAGGACGGCGAGGGTCAGCCGTCCGCGCTGCTCGCGGGCCGAGGCGAGCGACCAGCGCAGGGCGGCGACCGGGCCCGTGGCGGGGGCCGGGCCCGGCCGCGCCACCCGGGGGGCGTGGGCGGGCGCGGCCGGGGTCGATGTGGCCGTTGCTCCGGCCAGGGTGGGGTGCCGGGGCCCGGGCGTCACGGCGACCCCGACGGTCAGCACGCGGTCGCACGCGGCGAGCACGTCGGGGCGGTGGCTGACCAGCACCACGGTGCGGCCCGCGGCGATGCGGGGCAGCGCGGCGACGATCGCGTCCTCCGTGCCGGCGTCGACGCCCTCGGTGGGCTCGTCGAGCAGCAGCAGGGGCCGGTCGGCGAGCACGGCCCTGGCGAGCGCCACGCGGCGCTGCTGGCCGGTGGACAGCCCGGCGCCGCCCTCTCCGACGGGGGTGTCGAGGGGCACGTCGAGCGCGGCGAGGGCGGCGGCCGCCGCCACCAGGTCGGCGGGGGCGAACGGGTGGCCCAGCCGGATGTTGTCGGCGACGGTGCCCGCCAGCAGCACGGGCTGCTGTGGCACCCAGGCGACGCGGCGCAGCCAGGCGTCGCGGTCGATGTCGGCGAGATCGACGCCGCCGACGGTGACCCGCCCGACGTCCGGGGTGCGCAGGGCGAGCAGCAGATCGACGAGGGTGGACTTGCCGCCGCCGCTGGGGCCCTGCACGCCGAGGACCCGGCCGGGCTCGATGATCAGGTCGAGGCCGTCGAGCACCCGGCGCCCGCGGCCCTCGACGACGACGCCCTCCAGGCGGAGCGGCAGCAGCGCGGGGTTCGGGGCGGGCACGCGGTGGCCGCCGCCGGCCTCGGGGGTCTCGAGCACCGCGAACACCTCGGCCGCCGCGGCCAGGCCCTCGGCCGAGTCGTGGAAGCGGGCACCGACGGCGCGCAGCGGCAGGTAGACCTCCGGGGCGAGGATCAGTACGACGAGCCCGGTGGGCAGGTCGAGCCGGCCCTCGACGAGCCGCAGGCCCACCGACACCGCGATCAGCGCCACCGACAGCGTCGCGAGCAGTTCCAGCACGAGCGCGGACAGGAACGCCACCCGCAGCGTGCGCATGGTGGCCCGCCGGTACTGCTCGGCCAGGTCGCGCAGCCGCGAGGACTGGTGCCGCCCGCGCCCGAACGCCACGAGCACGTCCAGACCGGTGACGAGGTCGAGGAAGTGGTGCCCCAGCACGGCCAGCGCGCGCCACTGCCGCTGCGTGGAGCGCTCGGTGTGCATCCCGACGAGGATCATGAAGATCGGGATGAGCGGGACGGTGAGCCCGACGATCAGCCCCGAGAGCAGGTCGCCGACCAGGATCCGCGCGGCGACGACGGCCGGGACGACCGCGGCGACGAGCAACGCGGGCAGGTAGCGGCTGAAGTAGCCCTCCAGCCCGTCGAGGCCGCGGGTGGCGAGCGTGGCGACCTCGGCGGTGGGGGGCAGGCCGCGGTGCCGCGGGCCCAGCCGCAGCACGTGGCCGACGAGCCGGGCCCGCAGCTGCCGGATGACGTCGGCCGACGCCCGGTGGGCGGCGACCTCGCCGGCCCAGGCCAGCACCGCCCGGCCCGCCACGACGGCGAGCAGGGCGGCCAGCAGGGGCGTCAGGTCGGCGAGGCCGGCCCCGCCGAGGAAGGCGCGGTCGATCCCACCGGCCAGCAGCTGGGCCTGCACGAGCACCAGGCCCGCGGTGGCGACGGCAATGGCGGCGGCGAGCCCGACGAACCGACGTGCGGCCGACGCGTGGCGGAGCAACCGCGGGTCGAGCGGCTTCATCGCCCGGAGGCCACGGGCAGCCCCGACGCGGCCGGGATGTCGCCCGCGCCGATGCGCCGGCGGAACACCCAGAACGTCCAGGACTGGTAGACGAGCACGATCGGTGTGAACACCACGGCCACCCACGTCATGATCGTCAACGTGTAGGGCGTCGAGGCCGCGTTGGTGGTGTTCAGGCTGTTGGCCGCCGACGTGCTCGAGGGCAGCACGTCCGGGTAGAGCGTGCCGAACAGCGTCACCGTCACACCGACGATCGCGGCGGCCGTGAGCAGGAACGCCCAGCCCTCCCGCACGCGGTGGATCATGAGTACCGCGCCGACCAGCGCGAGCGCGGCGACCAGCATTGGCGCCGCCGTCCAGATCCGGTCGTGGGCGAGGAACGTCCAGACCAGGAACGAGCCGCCGGTGAGGATCGCGGCGAGCCCGGTGCGGTGGGCCAGCCCACGGGCCCGCGCCCGGACGTCGCCCGTGGTCTTGAGCGCCAGGAACACCGCGCCGTGCAGGGCGAACAGCGACAGCGTCGCCAGCCCGCCGAGCAGGGCGTAGGGGTTGAGCAGGGTGAGCAGCGAGCCGGTGAACTCGTGGCGCGCGTCCAGCGGCACGCCCTGGACGATGTTGGCGAACGCCACGCCCCACAGCAGGGCCGGGACGGCCGAGCCCACGACGATCGCGACGTCCCAGTTGCGGCGCCAGCGGTCGCTGTCGATCTTGCCACGGAACTCGAAGGCGACCCCGCGGATGATCAGCGCGACCAGGATGAGCAGCAGCGCCAGGTAGAAGCCCGAGAACAGGCTCGCGTACCACTCGGGGAACGCCGCGAACGTCGCGCCGCCCGCCACGAGCAGCCAGACCTCGTTGCCGTCCCAGACCGGGCCGATCGTGTTGATGGCCACCCTGCGGTTCGTCTCCGAGGGGCCGGTCTCGGTGCGCCCGACGAACGGCAGCAGCATGCCGACGCCGAAGTCGAAGCCGTCGAGGACGAAGTAGCCCGTCCAGAGCACGGCGATGAGCAGGAACCAGATGTCGGTGAGAGCCATGGTGCCGCTTCCTTCAGTACGCGACGGCGAGCGGACGCGGCTCGTCGGTGACGGGGTCGACGGGGGTGGGCGGGGGAGGGCCGGCCTTGGCGTAGCGCACCATCAGGACGCCGTCGACCACCGCGAGCGCGCCGTAGAGCAGCGTGAACACGATCAGCGACGTCAGTACCGTCCCGGCGCCGACGGTGGGCGAGACGCCGTCGGCGGTGCGCAGCACCCCGTAGACGCTCCAGGGCTGGCGGCCCATCTCGGTGAAGACCCAGCCCACGCTGTTGGCGGCGAAGGGCAGGAACAGCCCGGCGAACGCGGCGCGGTAGAACCAGCGCGGGACCTGCCGGACGGCCCGCCTGCGGGTGAGCCACAGGCCGACCAGCGAGATCAGGCCGGCCAGCATACCGAACCCGATCATGAGACGGAACGTCCAGTACGTCATCGGGATGAGCGGGGTGTAGTCGCCCGCGCCGAACGTCGCGGCCTCCTGCGCCTGGATCTGGTTGACGCCCTCGACCCTCCCGTCGAACGAGCCGGTGGCCATGAACGACAGCACGCCGGGCACGCGGACGCTCCAGACCTCCTTCGACCCGTCGAGGGATCCGATCGTGAACAGCGAGAACGACGCGGGCGCGGTGGTGTCGTAGAGCGCCTCGGCGGCGGCCATCTTCATCGGCTGCTGCTGGGTCATCAGGCGCGCCTGCAGGTCACCGGTGAACACGACGCCGATGCTGGCGATCAGCACCGTGACCAGCGCGATGCGCAGCGACGGCCGGAACACCTCGGTATCGGTGCTCGGGCCCGACGGGTGACCCGCGGTGTGCCGCCCACGGGCGAGGTGCCAGGCGCTGATCGCGAGCACGAACATGCCGGCGGTGACGAAGCACGCGGTGATCGTGTGGGCGAAGGCGCCGACGGCCGTGGAGTTGGTGAGCACGGCCCCGAAGTCGGTGAGCTCCGCGCGGCCGCGGGCGTTGTTCACGACCGAGCCGACGGGGTGCTGCATCCACGAGTTCGCGGCGAGGATGAAGTAGGCCGAGAGCATCGTGCCGATCGAGGCGATCCAGATGCAGGCCAGGTGCAGCCGCTTGGGCAGCCGGTCCCATCCGAAGATCCACAGTCCGAGGAACGTGGACTCCAGGAAGAATGCGAGCAGGCCCTCGATGGCCAGCGGCGCGCCGAAGATGTCGCCGACGAAGCGGCTGTAGTCGCTCCAGTTCATCCCGAACTGGAACTCCTGGACGATCCCGGTGACCACGCCCATCGCGAAGTTGATCAGGAACAGCTTGCCCCAGAACTTCGTCATCCGGAGGTAGCGGTCGTCGTCGGTACGGACCCAGGCCGTCTGCATGCCCGCGACGAGCACGGACAGCCCGATCGTCAGCGGGACGAACAGGAAGTGGTACACGGTGACGATCGCGAACTGCCAGCGTGCGAGGTCGAGGTTCATGGGCTCCTCCGGCTCATGCGGCCGGGGCCCCGGCCGTTGCGAGGAGCGTCCGGCAGCGCATGGCGGCAGCGGCAGGGCCGAGAGTCCCGATCACCCGGGACCAACAGCTGACCTGGGCTTTGCCCCGGTGACCGGGGCCACGTTCCCCGCCCGCCCGGCGCCGGTGGCCCGGCTGTGTGTCGAGGACCCGGCGGCCTGACGCACCGGACGGTGGTTGTCCCGCCGCCGCCCGGCCAGCAGGATGGGCGGCTCGCACCGAGGGACCGGAATCGGGGGACACAAGTATGTCGGAGCGTGACCGCCCGCCGCCCGCCGGCGTGGTGCCGGACCTGCTGGCCGGGCTGCGGCTCGACGAGCTGCTCACCGAGGTCCAGGAGCGGATCGCCGAGATCGTGGCGACCCGTGACCGGATGCAGGGGCTGCTGCGCGCCGTCATCGCCGTCGGGGAGGGGCTGGAGCTCGACACCACCCTGCACCGGATCGTCGCGTCGGCCGTCGATCTCGTCGACGCGAGCTACGGTGCGCTGGGGGTTCTCGGGCCCGACGGCGGGATCACGCGGTTCCTGAATGTCGGGATCGACGAGGAGACCCGTTCCCGGATGGGTTCGCTGCCCGAGGGCAAGGGGCTGCTGGGCCAGCTGATCCTGGATCCCCGGCCGCTGCGGCTGGCGTCGCTCGCCGCGCACCCCTCGTCGGTGGGCTTCCCGCCGCACCACCCGCCGATGCGGACGTTCCTCGGGGTCCCCGTGCGGGTGCGGGACGCGGTGTTCGGGAACCTCTACCTCACCGAGAAGCGGGGCGGCGCGGAGTTCACGGCGGCCGACGAGGTGGTCGTCGAGGCACTGGCCGCCGCGGCCGGGATCGCGGTGCAGAACGCCGACCTGTTCGAGCAGACGCGCCTGCGGCAGCAGTGGCTCGAGGCGTCGGCGGAGATCCGCTCGGAGCTGCTCTCGGGCGCGAGCGACGCCGACGCCCTGCGGCTGATCGCGCAGCGCACCCTCGAGCTCACCGGCTCCGTCGCCACCCTGATCGTGCTGGGGCCGGGCCCCGACGACGGCGAGTTCGTCGTGCGGGCGGAGTGCGGCACGGAGCCGCTCGGGCTGCTCGGGCGGCCGCTGGACGCGGAGGACCCGCTGCTGCGGGAGGTCGTGGAGGGCCGCGCCGCGGTGCTCGCCACCGCTCCTCCCGCGACGCTGGCCCCGCACTACGGGCCCACGCTCGCGGTGCCGCTGCGCTCCCAGGACATCGTGACCGGCGTGCTCCTGGCGTTGCGTCGCACGGACGGGCCGCGGTTCCAGCACAGCGAGGTGCCGCTGCTGACGTCGTTCGCCGAGCAGACGACGCTGGCGCTGGAGCTGGGGGAGAAGAACCGGGCGCAACGCCAGCTCGACGTGTTCGCCGACCGCGACCGGATCGCCCGCGACCTGCACGACCACGTCATCCAGCGGTTGTTCGCCACCGGCCTGCAGCTGCAGAGCACGTTGCTGCGCACCGACGACCCGGTGGTGCAGGAGCGGATCGGGCACGCGGTGGAGGAGCTCGACACCACGGTGCGGGAGATCCGCACGGCCATCTTCGACCTGCACACCGTCGGTGGCGAGTCTGTCGCGCTGCGCCGACGGATACTCGACACCGCGGCCGATGCCGCCGCGGGGTCCGGGGTCTCCCCGTCCGTGCGGACCTCGGGGCCGGTGGACGCGCTGGTGCCCGACGAGGTCGGCGTGCACGCGGTCGCGGTGGTGCGGGAGGCGATCAGCAACGCACTGCGCCACGGGCAGGCCGCCGAGGTCACCGTCACCGTCGAGGCCGGCCCCGAGCTGCTGGTGGAGGTCGTCGACGACGGTATCGGGATCGACCCCGCGGCCGCGCGCAGCGGCCTGCACAACCTCGAGGACCGGGCGGCCGCGTGCGGCGGCACGCTCGTGGTGCAGCCGATGCCCGGGCGGGGCACCCGCCTGAGCTGGCGGGTGCCCCTGTCCTGACGGGACCTCAGCGGTCGGGGAAGGGCTCGACCACGTCCTGGAGCCGCCGCCGCGGGGTCGGGGGCAGGGCCTCCTGCGGCCCCCAGCCCAGCCGCAGCACCACCTGCGGGGACATCGCGCCGCCGAGCACGTCGTCGCGCAGCGAACGCCGGGTGGCGTCGACCTCGAGGACCTGGGTCAGCGGGCAGGACGCCAGGCCCAGCGTCGTGGCGTGGAGCGTCACGGCACTCAGTGCCTCACCGGCGCGCAGCTGGGAGAGCGTGTCGTCCGACGCGGTACCGAGCACGGCGAGCAGGGCCCCGTCGCGGACTCCGGTCGAGCGGTCGATCGTGCCGGTGGCGAACCGCCCTCCTGTCACGGCGCCCGGCCCGCGCAGCAGGTTCGCGGCCGGGATGCCGTCGGCACCGGTCCGGCGTCCGGTCCACACGGTGGTCTCGGTGGCGTAGCCCGGCGTCCGGTCCTGGGCGGCGGCCGCGGCGGCGACGGCGCGCCGGAGCGCGGCCCCGTCGGTGACCGGCGTCAGCACCGCACCCTGGTGGGCGGCGACCGCGGTCAGCTCGGCCAGCATCGCCTCGGGCACCTCCCAGCTGGAGAAGCCACGACGGTCGCTGCGCCGCCGGGTGATCGCCGCGGCCAGGGCGACGTCCGCTTCGGGGGCCACCCCGGGCGCCAGCTCGACGGCGGCCAGGTGGTCGGGCTCGTCGGGGTCGGTCAACCGGTGCACCGTGGCGCGCAGCCCGGACGCCGCGAGTGCGACGCGCAGGTGGTGCAGGGCGGCCCCGCAGCTCAGGACCAGGTCGCGGCCGTCGGGGTCGGTCGCCGGCAGCCAGCGCCGCAGGTCGGCGAGCAGGTGGACGCTGCGGTCCCCGATCCGCCACCGCCACGGCTGGCTGTTGTGCACGGACGGTGCGCGGCAGGCCAGCTCCAGGGCACTGCGCACGGTCCGGCGGTCCACGGTCTCGGTGATCATCAGCGGGCTCCTCGGCGGTCGGGTTGCACCGTCGAGGTTCCCGTCCGGGCCGGTCCCGCCACCACCGCCGTCGGTCCTGCCGCCGCCGGGCCGATGGACCTACCGGGTGCCGTCGCGGCGCAGCTCCGTGGCGTAGACGGCGGCCTCGGTGCGGCGGGCGAAGCCGAGCTTGTGCAGCAGCGAGGAGACGTAGTTCTTGACCGTCTTCTCGGCGAGGTACATCTCGGCGCCGATCTGGCGATTGGTGAGGCCGTCGGCGATGAGGCCGAGGATGCGGCGTTCCTGGGGGCTCAGCGACTCGTAGCGGGGGTCGACGGGGGCGTCGCCGGCGCGCAGCCGGGCGAGGACGGTGGTGGTGGCGCGGGGGTCGAGCAGGGATCCACCGGCGGCGACGGTGCGCACGGCGCCGACGAGGTCGACCCCGGCGACCTGTTTGAGCAGGTAGCCGGCCGCGCCGGCCATGATCGCACCGAACAGCGCCTCGTCGTCGGAGTAGGAGGTGAGCATCAGGCACGCCGGCGGGGGCGAGACCGCGGAGCGGACGTCCCGGCAGACCGAGATGCCTTCGCCGTCGGGCAGCCGGACGTCGAGGATGGCGACGTCGGGGCGCAGCGCGGGGATGCGGGCCATGGCCTGGGCGGCGGTGCCGGCCTCACCGACGATCTGGATGTCGTCCTCGGTCTCGAGCAGCTGCGCGATGCCGCGGCGGACGATCTCGTGATCGTCGAGCAGGAACACGGAGATGGTCACCGAGCGAAGGTACCCCCGATCGACGGGCCGCGGAGCCGCCGGACGGCCCCCCACCGGGGGACGAAGGTCACTGGTCCGCCGCGGCACGGTCGCTCGGCGGGGTCCGCGGGACCTCCGGCCCTTCCGGCCGCCCGACCGTCCGGCCGACACTCGTCGCATGTCCGCATCGCCGACCGCCCTGCCCACGGACGGGCCGTTCGACCCCGCCGAGCTGCTCGTGGCGCTCACCGCCGCCCCGTCGCTGCACAACACGCAGCCGTGGCGCGTGCGGCGCATCGACCGCGGCCTGCAGCTGCGGTCCGACATGCGCCGGTGGCTGCCCGCCACCGACGCGGGCGCGCGCGAGCTGCGCCTGTCGTGCGGGGCCGGGCTGCTCAACATGCGCCTGGCGCTGGCCGTGCAGGGGAGGCGACCGGTGGTCGAGCTGCTGCCCGACCGCACCGACCCGGTGCTGCTGGCGACGATCCGTCCCGGCGTGCCGGTCGACCCCACCCCGGAGGACGTCGCGCTCGCGGCCGCCATCCCGGTACGGCACTCCGACCGGCGGCCGTTCCGGCCCGAGCCGGTCGCGGCGCTGCACCGGCACCTGTTGCGCCGCGCCGCCGAACGGGAGGGGGCGTGGCTGCACGGTGTCACCGATCCGGTGGAGCAGGAGCGGCTCCGGGACCTGCTCGACCGCGCCCACCGGGCCCAGTCCGCTTCGCCGGCGTTCCTGCAGGAGTGGGAGGCCTGGACCGGCGTCGCCGACGGCGAGCCGCGAGGCGTTCCCGCGCGCTCCGGCGGCCTGCCGCCGGGGGAGAACGACGCGTGGATGCTGCGCGACTTCACCGGCGGGGTGCCCGGCGGGGAACCGGACGGCCCGGAGTTCGACGCGTCCCCGCTCGTCCTCGTGATCAGCACGCCGCACGACCTGCCGACGGCCCACCTGCGTGCGGGGCAGGCGATGCAGCGCGTGCTGCTCACGGCCACCGCCCTCGGCCTGGCGTCCTCGGTGCTCTCGGCTCCGGTGGAGGTCGGCCACGTCCGCCGCGAGCTGGGCCGGCTGGCGGGCCGCGACGTGCACCCCCAGATCCTCGTCCGGGTCGGGCACGGCGACGGCCCACCGGCCGTCACCCCCAGAGTGGACCCGGCCCGGCTCTGGGGGTGAGCCCCGCCGCTCAGCCGGTCCGGGCGGGGTCGACGAGGCCGTAGCGGCCGTCGTGGCGGTGGTGCAGCACCGCGGCCCTGCCGTGGTCGGCGTCGAGGTAGAACACGAACGGCCACCCGGTCAGCTCCAGCCGCGCCACGGCCTCGTCGGTGTCGAGCACCGGCGCTGCCTGCGTGCTGACGGTGACCTCGGGACCGTAGGGGCCCGTGGTGTCACCGTCCGCGAGCGCGAGGCGCAGACCGGTCGGGCCGGCGCGGTAGACGACGGCGTCCTGGCCGCTCACGACGTCGGTGAACAGGTGGAAGTCGTAGCCGAGGTCGTCCATCTCGGCGGCGGCGTCCTGCACCGAGCAGCATGTGGCGCTCAGCGAGCGGTGCCGCACGATCTCCGGGTCACCCGGTGCCACCGGTCCGCGGGCCGCCTCGGGCCGGGGCCGGTGGGCATGGCGGATGACCCGTTCCAGACGGTGGTCGAGCCGCTCGACGAGCAGGTCCACGGCCTCCCGCGGCTGCGTCGCCGCGACATGCACCCGCACGGGGCGGCCGTCGAGGTCGACGTCGGCGGTGGCCACGACGGGCCGCTCCCGGGCGGGGTCGTGGTGGCGCAGCACCCGCACGCGGGCCCGCAGCACCGCACGGCCGGTGTGGCCCAGCACGACCGCCATCTTCTCCCGTGCGTAGTCGGCGAGGTCGGGGGCGATCCCGCCCCGCAGCTCGACGACGGCGACCGGCACGTGCTGCTCGCTGGTTGTCATGCGCCGATGCTCGCTCCGGGGACACCCGCCGGGCAGGGCCGGGAGACCCGGGCGCCGCGGGACCCCCGGCCCTGGGGCCTGTCCGACGGACCTCCAGCCGGCTGCGCGACGCCCAGGTGGGCACCTCGCGGCGTTGTCGTCGCCACCGATCCAACACCGGGATCGGCGGCTCCTCCGCCTTGTGATGCACCCACCTGGACGCCGCTCGCTCGGCATGGATCGGTCGGACAGGCCCTAGGAGCGCGGCATGAGGACGGCGTCCAGCCTGCGCCGCGGGGTCTCCGGGAGCTCGTCGGCGAGGTTCGCCGGGTGGCCGATCCGCAACAGGATCTGCGGGTGCTCGGGCACGTGCAGCACGGTGCGGCGGATCACGTCGCGCGTGGCCCGCACCTCGACGGCCTGGCTCAGCGGGGTGGTGGCCAGCCCCAGTCCGGTGGCGGTCAGCAGGACCGCGCTGGTGGCCTCCCCGGCGCGGAGGTGGTCGATCACGTCGTCGCCCGGGGTCGTGACGGCGAACAGCGACGCGGCGTCGTCGGGGACGCGCGGACCGGACGGTTCCCGCGGCTGGGACAGCAGCCCGTGCGGGAAGTGGCGCAGCGGCATGGGCTTGAGGAGGCCGACCGGCGGTGGCGCCACGCTCTCGCGGGGCACCCCGTCCCGGGCCCCGGAGTAGCGGCCCGTCCACATGCGCAGTTCGGCCGGGTAACCGGGGACGAACGCCTGGCGGTGGGACGCGTCGACCATCACCGAGGCGAGAAGCTCCCGGGCGGCGGGCGTCGTCACGGGGAGGAGGGCGCCGCCCGCCCGCTCGGCGGCATCGACCAGGGCACGGAGCTGCGTCGGGGTCAGGTCGGTGTGGCCCATCCTGCGGCGGTCGGTCCGGCGCCGTTCGATCGAGGGGCTCATCGCGGCCGCCTCGGGATCGGCCGGGCCCGGCCGCAGGGTCACGGTGGCCAGATGGTCGCGGTCCTCGGGATCCGGCAGCCGCCGGACCTCGACCGCGGACCCGGCCGCGGCGAGGGCGACCAGGAGGTGGTGCAACGCCGTGCCGCAGCTGATGACGAGGTCGCGACCGTCGGGATCGGTGGCGTCGAGGTGGCGCAGCGGATCGGCGAACAGCTGCACGCCGTCGGCCGTGATGCGCCAGCGCCACGGCTGGGTGTTGTGGACCGACGGAGCGCGGAGCGCGCGCTCGACCGCCCGTGGGAGGTCCGTCACCGCCTACCCGTTCCGAGGTCGGTCACCGTCAGCTCGCGTTCGGGCTCGATGAGGTCGGCGACCGGGCGGCGTGGCGTGGCGTTCACGGGATATCCGCGGCCGATCCGGAGGACGGCCTGGGGCGGGCGTGTCCCGCCCACGAGCCTGCGCAGCTCCTCCCGCGTCCGCGGCACCTCGATGACCTGCGACAGGAACGACACAGCCAGCCCCGCCACCGTCGCGGTGAGCAGGACCCGTTCCAGCGCCTTCCCGACCTGGACGTCGGCGCGGTCTCCGGTCAGGTGGGCGGTCAGCACCGCGACCGTCGGGTTCTCCTCGAACTGCGACACCCCGGGCTCGTCGGTGTCGTGGCCCCGGAAGTCGCGCAGCAGCCAGCGGCGCTGCGGCGCCGGCAGCGGCCCGCCCGCCGCGGCGGGCACCCCGTCGTCGCGGCCGGGACCGGTCGCGGTCCACCGCCGGATCTCCTCCCGGAAGGCGGGGTCGGTCATCTGCTGGCGGTGGGCCTCCGCGGCCAGGTCCTGCAGCCGGTCCCGCTCGGCGGGCTCCTGCACGACGTGCAGCCAGGCCGCCTCGGCGAGCGCGGCCCGCCGCAGAGCCTGCAGCTCGCCGAGGGTCGGGCCGGTGTCGGTGAACGGCTGCCGGTTGGTCCGGCGTCGCGGCACCGCACGGAGCAGCTCGCGCTGCTCGGGCGTGGCGAGCTTGTGCCCACCGTTGCGGACGGTCGCGATGAGCGTCGGCCGGGCGGGGTCGGGGAGGATCGTGATGGTCGGCCGGACGTCGAGGCCGTGCAGGGCCAGGCTCAGGTTGAACAGGGCCGCTCCGCAGGCGATGCGCATCTCCCGGCCGCCGGGATCGATGACCGGTACGGCCCGTGCCGGGTCGCAGTGCAGCTCGATCACCTGGGGCGTGATCCGGAACCGCCAGGGCTGCGTGTTGTGCAACGAGGGGGCGCGGCCGGCCGTCTCGAGCAGGTGCTCGATCTGCCCGGCGGTCAACCCTAGGGCGCTGGGAATCGCATTCATCATCACGTCCGGGACGTTGTGCCATCCGGCGAGCTGCCGGCATCAGCCTGACAGTGCCGGATCCGGCACCGTCAGGGGTACGGCCGAAAGTCCCGTCGCGTGCTGTCGACCTGCCCGGTGCCCATCAGCGGCACCCGTCCGCGACCGCGGTCACGAGGTGGGGCAGCAGCGTGGCCCGGCCCTGCCGGCCGCGGCCGCTCCCAGGCGTTCTCGGCCGCGTTTCCACGCGGTCACCCGGCCGACCGATGAGTTCGGGCCGCCGGGCGGGTCTCCATCTCCGAAACCACCCACCCGGCGCGATCCGAGAGGCACCTCATGGCCACCAGTGCACTGCCGCCCGTCGTCGACACCGACACCTGGCAGCGTCAGCTCGACGAGCTGCGCGCCCGCGAGAAGGCCGCCACCCGGGAGCTCGACGCCATCGCCGCGCAGCGCCGCCGCCTGCCGATGGTCGAGATGCCCGACTACACCCTGGAGGGCGAGGACGGGCCGGTCCGGCTGGCCGACGTCTTCGGCGATGCGTCGCAGCTGATCGTCTACAACCACATGTGGTTCCCGGGCCAGGAGTGGCAGTGCGGGGGCTGCACGGGGTTCACGTCGCAGTTCACCCGCCTGGAGGTCCTGGGCAACTACGACGCCCGTTTCGTCGTGGTCACCCAGGGGCCGATCGACGAGGCCCTCGCCTACAAGAAGCGCGTCGGCAACGCCATGACCTGGTACTCCACGGCCAACAGCCCGTTCGGCGACGACGTCGGCGCGCCTCTCGACGGCGGGTTCGCGGTCAACGTCTTCCTGCGGGACGGCGACACGGTCTACCGCACCTGGCACACCACCGGCCGGGGCACCGAGCAGCTCAGCCACACCTTCGCGCTGATCGACCTGCTGCCCTACGGGCGGCAGGAGGTGTGGCAGGACTCGCCGGAGGGCTGGCCGCAGGGGCCCACCTACAGCCGGTGGGGCGGCTCCGAGGACATCGCCGCGCTCTACGGTCCGGCCCGGGTCGGGTAGGTACCGCGCCGTCACGGGCTGGGGGAGGTGCAGGAGTCGGTGAGAGGCGCCGCCTGCGGCGCGGCCGTAGCGGGGGCGGCTGTTCCTGCGGCCGGTGCCGGGGTCGAGGCGCCCGCCGGCGGGCCCGGCGCGGGAGCCGACATGCCGGCGATCGTCGTGGCGACGACCTGCCGGACGAAGCCGTAGTCCGGATGGGAGGGGTCGAACTTCCCGTCGCGCTGCAGCGGGTCGTGCAGGGTCGGGTCGAAGGCGACGCTGTCGAGCTCCAGGCTCTGTCCGTTGCCCGCGAGCGACGCCAGCGAGGGGAGGAACGACTGGGGGATGTTGGTGGCCACGCTGTCCGCGGTGGCCGCGGCGACGGCCTGGAAGTGGGCCAGCAGGTCGGCGGCGCTCTTCTGCTTCAGCAGCGTCTGGATCATGCAGCGCTGGCGGCTCATGCGGTTGTAGTCGTCGGAGTCGCGGCGCGACCGCGCGTACCAGAGGGCCTGGTCGCCGTCGAGGTGCTGGACACCGGCGGGCACGTAGCCACTGGGGGCGACGTGGGTGCCGTCGGGTAGGACGCCGCCGATCGGCAGCGGGACCGGCCCGACGTCGATCGTGACGCCGCCGACCGCGTCGATGATCGAGGAGAACCCGGCCATGTCGATCTTGACGTAGTAGTCGAGCGGGATCCCGAGCATCGTGCCGATCGACGACATGAGCAGGTTGAGGCCCGGGTCCGGGGTGGGGCCGGCGGGTGCCACACCCGGGTGGGTGATGGCGTAGGTGTACTCGGCGTTGAGCAGGTACTCCCCCGACAGCGGGTCCTTCGGGTCGAAGAAGCCGTCCGGGAACCGGGCCGCCATGGGGGAGCCGGGCGGGAACGGGGCGTGCTCGAGGTTGCGCGGCAGCCCGAACAGGACCGCACGCGAGGTGGTGGTGTCGACGCTGGCGACCATCATGGAGTCGCTGCGAGTGCCCGTGCGGTCGGTGCCCGCGTCGCTGCCGAACAGCAGGACGTTGATGTGGGCCGGGAGAGCCACGTCGGCGCCCGCCGTCCCCCCACCGGTCGGGAACAGGGTGTTGACGACGCTGCGCTCGGACTGGGCCAGGTCGGCTGCGAACCCGAACGGGGCCGCCACGGCGAGACACAGCAGTGCCACGACGGCGACGCCGAGGATCCGGCGGCCGCCGCCGATCCGGCGGGGCCTGGCCAGGACGTAGGTGCGGACGACGACAGCCATCCACCCGGCAGCCAGGATGCCGCAGCCGATCTCGACACCGAGCAGCACACGTGTGTCCAGCGCCAGGCCCAGCAGTCCGCTACGGCCCTCGCGAAGGGCGAGGACCGTCCCGCCGACGGCGAGCAGCACGAAGGTCGAGAGGATCAGGATGCCGGGACGGCGTCGTCGTAGCAGCAGGTGGCCGGAGCCGGGGAGCACCGCGGCTGCCGCAGTCGTGAGCAGGGCCCGCCCGAGTCCGCCGGTGGGCCGCGCGGAGTGGACCGCGCCCCGGGGCCTCGCGTGTCCGTCCTGCCTGCGACGGACGACGTGGACGGAGGGGGTCGCGACCGGTATCACGACCGTAGGCGGATCCACCGTCCGGGGCCGCGACGGTCGTGGCCGCTGGTGGACAGGAATGCGCGTGGTCGGACCCTCCGCATCCGGCGGGGTGGCGACCGTACGGCGCGGGCGTTCGGCGAATACCATGGCGTCCGTCCGCTCCTGTCCCGTTTTCGGCATTTGTCAGAACATCACCCGTGTTAGTCACGGAGAGTGATACTGCGAGGTCACGACGCCGGGACAGGATAGAGGGGGTCTGCGCGCGGTTGAATACGGGACGGCCGCAGCTCGGTGTGTCGGGGCCGCTTCGGGCCGTGGGGCATCATTGCGGCAAATCGACGGTTGGTGGTATTTGCCGACCGCTATCACCGATGCGTGCATACTTCGATCCGTGTTCGGAGCGGGTCGAGGGATCGAAGCGGTACGTGTGATGTGGTTCCGCGCGGCGGTGGCCGCCGGGACGTGGACGGCCCGGCTGTCGCGGCGACTCGGCGCCGGAAGCGGCTCCATCATCGGTGGTCGCGTCACGCTGGCCCTGTGCCCCGATGCCCTGGCCCGGTTGGCGGCGGGGAGGCAGGTGGCGCTGGTCTCGGGAACCAACGGCAAGACCACCACCAGCCACCTGCTGGCTGCGGCCCTGGCGTCGATGGGGACGGTGGCCCACAACGCGACCGGGTCGAACATGCTCGACGGCGCGCTCGCGGCCCTCGCCCAGGACCCGGACACCCGGTTCGCGGTGATCGAGGTCGACGAGCTGCACCTCGCGACCGTCGCCGAGGCGGTCGATCCCGAGGTGATCGTGCTGCTCAACCTGAGCCGCGACCAGCTCGACCGCGGCAGCGAGGTCCGCTCCGTCGCGGCCGCGCTGTCCGCGGCGCTGATCCGGCAACCCCGCACGACGGTCGTCGCGAACGCGGACGATCCGATGGTGGTGTGGGCGGCGGCACCGGCCGTGCGGACGGTGTGGGTGTCGGCGGGGGCGACGTGGGCCGGCGACACCACCACGTGCCCCCGGTGCGGTCGCTCCCTGGCCTCGACCACCGAGCGCTGGGCGTGCGAGTGCGGCCTGGCCCGGCCGGACGCGGCGTGGACGGCGGTGGACCAGGCGGCGGGAGCCGCGTCCGCGGTGCGGACCACCGGTGAGTCGGTCCCGGTCCGGCTGTCCCTGCCGGGCCGGTTCAACCTGGGCAACGCGGTGATGGCGATCGCTGCGGCAGCGCGGATGGGCGTGGATCCGCAGGATGCGTCCGACGCGATGTCGCGGGTCGACGACGTCGCGGGTCGCTACTCGCTGGTGACCTACGGGTCGCACGAGGTGCGGCTGCTGCTGGCGAAGAACCCGGCGGGATGGACGGAGACACTCGGGGTGATCGACGATGCCAAGGCGCTCCTGATCGTCGTCAACGCCCGGGAGGCGGACGGCCGCGACACCTCGTGGCTGTGGGACGTGCCCTTCGACGAGCTGCGGTCCCCGACCGTGGTGGCCTGCGGCGAGCGCGCGGCCGATCTCGGCGTCCGGCTGAGCTACGCCGACATCGTCCACACCACCATCGCCGATCCCGTGGCCGCGATCGCGGCCATGCCGCCGGGGAAGATCGACGTCGTCGCGAACTACACGGCGTTCGCCGACCTCCGTCGGCGCCTGCCGTCGGCACCGGCCGAGGCCCTCTGATGGGGGGTACCGCCGACTCGACGCTGGTGATCGGCGTACTGCTGCCGGACGCGCTCGGGACCTACTCCGACTCGGGCAACGCCGTGGTGCTCGCCCAGCGGGCCCGCTGGCGGGGCATCGCAGCCCGGGTCCTGCAGATCACCGCCGACGTCACCCCGCCGACCGGGTGCGACATCTACGTGCTCGGAGGAGGCGAGGACCAGGCGCAGGTCACCGCCACGCGATGGCTGCAGCAGCATCCCGCGCTGGTCGGGGCGATGGAGACGAGCGCGGTGACGCTGGCGGTCTGCGCCGGGTTCCAGATCCTCGGCCGGTCGATGTCGGACCGCAGCGGGCACTCGTACTCCGGGGTGGGCCTGATCGACGTCACCACCGTCCCCGGCCCGCGGCGAGCGGTCGGCCAGGTGATCACGCACTGCGTGATCCCGGGTGTCGGGCAGCTCACCGGCTTCGAGAACCACCGTGGCATCAGCACCGTCGCCGCGAGCCACGTGCCGCTCGGGCGGGTCGTGCGCGGGACCGGCAACGGCACCCCCGACGCCGCAGGTCACCTCGGTGACGGGGTGTGGACCGACCGGATCGTCGGCACCTACCTGCACGGACCGGTGCTGGCGCGCAACCCGGCACTGGCCGACCACCTCCTGACCACGGCGACCGGCCGCACCCTGGACCCGCTCGACCTGCCCGACCAGCAGGCGCTGCGCCGGACCTACCTCCAACGGTCTTCGCGCTAGATCCGGAAGGATGGGCCCTCCACCCCCCGATCCCCCGGAGGCCCTCTCGTGAAGCTGCTCGACATCATCCTGGCGTTCCTGCTCCCGCCGCTGGTCGTGGCCCTGCGGACGGGGTCGGTGAAGAAGACCCTGCTCTCCATCCTGCTCATGCTGCTCGGGCACATCCCGGCCGTCGTCTACGCGCTGTACATGATCAGCCGGACCGATCATCACGTCGTCGGCCCCGGCGCCTGAGCCCTGCGTCGCCCGGATCAGGGGCGCAGGTACCAGGCGTACCAGTCGCGGCTCGTCGGAATGAGGTAGTGCCCGGGCGCGACCCGCTCGGCGTCGAAGAGCCGGAAGCCCTGCGGCGCGCCACCGGGCTGGTCGTGGAAGTAGGTGCCGCTGACCCAGGTCGGGTTGATGTCGAGCTCCATGCCGCGCACGACCCCGGCGTTCTGCAGGATCCGGCCGAGCGTGCACACCGACAGCGCCGGGCCGCCGACGTAGACCTCGGCGCCGGTCGCGGTCACCCCGAACCCGGAGCGGTGGATGTACGCGGCCTGGCCGACGGTGCTGCCCCACTCGGCCTGGCCGCCCGTGGCGCACGTGGGGTTGACCTGCCCGCCGTCGACGAGCGGGAGCAGGTTCTGGCGGACGCTGGCGACGTCCGGCGCCATCCGGACCTCCGTGCCCCACGTGCCGACGTCGGCGGTGCCGTCGGTGTGCAGGACGAGGCTGGCCTTGCCGTCGACCAGCGGGCGGACCGTGCGGCCCTCGCTGAAGTAGCCGTTGTGGCTGGGGTCGCTGAGCCGGAAGCCGCCGTGGAAGGCCACCACCGTCTGCCACTGCCCCTCGCCGGGCAGCGCGGGCCCGGCGGCCAGCGGCGGGAGCGCCGGGACGGGTGCAGGATGCGGGAACCGGGACGCCGGCGTACTCGCCGACGGCGCGCCGGTCGTCGGGGTCACGGCGCCGGCCGCCGCGGGAACGCCGCCCGGGGGGAGTCCGCCGACCTCCGGGGGCGCCTGCTCGTACTGCGCCGCCTCCAGCCACGTGACCACGGGGTTGAGCCCGTGGTCACGGCCCCACTCGGCGAGCTTGGCCGTGGGCTGGTCGTCACCGGGGGCCTGCAGGGCGTCACCGACGACGAGCGCGCCGCCGAGCAGCGTCACGACGATGAGGGAGAGCGCGAGCCGGGTGAGAGTCCGGCGGACCGGCCGGGTCGTCGTCACGGTCGACGGCCGGGGTGGTGCGGGTCGTTCATGGTTCCACCGTGTCGTGCCGTTCTTGGGGATTCCTGAGCCGTGGTGGCGGCCGGTCACCCCGCGGCCAGGGTCCAGATGCCGGTGAGCGGCCGTGCGGTGTCCGTGGAACCGAGGGCCGGGAGGCCGTACATGTCCTCCAGCGTCCGCAGCACGTCGTAGTGGTCGATGGTCTGCGTGCTGGTGCCCGGCCGGACCATCGGCCCCACGACCATGGTGGGGATCCGGTTCGCAGCGGTGCCACCGTCCTCATCGAACGTGACGACCAGCAGGCTGTTGTGGGTCGCGGCCCACGTGACGTACGGCGCCAGGTGCTGCCGCGCCCAGGCGTCGCCGGTGGCGATCGGGCAGCTGTGCATGTCGTCGCACAGGTTCGGCACCACGATCGACACCGTGGGCAGGGCGCCGTAGTCCTGCGGCAGCGCGCTCAGCGGCTGGTTGGCCGTGGCCGGCACGTCGGCGAAGTCGGCCCAGGGGTTGTGCTTGCGGGCGTAGGAGCCCGCGGTGCACCCGGTGTAACCGGCGCGGGGGAGGTCCTCGGAGTAGCCGGTGAACGTGTGGCCGGTGGCCACCAGCTCGCTGGCGAGGTCGGGGCCGCTGAGCGCCTGCGGGCAGGCGTCGCTGCTGACGCCCTGGGTGCCGCCCGAGAACAGCGCGACGTAGTTGGGCTGGCTGGGATGGGCCACCCCGTGCGCGTCGGTGAAGGCGGCCCCGGACGCCGCGAGGGAGTTGAGGTACGGCGCGGTCGAGGCACCGAACACGGCCGTGCTGTCCTCGTTCTCGAAGACCACGAGCATGACGTGGTCGGGCCGGGGGAGCGCCCCGGGCACGGACGTGACGGTGGGTCCGGTGGCGTCGGGATCGGGGGTGGCGGTGACGGTCGAGCACGCCGCGACCGCCGTCAGCAGCACGGCGCCCAGCGCGGGGAGGAGCCGGTTCATGACGACCACTGTCCCCCGCTCCCCCCGGGGGACCGGGAGCGGGTGCGGTCCCAGCGGGTTCCAAGAATTCCGGTGGACGCTGGGCGATGTGGACATCATCGAGCGGCCCGGCAGCGTCACGGCCCCGGCCCGACCCGACGGGGGCGCTGAGGGGAACACCCGCCTGACGTCGCTCGTCGGCATGGTCCTGCTGGTGCTGTTCGCCGCCGAGGGGGTGACGATCCTGAGCGTGCGGCGGCTGCTCGTCGTGCACGTGGTCGTGGGGATCGTGCTGATCGCGCCGGTGCTGCTCAAGACGGCCACCACCGGCTACCGGTTCGTGCGGTACTACCGCGGGTCGGCGCCCTACGTGCGGAAGGGGCCGCCCCATCCGGTGCTGCGCGTCCTCGGCCCCGTCGTGATCGCGTCCAGCCTGGCGGTGCTCGGGACGGGCGTCGCGCTGCTCGCGGTCACCCCCGCCACGGCGGGGCTGCTGCTGTTCGCGCACAAGGCGAGTTTCGTCGGGTGGGGTGCGGTGATGACGGTGCACGTGCTGGGGCACCTGAAGGAGGCGATCGTGTCGTCGTGGCGGGATGTCCGCGCGACGGCGCTGGCCGGGCGGGCCCGGAGGCTGGTGCTCGTGGCGTCGGTGCTGGTCGTCGGGGTGGTCGTGACGGTGGCCGTGCTGCCGGCGGCGACCGCGTGGACGACGCGGTAGGGCCCGATAGCCTCGCGGTCATGTGCGAATCGTCGTCCGATCCCCGCGAGGCCCGCGTGTCCGCCCCTCGCCCGGCGCCGGGCGCCGCCGTCGACCCGATCGCGCTAGAACCGGTCGACGAGGTGCGCATCACGACGCTCGTGGACAACACCTACGACGCACTGCTGACCGGTGACGACCGCACCACACGCACCCCGTTCGGTGTCGCCACGGCCGCCGCCGCGCAGTTCGAGGGCGGGTCCACGAACGTCGGGCTCGTGGCCGAGCACGGGTTCTCCGCGCTGGTCACGGTGCGTCGCGGGGAGACCGACACGACCCTGCTGTTCGACACCGGCCTGTCGCCGGACGCAATGGTCACCAACGCGAACCGGCTCGGGATCGACCTGTCCGGGATCCAGGGGGTGGTGCTGAGCCACGGTCACTTCGACCACGCCGGTGGTCTGGCCGGGCTGGTCGGCCGGCGCAGCGTCCGGTCGCTGCCGATGGTGGTGCACCCCGGGATCTGGGCGCGCCGGCGTCTCGCCGTGCCCGGCCGGGAGCCCGAGGCCATGCCCACGCTGAGCAGACGGGCGCTCGACGGCGAGGGGTTCGCGGTCGTCGAGCGCCGGCAGCCGTCGCTGCTCGTCGACGGGTGCGTGCTGATCACCGGCGAGGTCGACCGCACCACGGAGTTCGAACGCGGCATGCCGCCCGCGCACCAGGCGTGGTCCGGCCACGATTGGCGCCACGACCCGCTGGTGATCGACGACCAGGCGCTCGTCGTCCACGTCCGTGGCCGCGGCCTCGTCGTGCTCACCGGCTGCGGCCACGCCGGCGTCGTGAACATCGTGCGCCACGCGCAGCGCCTCACGGGCGTGCCGACCCTGCACGCCCTCCTCGGTGGCCTGCACCTGGGCGGGCCGGCGTTCGAGCCGGTCATCGCCCCGACGGTCGCGGAGCTGACCGCGCTGGCCCCCGACCTCCTGGTGCCGGGACACTGCACCGGCTGGCGGGCCCAGCACGCGCTGGCCGCCGCGCTGCCCACCGCATGGACGGCCGGCTCCAGCGGGTCCGCCTTCCGTCTCGCCGCCTGAACCGGAGACCGCCGTGCCCACCGTCCAGACCGTGATCGTCACCGCCCGGTTCGACGACCTGCTGCGCTTCTACACCGAGCTGTTCGGCGGCACCCAGGTGTCGCGGGTGCCCGACGAGGGGCCCGCCTTCTTCGTCGGCCTGCGGGTCGGCGACTCCGAGATCGGGTTCGTGTCCGACACCGGGGTCGGCACCGGACCGGCCGGTCGCCTGCTGCTCAGCGTGGACGTCCCGGACGTCGACGCGCTGCTGCCGCAGGTGGAGGCCCTCGGCGGCACCGTGCTCGGCCCGCCGAACGACATGCCGTGGGGCCAGCGCGTGGCGCACGTGCAGGACCCCGACGGCAACACCGTCAACCTGACCCGCCCGATCGGTTAGGCCTCGTCGTCGAGCATGTACCAGGGCACCATGTGGATCGCGCCGTTGAGGCCCGGCATCGCCACGCCCTGCGCGGTGAGGTTCCGCTCCTCGTCGCGGGCCACCACGATCCAGCGGCCCGCGGTGTCCACGCTCATCTCCAGCTCCACGGTCTGGTCCTCGCCGTCGGCTCGCGCCCGGTAGGCACGGCAGCGGTGGGCGATACGCCAGATCTGGGCGTCCAGGAGCTGTGGAATCTTCTCCAGGATCTCGAGGACGTCGATGTCGTCGGTGGGCATGCGCGCACCGTATCCTGGGACGAAGCTCTTCCGGGAGGTGCGCGATGGCCCGCACGGTGGATCAGGAGCACGTGTTCGAGCTCCAGGACGCAGCGCTGTCCGCGCTCGCGGCCGGACGGCACGACGCGGCCCGCGCGACGTTCGCGGAGGCCACGCGGTTGTCGTGCGAGGTCCTGCCGCCCGCCGACCCCGTGCGCCTCGCGCTGGCCGGCGCCCACGCCGGCGCGTGGTTCGAGCACTGGGACAACCCGGACCAGGCGCTCGACATCGCCCGCACCGCGTACGAGGACGCCGTCTTCGCGATCGACGACGCCCCCGAGCAGCAGTACCGCGAGGCCGTGCGGGAGCTGTCGCAGCTGCGCGACCAGATGACGTTCTGGGCGTTCCGGATAACGAGCTGAGAGCTCCCGGCGCTCGCGCCGGTTTTGTCGGGCTGCGGGCGGGGTCGGGTGCAACGAGCTCGACGACCAGGCCGCGCCGCGACGGGTTGAGCGCGGGCCCGTTGTCGGTCAGCAGCCGCTCTGGCACGCCGTGGGCGGCCACGGCCTTGTCGAAGACCGCGACCGTGTCCTGGGCGGTCTCACCGGCCGCGGCCCGGGAGGCGAGCGGGTAGCGGGAATGGTCGTCGATGAGCTGGAAGATCACGCACTTGCGTCCACCGGTCGGCACGTACTCGGTGGCGTCGAGTTGCCAGCAGGGGTTCGGCGCGGCGTAGACACACCGTCGCCACGCCGAGCGGGGCTTCTCGCGCGGCTCCGTCGAGCGCGGCCCGCACCCCGACAGCCTCCGATCACCGCCGCTGCGAACCCCCTGCCCCTGGGGATTGCTCGACGTCGACGTGGACGAGCCGTGCGTGTGATCGGCGACGTCCCGGTCGATGATCGCTCCCGGATCGACTTCACCGAGGACGTGCGCGACCCCGTGGGTCGATGGCAACGCTGAACGGCGCAACCGGACCCGGCTCGCCGAGTCCGCTCCCCGGCCATGGGCTGGGCAATACCGACCGCTAGGCGGCGGCCGTGTAGGTCTCCGGGCGTCGGTCGCGCAGGTGACCCATCCCGTGTCGGAACGACTCCAGCGCCGCGTCCACGTCGATCTCGGCCACGGCGAGGCCCTCGTCCTGCTTGGTCCAGGCCACGATCTCGCCGCCCGGGTCCACGACCTTGGCGCTGGCGGCGAACCGCAGCGAGCCGAAGGTGCCGAACTGGTTCGACGACACCCAGACGATCTGGTTCTCCAGCGCGCGGGCGCGGTCGAACAGGTCGAAGCGGCGCGTCCAGCGGTCCCGGGCCGGGTCGGGGTGGGGGTCGGTGGCGCTGATGGGCCAGGCCGACATCGACACGACCACCCCGGCGCCGTCGAGCGCTAGCGCCCTCGCCGCCTCGGGGAAGGCCTTGTCGTAGCAGATCTGCATGCCGATCCGGCCGACCGGAGTGTCGAAGGCGCGGAAGCCGTCGCCCGCGGAGTAGGAGGCGTCCTCGCGCAGCGGCTGGTGGACCTTGCGGTAGTTGCCGAGCACACCGTCGCCGGTGACGCAGACGGCGCTGTTGAAGATCTCGTCCCCTGCGGCCTCGCAGTAGCCGGCCGTCACGACCACGTCGCCGGCCAGTGCGGCCAGCCGGGCGATCTCCGGTCCGTCGACGGGGAACGACGGCGGCATCGCGGCCGCGCCGTTGAGATCGGCCAGGTAGCCACCGAGGCAGGCCTCCGGCAGGGCCAGCAGCCGGACGCCGGCGTCGCGGGCCTGGCCGATGAGCCCGGTGATCCGGGTGAAGCACTCGTCGAGGTCACGCCCGAACGGCGCCGAGACCGCGGCCATGCGCAAAGCCGTCATTGCTCCTACCGATCTGTGGGTGTCCCGTCGGGACGGGTCGGCCGGGCCGCCGAGGGGTGACGGCCCGGCCGGGGTCCGTTCAGAACGAACTCAGAACATGTAGGTGGAGTTGATGATGGCGCCCTTGCGGGCGTAGTGGATCAGCGCGTCCTGGACGTCGAGGGGGTGGGTGGGGATGACCCCGGCGATGAGGTCCTCCTCGCGGGCGCCGTGCAGCGACAGCCCGAAGCGGCAGCAGAACACCTTGCCGCCCTCCTTGATGAACGTCTCCAGCGAGGAGTTGATGTTGTGCTCGCCGGGGAACGCGGAGTTGCCGGTGGTGGGGAAGCCGCGGGTGGCCAGGCAGTTGAGCGAGCCGGGCCCGTAGAAGTAGACGGCGGACTCGAAGCCCTTCCGCAGGGCGCGGGTGGCCTGCAGGATCGCGACGAAGCTGACCGAGGACTCGTGGGCGATGCCGTGCACGAGGGTGAAGTAGGTCTCGCCGGGCTCGGCCTGGTAGTCGGGGAAGACCTTGGTGCCACCGTAGATGGTGGAGCCCTCGGGCAGCGACGGGTGGGCGATCTCCTCGATGCTCTGCTTCTCGAGATCGGTCAGTTCAGCCATTCCTGGTCCTCTTCCTTGTGGGTACTGATCAGGCGACGGTCCGCGGCGCGGACCAGTCGTCGTCGAGGGGGTAGGTCTCCTGCGGCGTGCCGGCCAGCCAGTGCAGGCCCGTGGCCACCGCACTGCGCCGGGTGGCGACGATCTCCTTGACCAGGTACTCGGCGTCGGCGGCCACGCCGGCGAACCGGCCGGAGCCCCAGGTGTACTGCCAGGGCAGGCCGATGAAGTACAGGCCCGGCTGGCTGGTGACGCCGCGGTCGTGGCTGGGGTAACCGCGGCCGTTGAAGATCGGCAGCTCGATCCAGCGGTCGTCGCGGCCGTAGCCGGTGCTCCAGATGACCGTGGTGATGCCCGCGGCCGCCAGGTCGAGGTCCGGCGGGTTCTCGGCCTCGGGGCCGGGTTCCCACACCGGGGTGTAGCCGGCCTCGGCGGGGGCGTCGATGCCTTCGCGGGTGATGTAGGCGTCGATCGAGCCCTTGATCGACTCGGATACCGCGTCGGCGCCGTCGAGGTTGGCGCGCAGGTCGCGGCCGAACGTCAGCCGGCCGTTGGAGATGCCGGTGAGCCGCCCGTGCAGGGCCATGCCCTCGGTGGCGAAGGCCCGCAGGTCGATGTCGTGCCCGCCGTCGCGGCCGGTGACGTAGTGGTTGGCGCGGAAGCGCACGGCGTCGGCGTCGTCGAACCTGTCGTCGTCGAACTTGTCGATGCCGCGGGTGTAGGTGCCCATGTCGTCGAGCCAGGCCACGACGTCGCGGCCGCGGTACCAGCGGGCGACGCGCGGCGCCGAACCGGTGGCGAGGTGGACGGTGCGGCCGTCGAGGTGCAGGTCCTCGGCGATCTGGCAGCCCGACTGCCCGGTGCCCACCACGAGCACGGCGCCGTCGGGCAGCGTCGCAGAGTTCTTGTACTGCGACGAGTGCAGCTGCAGGACGTGTTCGGGCACGCGCTCGGCCATCCGTGGGATGCGCGGCACCTGGTACGGGCCGGTGGCCACCACGACCTGGTCGGCGGTGATCGTGCCGCGGTCGGTGCGGATCTCGAACGTGCCGTCGGAGCGGCGGCGCAGCCGGGTGGCCGACACGCCCTCCAGCAGTGGCGGGTCGAACGAGGCGGCGAACTTCTCCAGGTAGGCGACGATCTCGTCACGGACGATGAAGCCGTCGGGCTGGTCGCCGGAGTACGGGAAGCCGGGGAGCCGGCACTGCCAGTTCGGGGTGACCAGGCAGAAGGAGTCCCAGCGCCGGTTGCGCCACTCGGTCGCGACGCGGTCGCGCTCGAGCACCACGTGGTCGATGCCGCGGTGGGTGAGCCACCAGCTCATCGACAGCCCGGCCTGGCCGCCGCCGATGACCACGACCGGTCGGTGGATGACTTCCGGCCAGAGGGCGGTCAGAGTGGGCTCGGGCATGGGAACGAGTGAAGCGATCCCGCTATGCCGAGCTGTTGCCTCCGGAACTCGCCCGCGTTGCGGACTGTTGCCGGACGGTAACGAGATGTCCGGCGCCACGATGACCGCATCGCTGTCGAACCCCGGCCCCAGGCCGTGCTGGACGACCTCCAGGCCCTTCTACCGCCGCAGCAGGATCTCGCCGTGGAGGATCGCGAACCAGCCGTCGGCGTCCGCGGCCCAGCGCTTCCAGGCCTCCGCGATCCCGGTGAGCTCGTCGAGGGTGGCGTGGCCGCCGTCCACCGCCTGCCGCGTGATCGACGAGGTGAGGATCCGGTCGGCCCACACCCCGCCCCACCAGGCCCGCTCCTCGGGCGTGGAGTACGACCACACCGACGTCGACGGAGTGACGTCGGCGGCGCCGGCCGCGCGCGCCCACGCGAGCATCCGGCGGCCGGCGTCGGGCTCGGCGCCGTTGCCGTGGGCGACGGCGCGGTAGATCTCCAGCCAGCGGTCGAGCCGCGGGTCGGCCGGGTACCAGGCCATGGCGGCGTAGTCGGCGTCGCGGGCGGCCACCAGTCGGCGGCTCACGCGCAGCATCTCGCGCAGCGCGGCGACCGGGTCGGTCAGGTGCTGCAGCACCTGGTGGGCGTGCACCACGTCGTAGGAACCGTCGGGATCGTCGAGCGCGTAGACGTCGCCGAGCCGGAACTCGACGTTGCCGGTGCCGGCCGCGAGCTCCCGGGCCCCCGCCAGGGGTGCCTCCACCGGCTCGATGCCCACGACGTGGCCCACGCGCCCGGCCAGGTCGAGCGTGATCGTGCCCGGGCCACACCCGACGTCGAGCAGGCGGTCGGCCGGACGGAGGTGCGGCGCCAGGTAGGCGGCGGAGTTGTCCACCGTCCGGGACACGTGGGAGCGCAGCACGCTCGGGGCGTGTCCGTGGGTGTAGGTCTCCTGCTCGGCGCGCATACCCCTGACTACATCAGACGCGGCGCGCGTTGTGGAACGGCATGTAGGCCATGTTGCTGATCTGCACGGGCTCGCCGGACTGCGTGGCGTTGAGGACCTTGCCGTCGCCCAGGTAGATGCCCACGTGGCTCACGGGGGAGTAGAAGAACACGAGGTCGCCCGGCTGCAGGTCGCCCTTCGAGACCGCCGTGCCCACCTGCGACTGAGCCGCCGCGGTGCGGGGCAGCGAGACACCGACCTGCTTGAACGCCCACATGACGAGCCCGGAGCAGTCGAAGGCGTTCGGGCCCGAGGCGCCCCACACGTACGGCGTGCCGATCTTGCCTTCGGCGACGGCCAGCGCCGCGGCGCCGACGCCCGCTCCCGCGGACACCTTCGGCGCGTCGGTGCCCGGCGTCGGGCGGGGGACGTGGGCCACGGCCGCCGCCTTCGCCGCCTCCGCCTTCTTGGCCGCGTCGGCCTTCGCGGCGGCCGCCCGGGCGGCGAACGTCTTGGCGGCGCTCGTAGCGTCGTCGACGATCGACGAGACGTGGACGGTCTGCAGGGCTGAGGTCAGCGTGGAGGCGACGGGCGGGGCCGCGATCGGGGCCGCGATCGGGGCCGCCGTCGCAGGCGCCTGGTCCGGCAGAGACAGCGAGGCCCGGACGGGCGCCACGGCGGCGAACTGGCCGGTGGCGGTGACCGCGGCGACGGCGCCGATGGCCGTGACCGACATGGCGGCCATCACCGGCTTGCTCGGCAGCCCGGTGCGCCTGGTCCGCTGCTTCGGGGCGTACGGCGGCAGCGTGGGCACAGCGGCGGCGTGCCGGCGGGGGCCGCCGTCGCGCGGCTCCGGGATGAACCCGAACCGCTCCAGGAGAGCGGTGGCGAGCTCGGCACCACTGCTGCCGAGGAGTTCGTTCGAGGCGCCGGGGAGCGCCGCGCAGTGCTTGGGCATCGGGGAGCGTCCTTTGTGCCGGGCGCTCGCTCGTCCCGACTGGGGTTCGGGACGAACAGGCTCCTGCCCTGGTGCGAGGCGGCGCCCGTGGGGAGCGTCGGCGGGCAGGAACCCGGAGCCGACCAGGCGCACCGATCGGCGGACGAGATGCCGACCAGGCGAGAGAGACCGTAACCATTCCGTGATCGCCTGCGGGCAACTTCCGCCACGGTGTGCGACGACCGGACGGCTCGGCGCCACGAACGGCCCCACGGCTACGGCGAACAGAGTATTCCGACCCCCGGTCACGAGGCGGAGGTCCGGAAGACCGGCCACCCGATCCGGGTGCGCCACTCGTCGGCGTCCGGGGTGTCGCGCGGCCCGACGAGGTAGGTCTCCCGGACGAGCCCGGCCACGGCGAGCGCTGCGTGCTGACGTGGGTGCCCGGCGAGCTGGTCCTCCAGCCGTTCCCGGCGTCCGGACCCTCACGGCGGGGGAGGGGCGAGCCCTCCGCTCAGGGCGCGGTGGCGCGGTGCAGGGCCAGCACGCCGTCCGTCGGCCCGGTGGTGGTCCACGCGCCCGACGACGCGGTCCAGGTGCGGCCGTCGTAGTCGACCTGGTCGAGGCCCAGGCGGGCGGCGTGCGCCACGAGCCAGGTGGCGTAGGCCCAGCCCCGGGTCCGGGGCTGGGCGCCGCTGAGCCGGGTGGTGCCCAGCTCCTGGCCCGCCAGCGTGGCGACGTCCGCGCCGGGGACGGTGAGCGTCAGGTCGTGGCAGGTCAGGGCGGCGGGGAACTCGCCGGTCAGGGCGGCAGCCATGGACCGGGCCCGTGGTTCCCACCTCGCGTAGGCCTCGGGAGCGGCCGAGCGCTGCACGAGCTGAGCCGCCTCGGTCACGCTCAACGAGGGCCAGTCGGGCTCGGAGCGGAGCTTGGCGTAGAACGCGGTGGCGGCGTGGACGGGGTCGGTGACCTGCGCGTACGTTCCCCAGCCCTGGCTGGGGCGCTGCTGGAACAGACCCGCGGAGTCACGGTCGCCGCCGGTGAGGTTCCGCAGCCCCGACTCCTGCAGTGCCGTGGCCAGCGCGACGGTGACGGCGTGGTCGGGCATGCCCTGAGCGATGCCGACGCCGGCGATGGTGGCGGCGTTGTCGGCCTGCTCGACCGTCATGTCGGCCGAACCGGCGGCGGCCGTGGCGCAGCCCGGCGACGAGAACGGCCGCAGCACCACCACGGCGACCACGAGCGCCCCGACGACGGCGAACGCGAGCACCCCGGCCACCCACTTGCCCATTCCCCCATGGTGCTCCTGCGCCCGGAGCGGCCGGACGGCAGACTCACGATCACCCGTTCCCCCTGGAGGATCCCCGTGCCCGCCATCTCCGTTCCCGGTGCCGCCACGGCACCGTCCCTGAAGGCGCACCTCGCCGTCCCGCCGGTCGGCGAGGGCCCGTGGCCCGGCGTCGTCGTCATCCACGAGGCGTTCGGCCTCGACGACGACACCCGCGTGCAGGCCGAGCGGCTCGCCGCCGCCGGCTACCTCGCCGTCGCCCCCGACATGTTCACCGCGGGCGGGGCGCTGCGCTGCCTGCGGTCGACGATGTCGGCGATGGCGGCCGGCAAGGGCCCGGCGTTCGACGACATCGAGGCCGTCCGCAGCTGGCTCGCGGCCCGGCCCGACTGCACCGGCAAGGTCGGCATCATCGGGTTCTGCATGGGCGGCGGGTTCGCGCTGGTCGCGGCCACGCGCGAGTTCGACGCGTCCGCCCCGAACTACGGCCTGGTCCCCAAGGATGCCGCCACGGTGCTGCGCGGCGCGTGCCCGGTCGTGGCCAGCTACGGCGCCAAGGACCGCGGCTTGAGGGGGGCCGCCGCGAAGCTGGAGACGGCGCTGACCGAGGCCGGCGTGGTGCACGACGTCAAGGAGTACCCCGACGCCGGGCACTCGTTCATGAACCGGCTCAACGTCGGGCCGCTGTCGGTGCTCATGCGCGTGGCCGGTCTCGGGTACCACGGGCCGTCGTCGGAGGACGCGTGGACGCGCATCCTGCGCTTCTTCGACGAGCACCTGCGCGGTTCGTCCGCTTCGTCGTAACTGAGAGCGCACTATCGCTTCGGTGGTAGCGTCGGGCGCGTCGTCATCCGTCGGGGAAGGGACATCCATGACACAGGCACCACCCGAGCTGCCGCTCCACATGCGCCGCGACCACTTCGACCCGGTGGCGGAGCTGGCCGAGGTCCGCGAGTCCGAGGGGGTCCGCCGCGTCACGTCGACGTTCGGGATGCCGGCCTGGCTGGTCGCCCGCCACGACGACGTGCGCGACGTCCTCGCCGACGCCACGCGCTTCAGCAACGCCTCGCAGCTCGCGTTCTCCCTGCCCGACGACCCGCGCTCCGCCGAGGAGAAGCGCAAGGCGCTGGCCGGGCAGATGCTGGCCACCGACCCGCCCGACCACACGCGGCTGCGCCGGTTCCTCACGCCGGAGTTCACCGTCCGGCGGATGCGGCGTCTCGAGCCGCGGATCGTGGAGATCGTCGATCAGCACCTCGACGCCATGGAGGCCGCCGGCAGCCCGGCCGACCTCGTGCCGTCGTTCGCGCTGCCGATCCCGTCGCTGGTGATCTGCGAGCTGCTCGGCGTGCCCTACGCCGACCGCGACGAGTTCCAGCACCGCACCGCACGCCAGCTGGACCTCTCGATCCCCATGCCGGAGCGGATCGCGCTTCAGCGCGAGGGGCGCGCGTACATGGAGAAGCTGGTCGCGGGCGCGAAGGCGGATCCGGGCGAGGACATGCTCGGCATGCTGGTGCGCGAGCACGGCGCCGACGGACTCTCTACCGCGGAGGCGCAGGACGGCGCTGCGGAGATCACCGACGACGAGCTCGCCGGCCTCGCGTCGCTGCTGCTGGTGGCCGGGCACGAGACCACGTCCAACATGCTGGGGCTGGGCACGCTCGCCCTGCTGCGGCACCCCGACCAGCTCGCCCTCGTCCGCGACGACCCCGACGCGATCGTGCCGGCCGTCGAGGAGCTGATGCGGTGGCTGTCGATCGTGCACACCGGCGTCGCGCGCACCACCACGCAGGACGTCGAGATCGCCGGGCAGCACATCCCGAAGGGCGAGCTGGTCCTCTGCGCACTGCCGTCGGCGAACCGGGACCCGTCGTTCATCGACGACCCCGACACGCTCGACGTCAGGCGGGGCTCGATGGGGCACATCGCGTTCGGGCACGGCGTGCACCACTGCCTCGGCGCGCCGCTGGCCCGCATGGAGATGCGGATCGCGTTCCCGGCGCTGCTGAAGCGCTTCCCGGACCTGGCGTCGGCGCTCCCGTTCGACGAGATCCCGTTCCGGGCGTACCACTTCATCTACGGGCTGCACTCGCTGCCCGTCACCTGGTGAGCCGAGGAGTGACATGAAGATCGTGGCCGATCGCGACGTGTGCATCGGGGCCGGGCTGTGCGTCGGCACGTCCGATACCGTCTTCGACCAGGACGACGACGGCATCGTCGTGGTGCTGGTGGAGGACCCCGAGGGTGCCGACGCCGACCTCGCCCGCGAGGCCGTGTCGCTCTGCCCGTCCAGTGCCCTCAGGATCGTCGACTAGCTTCTACGCCGTGACGGCCCGGGTGATGCGCGCCGACGCCGCGCGCAACCACGACCGCATCGTGGTGGCCGCGGCGGAGGCGTTCGAGGAGCTGGGTGCCGGCGTGGCGCTCGACGAGGTCGCGCGCCGCGCCGGTGTCGGCGTGGCCACCCTCTACCGGCGCTTCCGCAACCGCGACCAGCTCGTCCGCGCGGTGCTGGAGCACGTGGTGGCCACGGAGATCCAGCCCGCCACGGCCATCGGCCACGACGAGCCCTGGCGGGAGCTCGTGGCCACGCTCGAGGCGCTCGTCGAGTCCGTGGCGTCGCACCGCACGGTGCTCGCCGTGGCCCACGAGGCCGGCGCCATCGACGTCGACATGGTCGAGAGCTACCTGAGCTGGCTCGACCGGCTGCTGCGCCGCGCCCTGGACGCGGGGGTGGTGCGGCCGGAGCTGCGGGCCCGCGACCTCGCGGCGGTGGTGGTGATGGCCCTGGCCACCGCGGACGACCGGGATCCCGGGGGCGCCGACCGCCGCCGCTACCTCGCCCTCCTGATCGACGGCCTGCGCCCCGCGCCCGGCCTCCTGCCGCCGCCGTCGGACGCGGTGTGACCGTCCAGGTCGTGCTGCTCAACGGGGGTTGCAGCTCCGGCACGACCACGCGGCCGTGCGCTGCAACAGGTTCTGCCTCCACGGCGGTGATCAAGGCGCCGATGTCGTCCGGTGATCTCCACGGGCGACCGCCGTGCCGTGATCACCGCCGTGGGGCATGCTGCGAGGTGTGACCGAAGGGGATCCCTGGGCTCGGGAGGTGGCGCTCGCCCGGACCACCGCCGTCTGGGGCGCGGCCGGTGTCGTGGGCGGGCTGGGGTTCGCCGGCCGGTTCCGGCACGACCCGTGGCGGCGGGCGTTCGGGATGCAGAACGCGGGCTGGGGCGCGATGGACCTCGCCATCGTGGTGGTGGCCGAACGGCTGCGCAAACGCCGGATGGCGCGGCTCGCCGACCCCTACGAGCCGGCCGAGCTGCGGGTGGAGGGCCGGAGGCTGCGGCGGATCCTGCTGGTCAACGTGGGTCTCGACGCCGGGTACGTCGTGGGCGGGCTGGCGCTGTGGCGATGGCGCCGCGGCAGCGGTGCCGCGGCCGGGGCGAGCGCGGGAATCGTGGCGCAGGGCGCGTTCCTGCTGGCCCATGACGCGCACCACGCCTACCACTCGACGGCGTAGGGTCACTTCCACGGCCGTCCGGGGCACCTCGTCCCGCACCCCCGCCAGGAGCGTCATGACCGACAAGTCTCCGCGCCAGACAGCCACCAAGAAGTCCGGGAAGTCCCTCAAGGAGAAGCGCGCCATCAAGAAGGGCAAGAAGGACGGCGGCCCGGCCGGCACCAGCCTGATCAACGGGAAGTAGCCGGCACCACCTGGTCGATCAGCCGGCGCACGCTCGCGTGCAGGTGCACCTCCGCACCCTCCTGGCCGGCCAGGTGCCGCAGCAGGGCCTGCTGGAACAGCCCGTCGAACATCGCGTAGGTCATCGACTCGCCGGTGAGCACCGGCGAGCCGGTGAGCTCGGCGTACCGGCTGACGATCCGCCAGATCATCCGCTCCAGCGTGGAGTCGATCTCCAGCACGTCCGCGCGGAACGAGTCCTCGAACAGCGCCTGCGAGCGCAGGTCGTACCAGAGCCGGTGCATGTGCGCGTCGGCGACGAGGGTGGCCACGAGCCCGTCGGCGAAACCCTGCGCGAGACCCTCGGGGGTGCGGGCGGTGGCCACGATCTGGTCGTAGCGCTGCACGCAGACCGCCTTGTACCGCCGCACGCAGTAGGTGATCAGGTCGACCTTGTCGCGGAAGTAGTAGTGCAGGACGCCGTGGGAGAACGCCGAGTTCTGGGCGATCTCGCGCAGGCTGGTGCGCGCGTAACCGAGGGCGGACAGCGTCTGGAGCGCCGCGTCCGCGAGCTCGCGGCGGCGCTCCTCGACCTTGTCGACCCTGTCGACCCTGTCGACCCTGTCGACCCTGTCGACCCTGTCGACCTGGGGTCGGTCGACCTTCCCTGCGGTGGCCATCGCGACCCAGGGTAGCCGAACGTCAAAATCTTGACAGTCGTCCAGAATCCGCCCTACCTTGTGGTCCGGATCACTGGAGATCGCGAGAGGACCTCGGATGACTCAACTGAACGGACGTCGGGCGCTCGTCACCGGAGGAGCCCGCGGGTTGGGGGCCGGCATGGCGGAGGCGCTCACCGCAGCCGGGGCCCGCGTGATGATCGCGGACGTGCTCAAGGACGTCGGGGAGCAGACGGCCGCAGGTCTCGAGGGCGCGGGCTTCGTCTCGCTCGACATCACCAGCGACGCCGACTGGGAGGCCGCGGTCGCGCACACCGTCGCGGAGTTCGGCGGGCTCGACATCGTCGTCAACAACGCCGGCATCGAGGTCACCTCGCTGATCATCGACACCGACGCCGACGAGCTGCGCACGATGCTCGACGTCAACATCCTGGGCACCACGCTGGGCATCAAGCACGCCTTCCGCGCGATGAAGCCCGACGGCGCCGCAGGCCAGGGCGGCACGGTCATCAACATCTCCTCGGTGGCCGCCACCATCGCCTTCCCCGGCATCGCGGGCTACTCAGGCACCAAGTCCGCCGTCGACCGCATCACCCGCATCGCGGCCGCGGAGTCGGGCCGGCTCGGCTACGGCGTGCGCGTCAACTGCATCTACCCGGGCCTGGTGGCCACCGACATGGGCGTCAAGCTCGCCGTCGAGACCTCCGCGCTGGGCCTGTTCGAGAGCCCCGACGCCGCCGTCGGTGCGGTCATCGGGCTCACCCCGTCCGGCCGGCTGGGCGAGGTCTCCGACATCGCCGACGCCGTGGTCTTCCTCGCCTCCGACCAGTCCCGCTTCGTCAACGGCATCGGGCTGCCGGTCGACGGCGGAATGGGCATGTGACCCTCACCGACTACCTGGACAAGGGGGCGTCGCTCGGCCGCGACGCCCCCTGTCTCACCGCATCGATGTCCGGGGCGGACGACGTCACCCTCACCTACGGCGACGTGGTCGACCACAGCTGGTCCGTCGCCCGGGCGCTCGCGCGTTCGGGCGTCGCGGCCGGCGACAAGGTCGGCATCCTGTCCGGCAACGACCCCCTCGCGTTCGCCACGGTGTTCGGCATCGCGCGCCGCGGCGCGGTGTGGTGCCCGATCAACCCGCGCAACACCGCGGGCGAGAACGCGGAGCTGCTCGACCTCTTCGACTGCGTGTGCCTGTTCTACCGCACCCCGTACGCCGCGCTGGTGGAGCAGATGCGGTCGCAGCTCCCGCAGGTCCGCACGTTCGTCTGCATCGACGACGGCATGGACGCGTGGCTGGCCGACGGCGCGGAGTTCGACCCGACCCCGGTCGACGACACGGTCATGATCGTCGGAACCGGCGGCACCACCGGCCGTCCCAAGGGCGTGCAGCTCACCGACCGCAACATCGAGACGATGACGGCCCTGACGCTCATGGGGTACCCCTTCGAGGGGCGCCCGGTCTACCTCGCCATGGCCCCGCTCACCCACGCCGCCGGGGTGCTGTGCTTCCCCGTGATGGCGCTCGGCGGGCAGATCGTGGTGATGGCCGGGCCCGACCTGGAGGGGTTCCTGGAGATCGTCCCGCGCCGCAGCGTCACGCACACGTTCCTGCCGCCCACGGTGATCTACATGCTGCTGGCGCACGAGAAGCTCGCGGCCACGGACCTCTCGTCGCTGCAGTGCTTCTGGTACGGCGCCGCGCCCATGTCGCCCGCCCGCCTGGAGCAGGCGCTCACCGACATCGGTCCCGTGATGGCGCAGCTGTTCGGGCAGTCCGAGGCGCCGATGATGGTGTCGATGATGGCCCCGCGCGACCACTTCGACGCCGACGGCACGGTGGCGACCCACCGGCTCGCGTCGGCGGGCCGGCCGGGGCCGCTGGTCACCGTCGGCATCATGGGTGGTGACGGGCGGCTGCTGGATCAGGGCGAACGCGGCGAGATCGTCGTCCGCAGCTCGCTGGTGATGGCCGGGTACTACAAGAACCCCGAGGCCACCGCGGAGGCGTCGGCGCACGGGTGGCACCACACCGGCGACATCGGCTACCTCGACGGGGACGGCTTCCTGTTCATCGTCGACCGCGCCAAGGACATGATCATCACCGGCGGCTTCAACGTGTACTCGGCCGAGGTCGAGCAGGCGCTGATGGCCCACCCCGCCGTCCGCGACTGCGGCGTGGTCGGCCTGCCCGACGACAAGTGGGGCGAGCGGGTGGTGGCGGTCGTCCAGCCGCAGCCGGGCGTCGAGGCCGATCCCGCGGCCATCACCGCGTTCGTCAAGGAGCGCATCGGCAGCGTCAAGACCCCGAAGCAGATCGAGATCTGGCCCGATCTGCCCCGCTCCACGGTGGGCAAGGTGCTCAAGACCGAGATCAAGGAGAGGCTCGTCGGATGACCCTTGCCTGATGGGTAGGAAGGCCTGTCACACGTGGGGTGGGGACCTGGTCCCCGCGATCATTACCCTCCGGCCCGCCGCGCGGCAGTCTTCTCCCATCGGGCGGACACACCGCCCCGGCGCACCAGGAGCGCAGAGGCATGATGGCGAACACGATGAACCACGGGCCCGCCCGGTTCGCTGGCCGCCCGTACAGCGACGAGGTCACCGTCTGCGTTCCCGGCAGCATGCTCGCCCCCGCGCCGGCCGCCGAGGCCCCGCCGGTGTTCGTCGACGACAGCGGCACGCGGCGCAAGCTCATCCGGGCCACCGGCTGCATCCTCATGCTGCTGCTGGTGGGCTTCCTCGGGGTCGTGGGCGTCGCGCTGGCGCTGCCGTCGGTGGGATCCACCGTCGCCCTCGGCAACGTCGTCCCGTTCCTGATCCCGGCGGCGGCCGCCAAGCCCCCGGCGCCCGCGCCTGTGGCGTTCGTCACCGAGCCGGTGCAGAATGTGTCCCACGCCACTCGGCGGCCGGCGCCGAGGCCGAAGGTCGTGCCGGTCACCAAGCCGGCGCCGAAGAAGGAGGCGCGGGTCGCCGTGCAAGCGCCGCTGCAGAGCCCGGCCTCCTCCCCGCCGGTCGTGCACCCGCCCGTCGTCGAGCCGCCCGCCACGACCACGACCACCGGCACGGGAACGACGGGCACCGGAACGACGGGTACGACCGGCACCACGGGCACCGGCACCACGGGGACGACCGGGACCGGCACCACGGGGACGACCGGGACCGGCACCACGGGGACGACCGGCACGGGCACCACGGGCACCACGGGGACGACCGGCACCACCGGCACGGGCACCACGGGGACGACCGGCACGACCGGTACGACCGGTACGACGGGCACCGGCACGACCGGCCCCGCGACGGGCCCGGCCGCCCCCGCCGGGAACGGCTGATCGTCGGCCATGAGGATCCTGCCCCGGCCCACCTGGGTGCTCTCCGTCGCGATCCTCCTGGTCTTCGGCACCGTCCTGGTCATCGACGGGACGGTGCGCGGCAGCACCCTGACCGAGGCCCCGGCCCCCGCGGTCGCGGGGCCGAACGGCCAGGTGCCGTTCGCGGTGGCGCACGGCGCCCCGGTGGTCGACGTCCGCAGCAGCCCGATCCGCACGTTCGCCCCGGCCAGGGGCACCATCGCCTTCACCATCGACGGCGGGCCGGACCCGTCCCGCACGGCCCAGCTCCTCGGCGTCCTGAGCCACTTCGGTGTGCCGGCCACGTTCTTCGTCAGCGGGGCCGTGGTGGCGCAGCACCCCGAGGCGGCCCGCTCGATCCTCGGCGCAGGATCGGAGATCGGGATCCGCACGTTCACCAGCCAGGACCTCGCCTCGGTGTCCGACACCCGGCTCGACCGCGAGCTCACCCTCACCGAGCTCGCACTGGCCGGCGCGGTGGACCGGACGACCTACCTGGTGCGACCGCCGTACTCCGCGTCGGTGGCCGGGCTCGACGACGAGCACTTCGCGCTCGTCCGCCGGCTGGCCGACCACGGCATGGTGTCGGTCTTCAGCGACGTCTCGGCGGCCGGATGGACGCGGCGCACCACCGACGAGATCCTCGCGACCGTCGTCACGCCGGACAAGGCCGGGCGGGTCATCTCCGTCGACGCCTCCGAGGGCGGCCCCGCGCAGCTGGCCTCGGCGCTGGCCCGGGTGATCCCGGCCCTGCGCGACCGGGGCTACACGTTCGCGACCGTCACCAGGGCAACCGGCCTGCCCCCCGCCGGCCAGCAGGCGCGCGAGCGCGACAAGGCCGTCGGCGACGGGATGCTCGCGGTGGTGGCGGTGTCGACGACGATCGTGGCGGCCCTGGGATGGCTGCTGCTGGTGGCCGGCGGCCTGGTGCTGCTGCGGCTGGCGCTGATGCTCGTGTTCGCGATCTACCACTCGGTCCGACGTAACCCGAAGCGCTTCCGGTGGGGGCCGCCCGTCACCGCGCCCGTGTCGGTGATCGTCCCGGCCTACAACGAGAAGGAGTGCATCGCCGCCACCGTGCGCTCCCTGATGGCCAGCGAGCACCCCATCGAGATCATCGTCGTGGACGACGGGTCCACCGACGAGACCGCCGCGATCGTCCGCGGGCTCAACCTGCCCGGCGTCCGGCTGATCCGGCAGGCCAACGGCGGCAAGCCTGCGGCGCTGAACAACGGCATCAAGCACGCGCGCCACGAGATCGTGGTGATGATCGACGGGGACACGGTCTTCGAGCCCTCCACCGTGCGGCTGCTCGTCCAGCCGTTCGCCCGGCCCGAGGTCGGCGCCGTCTCGGGGAACGCGAAGGTCGCCAACCGGAAGAAGCTGGTGGGCCGCTGGCAGCACATCGAGTACGTCATCGGGTTCAACATCGACCGCCGGATCCAGGACCTGCTCGGCTGTATGACCACCATCCCGGGTGCGGTCGGGGCGTTCCGCCGCACGGCGTTGCTGCAGGCGGGCCTGGTCAGCGACGACACCCTCGCCGAGGACACCGACCTGACGATGGCGGTCTGCGCCGCCGGCTGGCAGATCGTCTACGAGGAGCGGGCCCGGGCCTGGACGGAGGCCCCCACCACGCTCCAGCAGCTCTGGCGGCAGCGCTACCGCTGGAGCTACGGCACCATGCAGGCGATGTGGAAGCACCGCGGGTCGGTGTTCCGCTCGGGCCCGGCCGGGCGGATGGGCCGGGTGGGGCTGCTGAACCTCGCGCTGTTCCAGGTGATGCTCCCGATGCTGGCGCCGCTGATCGACGTCTTCCTGGTCTACGGTCTCGTCGCGCTCGACCCCGTCCGGACCCTGCAGCTGTGGGGCGCGGTGCTGGGCATCCAGATGCTCTCGGGCCTGCTCGCCTTCGGCATGGAGCGGGAGAACCCGCTGCCCCTGCTGTGGATGCCGCTCCAGCAGCTCGTCTACCGGCAGATGATGTACGCGGTGCTGATCAAGTCCATGGGCACCGCGCTGGCCGGGGTGAGGTTGCGCTGGCAGAAGCTCAAGCGGGTCGGCGACTTCGGCGGCGCCGGCGCGGCCGCCGGGGGCCGGTGATGGCGGGCCTCCGCCGGGCCCTGCTCGCCCTGCTCCTGCTCGCCCTCACCGGGTGCCAGAGCGTCGTCACGGGCTCGCCGTCGCCGTCCACGGAGATCACTCCCGGCGTGGCGTTCGCCCCCTACGTCGACGTCTCCGTCAAGCGGCCCGACCTGGCCCAGGTGGCCGCGGCCACCGGCCTGAAGCACGTGACGCTGGCGTTCGCGCTGGCCGGACCCGGCGGCTGCAACCCGATGTGGGGCGGCACCGTCCCGGCGGCCGACCCGGCACTGGGCGCCGCGGTCGACGCGTTCCGCAAGGCCGGTGGTGACGTCGTCGTCGGCACCGGGGGAGCGGTCGGCACCTACCTGGAGAACGCGTGCGGCACGGCCGACAAGCTGGCGGGCGCCTACACCGGACTGCTCGACGCGGTGCGCGCGCAGCGGCTCGACGTCGACATCGAGGCGCCCGTCGACGCCACGAGGATCGCCACCGCGCTGGCGCAGGTGCAGCGCAGCCGGGGCACGGCGGTGACGCTCACGCTGCCCATCGACCTCGCCGGGCTGACCCCGGCCGGCCTCGACCTGGTGCGGAAGACCGTCGCGGCGGGCGTCCGGCTCTCGGTGAACGGGATGGACATGAACTTCCGCACCGGCGGCGACTGGGGCCAGGCGATGGTGGACGCCGGGCAGGCCACCCTCGACCAGATGCGGTCGGTCTACCCCGACGCGAGCGAGGCCGTCCAGAACCGGACCCTCGGCCTCACCGTCATGGTGGGCCGCAACGACGCCGGGCCCGTCACCACGGTCGCCGACGCGACGAAGGTGCTCGAGTTCGCCCGCTCGCGGGGGCTCGGGCACGTCGGGATCTGGTCGCTGGGCCGCGACACGGGGGGCTGCCCGGACGCGGTGAAGCCGGCCGTCGACTGCAGTGGCATCGCCCAGGAGGACCTCGCGTTCACGCGGCTGCTCGGTGGTTTCGCCGCGGTGTCCGGCTGAAATCCATCCATGAGAGCCGTTCGGCGGCTCGCGCCCGTATCGGGCACCGGGGATCCTTCACCGATCACGAACCCCGAGGAGCTCACGTGGCGACCCTGATGCAGCAGGCCTTCCGCCGCACACCGGTGGGGGCCGTGGCGGCCGAGTCCTGAGGCGCGCTGCTACGCGGAGCCGGCCGGCCCGGTCCCGCTAGGAGCGGACAAGACGGGCGATGGCGTCGGAGGCCTCGCGGACCTTCTCCTCGGCCTCCGCGCCGCCGGCCTGCGCCGCGTGCACCACGCACGTGGCCAGGTGCTCGTCGAGCAGCTCCAGGGAGAACGACTGCAGCGCCTTGGTGGCTGCGGACACCTGCGTCAGGATGTCGATGCAGTACTTGTCCTCCTCGACCATCCGCTGCAGGCCCCGGACCTGACCCTCGATCCGGCGCAGCCGCTTGAGGTACGCGTCCTTCTCACCGCTGTAACTCGCCATCGCCACGCCCCTCGCCGGTGGACCACTCCCGTTGACGGTACGGACCGTGTCGAACCCCGTCCATCGGGCAGGGGTGCCGTCACGCGGTTACGGTAGGTTATGCGCGTCCTCTCAGGGTGCCCCCTGGGAACGCGCGCCGGCGGCCGTCATGCGGATTCCCCTCCCCAAGGACGGCCGCCGGCCTGCACCAGGACGTACGCAGCGGAGCCCCGGGTGGTTCAGACCAGGAACCGGTACGCGGTGGTGCCCGGCGCCACCAGCTGGATCGTCAGCGGGCTCGCCTCCATGCGCTTCCACAGCGGGTCGTAGGCGTCCCGCGCGGTGATCTCGACGCCCACCAGCGCGGCGCCGGTCTCCCGGTTGTCGCGCTTGACGTACTCGAACAGCACGATGTCGTCGTCCGGGCCGAGCACCTCGTCGAGGAACCGGCGCAGGGCGCCCGGCTCCTGCGGGAACTCCACGAGGAAGTAGTGCTTGAGCCCACGGTGCACCAGCGAGCGCTCCACCACCTCGCCGTAGCGGCTGACGTCGTTGTTGCCGCCCGACAGCAGGCAGACGACGGTCTCGCCGGCGACGACGAGGTCGTCCAGGGCCGCGGTGGCGAGCGCGCCCGCGGGCTCGGCGATGATGCCGTCGGTCTGGTAGAGGTCGAGCATCTCGGTGCAGACGCGGCCCTCGTCCACCGTCATCAGCTCGGCGCCGCACGCCCGGACCAGCGGGAACGTCACGTCCCCGACGCGGCGCACGGCGGCGCCGTCGACGAACGTGTCGAGCTCGGGCAGCACCACCGGCCCGGCCGCCCCGAACGCCGCGGCCATCCCGGCGGCGCCGGCGGGCTCGACGCCGATGATCCGGACCTCCGGGTACCGCGCGGCCAGCCAGCTGCCGACGCCGGCGAGCAGCCCGCCGCCGCCGACGGGCAGCACCACGACGTCCGGTGCCTTCCCGAGCTGCTCGACGATCTCGACGCCGACGGTGCCCTGCCCGGCGATGGTGCGCTCGTCGTCGAACGCGGGGACGACGGTGGCGCCGGTGTGCAGCGCGTGCTCGGCGGCCGCGGCGGCCGCCTCGTCGTAGGTGTCGCCCGCGACGACGAGCTCCACGGCCTCGCCACCCAGCGCCCGGATCCGCTCGCGCTTCTGCCGGGGCGTGGTGCTCGGGACGTGCACGCGCCCGCGGATGCCCAGCTCCCGACACGCGTACGCGACGCCCTGCCCGTGGTTGCCGGCACTCGCGCACACCGCTCCCGCGGCACGCTCGGTGGCGTCCAGGCCGGCGAGGAGGTTGTAGGCGCCGCGCAGCTTGTAGGAGCGCCCGACCTGCAGGTCCTCGCGCTTGAGCCACACGTCCGCGCCGGTGGCGGCGGAGAGCCGGAGGTTGGGCTGCAGGGGGGTGCTGAGGACGACCCCGGCGAGGCGGGCGGCAGCGGCGGAGACGGAGTCGGCGATCACGGCCAGATTCTCCTCCGCGCGACCGGCGACCGACGCCGCGCCCCACCCCTGCGTCGTCAGTGGATGTGGCTCTGCCAGTCCGCCGGGACCCGCCCGGCCGGGCCCGGGGCCGGCTGGTCCAGCGGGTGGTGGGCCGGGCCGGCCAGCTCGGGGCCGTCCAGCGCGTCGTTCGTCGAGTAGTCCCAGAACCAGTCCTCGCCCGGCTCGAAGCTCTGCACGACCGGGTGGCCGGTGGCGGTGAAGTGGGCGGTGGCGTGCTGGGCGGGGGAGGAGTCGCAGCAGCCGACGTGGCCGCACTGCGCGCACCGGCGCAGGTGCACCCACCATCCACCGGCCGCGTCGCACTCGACGCACCCGGCGCCGCTGGGGGCCACGTTCGGATCGATCGCGTGCTCAGGTGAGGAGCTCACGGGCCACGTCCTTCCACATCGGCAGGTGGGGGTCGGTACGGGGATCGCGGTGCTCGAGCGCGTAGGTCAGCCCGACGCCGCGCATGCTCGTGAACAGCAGGTCGCGCACGTGCAGGTACCGCGGGTGCGACACCAGCTCCGGCCCGTAGAAGCGCGCCATCCCGGCGCGCACGGCCGCCAGGATCTCGCGCTCCTCGGGCAGCACGGCGTCGCGCAGCTCGTGGTTGGTGCGGGCGGCGGTCCAGAGCTCGACGGCGGCCCAGAAGTGCGGCTCGGAGAACGTCTCCCACATCAGCTCGACGGCGCGGTCGAGGCGCTCGGCGGGCGTGAGGTGGTCGCCCAGGTCGTCCACGCGCATCCCCGTGTCGCGCAGCCGCTCGGTGGCCAGGTGCCGCGACGCCGCGACCAGCAGCTCGTCGCGGGAGGGGAAGTGGTGCAGCAGCCGCCCGCGGGAGACGCCCGCCCGGGCCTGGATGCGCAGGGTGGTGGCGCCCGCGTACCCCGACTCGACGAGGCAGGCCACCGCCGCGTCGAGGATGCGCGCACGGCTGGTGGCCGTGCGCTCCTCGCGCCGGCCCAGGGGCCGTGGATCGGGGGTGCTCACCCGGTCAGCGTAGCCGTTGGGGCGACTGAACAGTCACGGTTGACCGCTTCCACCCCGCGAGTCGGCGGTTTCGCGTGCGCGAGTCGGCGGATTCCGGCGCCCGGGACGTCACATCGCGGAGGGCGGCGGGCCGCTCGTGGTGCCGATCCGCAGGCTCACCGGGAACACCACATCCGCCGGTCGCTCGCCGGCCACCAGTGCGATGGCGGCCTGGGCGGCGGCGCGGCCCTTCACCTCCGTGGGCTGCACGACCGTGGTGAGGCGGGTGGCGCCGAGCCAGTGCAGGTCGGCGCCGTCGAAACCGGCCACGGACACGTCGCCGGGCACGTCGAGGCCCAGGTCGGCGGCGGCCTGCAGGACCCCGGCGGCCAGCACGTCGCTCTGCGCGATGACGGCCGTGGGGCGCCGGTGCGCGGGTACGTCGAGCAGGATGCGGCCCGCCGTGGTGCCCTCGGCGACGGCGTTGCTCGCGGTCTCGAAGATCGGCACGGGCCCGAACACGTCCTCGACGCCCTCCATGCGGTGCCGCACGTCGCGGTAGTGGGCGCGGGCACGACGGGCGGCGTCGACGGGTCCGCGGGTGCCGTCGAGGCGCAGCGGCATCGCGATCGCCTCGACGCGCCGGTGGCCGAGGCCGTGCAGGTGGCGGGCGAGGTCGGCGGTGCCGCCGCGGTCGTCGATGTCGACGAGCGTGACGCCCTCGGCCACCGGTCCCTCCACCGCCACGACCGGAACACCCCTGGCGCGCAACGCCTCCAGGGCCGGGTCGTCCTCCAGCCCGCAGGTGGCGAAGATCGCAGCGTCCAGCGGGATGCGGGTGATCTGCTCGATCGACGGGCGGCCGGTGTCGCCGGCGAGCAGCAGCAGCCCGAGGCCCTCGGCGCCCAGCACCTCGGTGATGCCGTCGAGCAGCTGGATGGCCACGGGGTCGCGGAACGCGTAGAGCAGGCGCTCGCCGACGACCGCGCCGATCACGCCACTGCGCCCGCGCCGCAGGGAGGCGGCGATCGGGTCGGGGCCCGCGTAGCCGAGCTCCGCGGCGGCGGTCAGGACGCGCTCGCGGGTGGCGACGGTGACCCGCGGGCTGCCCGAGAACGCCAGCGACGCGGTGGACGGGGACACGCCGGCGAGGGCCGCGACGGCGGCGAGCGTCGGGCGTCCGGACATCGTCCGACGGTAGCGGCCGGGTTGAGCTGCGCGGGAACGACCCGTATCGTCGCTCATCGAATCGATTCGATCGGAGTTCCAGCGTGACCACCACCCGGGCTCGGCCCGCCCCCGAGCTCTCCCGTGCCCGCACGGCCGTCGTCGTCGCGTTCGCCGTGAACGGGCTGGCCTTCGCCTCGTTCATCTCGCGCACGCCGGCGATCCGCGACGCGCTGGGACTGTCGTCGGCGCAGCTCGGGCTGCTGCTGCTGTGCCTCTCGGGCGGCTCGATCGCCGGGCTGCCGCTGTCCGGGCCGATCGTGCACAAGCTCGGTCCCGGCCGCACGGTGCTGACGGGGGCGCTGTCGGTGGCCCTCGGGCTGGCGCTGCTGGTGGTGGGCCTGGTCGCCGGCGTGGTGCTCCCGGCCGCGGTCGGTCTCGTGTTCACCGGGCTCGGCAGCGGGATCTGGGACGTCGCGATGAACGTCGAGGGCGCGGACGTCGAGCGCCGGCTGGGCCGGTCGCTGATGCCGCGGTTGCACGCCGCGTTCAGCCTCGGGACGGTCACCGGCGCCGGGCTGGGCGCCCTCTCGGCCGCCACCGGTGTGCCGCTCGCCGTGCAGGTGATCGTGGTCGCGGCCCTGGTGCCGGTCATCGTCACGGTGGCCACGCGACGGTTCACGGCGCACGTCCCCGCGCCGGTCGAGGAGCGCTCCGCCGGATCCGGCACCCTGGCCGCCTGGCGCGAGCCGCGGACGCTGCTGGTCGGGCTGATGGTGCTCGGGTTCGCGTTCACCGAGGGCAGCGCGAACGACTGGCTTGCCGTCGCGTTCGTCGACGGCTACCGCACCGACCAGACGCTCGGCGCCGTCGGGTACGGGTTCTTCGTCGTCGCGATGACATTCGGGCGGACGTTCGGCGGAGCGGCGCTGGAGCGGTTCGGGCGCGTGGCGATCCTGCGGACGATGGCCGTCCTCGGGGTGGCGGGCCTGCTGCTGGTGCTGCTCGGCGGCTCCACGCCCGTCGCGCTCGCCGGGGCGCTGCTGTGGGGGGTCGGGGCCTCGCTGGGCTTCCCGGTGGGCATGAGCGCCGCCGCGGACGACCCCGCACGGGCGGCGGCCCGCGTGTCGGTCGTGAGCTCGATCGGCTACACGGCGTTCCTCGCGGGACCGCCGTTGATCGGGCTGCTCGCCGAGCACGCGGGCATCCTGCACGCGCTGTTCGTGGTGCTCGGGGCACTGGTGCTGGGCCTGCTGGCGTCCGGGGCGGCGCGGCCGCTGGCGGCGACGCCCGAAAAGGACTGATCACCCAGGTTACGGGCTGTTTTCCAGTCCGTTTGCGGGCTTGACAGGCCCCCTCCGCGCCAGCGACGCTGTTGCGCGTTGTGCACGCCGTTCCGCACTGCGCTCCCGGAGACCGACATGATCCACGTCTGCGCCCTCGCCGACATGCCTCGCGGCAGTGCCCGCCGCCTGCCGCTCAGCCCGCCGGTGTCGGTGTTCCACACCGACGACGGCGAGCTCTACGCCATCGACGACACCTGCACCCACCAGGACGCCTCGCTCGCCGACGGGTGGCTCGAGGGGTGCGAGGTGGAGTGCCCGCTGCACGCGGCCATCTTCGACCTGCGCACCGGCGAGCCCGACGGTCTGCTGGCGCGCGAGCCCGTCCGCACGCACACCGTGGTGCTGGAGGGGGATGCGGTGTACGTGCTGCTGGCCGACGGCGCCGCGCTCGAAGCCGCCTCGTGACACTCGCCGAGCCCGGTCTCGCTCAGCCCAGCCTCATCCGCACCCCGCCAGGCTCTGCGTACACCGACGCGTCCGTCTTCGCGCGCGAGCAGGAACGGATCTTCGAGACCACGTGGACCTGCGTCGCGCTCGCGGCCGACCTCACCGGTCCTGGCGCGTTCCGCACGGTGACGGTGGGCCGGGAGAGCGTGGTGCTCGTCCGCGGTCGTGACGGCGTCGTGCGCGGCTTCCTCAACGTGTGCCGGCACCGTGGTGCGCGGGTGTGTGCAGAGCCTGCGGGGCAGCTGCGCCGCAACCTCCAGTGCTCCTACCACGCCTGGACCTACGACTTCACCGGCAAGCTCATCGCCGCCCCCAACCTGACGTCCATGCCCGACGTCGACCGCGTCGAGTACGGCCTGCGCCCCGTACACCTGCGGGAGTGGCTCGGCTACGTCTGGATCTGCCTGGGCTCCGACGACGCCGGGGAGCCCCCGTCGTTCGAGGACGACGTACTGGGCGAGATCGTCACGCGCCTCGGCGACGTCGCGTCGATCGAGCACTACGACGTGGAGCACCTGACGCTGGGCCGCCGCATCACCTACGACGTGGCGGCCAACTGGAAGCTGATCGTCGAGAACTTCATGGAGTGCTACCACTGCGCCACGATCCACCCGGAGCTCACGGAGGTGCTGCCCGAGTTCGCCGACGGCTACGCGGCGCAGTACTACGTCGGCCACGGCGCGGAGTTCGCCGCCGGGGCGGAGGGTTTCACGGTGGACGGCCGCGCCGGCGCCGAGCGGCTGCCCGGCGTCACCGAGGAGCAGGACCGCCGCTACTACGCGATCACCATCAAGCCGCAGGTGTTCGTGAACCTGGTGCCCGACCACGTGATCGTCCACCGCATGACCCCGCTGGCCCCCGACCGCACCGTGGTGGAGTGCGACTGGCTCTTCGCCCCCGGGGTGACCGACATCGATGCGAGCGTGGAGCTGTTCCACCGCGTCAACCAGCAGGATTTCGAGGCGTGCGAGCGCACCCAGCCCGGGATGAGCAGCCGGGCGTACCGCGACGGCGGGGTGCTCGTCCCGAGTGAGCACCACATCGCGACGTTCCACGCCTGGGTCGCCGACCGGTTGAACGGCACGTGACGCTTGCTGTCGGAGTCGACGTGCCCGGGTGAGCTGGGCGATGTCGTGCCGGGCTCGCCGTGCACCTCGTACTTCGTGTAGCGGTAGATCCGCCATGTGTCGTCGACCAGGCGCGTGTAGCGGCCCACGTCGCGTAGGACCCGCTCCGTGCTCGCGTGCACCTCGCCCTCGTACTCGATGCCGATCTTCAGCTCGGGCCGCGCCATGTCCAGCCACACCGCCGTTCGGGGATCAGGTCGGGGTGGAAGCGGCAGCGGTTGGCCAGCGCGTCGACGGCGGCCACCACACCCTCGACGAGGTCGAGGAGGCGCGCGAGGTCGAACGCCGTGCGCAGGGGAGTGATGACCCCACAGGCCGTCGACGAGCTGGATCTCGTCAGGGGCGAGCCGGTCGCGGTGGACGAGCAGGCCCGGGTGCTCCCGTTGCCGCCCACTCACCGTGACTTCGGCCGGGGGCACACGGTGCACCGAGCAGTTCGGCGGCCGAGTACCCCGACACCACACCCCGCCCGGCCACGAGCAGTCCGGCGCCCCGCGATCGGAGCTTCAGCGTCGGCTCCTTCTCCGACGCGGGCGCATAGATGTCAGGGAACAGCTTCCGGAACCGGGGCCCACACAGCCGCGACCACGTGACGAGCCCGGCGGCGACCGCTGCCGACCCGCGGAACACCCCGGGCCCACCCGGAACAACGTTCACGGTGCGGAGCGTGCCCGATGATCACCGGTTGCGTGGACGATTCGGGAAAGTCGCGGTCGAACCGCGAAGACGTGCCGTCACTCGCCGAACCAGCCCATCTTCTTGCTGATCTCCGCCGCCCCCGCCTTGAGCGGCTCGATCAGCGTCGCGAGGCGCTCCTCGGTGAGCCGGTAGCTCGGGCCGCTCACGCTCACCGCCGCGATCACCTCGCCGGCCCGGTCCAGGACCGGCGCGGCCACCGCGTTCAGGCCCGTCTCGTACTCCTCCACGGCCAGGGCGTACCCGTCCTCGCGCACCCGGGCCAGCTCCACGTCGAGGGCCGCGGCGCTGGTGACGGTGCCGGACGTGAGCCGCGTCATCCCGGACGCCGCGAGCAGGCCCGCACGGTGCTCCGCCGGCAGGTGGGCCAGCAGCACCTTCCCGCTCGACGTGCAATGCAGCGGCGTGAGGCGACCGATCCAGTTGTGCGTGGCGACCGTCGACGGACCGCGGGCCTGGTCGACGTTCACCGCCCAGTGCTCCTGGAGCACGGCGACGTTGATCGTCTCGCCCATCTCCTCGGCCATGCGGTGGCAGATCGCGCGGCCCTGCTGGGTGACGTCGAGGCGGTCGGAGACGGCTCCGGCCAGCGGGATGAGGCCGAAGCCGAGGCGGTACTTGCCGCGGTCGGCCGACTGTTCCACGAGCCCGCGGCCCTCCAGCGCGCCGAGCAGCCGGAACGCCGTGGACTTGTGCACCTCGATTTCGGAGGCGACCTCGCTGACCCCGGCCTCACCGCGTCGCGCGAGGATCTCCAGCACGCTGATAGCCCGATCGACGGATTGGACACCACCGTCGCGACCAGCCGTGTTGCTCATAGCAAAACTATTAGCACCAAACGGGACCGAACGCTTGACGCTGGGTCGAATCCGGGCACGATCATCGGAGTGGCCGACCTCTATATCGACGGAATGTGGACAGCGGGCTCCGGGGGCACCGCCGAGGTGATCAACCCCTTCGACGCCAGCGTCGCCGCGGTGGTGGACCAGGCGGGACCTGACGACGTCGACCGGGCGGTGGCGGCGGCGCGCGCAGCCTTCGACACCGGGCCGTGGCGCACCACCCCGGCCCCGGAGCGGGGCGCGATCCTGCGCCGGATCTCCGAGCTGCTCGTGCGCGACAAGGAGTCGATCGCGCACACCGAGACCCTCGACACCGGCAAGACGCTCAAGGAGAGCCGCATCGACGTCGACGACGTCACCGCGGTGTTCCGCTACTACGCCGACCTGGCCGACAAGGACGCCGGGCGCATCGTCGACACCGGTATGGACAACGTGCTGTCCCGCGTGGTGCACGAGCCCGTCGGCGTCTGCGCCCTGATCACGCCCTGGAACTACCCGCTGCTGCAGCTGTCGTGGAAGGTGGCGCCCGCGCTGGCCGCCGGCAACACGATGGTGATCAAACCCAGCGAGGTCACACCGCTCACCAGCATCGTGCTCGTGCGGCTGTGCGAGGAGGCGGGCGTGCCGCCGGGCGTGGTCAACATCGTCCTCGGCGACGGCCGGTCGGTGGGCGCCACGCTCACCGAGCACGACGACGTCGACATGGTCAGCTTCACCGGCGGCCTGGCCACCGGGCAGGCGATCATCCGCGCGAGCGCCGCCACCGTGAAGCGCGTGGCCGTGGAGCTGGGCGGCAAGAACCCCAACATCATGTTCGCCGACACCCCAGTCGACCTCGCCGCCGACTGGGCCATGACCGCGGTGTTCCTGCACTCCGGCCAGGTCTGCTCGGCGGGGGCGCGGCTGATCGTCGAGGAGTCGATGCATGACGAGCTGGTGGCCGAGATCGCGAAGCGCGCCGCGCTGATCCGGCTGGGCAACGGCCTCGACGACAGCAGCGAGGTCGGCCCGCTGGTCTCCGCCGCCCACCGCGCGAAGATCGAGGACTTCGTGGCGTCCGCGCAGGCCGAGGGCGCCACGGTGGTCCTGGGCGGGAAGCGGCCCGAGGACCCGGATCTGCAGAAGGGCTACTTCTACGGCCCGACGATCCTCACCGGGGTCCGCCGCGACATGCGCGTGATCCGCGAGGAGACGTTCGGCCCGATCATGACGGTCGAGACGTTCCGCACCGAGGCCGAGGCGATCGAGCTCGGCAACGACACCGAGTACGGCCTCGCCGGCGCGGTCTGGACACCCGACATGGCGAAGGCGCACCGGGTCGCCGGGGCGCTGCGGCACGGCACGGTGTGGATCAACGACTACCACCCCTACGTCCCCGCGGCGGAGTGGGGCGGGATGAAGCGGTCGGGCAACGGGCGCGAGCTCGGTTTGACCGGGCTGGCCGAGTACCAGGAGCACAAGCACATCTGGCACAACACCGACCCCGCGCCGTCGCGGTGGTTCTCTGGAGAGGAGCGCCCGTGAGTACCACTGAAGATCGGTCCACCGACGACGGGATGGCCGAGTTCGGCTACAACCAGTCGTTGGAACGCAGCATCGGGAAGTTCGCCAGCTTCGCGGCCGGGGTCAGCTACATCTCGATCCTGACCGGCACGTTCCAGCTGTTCTACTTCGGCTTCGCCAACGGAGGCCCGACCTACTGGTGGTCGTGGCCGATGGTGTTCGTCGGGCAGCTGATGGTGGCGCTGTGCTTCGCCGAGCTGGCGGGGCGTTACCCCGTGGCCGGGTCGGTCTACAACTGGAGCAAGCGGCTGGCGGGGCCCACGGTGAGCTGGCTGGCCGGCTGGATGATGTTCACGGCGTCCGTCGTGACGCTGGCCGCGGTGGTGCTGGCCTACCAGGTGACGCTGCCGCAGATCTGGAGCGGCTTCCAGCTCGTCGGCGACGGCACGGGCGCCAGCTTCGGCCTCAGCGCGGTGATCTGGGGCGCGATCCTCGTCGTGTTCACGACGGTGGTGAACGCGTTCGGCGTCAAGCTGATGGCCCGGATCAACAGCACCGGCGTGTTCATCGAGCTGATCGCCGCGATCCTGCTGGTGATCATCCTGGCGGTCAACATCGTGAACCCGCCGAGCGTCATCGTCGACACCACCGGCTACACCTCGGGCCCGGGCGGGTACGCCGGGGCGTTCCTCATCGCGGCCATCGCGTCGGCCTACGTCATGTACGGCTTCGACACGGCCAGCTCGCTCGGTGAGGAGACGGTCGACCCGCGCCGCACCGGCCCCACGGCGATCCTGCGCGCCGTGATCGCGTCGTTCGTCATCGGCGGCCTGATCCTGCTCTTCGGCATCCTCGCCGCGCCCAACCTGTCCGACCCGGCGCTGGGCCAGGCCTCCGGCGGGCTGCAGCTGATCGTGCTGCAGGCGCTCGGCGGCCCGCTGGGCAAGGTGTTCCTGGTCTGCATCGTCGTCGCGATCACGGTCTGCGCGCTGGCCGTGCACACCGCGGGCATCCGGCTGATGTTCGCGATGGCCCGCGACAACGCCCTGCCCGCCGGCGCGGCGCTGGCGAGGATCGACCCCAAGCGCAAGACGCCGGTGGTGCCCGCGGTGGTCATCGGCGTGGTGGCGGTGCTGATCCTGGCGGTCAACATCGGCACCCCGGAGATCTTCACGGCGGTCACGAGCGTGGCCGTCATCATGATCTACGTGGCGTACCTGCTGGTCACGGTGCCGATGCTGCTGAAGCGGTTCAAGGGTGAATGGCCCGGCCCGGACGCCCCGAAGGGGTACTTCTCCCTCGGGAAGCTCGGGTTGCCGGTCAACATCGTCGCCGTCCTGTGGGGCGCCGCGATGGCGATCAACCTGGCCTGGCCGCGGGTCGAGGTCTACGGCGAGGGGCCACTGCGGTTCATCGCGTTCATCTTCATCGGCGCGATCGTCGTGATCGGGCTGGCCTGGTTCCTGTTGCGGGGCCGCCACCACCTCGGGACGCTGCCGGAGCACGTGCGGCAGAACCTGGAGGAGGCACCGTGAGCGAGCTTGCGAGCTCCGCAGACAGCATGAGCGACACGTTCGACTACGTCGTCGTCGGCGGCGGGTCGTCGGGCTGTGCGCTCGCCGCCCGGCTGTCCGAGGACCCCGCCGTCACCGTCTGCCTGCTGGAGGCCGGGCCGTCCGATGTGGACGATCCGGCGATCCTGCGGCTCGAGGACTGGATGGGGCTGCTCGACTCCGGCTACGACTGGGACTACCTCGTCGAGCCACAGCAGCACGGCAACTCCTTCCTGCGCCATGCGCGCGCGAAGGTGCTCGGCGGCTGCTCGTCGCACAACTCGTGCATCGCCTTCTGGACGCCGCGCGAGGACCTCGACGAGTGGGCCGCAGGAGGCTGCACCGGCTGGAGCGCCGACGAGTGCTGGCCGCTGATCAAGCGGCTGGAGACCAACGACGGGGAGTGGGACGGCCACGGCCGCTCCGGCCCGGTCAACCTGCGCCAGATCCCGCCGGACGACCCGTGCGGGGTGGCGGTGCTCGAGGCGGCCGCGGCGGTGGGGCTGCCCACCGTCCGGTTCAACGAGGGCCACACCGTCACCGAGGGCGCCGGGTTCTTCCAGATCAACGCCGCGGCCGACAACACCCGCATGTCGTCGTCGCACGCGTACCTGCACCCGATCATGGGCACGCGGCCCAACCTGGAGGTCCGGACGGGCGCGTGGGCGTCGAAGGTCCTGTTCGTGGGGAGGAAGGCCACCGGCGTCGAGTACCAGCAGGACATCGGCCCCGGCCGCCAGGTGGTGAACGCCCGCCGCGAGGTGATCCTCTCCACCGGCGCGATCGACACCCCGAAGCTGCTGATGCTGTCGGGGATCGGCCCGTCCGCGCACCTGCGCGAGATGGGCCTCGACGTGCTGGTGGACTCGCCCGGCGTCGGCGCCAACCTCGACGACCACGTCGAGGGCCTCGTGATGTGGGAGGCCGCCAAGCCGATGGTCACGACCTCCACGCAGTGGTGGGAGATCGGGCTGTTCGCGCGCACCGAGGAGGGGCTGGACCGGCCGGACCTGATGATGCACTACGGCTCGGTGCCGTTCGACCTCAACACGGTGCGCTGGGGCTACCCGACCACCGACAACGGCTTCTGCCTCACGCCCAACGTCACACGCGGACGGTCGCGGGGCACGGTGCGGCTGCGCTCGCTGGACTTCCGCGACCGGGCGAAGGTCGACCCGCGGTACTTCACCGACCCCGAGGGCCACGACATGGCCGTCATGCTGCACGGCGTGAAGCTCGCGCGGCGGATCGCGGAGCAGCCCGCGCTCAAGGAGTGGATCACCCGGGAGCTGACGCCGGGCCCGGACGCGGTGACCGACGACGACCTCGTCGACTACATCACCAAGACCCACAACACCGTCTACCACCCGGCGTGCACGGCGAAGATGGGACCGGGCTCCGACCCGATGGCCGTCGTGGACCCCCAGCTGCGCGTGCGCGGGGTGGAGGGGCTGCGGATCGCCGACGCGTCGATCCTGCCGTTCCTGCCGGCGATCAACCCCAACATCACCTGCATGATGATCGGGGAGAAGGCCTCGGACCTCATTCGCGGCTGACGTCCAGCACCGTCACCCCGGTGGCGGTGCCGACCAGCACCCGGCCGTCCCCGATCACGGCGACGGGACCGGTCGGGTCGGTCACGGGCAGGACCGTGCGCACCGTCGCGGAGGCCGGGTCGATCACGGCCAGGCCGCCGTCGACGGGGGCGTAGGCGCGGGTCCCGTCGGACGACGCGGCGATCCCGAGCGGGACGACGCCGGCCACGAACCGGGAGGTGCCGACGACGGGGTCCACCACCGACAGGTCGTTCCGGGCCGTGACAAGGACCCGTGACCCGGCGACGGCGACGTCGCGCGCGTAGTCGCCGACCGCGATCTCCGCCGTGACCCGGCCCGCGACCGGGTCCACCACCAGCAGTTTCCCGGCACCCGTCTGCTGCAGCTCGTACCAGGAGACGAAGAGCGTCGTGCCGTCGGCGGCCAGGGCGTCGGAGACGGGGGCGTTGCCGACGTCGATGCGGCTCGCCACGGTGGGCCCGGCCAGGTCCACCACCGCGACGGTGGACGACGTCGTGACGTAGCCGCGCGTGCCGTCCGCGCTGACGGCGATGCCGCCCCCCGAGTTGCCGACGCTCACCGAGCCCACCTCACGACCGGCGGTGACGTCGATGACGTGCAGGCCGCCGTCCTGGTCGACGACGTAGGCGCGCGTGCCGCCGGGGGAGAAGGCGGCCGTGCCGACGACCGGCCGCACGAACGCGCCGCCGACCGGCACCGTCGCGCGGACCGCGCCCGTCGTGACGTCGAGGATGTCGGTGTCGGCCTCCCCGACGGCGAGGGCGGTGCGGCCGTCCCGGCTGATCGCCAGCGTCCGGGCGGTGACGGTGGCCAACGGGCCGATCGCCGCGGGCGCCGAGGTCGTGGTGGGAGCGGGGCGGGCGGTGGTGGGGGCCGGCAACGACGAGGTGTCGACGACCGGTCCGAGCCCCGCGCCGGAGGCGCCGCCGCTCAGCGTCACCGCCCCCACGATCGCGGCGGCCACGACACCCGCGCCCACACCCGCGGCGACGAGCCACCTCCGCCGGTTCCCCGCACCGGTCCCGCCCGGGGCCGGCGTGGGCAGCCACGGGACTCCCGGTGCGCGCGAATCCCCCGACCCGTTCGCACGGAGGCCCCGACTCGCGGGCACGGAGGCCCCGACTCGCGGGGGTGCGGTCAGGGCCGTCCGCGCCGCCGCCGCCAGGGCGCCGGCCGTGGGGTAGCGGGCGTCGGGGTCCTTCGCCATCCCGCGCGCCACCACCGCGTCCAGGCTCCCCGGGATGCCCTCGCGCAGCTCGGACGGGCGTGGTGGGTCCCTCGTCAGGTGCGCGCCCATCACGGCCAGCTGGCCTGTGGCGGGGAAGGGCCTGCTCCCGGTCAGGGCCTCGTGCAGCACGCAGGCCAGCGCGTAGACGTCGGCGCGGCCGTCGATCCGCCGGCCGTCGAACCGCTCGGGGGCCATGTAGTGCAGCGTCCCGACCGTGGAACCGGTGGCCGTCAGCGACGTGTCGCCGGTGATGGAGCGGGCGATGCCGAAGTCCACGAGGTAGACGAACCCACCCGCAGTGACCAGCGCGTTCGAGGGCTTGACGTCGCGGTGCACCAGGCCGTCGGCGTGGGCGGCGTCGAGGGCGCTCGCGAGCTGCGTGATCACGTCGACGGCCCGTTCGGGCGTCAGCGGGCCGTCCCGCCGGAGGAGGTCGCCCAGGTCGTCGCCCTCGACGAGACGCATGTCGAGGTAGAGCCGGCCGTCGATGGTGCCGAAGTCGTGGATCGGGATGATGTGCGGCTCGTTCAGCTTCGCGACCAGCGCAGACTCGCGGCGGAACCGCGCCTCGAACGCCGGGTCGTCGGCGAGGTCCGGGATGAGGCGCTTGAGCGCGACGAGACGGTCACGCACCGTGTCGTGCGCGCGGAAGACCTCGCCCATCCCGCCACGCCCGAGCCGCTCCAACAGCTGGTAGGGCCCGAAGGTCTCCACGGGTAGAACCTACTGGTAGCTGACGAACACCGGTGGCGTCGGTGGGATCGGCACCGTCTGGGCGGGCGTGAACGTCGGCTTGTCCTCGTCGATGAAGTTCTTCCAGCTCCAGCGGATGTTCGCCGGTGCGGCGCCGTGCAGGGCGTTCCAGGTGGCCGTCTTCTCCGACGGGGTGCCGAAACCGTCGGAGTGGATCACCACGGCCAGCTCGTCGCGGGAGGTGTCCAGCCGGGCCCTGTCCTTGATCATCGTGAGCCGAACCGGTGCAGCATCAGGAGCTTCTGCGGCAGTGCCTTGTCGCGCGTGAGGTCGGCGAGCCACGTGACCGCGCGGTTCACCTCGTCGACGCCCACCGAGCCGATCTGCACGCGGTGCACCTCGTTCGGGCCCAGCCGCCTCTCCGGGTCCAGGGCCAGACCGACGTTCGGCTCGGCCAGCAGGTCGGCGTAGCGCTACGCCTGGGTGAGGAAGTCGGCGCGGCCGGGCTGCAGGTCAGCACGACGTAGACGCCGGCGGCCTTCGCCGCGTCCACCCACGGGCGGACGGCGGCGGGGGAGAGCTCCGAGGAGTAGTCGCCGTCGGCGCCCGGGGTGGCGCCGGCGACCGTCGTGATCAGCTCGAGCGCCGGGACGACGGTCTCCCTCACCAACGGCTGGTATTGCGCGGCGAGCTGCTTCGCCCGGGCCGCCGACGCCGGGAGGTCCTGCTCGCCGAGCACGCTCAGGGCGGCGCTGCCGGGGGTGCCGTAGAGCGCCGTGCCGGGGCGTTGCGCGGGTCGGCGCGGGGGACGGTGGCCGTGCGCGCTCCGGACGCGGTCGCCGTGGCCAGGGCGGCGGCGCGCACCGGTGCCCCGTCGGTGAGGACCAGCACCTCGGGCGCGGCGGCAGGGCGACGACGGCGGGCAGGGCCACCGCATCGCCACCCGCCGTAGGTATCGGGAAGGATGGGCCCGTGGGCGGTGCGTCGGCGTTCCTGAGGGCGCATCCGCCCTTCGACGCGCTCGACGACGCCGAGCTCGCCGCCCTCGCCGCGGTGGCGGAGCCCGAGGAGTACCGCTCCGGCGCCACGGTCCTCGCGCCGGGGGAGCGCCCGCCGGAACACGTCCGCATCGTCGAGGGCGGTCTGGTCGAGCTGGTGCTGGGCTCGCGGGTGCTCGACCTGCTCGGGCCCGGTGAGCTGTTCGGCCACGCGGCGATGCTGGCCGGGCTGCCGCTGGGCTTCACGGCCGTCGCGCGCGGGGCCACCCGGTGCCTACGGCTGCCCGCCGACGCCGTCCGCCCGCTGCTGGGACGGCCGGAGGGGCTGCGCTACGTCGCCCGGTCGCTGCTCGCGCCGACGCTGCTGGCCCCGACCCCGCACGTCGGCCCGGACCCGACGCAGCGCGCGGTGGGCGACCTGCTGCGCGCCCCGCTGTGCACCGCCACGCCGGACACCCCGATCCGCGAGGCCGCCCAGCGCATGACGGCCTGCGGGGCGTCCGCCGTGGTGGTGCCCCTGGGGCCGGGCCGCGTCGGGATCCTCACCGACCGGGACCTGCGGGTGGTGATCGCGGACGCCACCGACACCGCGGCTCCGGTCCGCGACGCGATGAGCGCCCCCGCCTGGACCGCCGCCGCCGACCGCCTCGGCGGCGAGGTGCTGCTCGACATGCTCGACCGCGGCATCCGCCACGCCCCGGTGCTCGCCGCGAACGGCGAGGTGCTGGGCGTGCTCGAGGACGTCGACGTCGTCGCGGCCACCACCCGCGGCAGCTTCGGGCTGCGGGCGGCCATCGCGCGGGCCGGCTCGGTCGACGAGGTGACCCGGGCCGCCGCCGAGCTGACGCCCACGGTGATCGCCCTGCACGACGCCCGGGTCGCCGCCGCGGACGTCGCCGGGATCACCGCGGTGGTGGCCGACGCCGTCACCCGCCGCCTCGCCGAGCTGGCCGTCGCGGAGCTGGGCCCGCCGCCCCGTCCGCTGACGTGGCTGGCGCTGGGCAGCCTGGCCCGCCGCGAGGCCGTGCCGTCATCCGATGTGGACAGTGCGCTGGTGTGGGCCGGGCCCGAGGGTGACGCCGGGGCCGCCGCCTACGGCCGCACGTTCGCCGAGCGGGTGCTCGCGGGCCTCGCCGCGGCCGGCTACCGGGCCGACACCAACGGCGCCGTGGCCACCAACCCGTTGTTCCGCCGCTCCTACGAGGCGTGGGCGGCCGCTGCCCGGAGCTGGTTGCGCGACCCGTTGCAGGAGAAGGCGCCGATCCTCGTCTCGCTGGTGGTGGACGCGCGTCCGGTGTGGGGGATCCGGTCCAGCCTGCCGGTGCCCGACGTCTTCCGCGACGCGCGGCGCCATCCCGAGATGCTGCGGCTGCTCGCCCGCTATGCGCTGGCCCACCGCCCGCCCACGGGGTTCCTGCGCGACTTCGTGGTGGAGCACTCCGGCGCCCGTCGCGGCACGCTGGACCTGAAGCGCGGGGGTCTCGTCCCGGTCGTCGACCTCGCCCGCTGGGCGGGGATGACGGCCGGTGTGACCAGCGCGTCCACCCCCGCCCGGCTGCGCGCGGCCGCGGCCGACGGGGTGCTCGACGCGGGCGCGGCGGCCACGCTGGAGGAGGCGTTCCACCTCGTCCTGGCGCTGCGGCTGGACCACCAGGTCGAGCAGCTGCGCGCCGGCGCGGAACCCGACGACCTGGTGCGCCCCCGGGATCTCTCCCCGGTGACCAGGGCGTCGCTGCGGGAGGCGTTCCGGGCGGTGGCGGCCGTACAGCGTCGCATCACCGGCGAGCTGGACGTCGGCGTCCGCTGACGCACCCCGGGTGGGGGCTGCGGGTCAGGGGCGGAGCGGGCGGTCCGCCGACGCCAGTTCCTCGGCCACCTGGCACGCGCCGGCCGCGGGCAGGCCGGTGTGCGTGGCGAGGCGTTGCAGGAGGTCGCGCAGCACCGTGCGCTCGCCCTCGTCGAGGGGGTCGAGCAGGTGCTGCTCGGCGGAACGGAAGCGGCGCTCCAGCTCGCACAGGCGGGCCTGCCCGGCCTCGGTGAGCACCACGCGGCGGGCGCGGCGGTCGGCCGGATCGGGGCGCCGCTCGATGAGGCCGGCGGTCTCCAGGTCGTCGAGGAGGTAGGTCATGACCGTGCGGTCGACGCCGAGCTTCTGCGCGAGCGCGAGCTGGCTGCTGGGCTCGCCCCGGCCCGCGACCGCGAGCACCTGGTAGCCGCGGGGGCCGCCGGGCAGCTCGCCCACCACCTCCTGGGCGGTGCGCAGATGGGCCCGCATGACCTGGCCCAGCGCCCAGCCGAGGTCGTTCTCGACGCCGGTGGGGGTGCTCACGGTCCCAGCCTACCCGTGGAATGCGATCTGGCATACGATCTGTTGACACGATCGTCTGCTTCACAGAACATCTAGGTACCCGCACACCCCCCCAGGAGATCCCGATGACCCTCTTCCGTCTCGACAGCAGCATCCGCACCGAGGGCTCGGTGACCCGTCAGGTCGCCGACACCCTGGTCTCCTCCTGGCTCGGGAAGCACCCGGGCGACACCGTCGTCCGCCGCGACCTCGGCGCGTCGCCGCTGCCGGCCGACGTCTGGCCCGTGGCCGCCACGGCCGGCTACACCCCCGAGGACCAGCGCAGCGAGCAGCAGCGCTCCGCGCAGGCCCTCGCCGCGACGCTCGCCGACGAGCTCATTGGCGCCGACGCCGCCGTGATCGGCGCGCCGCTGTACAACTTCGGCCTCTCCCAGCACCTCAAGACCTGGATCGACCTGCTGATCACTGACCCGCGGTTCAGCCCCGGCACCACGCCGCTGGCCGGTCGCCCGCTGACGCTCGTGCTCGCGCGGGGTGGCGGCTACGGCGCCGGCACCCCGCGCGCGGGCTGGGACCACGCCACCCCGTACCTGCTGCAGATCTTCCGGGACGTCTTCGGCACCGACGTGACCCTGGTCGAGGCGGAGCTGACGCTGGCCGACGTGAACCCGGCGATGGCCGACCTGCGCGACCTGGCCGCCACCAACCTCGCGAACGCCCACGAGAAGGCGGCCGAGACCGGCCGGGCCCACGCCGAGCTGGTCGCGGCCGCGGCAGCCTGACGCGGGGATCACCCCGCGGGGATCACCGCGGCATCGGGGCGTTCCACCGGCGCCACAGCGCCAGCACCCGGACCGCCGCCACCAGCACCGCACCCGCCAGGGCGACCGGGACCTGTGGCAGGCCCAGCCGGTCGCCCGCCACCACCACGACCGCCCCGCCGGCCGCGGCGATCGCGTAGATGTCGCGGCGCAGCACCGTCGGGATCTCGTTGAGCAGGAGGTCACGGAGCACTCCACCGCCGACGCCCGTGATCACGCCGACCAGCGCGGCGGTGATCGCGGGCGCGCCGGTGGACAGCGCCACCGTCGTGCCGGTGGTCACGAACAGCGCGAGACCGAGCGCGTCGGCCAGCTGGACGCCCAGGCGCAGCCGGGCCACGGCGGGGTGCCAGCGGAACACCAGCAGCGCCACCACGGCGGGAACCAGCAGGTAGGGCCACTGGCGCAGGGTGCTCGGCGGGGTGATGCCGAGCAGCAGGTCGCGCACGATGCCCCCACCCAGCGCGGTGACGGCGGCGAGCACCACCACCCCGAACACGTCGAGGCGCGCGTGCACCGCCGCGAGCGCCCCGGACGCGGCGAAGACGGCCACACCGATGAGGTCGAGCACCGCGAGCATGCCGTCACGGTAGGGCGTGCGCCCGGATCGCGGTGATGGTGAGGTGGGGATCAGGGTGACCGCGCACGAGCCCTCGATCTGGAGGCAGTGCTACGAGCCGGCATGGGGCACAGCGACGTGGAGGCGGTCGGCTACCCGGCCAGGGAGGCGGGGAGATCGCGGGCGGCCTCGGCGAGGCTCGGGCCGTACCAGGTGAGCAGCCGGCCGCTGACCAGCGCCGACGGCACACCGGGGAACGCCTCGGGCCCGTCGTCGGCGGTGAAGAGGTAGGGCTCGTCGGGCAGCACCGCGAGGTCGACGGGGGGTAGTCCGGCCGGGTCGAACCTCGGGTAGCGCTCCTCGCTCGCGTCCAGCACGTTGTCCACACCCAGCCGCGCGAGCACCGCGCCGGTGAACGTGTCGCTGCCGACCGCCATCCAGGGCTTCCGCCAGATCGGGATCACGGCCCGGCGCCGTTCGGCGGGCTCGGGTACGGCGGACCAGGCCTTCTCCGCGTCGTCGAGCCACCCGGGCCGGGCCAGCCCGCACGCGGCGAGCATGCGGTCCAGCGAGCCGAACGCGCCGTCGAGGGTGCGGATGTCGGTGACGTACACGGCGACACCCGCGGCGCGCAGCGCGTCGAGGTCACCGACGCGGTTCTCCTCCTGGTTGGCCACCACGAGGTCCGGCCGCAGGGCGACGATCGCGTCGACATCGGGGTTCTTGGTGCCGCGGATGCGCGGGACGTCGAGGTCGGCGGGGTGGGTGCACCAGTCGGTGGCGCCCACCAGCAGTCCGGGCGCGGTGGCCGCCACCGCCTCGGTCAGCGACGGGACGATGCTCACGACCCGGCGGACCTCGGTGGGCACGGGCACGGAACGGCCCTCGTCGTCGACGGTCATGAAGCGATCACCATGCGCCCACGGTAACCCGGTGTGGTTATCTCCACCCGTGCCCGGACATCCCCTCGACAACCCGGCCTGGACCTCGTTGACCGGCCCCCACGAGACGCTCGCCGAGCGCAAGGGCCGCGCCGCGCGCTACCTGCCCGACGTCGCCCCCTTCGCCGCGCTGCCGCTGGAGCCCGAGCCGCAGGACTGGGCCGATCTCGCGGCGCTGGCCGGGCCGGGGGAGACCGTGGTCATCGCGGGTCCGCTGCGCACGCCGCCGGAGGGCTGGACGGTCGGGATGTCGCTGCCGGGCGTCCAGATGGACGGCTCCGCGATGGTGGTGGCGCCCGATCCCGAGGCCGTCGTCCTCGGTGCGGCCGACGTGCCCGAGATGCTCGACCTCGTGGCCCGCACCCGGCCCGGCCCGTTCCTGGAACGCACCCGCCTCACCGGCACCTACCTGGGCATCCGCCGTGACGGCGCGCTGGTGTCGATGGCGGGGGAGCGGATGCACCCGCCGGGCTGGACGGAGATCAGCGCGGTCTGCACCGACCCCGCCTTCCGGGGCCACGGGTTCGGCGGACGGCTGGTGCGGGCGGTCGGCGCCGTCGTGCGCGAGCGCGGGGACATCCCGATGCTGCACGCCTCGGCGGACAACGTCCCGGCGATCCGGCTCTACGAGCACCTGGGCTTCACGCTGCGCCAGAACCTGACCTTCATGGGGCTGACGACGCCGGCCTGAGCCGCTCACGGCCCCGGACGGACTCCAGCAGGGCCCGCGCGGGCGCGGTGAGCGGGCGGTCGCGCGCGTCGACGGTGCCGCGGAGCCCGTAGCCGGGCAGGGAGCGCACGAACGGCTCTCCGGCGGCCTCCGCCGGCGCCACGGCGATGCGCCGGCCCGACGCGGCCGTGCAGGACTCGGCATCGGTGCCGAGTGGCGGGCGCCGCCGCCGTCTCATGCGTGTCTGCATCCTGTCTCCTGCGGACATGCATTGGACGCATCCGATCACGGCTCGTACGGTCGTCAGCAATGGCAACGACTCTTCCGGCCCCGGTTCTCCACGAGCGGGGCACCCCCGGCTACAAGCGCCTCGGCGTGGCGATGTGGTGCGCCGGGCTGGCCACGTTCGTGCTGGTCTACTGCGTGCAGGGGCTGCTGCCCACGCTGGCCGCGCAGTTCGGTGTGTCGTCGTCCACGTCCAGCCTGGTGCTCTCGGCCACGACCGGCACGCTCGCGCTGGCCGTCGTGCCGCTCTCGGCCGTCGCGGAGTCGTGGGGCCGGCGCCGGGTGATGACCGTCGCGCTCGGGGCGTCGGCGGTGCTGGGGCTGCTCGCGCCGTTCGCGCCGACGTTCGCGGCGCTCGTCGGCATCCGGGCGCTGCAGGGCGTCGCGCTCGCGGCCCTGCCCGCGCTCGCGATGGCCCACGTGACGGCGGAGGTCGCACCGCGCTGGCTCGGCGGCGCGGTCGGCCTGCTCATCGCGGGCAACACGCTCGGCGGGCTGTCGGGACGGCTCGTCGCCGGGTTCGTGTCCGACGTCGCCGGCTGGCGGGTGGCGCTGGGCGTGATCGGGCTGCTGTCGCTGGGCTGCATGGTGGCGTTCCGCGCACTGCTGCCGCCGACCCTCGCCCCCACGCCGCCGAAGGTCCGGCTGCGCGAGCTGGGCCGGCCGCTGCGCACCCACCTGCGCGACCCCGGCCTGCTGTGCCTGTTCGGCGTCGCCTTCCTGCTCATGGGCTCGTTCGTGACGGTCTACAACTACCTCGGCTTCCGGCTGCTCGCCGCCCCGTTCGACCTGCCGGGCTGGCTGACCGGGCTGATCTTCCTCGGCTATGTCGCCGGCACCGGGGCGTCCACCGGGGCCGGTCGGCTCGGCGACCGGATCGGGCGTCGGAAGGTGATGTGGGGCGCCGTCGCGGTGGCGATCGTCGGGGGCTGGGTGACGCTTCCCGACGTGCTGCCGACGGTGGTGGCCGGGCTGCTGCTCGTCACCGTCGGGTTCTTCGGCGCGCACTCGGTGGCCAGCAGCTGGGTGGGGCGCCGGGCGTCGCTGCTGCCCGGGGGTGCGCCGGGGCAGGCGTCGTCGCTGTACCTGTTCTGCTACTACGCGGGCAGCAGCGTCGGCGGTGCGCTGGGCGGGGTCGCGTTCGATCTCGCGGGCTGGACCGGCCTGGTCGGGTTCGTGACGCTGCTGCTGGGCGGCGCGCTCACGCTGGCCCTGACCCTGCGGCGGATCCGGGCTCCTCAGCCGTAGGGCTGGTCGGCCGTCGACGGGTCGCCGTAGGTCAGCGCCCGCTCGGCCCGACGGCGGAACCCGAGTGTGAGCAGCCACGACGTGAGCGTCGCGAAGCGGTTGCGCACCCCGGCCAGGAACGCGATGTGGATGGCGCCCCAGGCGACCCAGCCCACGAAGCCCGACAGCCGGATCGGCCCCACCGACAGCACGGCGTGCCCGCGGCTGATGTAGGCGGCACTGCCCAGGTCGCGGTAGCGGAACGGCGTGCCGGACGCGGCCGGGTCGGCGATCCTGCGGCGGATCTCCGAACCGGCGTGGTGGCCCGACTGCATCGCCACCTCGGCCACGCCCGGCAGGTCGCGCAGGCTCATCACGTCACCGACCACGCGGATCTCCGGATGTCCGGCCACCGTCAGGTCCGGCTGCACGGGGATGCGGCCCTGCTTGTCCGGCGTGGCCCCCAGGGCCGTCGCGACGGTGGCGAGGAACGGGGCGGCCTCGACGCCGGCCGTCCACAGCACCGTGCGGGCGGCGTAGCGGGTGGTGGTGCCGTCCTTCGCCGTGGTGACCAGACCCGTCGCGTCGACGTCGGTGACGCGCACGCCGAGCACGGTCTCGACGCCCAGCGCGGCCAGCGTCTGCTGGGCCCGGCGCGACAGGGTGGGCCCGAACGACTTCAGCACGGCCGTGCCGCCGTCGAACAGCAGGACGCGGGCCTCGGCCGGGTCGATCCGGCGGAACTCCCGCTCGATCGTGCGCAGGGCCAGCTCGCGGATCTGCCCCGCCAGCTCGACGCCCGTGGGTCCGGCGCCCGCGACGGCGAAGGTCAGCCACTCGCGGCGCTCCTCGGCCCGGGGCAGCGTCTCGGCCATCTCGAACGCGCCGAGCACCCGGCGGCGGATCGTCAGCGCGTCGTCGATGCTCTTCATGCCGGGCGCGTGCCGGGCGAACTCGGGGTGGCCGAAGTAGGACTGGCGCATCCCGGCCGCGACGACCAGGTGGTCGTAGGGCAGGTCGAACGTGGTGGCGTCGGGTCGGCGGGCCGTGACCACCCGTCGCTCGGGATCCAGGCCGTGCGCCTCGCCGAGCATCACGCGGACGTCGCGGTGGCGGCGCAGCAGGGTGCGCAGCGGGCTCGTGATCTGGCCCTCGGACAGCAGGCCGGTGGCGCACTGGTAGAGCAGCGGCTGGAACAGGTTGCTGGTGCCGCGGTCGAGCAGGGTGATCTCCGCGCCCGAACCGGCCAGCCGACGTACGGCGTACATGCCCGCGAACCCGCCACCGACCACCAGCACCCTGTCCGCCATGGACCCGTTCTACCCCGAACGGGGCCGCGGCACGCGCCCGGCGGAACCGGCGAACATCAGCGCCAGCACGCGGCCGAGCAGGTCGTCGGGCACGCCGTCGGGGTCGATGGCCGATTCCATCGCCATGCCGTTGCTCAGCGCGAACAGCACGGCGGCGAGGTCGGGAGCGGGGAGCGGGAGCCGGATGCCGGTGGTCTCGGCCACCTGGACCAGCGCCCGGGCCACCGCGTCGCGGGCCTCGCGGCGGCGCAGGCGCAGCCCTTCCCGCCGGTCGGGGTCGCGGTGCGACAGCGCGAAGTACTCCGCGAGCAGGCGGTGCCACGCCGCCCCGTCGTGCATGCTCCGCACCAGCACCGTCGCGGCCGTCGCCAGCGCCTCGTCGACGTCGGTGGTCGGGGTGATCCCGGCCAGCGCGCCGGACAGGCGGTGCATCGCGTGCTCCTCCATGAGCGCGAGCACGAGGTCGTCCTTGCCGCGGAAGTTGGAGTAGACCGCGCCCTTGGTGAGCCCCGCCTCGCGGGCCACCTCGGCCAGCGACGACGCGGCGATGCCCCGCTCACCGAACACCGCGAACGCCGCGTCCAGCACCCGGCGCCGGGTCTCGGAGCGGGTGGGGCGGGTGCGGATCGGCTTGCTCATGATCGCTATCTTGACATTCTCCGCGCGATCCCGATACTCAACGGTACTCGATACCGTTCGGTATCGCTGCTGGTCGTCGTCGGGGAGACCTCATGCGGGTGCGGTGGATCGGACTGGTGGCCGCCGTCGCGGCGCTCCTGACGGTGATGGCGGTGCCTGCCGCCGCGGCGCCGACCGGTGGCATCAACGACGCGTCGTGCCGTCCGAGCGCGGAGCACCCCGACCCGGTGGTGCTGCTGCACGGCCTGGGCGCCACCTCCTACGAGGACCTCAACGTCCTGCAGGGCTGGCTCGCCGCCCGCGGCTACTGCACGTTCGCGTCCACCTACGGGGCATACGAGGGGTTCCCGTTGGTGGGCGGGCTGCGGGACGTCGACGAGTCGGCGCAGGAGATCGCCGCCTACGTCGCGAAGGTGCGCGGCTGGACGGGGGCGGCGAAGGTCGACCTGGTCGGCCACTCCGAGGGCGGCTTCCAGTCGCTCTACGTGCCGAAGACCCAGGACGTGCAGGTCGGCAAGGTGGTGGCGATCGCCCCGCCCACCCACGGCACCACCTTCGCGGGCGTCTACAACCTGGCCTACCTCTTCGGTCGGGCCGAGCGCGACGCCGTCGACAAGGCGCTCAAGACCGTGGGCTGCCCGGCCTGCAGCCAGATCGGCAGCGGCGGCACCGCGGTCGCGACGCTGAACGACGGCCCGATCGCCCGGCCCGACGTCGACTACACGGTGATCACCTCGCGCTACGACGAGCTGGTCACCCCGACGGAGACGGCGTTCGTCCGCGAGCCCGGCGTCGTCAACCAGTACGTGCAGGACTTCTGCCCGCTCGACCCGGTCGGGCACATCGGCGAGGCCTACGACACCAACGTCTGGAACATGGTGGCAGGAGGCCTGGAGTCCACACCGAACCGCCGCTTCCTCTGCGGGGTGGGCTCGCCCGGCTGAGGAGGGTCCGATCGGCGGCATCCTGTGGGGCCCCGCGTCACCTATCGTCGAGCGTCCGGGGGCGACGACGGGAGCGATCGTGGGCCGACGCGACATCGAGTTCAGTGCCGAGGGTGTGACCCTGCGGGGCTGGTTCTACCGGGCAGACGGGGCATCCGGGCGAGCGCCCACCGTCGTGATGGCGCACGGGTTCTCCGCGGTGAAGGAGATGTACCTCGACTCCGTCGCCGAGGTGTTCGTCGCCGCAGGCCTCAACGCGCTGGTCTACGACAACCGCAACACCGGCGCGAGCGACGGCGAGCCGCGCCAGGAGCTCGACCCGTGGGAGCAGGTGCGCGACTACCGCCACGCCATCACCTACGCCTCGACGCTGGACGAGGTGGACGCCACGCGGATCGGTGTCTGGGGCAGCAGCTACTCCGGCGGGCACGTGCTGGTCGTCGGGGCCATCGACCGCCGGGTGAAGGCCGTTGTCGCGCAGGTGCCGCTGGTCAGCGGCTCGGCCAACATCGGCGAGCTCGTGCGGGCCGACTTCCGGGCCGGCTTCCGCGAGATGTTCGACGCCGACCGCGCCGCCCGGTTCGCGGGCGACCCGCCGGCGATGGTGCCCGTCGTCGACGAGGACCCGCTCGCCCCCTCGGCCCTGCCCACCCCGGACTCGTGGACGTGGTTCACCGAGACCGGGAAGCTGCGGGCGCCGTCGTGGCGCAACGAGGTGACCCTGCGGACCGTCGAGATGCTGGGGGAGTACGAGCCGGGCAGCTACATCAGCCGGATCAGCCCCACGCCGCTGCTGATGGTGGTGGCCCGCGAGGACCACCTCACGCCCGCGCACCTGGCCATCGACGCGTACGAGCACGCCCGCGAGCCGAAGAAGCTGGTGATCGTGCCGGGCGGCCATTTCGACGCGTACACGGTCGGCCTGGAGGCGACCAGCGGCCCGGCGCGCGACTGGTTCGTAGAGCACCTGGGCGCCTGAGCAGGTCGTGCGCGGATATCAGTGCCCCGGCACTGATATCCGCGCACAAGCTACATATTTCTCCGGTACTGCCCGCCCACCTCGAAGAACGCGTCCGTCAGCTGGCCCAGGCTGCACACCCGGGCCGCCTTCATCAGCTCGTCGAAGACGTTGCCGTCGCCCGTGGCCACGTCCTGCAGGCGGCGCAACGCCTCCTGGGCGTCGTCGGAGTGCCGTCCCTGGAAGTCGGCGAGCCGGTCGAGCTGGCTCTTCTTCTCCTCCTCCGTGGCGCGGGCGAGCTCGATCTCGGTGGGCGAGACGTCCGACTCGGGCTTGACGAACGTGTTCACCCCGACGATCGGCAGCGAGCCGTCGTGCTTGCGGTGCTCGTAGAGCATCGACTCGTCCTGGATGCGGCCGCGCTGGTAGCCGGTCTCCATCGCGCCCAGCACGCCGCCGCGCTCGGAGATGCGGTCGAACTCGGCCAGCACGGCCTGCTCGACGAGGTCGGTGAGCTCGTCGATGACGAACGAACCCTGGAGCGGGTTCTCGTTCATCGAGAGGCCCCACTCCTTGTTGATGATCATCTGGATGGCCATCGCGCGCCGCACCGACTCCTCCGTCGGGGTCGTCACGGCCTCGTCGTAGGCGTTCGTGTGCAGCGAGTTCGCGTTGTCGTAGAGCGCGCAGAGCGCCTGGAGCGTGGTGCGGATGTCGTTGAAGTTCATCTCCTGCGCGTGCAGGGACCGACCGGACGTCTGCACGTGGTACTTGAGCTTCTGCGACCGCTCGTTGGCGCCGTAGCGCTCCCGCATCGCGACGGCCCAGATCCGGCGGGCCACCCGGCCGATCACCGAGTACTCGGCGTCCATGCCGTTGGAGAAGAAGAACGACAGGTTGGGCGCGAAGTCGTCGATGTCCATGCCGCGCGCGAGGTAGCTCTCGACGAACGTGAAGCCGTTGGACAGCGTGAACGCGAGCTGGCTGATGGGGTTCGCCCCGGCCTCGGCGATGTGGTAGCCGGAGATCGAGACGGAGTAGAAGTTCCGCACCTTGTGGCGGATGAACCACTCCTGGATGTCGGCCATCATCCGCAGGCTGAACTCGGTGGAGAAGATGCAGGTGTTCTGGCCCTGGTCCTCCTTGAGGATGTCGGCCTGAACGGTGCCGCGCACGTTCGCGAGCGTGAACGCGGTGAGCTCCTCGCGCTCGGCGTCGTCGGGCTCGCGGCCCTCCTCGTCGCGGAAGCGTTCCAGCGTCTGGTCGATGGCGGTGTTGAGGTAGAACGCGAGGATCGTGGGCGCCGGGCCGTTGATCGTCATCGACACCGAGGTGCTCGGCGAGGTCAGGTCGAACCCGCCGTAGAGCACCTTCATGTCCTCGAGCGTCGCGATCGAGACACCCGACGTACCGACCTTGCCGTAGACGTCCGGACGGGTGTCGGGGTCGCGGCCGTACAGCGTCACGGAGTCGAACGCGGTGGACAGGCGCTTGGCGTCGGAGTCGGCCGACAGGAGCTGGAAGCGGCGGTTGGTGCGGAACGCGTCGCCCTCGCCGGCGAACATGCGCGCCGGGTCCTCGCCCTCGCGCTTGAACGGGAACACCCCGGCGGTGAACGGGAACCTGCCCGGAAGGTTCTCGTCGCGCAGGAAGCGCAGCAGGTCGGCGTCCTCGGTGAAGCGCGGCAGCGACACCCGGCGCACCTTGTTGCCCGACAACGTCTCCCGCGTGAGCTGGGTGCGCAGCTCCTTGTCGCGGATCGTCACGACCAGCTCGTCGCCGGAGTAGTCCTCCACCACCTGGGCCCACGTGTCGAGCAGCTCGGCCGCTTCCGGCGCGAGAGCCTTCTCGGCCTTCGTCAGCTGCTCGTCGACGGCCTCGCCGACCAGCTCCCGGGCGGTGCGCAGGTGCTGGCGGGTGCGCGCCGCGTCGACCTGCTTCTCGGTGGCCTCGTGGTAGCGCCGCACGGTCTCCGCGATGTCGGCGAGGTACCGGGTCTTGTTCGCCGGGATGACGGCGGCGTGCTCGGAGGACGTCTTGCGGTCAGTCCGCGGCAGCCGGCCCTCGCCCGCCACCAGCCCGTTCTCGCCCAGGATCTCGACGAGGTGCTGGTAGAGCGCGGTGACGCCGTCGTCGTTGAACGTGGCCGCGGACGTGCCGTAGACGGGCATGTCCTCCCAGCCTGCGCCGAACGCCTCGCGGTTGCGCACGAGCTGACGGCCCACGTCGCGGCGGGCGTCCTCGGCGCCGCGGCGCTCGAACTTGTTGATGGCCACGGCGTCGGCGAAGTCCAGCATGTCGATCTTCTCGAGCTGCGACGCGGCGCCGAACTCCGGCGTCATCACGTACAGCGAGCGGTCGACGAACGGCACGATCGCGGCGTCGCCCTGGCCGATGCCGGGCGTCTCGACGATCACCAGGTCGAACGACGCGGCCTTGAGCACGGCCAGCACGTCGGCCAGCTGCTCGGGGAGGTGCCCGTCGTCGGAGCGGGTGGCCATGGACCGGAAGAACACCTGGTCGCCGACGAGGGTGTTCATCCGGATCCGGTCGCCCAGCAGGGCTCCGCCGCCCTTGCGCCGGGTGGGGTCGACCGCGAGCACGGCGATGCGGAGCTTGTCCTCCTGGTCGAGGCGGAAGCGGCGCACGAGCTCGTCGGTGAGCGACGACTTTCCCGAGCCACCGGTGCCCGTGATCCCCAGGACCGGCACCTCGCGCCGGGGCGTGAGGTCGAGCCCCTCGGGCAGTCGTCCGGCTTCCGCCAGCGTCAGCATCCGGGCCAGGGTGGCCGGCTCGCCGGTGTAGAGGCCGTCCAGCGAGGCCGGGGGAGTGTCGGCGAGGTCGACGTCGCACTCCCGGATCATGATGTTGATCATTCCCGGGAGGCCGAGGTGCTGGCCGTCCTCGGGGGAGAAGATGCGGGCGACGCCGCGGCTGTGCAGCAGGTCGATCTCGCGCGGCACGATCACCCCGCCGCCCCCGCCGTAGACCTTCACGTGCCCCGCGCCGCGCTCGCGCAACAGTTCCACCAGGTAGGAGAAGTACTCGACGTGCCCGCCCTGGTACGAGCTGATGGCGACGCCCTGCGCGTCCTCCTGGATCGCGGCGGCCACCACCTCGTCCACCGAGCGGTTGTGGCCCAGGTGGATCACCTCGGCGCCCTGGCGCTGCAGGATCCGCCGCATGATGTTGATCGCGGCGTCGTGCCCGTCGAACAGGCTCGCGGCGGTCACGAAACGCACCGGGTGGGTGGGAACGTGCAGGTCCATGACGGTCTGTCCTCTCGCCGTGACGCGTGCCCCTGGATTTACTATGACATCCTACTATCGGACGTACAAGGGAACCTGGAACGGCGAGAGGAAGCTCTCAGGCGGCGTCCCGCTGGGTGGGGACGCGGGGGATGCGGGCGGTGGGCAGATCGCCGTCGAGGGAGAACTCAGCCAGGGGAATCTCCATGGTGGTCTCGCGCGCCACCAGCGCCTCCCTGCGGCGGGTCAGCCGCCGTGCCGCGGCGGCCAGGAGGCCGCCGAGCAGGGCCAGTACCAGCCCGGCCCCGACGATCACCCCGGTGGCCGCCTCCGGATCGACGACGACCAGCACGAACGAGATCGCGGGCCACCACAGCAGAGTTCGAACCGGTGCGGGGACCGACCATTCGCGGGTCTCAGGCGCCATGCCCGTTTCTTACCCGATCCGTCCGCGGGTCATGCACCCGGGCGTCCGATCACCACGCCCGCGTCGAGGAACTCGAGGTGGGTGTTCGGGCGGGGTTCACCGTCGGTGAGCACAGCGGGGGTGATCGGCCCGTCCTGCACGGCCAGCAGCCCGTTCGGAAGCGCGGCAGTGACGCGGGATCGGTGGCGGCCCCGTCGGGGTCCTGCGTGCCGCCGATGGGACCGGCCGGGGTTCTTGCGATCGCCGGGTCGTCGGTGTCGGCGCCGCGGCCGCGCGCGTCGTCGACGGGGTTGGCTGGGGTCTCGACGGTGGCACGGACGTCGAGGACGAATGATGAGTCGATCACCACTATCGGGTGGCCGGAAGGCGGCTATCGTGCCACGCGTGGACTACGCAGCCGCCCTGATCGAGCAGAACCGCCTCCTCGGTGAACTGACCCGCGACGCCGACCCCGCGACGCCGATCCCCACCTGCCCGGACTGGACGCTGCAGCAGCTCGTCCGGCACGTCGGGCGGGGGCACCGGTGGGCGGCCACGATGGTGCGCGAGCGGGCCACGCAGGCCGCCGATCCCCGCACCGTCGCGGGTGGGAAGCCGCTCGGGGACGTCGTGGAGTGGCTGCACGAGTGCGCCGCCGATGTGATCGACGCGGTGACGGCCACCGGCGCCGACGTCCCGATCTGGACGTTCACCGGTCCGAAGCCCGCCTCGTGGTGGATCCGGCGGCGCCTGCACGAGGAGACGGTGCACCGGGCCGACGCCGCTCTCGCCCTGGGCGTGCCGGTCGACCTGACCCCCGAGCTGGCCGCCGACGGGCTGTCGGAGTGGTTGGATCTCGTGACGGCCCGCCCGTCCGTCCTCGACGCCGGCGCCACGCTGCACCTGCACGCCACCGACGCCGGGGCGGGCGGCGAGTGGATGATCCGGGGCGCGGCCGATCACGTCACCTGGGAGCACGGCCACGGCAAGGGCGACGCCGCCGTGCGCGGCACGGCTGTGGAGCTCCTGCTGGCCGCGGTGCGCCGCACGCACGACGTCCAGGTCCTCGGCGACGAGAAGACCTGGACGCAGTGGCTGGAGCGCACCGGCTACTGAGCGACCGTCTCCGCCGCGTCCGCGGGGCGGGCGCGGCGGGGGAGCAGGAAGGCCGGCGCCGCCGTCAGCAGGACCAGCCCGCACGTCGTCCGGAGCACCGCCTCGGATGCGCCCAGCGGGTCGCCGGCGTCGACGAGCTGGAAGAACGCGGTGCCCGGCACCGCGATGGCCGCCGCTCCGCCGAGCTGCGGGTCGGCGTTGAGCACCCCGGACGCGGAGCCGACCATCGGCAGCGCCCCGGCCACCGCCATCGAGACCGCGGAGCACGTCGACCTGCAGCGCGACGGCGGCGATCCCGGTGAGTACTACGCCCGGGTGTTCCGGTACTTCGCGCAGCTGCCCGCCGACCGGTTCCCGGTGACGGCCGCGCTCGGGCCCGTGCTCACCCAGGGTGACAGCGACGACGCTTCGCGTTCGGTCTGGACCTCATCGTGCGCGGGCCGGCCGCGCACGCCGACGAGGCGCGGGTCAGCGCAGGTCCTCGACCAGCAGGTCCATGAGCAGCCCGTCGTGCCACTGGCCGTCGGCGGAGCGCTCGTAGCGGCGCATGATGCCCACCGGCCGGAACCCGGCGCGGCCGCAGCTGCGGATGGCCCGCTCGTTGTGCGCGGCCGGGTCGATCACCACGCGGTGGTGGCCGCGGGTGCGGAACAGGAACCGGGCCATCGCGCGCATCGCGTCGCAGCCCAGGCCCTGGGCCTGCTGGTCGGGGTGCAGGGCGAGGTCCATCGCGGCGTGGCGGTGGTCGGGGTCGAGCTCCTCGCGGTAGATGATCAGCCCGACCACCTCGCCGGCCAACTCGATCGCGTAGCCCTGCGGGCCGAGCAGCTCGCGCCGGACGCGCTCCAGGTCGTAGCCGCCCCACCACTTGGCGATGTCCGGGTGGCCGAGGATCTCCATGAACTGCGGCACGTGCGCGGCGCTGCTGGGCCGCAGGACGACGGTCTGTCCGGCGATGGGGCCGAGGTCGTTCATGATGCCGAGTTCTCCTCGACCGGTGGGGCGGCAGGGACGGGGGCCGTGATCGTGGTCCGCCGTGATGTCAGCTCCAGGCGCTCCTTCTCGACCAGCGCGGCCGAGGACACGGGCTGCTCGAAGAACACCTGCGCGGTGCGTCCGTCGAGGTCGAGGGTGGCGATGGTGTTGCCGAACAGCGGTCCGGCGAGCCTCTTCCACGTGACGGGCTTGGGCGGGGCGCCGGCGCGCAGCGACCAGCGCTCGGCGAACCGCTTGGCCCCGCGCGACCAGGCCAGCCGGAACCCGGGTTTCACGTACCAGTCCATCTTGTTGTGCACGGGGGAGCAGGTGAGCTGGTGGACGGCGGCGTCCCCGGACATCTCCGCGCGGGCGGCGTAGCTGTGGTGGACGTCCCCGGACAGGACGTTGACGGTGGCGAGCCCGCTCCCGGCGGCCCGTTCGATCATGGCGGCGAGCCGGTCGAACGACACCCGGAACGCGGACCAGTGCTCGAGGTCGGCGATCTGCCGGACCGACTCGCCGAGCTTCCCCGCGCGGCCCGGCTTGGCCGCGGCGATCTCGTTGACCGTCTCCAGGTCGCCGATCGCGTGCGGCAGCAGCCAGGGCACGGACGTGCCGAGGACGAGGTGGTCGATCGCGCCGGGCGCGGCGGTCTGCTCCTCGAGCCAGCGGAACTCCGGGTCGCCCAGCATCAGGTGCTCGTCGCCGTCGAGGATGCGGCCGTTGCGGGAGTCGATCATCAGCAGCCGGTTGCGGCCGATGTCCCACCGGAAGCTGAACCGCACGCCCTTCGCACCGTCGGTCTCGGCGTCGGCGCGGTCGGCGATCTCCTGCAGCAGCGGCCACGTGTCGCCCTCGTGCTCGACGACCTTGCGGTAGTCGGGATCGGCGGCGAGCTCGTCGGGGGAGAGGTTGCCGATGTGCTGGTAGACCCAGTACGACGCGAGCGCCGACCGGATGCGCGTGCGCCACCAGGTGGTCTCGTTCATCTCGGCGCGCCAGGCGGCGGAGGTGTTCCAGTCGTCGCGCACGTCGTGGTCGTCGAAGATCATCGCGGTGGGCACGCTCGACATCAGCCAGCGCACCTCCGGGTCCTTCCACGAGTCGTCGTAGAGGCCGACGTACTCGTCGAAGCCGACGATCTCGTCGTCGGGCCAGTCCGGGTGCCGGCCGCGCCGCCCGGCGATGCGGCGGCGGTTCTGCGGCGTCAGCTCGTCGGCGTAGACCTGGTCGCCCAGCAGCAGCAGCGCGTCGGGCCACTCGTCGACGGGCCGGTGGACCATCCGCGCGGCGTAGACGTCGAGCGCGTCCAGGCCGAGCTCGCGGGACAGCTTCGGGTCGGCGACCTTGGGGTAGCGGCACGACCCGAAGATCATCCGCGTGTGCTCGCCGGCCTTCGGCCCGCGGGTGCGGATCAGGCAGCCCGGGAACGGGCTCGCCGGGAGCGGCCACACCTGCTCGCCGTCGAACCGCACGTCGTAGGGGGTGACGGAGTCGGGCTCCAGCCCCGTGACGGGAACGAGTGCGTAGTGGTGGCCGGCGACCTCGAAGGTGCGGGCCGTGCACCCCAGGACCGTGACGGACCCGGCTGCCTCGGTCTGCACCCACACCTGCGCGGTGGTCTCGCCGACGTGACGCAGGACAGGCCCGAGAACGAGTGACACGTCCCTCACCCTACCGGGCGCACCGCCCCCGCCCGGCCCCGCGAGTCGGGCTCGAGGTGCGCGCGAGTCGCGGTGAGGACGTGCGCGAGTCGGGGTCTGCGTGCGCGCGAGTCGGGGTCCCGGCGTGCGAGTTCGCCATCCCACGCGGCGAGTTCGCGATTCCGCCGCGTGAGTTCGCGATCCTGTCGACGGGTCGTCCGGCGGGATCACGACACCTCGGGCGCCGGATGGCGAACCCGCCGGGTGGGATCAGATGTGGTCGAGGGCCAGGAGGGCCGCGCCGATCTTGCCGGCGTCCCCGCCGAACGTCGCGGGCACGATCGGCGGGATGCCGCGGGCCGTCGGGGCGTAGGCGTACTCGCGCGCCGCGGCCCGGGCGGGCGCCAGCAGCAGGTCACCGGTCTCGACGAGCCCACCGCCGACGACCACGGCGTCGACCTCGAAGATGTTGGCGAGTGACGCGATCCCGACGCCGAGCCACCGACCCAACCGCGCGAACAGGGCCTTGGCGGTCTCGTCGCCCTGCTCGACGGCCTCGACCACCGTGCGACCCGTGACATCGCCCGCACCCAACCGCGCGATGAGGCCATCGGGGTCGTCGTCGGCGGCGTCGCGGCCCATCCGGGTCAGCGCCGTGCCCGACGCGTACGCCTCGAAGCAGCCGTGGTTGCCGCAGCCGCAGCGCGGGCCGTCGGGGTTGAGGATGATGTGGCCCAGCTCGGCGCCGCGACCGGTGGGGCCGCGGTAGATCTCGCCGTTCATCACGAGGCCGCCGCCGATGCCGGTACCCACGGTGACCAGCACCATGTTCGGATAGGGCTCGCCCAGACGGGCCTCGGCGAGGGCGGCGACGTTGGCGTCGTTGTCGACCACGACGGGCAGGTCCGTGATCTTCTCGAGGTGCTCGCGCACGGGCCAGTCGCGGTAGGCGTTGTTGGGGGCCCACAGCGTCGTGCCGACCGGCCACTCGACGATCCCGGCGGCACCGACCCCGATGGTGACGACCTCGTGCGCGGCCCGCAGCCGTCCGATCATGTCGACGAGAACGGCGGTCACGGAACCGGCGTCGGACTCCTCCGGCGTCGGCTCCGTGATCTCCGTGAGCACGGCGCCGGTCCCGTCGACCACCGCCCCCGCGATCTTCGTACCGCCGATGTCCAGCCCGATGGCCAGGCTCCTGCTCGTCACGAACGCATGATCTCATCCCCGCTTCGGGTCACACCGCGTTTGTCACCGGGGCCTCATGGGTACCGTGAAGCATGCTGTTGCGACGAGTTGCCCGCCCCATGTTGGCGGCCGTTTTCATCACCGGTGGTATCAATGCGCTGCGGTCCCCCGAGGGACACGCGCAGGCGGCCAAGCCGGTTCTCGACGCCATGGCGCCCGCCGTCGACAAGGTCGTCGACGCCGCCCCGATCGAACAGCGTCCCACCGACGTCATGCTCGTCAAGGTCGACGCCGGCGTGAAGATCGCGGCCGGGTCGCTGCTGGCGATCGGCAAGTTCCCGCGGGTGGCGTCCACCGCGCTCGCGGCGTCCCTGATCCCGACCACGCTGGCCGGGCACCGCTTCTGGGAGGAGTCCGACCCGGAGGTCAAGGCCCAGCAGCAGGTCCACTTCTTCAAGAACGTCGGCCTCCTCGGCGGCCTGCTGATCGCGGCCTCCGACACCGCGGGCAAGCCGTCCCTCGGCTGGCGCGGCAAGCGTGCGGCCCGGCTCGCGTCGGCCGCCGTTTCGGAGCAGGCCGAGTCGATCTCCAACGCCGTCTCGAGCCTCACCGGCCACACCTCCGACGCCACGGGCACGCTGTCGGACGTCGGCACCAGGGTCGCCGGGGTCGCGAGCGACGCAGGCGGCGCCGTGAGCGGTGTCGCGGCGGGCCTCGTCGGCATGGCCCCCGGCGTCGGAGCGGCGCTGTCGGACCGCGCCTCGAAGGCGGGCACGGAGTTCGCGAGCCGGGCCTCCGACGTCTCCGGCGATCTCTCCGAGCGCGCCGCGAAGGTGAACAAGAAGGTGCAGAAGCGCCAGGCCAAACTGCAGAAGGTGGCGTCCAAGCGCGCCGCCGCCCTGCAGAAGGTGGCGGAGAAGCGCGGCGGCGAGTTCCAGAAGGTGGCCGAGAAGCGCACCGCCGAGCTGCAGAAGGTCACCGAGAAGCGTGCCGCGGAGCTGCAGAAGCGGGCCGCGAAGCGTGGGGCGAAGCTGCAGAAGACGGCCGAGAAGAAGTGGTCGGAGTTCGAGAAGAAGGCCCCCGGCGTGATCGACCAGGTCACCACCCAGGCCGCGAAGCTCGGGCACGACGTGGCCGAGCGGGCCGCTGTCGTCGGTTCCGAGGTCGCGCAGCAGGCGGAGGGGCTGGCCAAGGACACGCGCAAGCGGGTCCATGCCATGACCGCCTGATTTCTCCGAAACGCCACGAAGCTCCATGCCGGCCTGTCACGATGGTCGGCGTGGAGCTTCCGGGGGCTGATGAGGGTGATCGTCAGGGCGACATCATGGGCGCCCAGTGGCGGTTGTGGATGGCGAGCATCGAGGAGTCCGGGGCCGTGGGGGCGGCCGGGGGCTACGTCGTCGATCCGGAGCGGGCGCAGGAGTGCATCGCGGAGTTGAGTCGGATCGCGGCCGACGTGAGGCGGTCGGTCATCTCGTCGCAGCAGTTCTACTTCGACCCTCCTGGGTATGACGTGGTCAGCACAAACGCTGCGCGGCAAGGCGCGGTCATGGGAGAGCGTGCGTTAACCTACGTCCGGGCCTGGGCGGCTCAGATCGAGGCCACTCGGGATGCCCTTCAGCGACAGGTGGACGCGTACCCCGCCGTCGAGCAGAGCAACAGCAGGCTTACGTGAATGCGAAGCGGCGGATCGCCGCCGTCGCGGGTGGAGTTCTGGTCGCAGCCGGGTGTGCAACGTCGGTGTCGGGGTCTCCGGCTCCGGCGCCGGCCTCGTCAGCGCCGTCATCCGAGGCGAAGCTGCCACCTCGCTTGGCTCCGCCAGTGCAGATGCCTCTCGACGCGCGCGGATTCAAGGCGTGTGAGCTCCTCACGCCGACCCAGCTCACTGAGCTCGACCTTGATCCCGCCACCGCCGAAGCCAAGACCGTCGGTGTCACCGACAACTGCTCGTGGAAGTACACAAATGACCCCGGCAATGTCGGTGGTATTCAGCTGAGCACTCGTCCAACCCTGCCGGCACTTGACGGCATCTATCTGCTTCGCGGCACGACGGCAACGTTCACACCGCTAGAGGTGGCTGGCCACCCCGCTGTTCGCGCCGACGCGGGCGGCGCATTCTGCTCGATTTATGTCGGAATCGCGGACTACCAGGGCGTGGCTGTCGAAGCGGATACCGCAGGCCGTCCCCGGGCGGATGCATGCGCGCCGTCCCGCCGCATGGCCGAAATGATCTTGTCCAACCTGCCACCCCTGCGCTGAGGGAGTACGCGATGTCGGAGACCTACCCGGGCACCAACGTCCCCTTCGAGAGCTACGCGCTCCCTGACCTGCACGATCCGATCGTGCTGGGCCCGGGCTCCGACAGCCTCCAGACCACGTCCCAGGTCTACAGCTCGCTGGCGGAGACCCTCGACAAGGCCGTCGGGGACCTTCGGGCCGTCCTGGTCAAGAGCCAGCACGCCCAGCAGGGCCAGGCGGCCGACGCCGCCCGCCAGCACGTGCTCAAGGTCGTCTCGGCGGGGGAGGTGGGCGCCGAGCACGCCCGCCTCGCCACCTACGCGCTGCAGGAGCAGGCGGCCTACTTCGCCCGCGCCCGCACCGACATGCAGGCCGCGGCGGACGCGGCCGCCACGCCCGTCCCGGATCTGCCGCCGGCCGGCAAGGGTGGTGTCTCGCCCCCCAACCCCCAGGTCGGGGTCGTCGCCGAGCAGGCCCACACCGTCGCCGTCGAAGGCGCGCACCTCTACCAGAACAACTCCAACCACAACCTCACCTACATCTTCCAGGGCTTCGACCCGCCGCAGATCGCCGCACCGGACGTGTCCGTGGGTGCCCAGCCACAGGCCCCGGGTTGGGGAGGCGGCTCGCTCCGCTCCGGCGCGCATGCCGTCACACCGGCGGGAGCCGCCGGCGGGACCGGCGCATCTACCACCGGCGCTGGCCCAGGGGGCCTTGCATCCGTCGTGCCGCCGTCCGGTGGCGCAGGCGGGTCGGTGACCGTTCCACCGAACGTCGATGCGCCATCAGCCTCCGGCTCGACCCTGCTACCCGCCCCGGCCGGAACGGGAGGTCGCAGCGGTGGTGCAGCCACCCCGGGCGGATCCACCGTGAAACCGGGCAGCGCCATCCCGACCCCCAGCGCGGCGGCACCGTCCCTGCCCGGTGGCACCCCGGCCGGGCGAACACCACCCAGCGCCCCACGGGTCGGCGGACCGTTGCCCGCCACCCGTCTCACCCCGAACCCCACCGACGCGGAAGCGGGCCGTTCCGGCTGGGTGCCGGGCCAACCCTGGACATCGCGTCCCGGCACCTCGTTTCCCGGCTCGTCTCTCCCCGGGGCGGGGTCCGGTGACCTCGCGGGCCGCTCGGCCGCAGGCGCCCCGGAGCCGAAGGCAGGCGGGGTGACGGAACCCCGTTCCGTATCGGGACGACCCTCGACGCCGGGGACAGGGGAACCGAGCCCGTCAGCCACCGGCTCGTCGTCCCGGACTACGAACGGCCACACCCCGCTCATGCCGATGGGCGGTGCGGGCGGCCGCGGCCAGGACACCGAACACCGCCGCCCGTCGTGGCTGGTGGAGGATGACCCGGAGGCACTCTGGATGTCGGGCCTGCCACCGCACGGCCCGGCCGTCATCGAGCCGCTGGAGGACTGAACCCGGTCGCCGGTAGGCTCCGTCTGGCCCGGGGCGGTAGCTCAGCTGGTCAGAGCAGCGGACTCATAACCCGTCAGGTCGTGGGTTCGAACCCCACCCGCCCCACCCACGATCTACCAGTGCCTATGAGGTATCTGCCGAGCGGCGCCCTGCGTTTCGATCGAACGGAGCGATCGTCGTCGTGTGGGCGTGTCACAGCTGGCTGGACCTGGGGTGATCGGCTGGGCGCGATCGGGTCAGCGGGGACTCCGGACTGTGTGGCTGTGGCCGGCGGCTCAGGCCACCGGCCGTAGCCGCAGACCGCAGAGGTTCATGACCGCCAGCCCGCGCAGGTCGTGTGCCCGCACGGACAAGGTCGTGGAACCGGGCGGGAGTGCGATCCGCCCCAGCGGAAGCCATGGTGACGAGCTGGTCCAGGCGCCGGTGTCGTGCACGGTCGCGAGCAGGTCGTCACCTCGGCCGGAGCCGACGGTGTAGGCGCTCCCGGCTGATTCTCGGGGGCATGCGTATCGGATTTCGACCTCGTAGTGTTCGCGGTCCTCGACGTCTATGTCCCAGGACGGGTGATCGGCTGGGTCGGTCCAGTCGATGAGCACCGGCTGGCCGTCGATGTCCTCGACGCAGCGCAGTGCTCGTCCGTGCAGGCTCGCGCTGTCAGCGGGCAGGTTCAGCGTCGCGTCGGGACAGGGCGCGACGCCGGCGGCCAGCTGTTCCGGCCGCCACGCCTCGGGCCATTCGCGCATCCAGGAGTAGGCGTCGGGCGAGACGGGGTAACGCACCTGGTTCCAGGTGAAGGGTCCGTCGTCGACGGGTAGGAAAGCGCCGTGGTCGAATCGGACGAGTGGCGACTGGAAGTCGTCGTAGCAGTAGAGGGCCTCGGCGTGCGGGTCGACGAAGCCCCGCATGCGGTGGATCAAGCCGGTGAAGGTGCTGAAGAAGGTGCCGGCAAACGTGTGGGCCTTGGTGGCGACGAGTTGGGTGAGCAGCGCGTCGACCGCCTCGCCGCGCTGCGGGAGGCTACGCACGCAGTCGCGGGCCGCGGCGTCCTCGCGCAGGTGCTGGTCGAGGAAGACCGAGTGGCGGAAGTGACGCTGGATCGGGCCGAAGATCTCCTCGCCGGCCGTGCCATCGGTGCAGATCACCAGTGGTGTGTCGCGGTTCATGTGGGCGGCGAGGTTGCCCACGACCTCCCACCCGTGGGTTGTTGCGGCGCGGGAGATGCCGCGTCGGGAGAGCTCGTTGGTCAGGAAGTCGCCGCGGCGCAGGTGGATGGCGTTGTAGGTGCCGAGTCCGGCGGTGATCCGATCGGCGGCGTCGCGGTAGGCCTGCTTCGGACGGACTTGCCGCATCAGGTCGGCGACCTCGTGGCGGCGCTCGTCTTCGAGGTAGAAGGACGTCGAGTAGTTGCCGAGGGCCTCCGTGGTGATGTGGAGGTCTCGGTCATCGGTCGCGATGGATCCGATCGTGTGGACGTGGCTGCGCCCGTTGCGGAACGCGGCGAACTGGGCATCGTCGCGGGGTGGAACGGGGCCGACGCAGATTACGGACTCGTAGATCGGCTCCCAGTCCCAACGGGCGACGTCGGGTACGGAGACCCAGGTCTTGAGCAGGTGCTCGTCGGACGACGTGACGGGCAGGTCGAACAGGTCCGGAACCACCATCGGCGCGAGAACCCGGTCGTCGTCGGGATCGATCGGGTGCCGGCGCGGCATGCGGAAGCGGTAGGGCACCAGCACGCGGCCGGTGAGGTGGGCCAGCACGACGGCGATGTCCAGCGACATCCTGTTGTTGCTGTACCCGGAGTAGTAGCCGGGGAAGAACAGCCGCCGGGCGTCGGTCACGGTCGTGCGGGTGCCGTGTGCGCGGGGCCGGTCAGGTCGGTGACGAGCGATGTGGGGAAGCGTTCGGGGCGCCCGTCGAAGGCTTGCTGGGCATAGGGACCGTCCCGGTCGACGTAGTGCAGGAAGACCTGGCCCATCGTGTAGCCGGCGAACGGTGCCCGCCAGTGGTCGGTGGCGCAGCCGAGGTAGACCGCGCCGTCGCCCTCGTCCATGTCGACGCGGTCGTCGGCGCCGAAGCAGAGGCTGCCGTCGCCGCCGACTCTGCCGAGATGGATGGAGACGCTGATCTCGCAGGCCTGGCGGTCACGGTGGCGGATCAGGCCGTCGCCGCGGAAGTAGAGGCGGGCGTAGCTGTAGGTGGGCACGAGGTGGCAGCCGGAAATCTCCTCGATCCGCGGCCGCAGGTCCAGCAGTAGCGCGTCGGTCGTCGCCGACCCGGCGACGCTGGCAGCGGTCGGGACGTGGTTGTCGCGGAAGGCCTCACCGCGCCACTGGTTGAGCAGCAGCGTCGTCCAGAGCACCCGTGCGAGCGATGGATCGAGCAGGCCTTTGCAGGCGACGTAACCGCGGTCGCGAAGCTCCTGGTTCACCACGCGCACGCTAGCATCGGCGCGCCGGATCCTCCTGCGGCCTCGCGCCAGCTGCGCCAGCCGAGCAGCGAGCGCGACGCGGTCCAGGCCACCGTCCTGGGTCGCGACCAGCCAGCCCGGCAGCGGCGGGTGCCACCATTCGGAGTAGACGATCACGCCATGCGGGTTGAGCTGGCCGGCGAAGTAGCCAAGTGAGGACCGCGACAGCACCAGGATGTCGGCGGTGGCGAAGTCGTCGAGCACCTCTTTCGGGTCGACGTTGGCCACGACCTCGACGTTCGGCACCGCCGCGAACTCCTCGAGCGCGATCTCGGCCGGGTCCACAGTGCCCGGTTCGTCGAGGCGGAAGTAGATGCCCTCAGCGCCGGGTTGCAGGGTGACTGCGTGCGGTGGCACCTCGGTGTGGATGCGGATCAGGAACGGCAGGCCCTGCTTGGCCAGCTCGTCGGTCAGCGTGGCGAGGACCTGCAGGTAGTAGGCGTTGGGCTGCAGGCGCTCGTCACGGTCGGGGCGGCCGGTGAAGCTGTTGTCGCCGCGCCGCAGGTGTACGCACACGCGAATCGGCCCGGTGGGGCGGTGATGGCGGTAGGGGCTGACGACGCGGATGCGGGAGCAGGCCTCCGGCACGTGGTCGGTGTAGCCGAAGGGATGGCATGCCGACACCAGCACCGGCCGTCCGGTCGCGGCGGCCCGTTCCCGCAGCTGCTCGATGTCGTGGGGCGTCGGGCCATGGATCGTGACGACCTCGCAGCGCTCCCGGTCGAATTCGTCGGAGGGCAGCGTGAAGAACGCGTTGAACCGGTCGACGAAGTCGGGTTCCAGGGACCCCTCAAGCAGCGGCATGAGGCCCTGGTAGCCGACACGGCCGAGCGGCGTGTGCACGTACCTGATGCCGAGGCCGCGCGAGAGGGCCCATAACCCGAAGATTCGCTGCAGCTGCGACCCGACGCCATCGGAGTTCGAGTTGTCGTAGGTGACGGCGACCTCGCCTGCCGGGGCGGCCCTGCGATCGTCCGGGCCGCGGACCAGCGAGGGAACGGTCTCGACGACGCCGCCCAGCGAGGGGGAAGCGAGTACGACGCAACCCCGCCGGGCGCCCGCCTCCTCCGCGGCACTCGCGGCCGGGAAGAAGATCCGCCACCCTGGCAGCCGGGGCAGATAGGCGAGGGTCAGTGCCTTGCCCGGGCCGTGGTTGTCGTAGCCGTACCCGGGATCCGTGGGGACTTCGAAGTCGTCGATCATGACTACGGCGTTGTCCCAGCTCTCGGCGATGATCTCCAGTTCCTCGGCCAGCGGCAGGTCGTCGTCGCCGTGGGCGTCGAGGTAGAACAGCGTCGTCTCCTGCCGCGCCTGCGGCCGGGCGGCCAGGTCCCGGAGGAAACGGCGGGAGTCCCCGCAGGTGACTGCCACCTCTGCGTGGACGGCCAAGCGACGTCGGCAGTAGGCGGCCATCCGGGGGATGAGCTCTACGGTGGAAACCGGGACTCCGCAGACCACGGCGAAGAACGCGGTGCTGGACCCGCGGTTGGTGCCCGTCTCGACGACGTGCTCGAACCCGATCGCCGCGTGCAGGTCCCGGACGATCTGCTGCCGCTTCGGTTGCCCGTTGAGCGGGCCACCCCACGGGTCACGCAGCGCGGGTCGGCGATCGTCGAGCCACGCTCCGAGTCGGGGAGGGGCGGCGACGATGGTGTTGTACCAGCGTTCCAACGGAGCCACGACAGATCCTCTCGGGCGCACCGGATCCGACCTTCGGTGGTCGCAGACGCTAGCCAGGCATGCCACGATCCGCTAGCGTCCGCGCTCGCTGTGTCGGGCATTCCGTGACATGCACGAGGGGTGGGACCAGCCGGCGTGAGCGACACCCTCCTTCAGCTGCGCTGGCAGGGCCGGTTCGGTAACCGTCTCCTGCAGTACGCCTACGGCGCCACCTACGCCCGGCGTACCGGCGCCGCGTACTGGTTGCCGTCGGAGTGGGAGGGCACGCGGCTGTTCGCACCGCAACCACAC